>DATKEN010000119.1:0-8744 GCA_035512155.1 Terriglobales bacterium | reverse complement strand
TCTACCGCGTCCAGCCCAGCTATCCCCCAATCGCGCGCCTTGCGCGTGTTCAGGGCACCGTCGAATTGCGGGCGATCATCAGCAAGACGGGGACGATTGAGAATCTAGTCGTGGTCAGCGGGTCCCCGACGCTGGTCAAATCCGCGATTGAAGCGGTCCGGCAATGGCGGTACCGCCCGTACCTCCTGAACAACGAGCCCATCGAAGTGGAAACCGAAATCACGGTGAACTTCGTGTTATCGGGCAGTTGACGCCGGCGCTTGCACTCAAAACCCAATCGCAGGGTCAATGAGTGAAATCGGGATTTTACAACAGCAACCTGAGCAGCCGTACAATGCGGGACATGAAACCCATACTCCATTGTGTAGTCGGAATCATTCTCTTGGTCGGTTGGTGTGGCTATGCCGCACCGCAGGCCACACGCGACCTGCCTGGCCGTGGAGGGGAATGGCTATCATGGACCCAAGTTCAGAGAAATGCTTACGTCTATGGGCTAGTTGATGGCTATTTGATGGGATTCCTCCGCGCATGTGATTTGGCCGACCAATTGTTCGAGGTAGGTAAACCACATCGTCTTGGTGATGAGCACCACCCGACCGATATGCCTTCTGGCCGGTGCCTAGCTCATCGCGGCGAGTTTTCAAAGAAAAGTCTCGACAAAGAAGGCCACCCTGATGTCAGCGCATATACGGATGTCGTCACAGCTTTCTATAAGGACCATCCTAGCTGCCGAGACTTCCCATTTGCTTTCCTATTGCAGTCGCTTAGCTCGAAGTATGCAACCGCCGACCAACTGTACGAGATGGCCATGAAGGGAGGATTTGAGATTTACGGACGCAGTCGCCAATGGTGCAGTAGCGGAGACAATCAAGCACCGAAGCCATAACTGTTGAAATCAGGCCGTTGACCTTAACAGTTACTATCGGCACTTAGCAGTGCGACGCATGCGGTCACTATAATCGGCTAGGTGAATGCCCCACGCCCCGATTTGTCGAAGATGCCGGAAATCCGGTCGCTGATTCTCGACGGCCGGACTTGGGCGGAAGTTTCTCTCGGAGCGCTGGGACAAAATTTTCACGCGATACAGAAGCACGTCGGAGCAGGCGTCACCATTTGTGCCGTGGTGAAAGCCGACGGTTACGGCCACGGCGCAGTGGAGTGCGCGCGGGCGCTTGAATCCGAGGGCGCGCAGTGGCTGGGAGTAACCGATGCCGCGGAAGGCCTGGCGCTGCGGGGCGCCGGCGTCACGGCCCGCATCCTACTCATGACAGGAATCTGGAGGGGCGAAGAGGATGGGATCGTCTCCCAGAATCTCACTCCCACAATCTGGGAACCTTGGCACATTGAGTTACTCGAACGCGCCGCGCGGAGGCGGCAGAGCGATCTTCCGTCACATCGCTTGCCCGTGCATCTGAAAATCGACACAGGCATGAACCGCCTTGGAGCATCGAAGGAAGCGTTGCCGCGTTTGTGCGAGATGTTAGCCAAGTGCGAGCACCTCACTCTCGAAGGAGTGAGCACGCACTTCGCGTCGGCGGAAGTGCTCGACTCCGAAGATGCGGTGCGGCAAATGAAGGGCTTTGAAGAGGGACTTGCGGTGTTGCGGAATTGCGGGCTCCGGCCGCCGCTGGTTCACATGGGAAATTCCGCCGCCATGACCGCGCGGCCCGAGACGTGGAAGACGATGGTGCGTCCGGGAATCGCGCTCTACGGATATTCGCTAGCCTTCACGCGTGGCGGCGAACCTGCGGCCGTGGCGGAACTGCCGCTGCGTCCGGTGCTCTCTTGGAAGACTCGCGTGCTGACAGTGAAAGAAGTCGCGGCAGGGCAAGCAGTCGGCTACATGGGCACCTTCGTGACCAAAGCGCGGAGCCGTATCGCAGTGCTGCCTGTCGGTTACGCGGACGGTTATCCACGGCTGCTCTCAAATCGCGCACGAGTGATCGTACGCGGCGAATACGCGCCGGTGGTGGGGCGCGTCTCGATGGACCTCACGATTGTAGACGTCAGCCACATAAGCGGCGTCGCGGTGGGGGATGAAGTCATCTTAATAGGTAAGGGCGACAGCAAGAGTGTGGACGCCGTAGAACTGGCGCGCTGGTGCGAAAGCGTGCCCTACGAAATTCTGTGCGGCTTGTCGCAGAGAGTGCCGCGAGTTTACCTCTGAGCCGTCAGCCTTCAGCACTCAGCCTTCAGCCAACATGGTTAGTATCAGGGTATCGCTTTAGCGATACCATAAGCTTTTCGAAATCGGATGCCCCGTTAGGGCTGGCATCGGAAACTACTGAATGCTGACTGCTGACTCCTGACTGCTAAATCCCACCATTAAACTGCACCGAGTCGTCAAAATGCTCACCGTTGTTGTATTCCTAGATAGAGATGCCTTCGCGCTACGCTCAATGGATGTACGACTGGGAAACCCGGCTCACGTCGGTGGACAATAACCGCGTGGTGCGTCCGCTGGACTGGGGTCTCGATTGGACGCACAGTTGGCCCGGCCGCAACGGCGGTCCTTCTGGACAGGGCTCTCGGGAACTGCTGGAATATTTCTCCCGTTTCAACGACCGCATCGTCAACGCGAGCGACGACTTTTACTCTTACCAGAAGCCGGCGGATTTCCGCCTGGAGCGCCGCGAAGTTCAGGTGTTCAGCACGCGCGAAGCGCCGGACCCGCGCCTCGAAGAAAAAGTTCGCGGCACGCATGCCGAGTTTCTGCGCTTCACCTCGCCTGTCATAACGCCTTTCCCCGAAAATAACCTCGCGAACGCGCGCTGGTTCCCGGCTCGCGGACGCCGGGCGGTGGTCCTGCTGCCGCATTGGAATTCAGACGCGCTCTCCTACAACGCCCTCTGCCGCGTGCTGAACTGGATGGGGATCGCGGTGCTCCGGCTGAGCATGCCGTATCACGACATTCGCCGTCCGGCGGAGATCGACCGCGCCGACTATGCCGTTTCCGCCAACATTGGCCGCACACTCGATTCGGTACGCCAGGGCGTGATCGATGTCCGCTGTTGTCTCGACTGGCTGGAATCGCAGGGTTACAACCGGCTCGGCATCGTCGGGACGAGCCTCGGATCCTGCTACGCGTTTATCGCCACCGCACATGATTCGCGGATTCAGGTGGCTGCGTTCAATCACGCTTCGACTTACTTTGCCGACGTGGTATGGCACGGGCAGTCCACGCGCCACATCCGCGAGGGCCTGGAAACGGCCATCGATTTGGAGCATCTGCGGCAGGTGTGGCGCGCCGTCAGTCCGATGGTGTACTTTGACAAATTTTCGCGCTGGCCGCGCCGCTCGCTCATTATCTATGCGAAGTACGACATGACGTTTCTGCCGGAGTTTTCAGAGCAGGTGGTCGAGCAGTTCGAGAAGCACAAACTGGATCACAAAGTCGTCGTGCTGCCCTGCGGGCATTACACCATGGGGGAGACGCCGTACAAATACATGGATGGGTGGCAGCTGGTGAGTTTTCTTCGGACAGCGTTCGAGTGAGTTTTGAAAAAGCCAGGTGTCAGAATCGCGTTGCAGCGTTCGGACTCTAGTCGTGCAGAACTACGTGGAGAAGGGAGCTGTGGACCTGCAGTCCGCCGTTGTAGTGAATAAATCCCAATTTTCTGAAGCGGTTCATGAAGAAGCTTACTCGCGAGCGGGTAGTGCCGATCATTTCCGCCAGTGTCTCCTGGCTGATCCTAGGGACTACGGCTTCAGGAATGCCCTCCTTGCCGAAATGAGCGAGCAATAGGAGGATTCGGGCCAGCCTCTTTTCACTCGAATTGAAAAGCTGATCGACCAGATCTTCTTCGTAACGGATGTTCCGCGCCAACAAATAGGCCACGAACATTTCGGAAACTTCGCGTTCGCGATGAAGCGCTTTCACCATGGCTTCCTTTTCGATTCGCAGAACGGCGCACTCCGTCATTGCGGTGGCAGAGCCCATACGGAGCGCTTGGCCCGCAAGCGAGCCTTCACCGAAAAAGTCTCCCTCACCCAGTATGCCAATGGTTGCTTCCTTGCCAGTCTTCGAGACCACGGTGAGTCTTACCTTGCCGGTCTGGATGTAAAATACCGCGTTAGCAGCCTCCCCTTGCGTGAAGATGGTTTTTTTCCTCGGGAAGAGCACAAATTTCCTGCCCTCGCCGATGCTGGCAAGAAATGCGCCGGGATCAAAATCTTGCTTGTGTTTGGCGCGTTCAACTGGAGTCATCGTTGAGAGCGATACTAACGCGGCCCAAATCATACGGGTGAACTCTTAGCAGGTCTTAGCGCAACGCAGGCGGTTCATCTTCCAGAAAACACTGAACTTAATGTATTGATTCGCGGAAGATCGTTGCAATACACAGAGATTCTCACAGATTTTTAGTTGCAGCATGCGAGTGTTTGTAGTAGGATTTCTCGCGTACGGATACGATTTCGGGGGAAAGGAGCGCCGCCGAATGGGACGAAACGGAAACGGAAATGGAAACGGCACGCACTATGAGTCGGTGAATCGGGCTGATGTTCCGCAGGGCCGTAAAGGGAAACATCGCAAGGCTGTGGGGGACATTCTGGCCGACCTTTCAAAGCTGAAACCCCAGCAAGCCGTCAAGATTCCCCTGAGCAGCCTGAACGGCGATAAGATGCAGAATCTTCGCTCTGCTTTGAACCGAGTAACGCGTGAGAAAAACATTCCTGTGGTAACGTCGAGCGACGAGAAATACCTGTACGTTTGGCGTGCCGACCCGCCCCCGAATACGGGAGCGCCCGAGTAGCAGGCTACTGGACTCAAAAAGAAAGGCCGGCAGGGTGAACCCTTGCCGGCCTTTGTTGCTGCTACCTTCACTTATTCGGCCTTTTTCGCCGCTTTCTTCTTGGCGACCGGTTTCGGATGATCCGGAACCGCCTTTACCCTGGTCTCATCGACCCGCTGGGTGCCTTCGCCGGAGAATGTAGCACCTGCTGGCACGGTCCAGTATTCCGCCGTCTTCGTGCCACCGCTCCCGGTGCGCACTTCGATGCGGCTGGGATCGATTCCGAGCTTGGATTCGCCGCCCGTCAGATACGCCTTCGAATTGACGGCGCGTTCTGCCGCCAGGTTCTTGCGCGTCTCCGTGGGCTCGGCGTTACCCGCGATGACCAGCCTGGTGTCCGCATTTTGCTGAAGGTTCTTGGCTACGTCGTCAAGAGCCGCTTTGCAGGTATTGTCCACGCGCCACGGCTTCACCGGGTTCGGGAAGTCGCACTGACTCAGTTTGCTCGCCTGCGGCGGTGGAGGAGGAGGACTCTCCACCATCACCTGCGCGGTTGCGGGCGCAGACTTCAGACCGCGAGAGTCGGTACAAGTTGCGCTTACCGTGATCGGACCGGAGGATGCGCCTACCGTGCTCAGCGTAGCCGTGTTGCCGCTGCCAGAGATGCTGCCGCTGTTCGCCGTCCAGTCGCCTACAGTAACGGGAACATTGTCAGGACTGGTGCAAGTGCAACTGATGGTGGAGGACGCGCCCGTCTGAACTGTCGTCGGGTTCGCTGAACATGAAAGGGCCGGAGGATTCTTCGGCGGCTCCTTAACCGTGAAGGATGCCGAGCAGCTGGCCTCGCCACCCTTCCTTATCTTGGGATCGGAGATATGGGCAGTAACCGTGTAACTGCCGCCCGCCAAGGCATTGGTGTCTATGCTCGCAGTGTTGTCCCTGCCGCTAATGTGGCCGCCAGTGCTGCTCCATGCGTAGTTCAGCGTGTGGCTGGGATTGAAGTTGCTGCCGGTAGCGGTGGCCGTCGCCGGCTCGCCCATCATCACTTCACTAGGATTGACGGTGCAACTTGCTGAGACAGGTGTCCTGGCCGGTTCACCGCCCCACATAAATACCACGCCAGCTTGAAGTCTTACGCCCCTGATATCGGTCTTCGGAGTCGGGGGAGTCGAGGTCGAAGTTCCATACTGGTAGCTGGACCATACGTAGTCGGCCCTAATTAGCCGCAAAGCAACGTGCCTGGACACGTTAACATCAAGGCCGCCGCCGCCCATGAACCCTAATTTGTCGACATCGTGGAAGGTATCCGGCATAAGACGGTGGTCGCCCACTAACGCCTCAAGAAATGGGGCGAAATGAGCGCTCCGGAAGGTCACCTTGGGACCGAAGGAAAGATTGGAGAAAGCGGCGTCGTCAATTTTTCTGCCCAGCGTACCTTCACCACTGCCCCAATGGGTGCTGGCATCGAGCGTGAGGCCGAACCAGCGATTGAAGTCATAGGTGAGGCTGAGGCCCGCGCCGCGCGGATTCGGTTCCAGGCGGCTGCTCACCGGGGAGATTCCTCCTGGAAGTAGGCCGTGCACGTCGGCGCCAGGATGGAAGAAGGAGTATCCACCGAAAAGCTCCCATTTGGGAGCGGGCTGATCCTGCGCCGCCGCGAGCGTGCCCATGCTACACAGGATGGCAACTAGGGCCAACCGCATAACTGCTACACCGCTACAAGGATTATGAGAGTGAGATGACATGCGCCAATTCCTCCGAACTTGATCCGAACTTGGTCCGAACTGCAATAACGTGAAATCATGCTTTTCGCGCCGGCCGTTAGTGGACCAGCTCACGCTGGTCCACTAATCGAATACCTCATGGACAGCTAGGTACATTCACCGGATTGCTGTCCAATGAGACTGCGCCCGTACTGGCCAGCGCTCTGCCATTCAGCGTCGCGCCGGTGGTAACCGTGATGGACGCGTGGGCCATGATGGTCCCCTGGAATATAGTGTTGGTTCCAAGGGTCGCCGAACTGCCGACCTGCCAGAACACGTTGTGAGCCGTGGCGCCGCCGGCCATGATGACTTTGCTATTGCCGGCCGCCGTGGTCAGGGTGGACACGATCTGGAAGATCCAGACACCACTCGCAGGGCCGCTAAGGGTGAGATTTCCTGTTATTCCAAGCGAGGGCTGCGCGCTGGTCGTCTTATAAACGCCAGGTGCGAGTGTTGAATTTCCTATATCCGGAGGGAGTGTTGCCCCCCCAGCTGCGGCCGCGGCGAAGTTATACGCCGTGGTCAAGTCACTCTGAGCCTGCATGGCAACCGGATCGGCCTCGTGATACGCGCCCGTTATTGTTCCCGGTCCTCCCGTGTTAGAGAATCCGGTGATAGAAGCCGCTGGCCATATCCCCACATCTCCCGTAACGTGGGTGGGGCCGACACTGCTAACGACGGGGGTGGCGCCCAGAATCCCGAAACTGCAGGCCGTTCCCAATGGGACGGAGGACGAACATGGCGCGGCAGATGTGGTGAAGGTCCATATTTTGTCACTTGCCAGCGCATTGCCAAAGAGATCCTGGACCCCGGTGGTAATGGTGGCGGTATAGAGGATGCTCAGTGCGAGGCCGGGAGGGTTGTTTGGTGTGAAGGTCGCGACATGGCTTGGCGCATCGTAGGTAACTACGCCAGTCACACTTACGGGTGGAGTGCCCGATGTCAGCGTAAAGGTCGTGGTATTGATCGTTGCAGGATTCATCGCTTCGCTAAAGCTGGCAACGACGACGGTGTCCGGGCATATACCGGAAGAGAGATCAGGAGGGGTTACGGAAATTACGGTGGGCGGGCCTGTCAGACATGTTGTGGTGCCTGTGGTGAAGGTCCATACAAAGTCGCTCGCTAGCGCGTTGCCAAAAGTGTCGGTGGCTCCGGTCGTAATCGTGGCGGTATATTGGATGGTGGGGATCGCGAGAGTGCTTGATGGCGTGAAGGTCGCAGTCTTACTTGGCGCATCGTAGGTAACTACTCCCCCCACGGCTGTAGTACCCGGCCCTGCCAACAGGAAGGTCGTGCTGTTGATCGTTGCAGGATTCATCGCCTTGCTGAAGCTGGCGGTAACTATTGTGTTGGGACAGACACCGGCTGAACCAACCGGAGGGACTTCGGAAATTACTGTAGGCGCAGTGAAGCCTGGGTTGCCGGTCTTGTCCGGATCGCTGCATCCGACAGTGATGATAAGCAGTAAGAATGCTATGAACCACATTGTGTGATTGCTGTATCTACGCATAACCGTCATCCTTCTTCCTCTCGGCTCAACTGTTGCCGTACAGCGGTATATCTCAATCTAGCGAGGCGACTTTAACGAAGCTGTACAAAATTGCTCATGTTTCGAAACATAAGTCTTGAGCTGTTATTGCGCGCGATACCGCTCCACGTCACGGAATAGAGCCATTCCGGCCTTCGCGCTCTCCGCATAAGTCCTCTGTCGCGCCTGATACCTTCGCAGGCCCCCTGGAGGCGATTCGCACTCGTTCCCAAAATGGGGAAGTGCTCTGAGGAGAGTCTGAGTCGCAACGACCATCCGTAACTATCCAGTTGGTTAAAGGACGCTCGGTTCCTGCAAGGGGGGGTGACGTCCGCATCCGGTGGTCGGCGGGAGATGAGTCGACAAAATATCCCGCATTTTCTTGAATCGCGGTCTTTGAGCGGTTAGCAAAGACACCAAGGTAACTTACAGGAGAGAGTTAGGGGAGACTGAATAAGCAAGTCAAGGTCCGTCCGCGGAATTCCGCATATGGAAGTACAAGCCCAGACCCATCGTATCTCGAGCCCGAGGGTCGGCGGTTACCTGTGAACTGCCTTGGGGTTTCTGTGCTTGCTGGCTGGATCTTCCACTCGAGCATCCTCCTCCTAGCGACGAATCGCAGGGGGAATAGAGGCCGCTTGGCGGTGTCATTTCCTGGCCGTCACCTGGTCCGCAATTTTGTCATACTCGGCCTTTGGCAGGATGTGGCGTTTTACCAAATCA
>DATKEN010000118.1:0-11617 GCA_035512155.1 Terriglobales bacterium | reverse complement strand
GTGTCGATAATCCTGATCTTTTTGGGGATTCTCGCGATCACCCTTCCCCTTGTAGCAGCCATCGCAATAACCGCGATCGTCGGTTGGTTGTTCATATTCGGAGGAATAACCCATATTGCCGCTGCGTTTCACGCGCGCAGGGCGGGTGCGGTTGTCTGGGAGCTTCTGATAGGGGTGATTTATGTGGTCGGGGGTGGCTACATGATTTACCATCCCTTGCTCGGCGTCGCCACGCTGACTCTCTTTCTCGCGAGTCTATTCCTAGCGGAAGGGGTGTTCGAAATTGTCGCTTTCTTTGGGATTCGCGGCCAAACCGGAGCTGGGTGGATGCTGCTGGATGGGTTGGTCACAATCCTCCTGGCAGGACTCATTTGGCTGCACTGGCCTTCCAGTTCGGCCTGGGCGATTGGCACAATCGTTGGTATCAGTTTGCTATTTAGCGGCGTCAAGTGGTTGATGATTTCGCTGGCTTCCCGCAAAGTATTTGGTTTGGCCGATAAAGCGCCTCAAAGCAAATTAGGTTCGGCCGCCTGAAGACGCGGTTCTGTTCCCAAGACGCGACTTGGACTAACCCGCTCATCGACCCAAACTTTGTAGAGCGTGGGGTCCTGTTTTATTTTTGGGATGGGGGTCACTAGCCTCCAGATCGCCAGCAAGGGAAGCGCATGCGGTCCGGTGATCGTCCCGGTCTTCAAAACCGGCGGTCGTCGTCTTTCGGCGGCGACGGTGGGTTCGACTCCCACTCGCTTCCGCCATGTGATGGCTGCGGAAGGTTATTCTGGCACCAGTCGACCGTCTGGCGAGAGTCTCAGTTCCGACTGCTTCCCATTTCTTTCAAACTGGACCCGGTATGCTGCAATTACGCCTGACGGCAATTTTATTGATTCCAATTTCTTGATCTTGCCGTTTGCCACCGAACTTTCAATCGCTCTTCGCGCTTCCGGGGGAACGCGCGGCAAGGAGATCGCTTCGTCGATTTCCAGAACTGCACCGCGCTCGTCGACGACAATCGTCTCGCGCGAAGCACCACCACTCTCAAGGTGGGCCTCGTACAATTCATGACCATCACGCAACGTGTTTTTTAAGTGAATAATAGTTGCATGCTGAGTTTGCTCGAGGATAGTTTTTCGCACTACGTCAGGAAGATCTGCCAGTTGCACGTCCGAGGCGGTGGTAGCGGGTACGATGACGCACAGCAAAATTGTCACAAACCACGATTAATTCCACTCCTGGGCGTCCCGAGACTTCCATCATGGGCCTGCAAGACAACCGTATACCCCAACAAAGAGACCACACCCTCGTTACGATGATTGTCCCATGTGGCGCCACCATCCTTCGCGAAGAACCTACTGAGGAGGACAAGAGAAGGCTAGTTCTTCTCCTTGGCTACCTTGAGCCGTGTTTCCGCGCGCTTCAGCGCGTCTTCAGCGTGGGTGAAATCATCTTCGGTCTTGCCCTTCCCAAACTGTTCTTCCGCGCGCCGCTTCGCCTCCTGGGCCCGCTGTACATCGATGTCCTCAGCCCGTTCCGCAATCTCCGCCAAAACAGTCACTTTGTCGGGCAGTACCTCGGCGAAGCCCCACGCCACAGCCAAGTGATGCGTGCTACCGCCGTTACGATAGCTGATTTCGCCCACCGCCAACTCGGTGACCAGCGGCGCATGGCCAGGCAGGATCCCAAGATATCCATTCTTGCCCGGAATCTGAATCTCCTCGGCGGTATCGCGCACCACCATCTTTTCTGGCGTGACGATTTCAAGTTGGAAAGTGTCTGTCATGTGTCAAAACTGGCGTCCGACCACGCCTGTGTGACTTCAGGAACTAAGCATGAGGTCAGGTCCGAGGCCCAGCGTCCGTTTATGCTGCTGCTTTCAACTTCTCGGCTGCCTCGAGCACCTCATCGATCGTGCCTTTCATATAAAAAGCCTGCTCGGGGATATCGTCGTATTTGCCTTCGGCAATGTCTTTGAAGCCCTTCACTGTGTCCGCAACCTTTACATAGCGGCCCGGAGCTCCTGTAAACTGCTCGGCCACATGGAAGGGCTGCGACAAGAATTTCTGGATCTTACGCGCCCGTGCCACGGTAACTTTCTGGTCTTCGCTCAACTCGTCGATGCCGAGAATCGCGATGATGTCCTGTAAATCTTTGTACGTCTGAAGGGTCTTCTTCACCAATTGCGCAACGTCGTAATGTTCCTGGCCCACAACTCGAGGATCGAGAATACGGGAGGTGGAAGCCAACGGGTCGACTGCGGGATAAATCCCAATCTCAGTGAGCGCCCGGGAAAGCACGGTGGTGGCGTCCAAATGGGCAAAAGTTGTGGCCGGCGCGGGATCGGTCAAGTCGTCCGCTGGCACGTAAATCGCCTGTACCGATGTTACCGACCCTTTCTTGGTAGAAGTGATTCGTTCCTGCAACTCGCCCATTTCAGTCGCCAGGTTCGGTTGGTAGCCGACGGCGCTGGGCATGCGCCCCAACAACGCGGATACCTCTGAGCCGGCTTGGGTAAAGCGAAAGATGTTGTCGATGAACAGCAGCGTGTCCGCGCCCTCGACGTCGCGGAAGTACTCAGCCACGGTAAGTCCAGTCAGGGCTACGCGCAGACGAGCGCCGGGCGGTTCCGTCATCTGACCATAAATCAGCGCCGCTTTGGATTTTTCCGGATCGCCGGGCTTGATGACACCCGACTCTGTCATCTCCAGCCACAGGTCATTGCCCTCACGCGTGCGCTCACCCACTCCCGCAAACACCGAGAAGCCGCCGTGTTGCTTGGCGACGTTGTTAATTAGTTCCATGATGACGACGGTCTTGCCGACTCCTGCGCCGCCAAACAGGCCGATTTTGCCGCCCTTCAGAAACGGCTGGATGAGGTCGATAACCTTGACGCCTGTTTCGAACATCTCGGCCGTGGTAGCTTGTTCATCAAACAGTGGCGCGGGACGGTGAATGGGCATGGTTTGGGTATGCTGAATCGGCCCAAGCTGATCTACTGGCTGGCCGATGACGTTCATCACGCGGCCGAGCGTACCGCGACCGACAGGCACCGAAATTGGACCACCCTGGTCGATGGCTTTCATGCCGCGCACCATGCCGTCGGTGGCTTCCATGGCAATACAACGCACACGGCCCTCACCCAGGTGCTGCTGCACTTCGAGGATGACATTGATGGGCGCCGGCACAGTAAAGCCGTCGCTGACCACTTTCAATGCCTCGTAGATCGGAGGCATCGTGGCCTCAACGAACTGAACGTCCACGGCAGGGCCGGCGATTTGAACTACGTGTCCAATGTTCTCTGGCATAGACTCCTTTGATTGTCACCGCGAGCGAAGTCGACGGATCCCTAATGTAGACAGTACACTGCGGCTATAGGGATGCTTCGACTCGGAACGAAGTTCGCGCAGCGAACCTCGTTAGTCGCTCAGCATGACAACAAAAACCTAATCTACTGTGCTGCCGCTCCACTCACAATCTCGATAATCTCTTTCGTGATTTTCGCCTGACGGGCGCGGTTCATGGCCAGGGTCAGCGAATCGATCATGTCGGTTGCATTGTTGGTTGCCGCGTCCATGGCGGTCATGCGGGCAGCGTGTTCTGCCGCGACGGACTCCTGCAATCCACGAAAAATCTGAATGCCCACATACTTCGGCAACAGTGAGCGAAACAATTCTGCTGCTGGCTGTTCGTAGATGTAATCCACCGGAGCTGATGCGAACCTAGCCGCCTCGGCGTCGATTTCACGAGTATCTGCCGGGCGTATGCCCACGCCCGCGCCCTTTGCGGCTTCCAGCGCCCGTTCTTTTTCCTTTTGAGTCATTCCCTCCGCTTGTCGTACCTCAGGCGCGCCGATGTGCTCGATCGGTAGAACTTGTTCGACAAGCAGACGCTGTGCGATTACAGACTTGAATTCGTTGTATACCAGGTACACCGAATCAATCTCTTCCCTGGCGTATCGCTCAATGACGCGCTCCGCCAATTCGGAAGCCATTGAGTATTCCACCTTATTCAACACGCCGACGCGCTCACCAACCAGCGTGATCCGTGCCGGCTCCGGCGATTCGGCCGTCCGTGGCGCAGCCCCGGGATAGCGCCGGCGCAGGAAATCGCGACCTTTCCGTCCAATAGCTTCGATTTCAATGTTCTTGCCAGCCTTCGACTCCAGAAAGCGGATGGCAGCCTTCAAGATATTTGCATTAAAAGCACCGGCCAAACCCTTGTCGCCAGTTACGACGATGAGCAGCACGTTCTTTTCCGGACGCTGTGCCAGCAAGGGATGCCGCGCTTCGCCTGTCTCCGGATCGTAGATTTCCGCCCTCGAAACCAGCGATTTGAGCACATTGGTCAACATCTGGGCATACGGACGCGCCGCCAAGGCTTTCTCTTGCGCCCGGCGCAATTTCGCGGCGGAGACCATCTTCATGGCCTTGGTGATCTGCCGCGTGTTCGTCACGCTGCGAATGCGCCGCCGAATATCGAGAATGTTTGCCATGAATCAGTTGTTGGTCGTTAGTCGTCGGTCGATAGCCAAAGTCTTGTCATCCTGAGCGAAGCGAAGGACCTATGCATTAGCTTCTAGCAGCAGCTAGAAGCTACTTCGCCACTGCCTGCCGTTCCGCCACAAATGCTTCCTTACATTGTTTGATGACCTTGCTCATCTCAGCCTTCAAGTTGTCATCGAGAACCTTTTTCTCCATGATCGTGCGCAACAGGCCGGGATTGGTGGCATCGGTAAACTTGTAAAGCTCAGCCTCAAAATCGCGCACCTGGTCGACTGGAAGATCATCAAAGGCCCCGCTCGTGCCCGCAAAGATAATCAGAATCTGCTTCGAGAATGGCAGGGGCGAGAACTGCTTCTGCTTGAGTACTTCGACCAGGCGCTGTCCACGATTAAGCTGTGCCTGCGTAGCTTTATCGAGATCGCTGCCGAACTGCGCAAATGCCGCGAGTTCGCGGTACTGCGCGAGTTCCAGCTTCATGCTTCCGGCCACCTGCCGCATAGCTTTGATTTGAGCGCTGCCGCCCACGCGGCTGACCGAGATACCTACGTTGACGGCGGGCCGCACACCGCTGTTGAATAAGTCGGTCTCCAGGAAGATCTGGCCATCGGTGATCGAAATAACATTGGTCGGAATGTATGCGGAAACGTCTCCAGCCTGAGTTTCAATAATCGGCAATGCAGTGAGCGATCCGCCACCGTTTTTGTCACTCAGCTTGGCCGCACGCTCCAGCAAACGAGAGTGAAGATAGAAAACATCCCCTGGATAAGCCTCGCGGCCCGGGGGACGTCGTAGCAAAAGCGAAATCTCTCGATACGACGCGGCATGCTTCGAGAGATCGTCATAGATCACCAGCGCGTGCCGCTTGGAATCGCGGAAAAACTCCCCCATCGCGCATGCGGCGTAGGGCGAAATATACTGCATAGGCGCCGGTTCCGACGCCGAAGCCGCCACCACGATGGTGTAGTCCATGGCGCCGTAGTCTTCCAAGATCTTCACTACCTGCGCGATGGAAGACCGCTTCTGCCCAACTGCGTTGTAAATACAAATTAGATCGTTACCCTTGTTGTTGATGATCGTATCCAGCGCGACGGCGGTCTTGCCGGTTTGGCGATCGCCAATGATCAATTCGCGCTGCCCGCGGCCGATCGGGATCATGCTGTCAATGGCTTTCAGGCCAGTAGCCATGGGTTCACGCACCGGTTGCCTGTCGATCACACCAGGTGCTATACGCTCCAGTGCGATGAACTTATCGGTTGCAATGGGCCCCTTGTCATCAATAGGCTGGCCCAGCGAATTCACGACGCGACCGACCAGAGCGTCCCCCACCGGCACACTCATGATGCGCCCGGTGCGTTTCACTTCATCGCCTTCCTTGATCTCGGTGTAATCCCCGAGCAGCACCACGCCGACCTGATCTTCTTCCAGGTTCATGGCGATTCCGGCTACATCGTGCGGGAAAGAGAGCAGTTCGCCAGCCATGACCTTGTCCAAGCCATAGACACGAGCAATGCCATCGCCCAGCGTGAGGACTGTACCCACCTCGTCTACCGCAATCTTGGACTCGTAGTTCTCGATTTGTTGCCGGATCAACTGCGTGATCTCATCTGCTTTGATTTGCGCCATAAGTTCAGCTCTTGGCTTCCAGCTTTTAGCTCCTCTCGTTCTTTGCGGTTCTTCTTTGCGGTTAGACGGATCTCGATCTCAAGCTAGAAGGCATTAGCTAAGAGCTAATAGCTTCTCTGATCCTCTCCATCTGTCCCTTCACCGAGCCGTCGTAGATTGTGCTACCCACTCTCACCATAGCTCCGCCCAGAACCGACACATCACGGGAGTAGCGGGCACGCACTTTTTTGCCTGTAAGCTTTCCGACTTGCGCTTCCAGCGCACGCCGCTCTGTGTCGCTTAGCTCACGGGCACTGGTGATTTCCGCCTCGGCAAATCCCAGGCGCCGGTCCAGTTCATGTTCGAACTCCTTCACGATCGGTCCTAGGAACTGAACTCTCCGGTGATCGATGAGCACGGCCATGAAGTTCCGCACCGGACGCGAGATCCCACTCTGGACGGCGATGGCATCCAGCACGCCTCGTTTTTCCTCCGCCGGAATCGAAGGGGTTTCCCAGACTTCCCTCAATACGCGACTGCTCGTCACCAGTTCGACCAGAGATTGCGCTTGCTGCAGCGTCTTGCCCGGGTCCAGGCGTTGATCAAACACCACGTCAGCGAGGGCACGAGCATAGATGCCGGGGACAGAAGCCATGCGCTAATGCCCGCCCTTCCCGCCGTTCGGGCCAGCACCGTCAGGCTCGGTCCGCGACAGCTGGTTGGCAAAGTTGCGTATCAATCCCTGATCGGTAACGGAATCCACTTTAATCTGCTTGATTGCCATCGAGACGGCGAGATCGGCAGCGTACGCCTTGAGTTCGCGGCGAGCAGACTTAGCCGCTGCCGCGATCTCCCGTTCAGCCGATTCCACAATCTTGCGCGCGTCTTCTTCTGCTGCGGCCTTTATCCGCGCCTCTTCGGCGGCGGCACCCGCTTCTGCCGACGCCCGCATCTTCTCGATCTCGACTCCCAGTTGGGAAAGCCGGGCATCGATATCTGCCAACCGCCGGTTGGCTTCTTCGCTAGCCCGTTGCGCCTCCTGCATCGCCTTCTGGATGGAGGTCGTTCGGTTGCGAAAAAACCCAGGCAGGTTTTTCTTGGACAACCAGATGAGCAAACCCGCCACCACCGCAAAATTCAGCAGAATGCTTAGCCAGTAAGCCTGTTCCAAGCTGAGGCCCGTCTTTCCCGCCAACCAACTCACTGAGGTCGACCTCTTGAACTGCTCCTGATCATCCTCGCCTGCGGCCTCTCGTGTTTCGTGTGCGAGTTGGGAGCCTATGCCACGACCCGAATCACGTTTTTCCTGGCGTGCGGAGGAATTTGGATTAGGGGAGCTAGTAGGCTGATCCTGGGCGCGAGTGGCACTCGGCAACAGCAGGCAAATAAAAAGCGCAAGACTTAATATCTCAGCCGCACGCTGAATCCTCGGTCGAGGTCGCATCATTGACCCCCTGCCCGGCTTGGCGCCATTGCCGGTCGTAGCACAGTACGAATGATCTCCGAGGCTAGCCTTCCGATTTCCGCCTGCAGGCCTGCCTGCGCCGCCTGTTTTTCGTGCTCGATGACTGCTTGCGCCTGCTTTAACTGGGTCTGCGCCCGGGCTTGTGCTTGCACCAGCGCTGCGGCGCGAGCTTGTAATGCCGCCTGCCGTCGCGCCTCCTGGCTCTTGAACAGCGCCATGCGAGCTTCCCGCAAGCGCTGCTCATACTCTGCCGTTCGCGCTTCGGCCGCCGCAATGTCCGCGCGCGCCTTCTCGATTGCGCCTTCGGTTTTTGCGTGTCGCTCTGCCAGAATCTTGACCAAAGGCTTGTGGACAACCACGTTATAAATGGCGAACAGCAGCACCACCAGGATGATGGTGGGTATAGAACCGAGCAGTAATCCGCCTAGTTGTCGCAGTATCTCGTCCATTTGGGTGCTGATGTTAGTCTAGAGCGAAAGAGGGCTTAAAACCCATGAAGTTAACATTTTACAAGTATCCTGTCAACGCGGAGCAGGGGCTGTCTTGGCATAGACCTCTCGAGTTCAGGCTGCCTCCAGCCAAGCTACTCATAAAATAAGACGAAAGAGTCCTTGACTTCTGAGTTAGGGAGTCTAGGATGAAGACATCACCTCCGATCCAATTCAGGATCGAATGGGCCGATAGCCAAGGACTGTCACCGCTTCTTGGTTGCCGGCCCATTTTAATTTTGGTACCAGTAATCGAAGGTCGTGCGGAGGAAGTTAAGCACTTTGAGCAAACCCGCCTTTAGCGTCAGGACTTTGTCGGACAAAGTGCGGCTGGGAATCTCCTAAACTCTTACTTCTCCGGAACGTAATAAAGGCGAATAGTTTTCCCAACCAGCGCCACCGGTTGGTAGCGATCGACCCATCTGAGTGCCCCCGGGGGATAAGTACTGTGAAAGACGTCGCCAAAGCGCATGGATCGCATGCTTATCGCGATCCAGCCTGGGGTTGGCTGGAAGGGTTGCAGGACGTCGAACATAGGTAAGTTCATTTGCGTCATATCGGCGCTGCTCCAAAGCGCTACGCTGAAGTGGGAGACGCCTCTATCGCGGAGCGCCTGGGACAACCGAAAGAGATCCTGTCCGCAGTCGAGGTCACAACCCGTTACCAGCACCCTGCTGGGATCATGTCCAGCAAGCTCATTAAAATAGGAGACAAAATCAGTCCCCGCGCTAAGACTCGAAAACGTTTGCCATAACAAAAGGCCCGCTAGCACAAGTCGGCCCCAAAATCGTGCCTTGCCTGGCGCTTGCCAAAGATACGATGCGCCGCAACCTCCCATGATTGCGAGCAAGGGAAAGACCACGAGCACGTGGCGAACGCCAGCGTCGTACCTTACAGGCATTGTCACGATCAGAATGGCGAGAGCGCATGCCGGGGGAGCCAGGGCCGTCCATTTTTTCTGGCGAGCAAATCCCAAGAGTGGAGCCAGGCCGAGGAGGCATAAAACGAGAAAAGGCAGCGGAGTCTTCACACCGACGCCCAGGAGAAAGAAATACCACCATCCGCCGTTCTTGATATTTCCGAGAAGATAGGCCTGAGGCGACTCCTTATTGAGAGCCCAGATGGTGGCAAAACCCTTGAGCAACGCCGGAGCGGGAACTAGCGAGTTCCTAAGCACCATGTTCCGTGCAATACTTCGCATGGGGGAGGGAAAATGTTGAAAAGACGGCATAGCATCGGGAAAGAGTTGCATACTTTCGCGGACATGCCCAACCGAGAATCCGTATCCGCCCCAAAGGACAACTGCTCCCACAAGTAAAGCCGTCGTGAGCCCAGCTGCGTACCTCATTCCGGTGCTCTTCGACGTTATTTCATTACGACCGGCAACTATCCACTTACATAGAAATATCCCGGCAACCCCGGCTGGAAAAAACAATAAAGTCGTCATCTTCGATAACAACGCAAGGCCGAGCGTAACCCCGAGCAGAAGTGTCGGTCGCAGGCTTGGCTTCTCCAGCCAATTCGCGAAGACAAAAAAAGCTGCAAACTGCATGCAAGCGGTGGGCACATCGGTATATGCCATACCGGCGAAGGCCAGAACAATGGGCAATGTCGTAAACAGAACTGCCGCCGCTAATCCAGCAAAGTCGCCGAATTCGCGGCGTGTCCAAAGAAAGACGACCACTGCCGTGATCGCAAAGAAAGGAAGAATCGCAGAACGCGCCAGGGAGAGATTCCGCAAGTAATGCCCGTGGTCGTAAAGAATGCTGTCACCGATGTCGTTGTAGTTGTGACTTCGCGGATCGTCCGGCGACCACTGTGGAAACCGTTCACCGGCTAGATAGAGGGGCAGCCCAATGGCAATCCGGCTCAAGGGCGGATGTACCGGATCGAGCAAGTAGGTATGCTTGTCGAGAAGCTCTATCGCGGCAGCAACGTGGCAAGGTTCATCGAATCCCTGGGAATTCGCTCTATAGGTCAGGAGAATTCGACCCACGGCACTCAGAATCAGAACTGCGATCGCCGCGATGATCGAGCTCTTCCGGTTCAGGGCGATTCTCCTCGGAGCTTATCGCACCACCCATTCCTTCACCCTTCTCAGCACTGATTCGGGTGCCTCCGCTTCCAACTCCACCAGGCCGTCCTTGTAGTGACGGGCGTAGATCCGCGAACGGGCCTCGAGCAGCGCCAGCATCTTTCCTTCTTTCTGAGGCACGCGGAGTCGAACTCGACTAAGAGGATCTTCCTCCAGCATCTGATCGATTCGGTCCAACAGCGTGCTCATCCCGATGCCTTTTGTCGCCGAAACTTGCACCGTCTCCGCGTCGTCCCGCAGGGACTCTCGCTGCCGCGGAGGCAGCAAGTCAATTTTATTCATCACATGCAGCCGCGGTTTTCCGTCCGCTTCCAATTCCTTCAACACCTTTTCCACCTGCGCATCTTGCTCCGCGGACAGGGGACTGCTGGTATCAGAGACGTGCAGAACCAATGCGGCGCGTTGCACTTCTTCTAGAGTCGCGCGGAAAGCCGAAACCAGGGTGTGAGGCAAGTTGCGGATGAAACCCACCGTGTCCGACAGTAACACCTTCCGCCGGGAGGGTAAGTCGACAGAGCGAATTGTCGGATCCAAAGTGGCAAACATTCTGGGCGACTCCAGAACCGCAGCTTGGGTCAGAGCATTGAAGAGCGTTGACTTTCCCGCATTGGTATAGCCGACTAACGCCACGGTCGCCACCGGAACCGACTCCCGACGCTGCCGCTGCTGCGCTCGAATGCGCCGCACGTTCTCAATTTGTCTTTTGACGTGACGGATTCGTCGGAAAATTTTTCGCCTATCGGTCTCAAGTTGGGTTTCCCCAGGGCCACGGGTACCGATGCCGCCGCCCAGTTGCGACATCTCGATACCGCGTCCACCCAACCGTGGCAGCAGGTACTCGAGTTGTGCCAACTCCACCTGCAACTGGCCTTCGCGAGTCCGAGCATGTTTGGCAAAAATGTCGAGAATGAGCTGGGTGCGGTCAATCACCCGCGTATTGACAACGTTTTCGATATTCCGTTGCTGAGAGGCGGTGAGGTCGTGATCGAACAGCAAGAGATCGGCGGACACCGAGGCTGCCGCGCCCGCAATCTCTTCGAGTTTGCCTTTGCCAATCAGGGTGGCAGGATCGGGCCGGTCGCGGCGCTGCAGGAACTCGCCCGCAATCTCGGCCCCCGCGCTCGTGGCCAAGGAACGGAGTTCGTCCAACGATTCCTGGGCACTGAATTCAGGAATGTGGGGGGCTTTGGAAGTTGCAGCCAGCCTGTTTGCGTCGCGCGCCTGCTGTGCGCTGCTGCGAGTAAGAGAGCCTTTTGGACGCTTGTCGCCGGCTACAGTCCGGGAGCGGGTGCGATAGTCAAGGCCAACTAGAAATGCGCGTTCTTTCGCAGTCCCAGTTGTAGCCAGGGAGGAGTGGAGATCGCTAGTCTTCCGGGAAACTGTGGATTCTGGACCGCGCAACGAGGAACGCCTTATCCTTCTGTGCCTGTGCCCGACGGCCGGGAACCCGTGATCGGCTCTGGCGCCGCGG
>DATKEN010000117.1:0-3290 GCA_035512155.1 Terriglobales bacterium | reverse complement strand
CATCTACCCCGTGGAGCCGCGGAAGGAACCGAATTTCAGCTACCGGCTGATGCGCGCGATCTACCCCGCGTTTCGGGTGCTGTTCCCGAACCAGATGATTCGGGCCGACGACTTGGCCGCAGCCATGGTCGACGTCGTTGTCCGAGGAGCAGCAGAGCGCCGAAGCCTGGTTCTCGAGAACCGTGACATCCGGGCGATGGTTGAGTCCCTTCATCCCAAGCGGGTGGGAGGCTAGTGCGGGGTTCATGCTAAGGCCGCTTAATTTCTACTGTTCAGAATTCCTCGGGGAAACTCGCGATATGCCGACTCGTCGGGGATTCAATCCGGCACTCATGCCGAGTGCACCGCACTACGGATTACGCTACGGTTTTGCTTCGACTACCAGAGATTTCCAATGACTTAGAGGTCGTCTGCCTCTTTAACTCCTTTAAAGTCGCGTATGAGCCGTGGATTTCACAAGCAGTGAGCAGGCATATCGCGTTTGACCAATATCCCAAAGTCCCCAACTCGGTGTTTGGTTGGTGTATTCTTTCAGTAGCTGGTTGATTGAGATGTCAGAGGGATCTGGGTGCAATTGGGGTTCAGTCTTCTGCCGGGCCTTCGCTGAACGAGCCTGTTCTTCCAGGACGACCATTTCTCGGTCGAATTCAGCATTCATCCGTGCTTCTCTGGCGTACCACTGCACCAAATTTGGGCAATTGACCGCGAAAAAGAACAGGCGTATGGTGTTGCCGTTCCACGCAGGTAACCTTGGAGTTTGCGCCGGCTTCCGGCGATGTTCCCTTTCACATTCTTACCACCGAAAGGAGTGCTCCCCATGTACACGAGTGTCGTTGACCTAACGACCAAACAGGGCACAGCACGTGAACTCACTCAAGCCGTCAATGACAAAGTTCGGCCGCTTCTGGAAAAGCAGACCGGATTCGTGGACGTGACCGTAATCGTCTCAGACACGGAGCCGAATCGCGTCCTCGCGCTGAGTTTCTGGAATACGCGAGAGGATGTCCAACGCTACGAGCGCGAACAATTCGACGCGGTGCACAAGACGCTACAACACATTCTGAAAACCGCGCCGGTGGTGCGGACTTTTGCCGTCCACACCTCAACCACCCACAGGATCGCCGCCGGCAAAGCGGCCTGAAGCAATCGCGACCGCGCCTAAAGGACGAGTCCAAACGTAGCTCGCCCGAGCTTGCGCCTTTTTAAGACCTAAGGAGGAACACACATGGCTTCCAAGAATGTAGAAACGCTCCGCGCCGCGCACGAAAGCTGGAACAAACGTGATTTCCCAGGCGTCGTCAAGAACGCCGCCGAGAAACTGACCTACACCGACAACGCTCGCGCCGTTACATTGAACAGCCGGGACAAATTCCGGGAATGGACGGAAGGATGGGCGAAGGCCTTTTCCGACGGCCGCATCACCAACCCCGACTACATTGACGCCGGAGATATTGTCATCGCCCGATTCACGGTGGTCGGCACAAACGACGGACCATTCGGTGCAATGAAGCCCACCGGACGCAAGATGTCTTTGCCGTTCTGCGAGATCTGCCACTTCGACAAGCAGGGGAGACCGGAGTCAGGTAGCTGCTACTACGATCAGTACACGCTGCTAACTCAACTCGGACACATACAGCCGCTCGCAACCGCCGCCTAAGCGAGCGCGAAAACATCTAGGTTGGGTTGCGAGGCCCGGGTAAAACTGGAGAGCCGCCTGTAGGCGGTTGTCGCTGAAAGGGAAGAACTTCAGATGGGCTGACCTAATTTCAGGGAACCTGCAAGACGAGAAGAATTCTCACTCCACCCAGCTGTTGTATTCAAGCGGTCGTGGTTTGCATGAACGCTTTGGAATGGAACGCGGCCCAAGCCCACTACCGTCGAGGAGTATCTGAACGAGATGCTTGATTCCAGGAAGGCGTAGACAGGCTCCGGCAAAGGCCCATCCCAGATTGATGTGTTCAATCCCGCGCGCAAGAGCACACACGCCTTCTTCATCACCGGTCCCATCCATCGGATCATAGGTGATCCGCTGCAAATCCCGTGTGGGATGGTCCTCGGCAGCGATTACGTCCAGCCCGACAGCGGCGTGAGACTCGAACCAGCGGCGCACTTCTGAGCAGGTACCGCACGTCTCGGCAACATACAGCCGTGCTAGCGGACGATCGGGTGCATGCCACGGCGTTAGTCGCGGTCTCCAAGCGATGACGTTGTTCCGGTAGTCCTCCCACGGCTTGCCGAAACGAACTTTCATGTCCTCGCCTTCATCCCACGCGGCCAGGCCCAGGCTATACAGAAATGACATGGCGCCCGCTGCCGCCAACCAGGGACTTCGAAGCACGCCGCTCCAGGCAGTCATCACCAGGGCGCACGACAGTTGCATGGGATTGGAGACGTAACGGTAGGGTCCACTAATCACAAGCAGTTTCGGCGGATCGTATGGGATCGGCGTACCCTTGCCACGTTGCGCGAATTCCTGAACGGCGGAGACTCCGAGAACTCCCAGAAGGGCGATGGCCTGCAATTCCAGGTTTCGTAACCAGGCAGTCTCGGACAGCAAGGCGCCCCATCCGCGTCCCGGTTGCAGCGCGAAGACAACTTCAGGGATCAAAAACAGGAAGACTGCACTTGCTGCCAAAACGTGAAGTACCGCGCGCGCTTTTAGGTGCGTGTCGTTAAGAGTCCATCGCGCGAACAACTGCGCGGGAACCAGGACGAAAGTCAGCGCGGCAAGTTCACCGATCATCCAGGGACGGCCGAGAACGACAAGAGGGGAACACGCGGGCATAAGGATCAAGTCAATGCCAAAGAAAACAGTAGCCACCCAGGTTATTCGAGTGTTGTGGAAGGTCAGGATGGGAAGGATACCCCAGAGCACCGCCCATCCGAGGTAGAGGTCAACAGGCATGCCACGAAACAGACCACCTTGGGCATTGAAGTGCCACCAACCGAAGTGCAGGTTGATCAATTGAACAGCAAGCAACGATGGCAGAGTCCAGACAAATCCGAGCAGCGCTGCGGGGAGAATCCTTTCCCGCTTCGGCCGCAGGAACGCGAGGAGGAAAGCAGCTATGACGGGGACGTAGAGTCCCATGAATCTGATGGCGGCGACGCGTCCCATCTTCTACTCTCCTTGCTTTGCTGGCGTTGGAGTCGCATTGGCGCGGATTAGATAGTCGGCGGCCAATTGAGTTGCGTAGCGCTCCCATGGACGAAAGTACCACGCCGGATCAAGCCGCCTTTCGAAATGCAGAGTCCAATTCACGCGAGTGTGGTGGGCATCTGTCGCCGCC
>DATKEN010000116.1:0-22764 GCA_035512155.1 Terriglobales bacterium | reverse complement strand
CAGTTCGTGCTCGATGGGCTGCAAGGCCTTGGCACACAAGCGACGCACGCGCTCGTCGGTGTCGTCGCCCGAGAGGGTGGTGAGATCCATGCAAGTAATTGCGCGGAGCAGCCAGGCCGCTTGCCAATCTTTTTTCACGGTACGGCGCGCGACGTGACTTTGAGCCCTCCGTTCGACCGCACTGGTGTTCACGCGAACTTGTCTTACGCGATCGAGATCGAGTGGTATGCCCCGATTGGACAGAAGCGGGCGGCCGCCCAGGATTGCTAAAGGAGCATTGGAGTCTCGCAGCAAGCTCTCGGCGGCGGTGCTAGTAACGCGATCGGTCATGCCGGACGGTCCGCTGTTTTCCACGACAATTGGATGTTTTCAGCCAGAACTACGATTCCTGCTCTTCAGGTCCACGACTTCTGCCGACAATGTTCGCGAGGCAATTGTACGGCAGAATGCGGGAAAAAAGCGCGGGCTTACAGGGGCGTTGCATTTGCTTTCATACTGAATGCGGTCGCCTCGGATGCGATGAAAAAGCGAGATCACTTTGGCCTTGACACTCATAAACCTCGAGGCTACGCTTCTGCGCTAATCTTCCACCGGACAAATGACAATTCTCCGACTCGTTGGAGTCTCAGACTATCCACGATTTATCCGCTCTGTCTCCTGTCTTCTCCTAGTTATCGTGCTCCCAGCCTCGCTTACCGCCCCGGCTTTGGCAGCCAAGAAAATCGTCCTCGACACCGATCCTGGCACCGACGACGCGCTGGCACTAATGCTGGCTCTCAACTCACCGGAGCTGGACGTGCGTGCGATCACCGTGGTGCCGGGCAACGTTACCGCGGCCATGGGTCTGGAGAATGCGCTGCGCATGGTCTCGCTGGCGAACCGGTGCGACATTCCGGTAGCCGCCGGCGCTCAGCATCCTTTGTTTCAGAAATTGATTACGGCCGAGTTCTGGCATGGCAAGAATGGCCTAGCTAACATTGAATTGCCTCCAAGCAAATGCAAGGTTGATGGGCGCTTCGGTCCCGACCTCATCATCCAACTAGTACACGCTTCTCCGCACGAGATTACGCTGGTTCCGGTCGGCCCACTCACCAATATCGCGCTCGCGGTAGAGAAAGATCCATCCATCGTTCCGTTGGTTAAGGAAGTCATCCTGATGGGAGGTTCGATCAGCGGTGGCAACGTGGATGCCGCTGCAGAGGCCAACATTTACAACGATCCCGAAGCCGCGCAAGTCGTTTTCCAGGCGGGATGGCCGCTCACCATGGTGGGGCTAGAAATCGGTGACAAAGCGCTCTTCATCCGTAAATACCTCGATGAACTGGGCAAAACTCATGGCCCGGTCAATGACTTTATCTATTCGGTTACCAAATTTCTGGTGGATCTTTCGGCCACGTTCGGTGCCCCAGGATCGCCTATGTACGATCCGTCCGCAGTCGCGGTTGCGATCGATGCGACCTTGGTGAAGGTGAAGGAGATGCATGTGGACGTAGAGACGCGAGGCGAATTCACGCGCGGCGAAACGGTGGGGAATCGCCGGAATGAAGTGGAGCGCAATGTGCTCCACGGAGACCGCTACGTGATCGAAGGTGTGGACAAAGTCAAACCCAACGCGAAAGTCTGCGTGGATGTTGACGCCGACCGCTTGTTGCAGCTTTTTGTTTCCCGAATTCGTGGCAAGTAAGTCCGCACACAGCCGTTATCCCAGAACCCAGTGAAGGAGCAGGATGTTCACACCACATAGTTTGGGCATTGCGCTGATTATGATGATTACCAGCGCCATCTGCTGGGGCTCATGGGCCAACACTTACAAGGGCGTCAAGAATTACCGTTTCGAGCTTTTCTATTGGGACTATGCGGTCGGCATTTTTCTAATCTCCCTGGTCCTCGGACACACTATGGGGAGCATGGGGAATAATGCTGATAGCCTCAACAATAACATTCATTCGGCCGACACGTCGAACGTTATTTCCACCATGGTCGGCGGGGCCATCTTCAACCTCGCTAATCTCTTGCTGGTAGCCGCGATTGATATGGCCGGATTGGCCATTGCCTTCCCAGTTTCCATCGGGATCGCGCTGGTCGTAGGTGTGGTCTTGAGTTATGTGCAGCAGCCGAAAGGCAATGGGGGATTGCTCGCCGCCGGGGTAGTTTGCGCTGTCATCGCCGTTATTATGGATGGCAAAGCCTACGGGAGCTTGGCCAGCGCCGGCCGCTCCACGTCGAAGAAAAGCATTATCGTCTGCGTCGTTTCCGGAGTTCTAATGGGACTCTGGGCGCCATTCGTGACGTATGCGATGACAAATCAGAGGGCGCAGGGTCACGCCCTTGGGCCGTACAGCGTCGCCGTGTTTTTGACGCTGGGTGCACTGCTCTCCTGTTTCATGTGGAACGTTTACTTCATGAAAAAGCCACTGGTTGGAGAGCCGGTGAATTTCAGCGGATTCTTCAGAGGCCCAGCTTCCGGACACATGCTCGGGCTGCTCGGTGGCGTCATTTGGGGGACCGGCATGGTATTCAATCTTGTGGCTGCGAACTTCACGGGTGTGGCGATTTCCTACGCGATTGGCCAGTCAGCGCCCATGGTGGCGGCGTTGTGGGGCGTGCTGGCGTGGAAGGAATTCGAAGGTGCCGGAAGTCGGGCGAAGCTGTATCTGGGACTTATGTTCGTCTTCTATGGCCTGGCAATTCTGCTGGTTGCAAAGGCAAATGGATAAGTACAACTCGGCGGGTCGAGATGATAAGACCGGGTGATTATGCCGCGATGCTCGACGTAGCCGTGGCGGAGGCGCGCAAAGGGTTGGCGGAAGGTGGTATCCCCATTGGGGCAGCGATCTTTGATGCAAGCGGCGAGATTATTGGTGCGGGGCATAACCGCCGCGTTCAGCATAATGACCCTTCGATGCATGCTGAGACGGATGCCTTCCGCAACGCGGGACGCCAGCGTAGCTATAGGAAACTCATCATGGTCACCACGCTGGCGCCCTGCTGGTACTGCAGTGGGCTGGTCCGGCAGTTTGGGTTCGGAACACTCGTAGCCGGCGAGAGCCGTAACTTCCAGGGCGGAATGGAGTGGTTAGGTTCCCTGGGTGTGAAAGTGATCGACCTCGATTCGCCGGAGTGTGTGGCACTACTTGCAGAGTACATCCGGCTGAACCCTGAGGTCTGGAACGAGGACATTGGAGAGGAGTAACTCGCCAAGCACATCTGCTATATTGGCCCCTTGCGGAGGTGCTTTCCATGTCCCGCACTGTGCGCTGTGGCCTCATCCAGGCAAGTAATGCTCTGAGCAGCGATCACTCACTCCCACAAATCAAGAAAGCCATGATCGAAAAGCACCTGAAGCTGATCGATCAGGCGGCAAAGAAGAAGGTGCAAATCCTCTGCCTCCAGGAGCTGTTTTATGGGCCATATTTCTGCGCGGAGCAGAGCATTCGCTGGTACGAACTGACCGAGCCAGTTCCCGACGGACCGACGACCAAGCTGATGCAGAAGATTGCGGCTAAGCACCACATGGTGATCGTTGTCCCGGTCTACGAAGAGCAGATGCCGGGCCTTTATTTCAACACTGCCGCAGTCATTGATGCGGATGGCAGTTATCTGGGCAAATATCGCAAACACCACATTCCTCACGTGCATCCCGGATTCTGGGAAAAGTTCTACTTCACTCCTGGTGACATGGGCTATACCGTGTTCAAGACTAAGTACGCTCGGGTGGGAGTGTATATCTGCTACGACCGCCACTTTCCCGAGGGGGCGCGCATCCTGGGACTGAACGGAGCGGAAATTGTGTTCAACCCTTCCGCAACAGTGGCCGGTCTCTCTGAATACCTGTGGGAGCTGGAGCAGCCCGCGCACGCCGCGGCAAATGGCTATTTCGTGGGCGCCATCAACCGCGTAGGCACAGAGAAGCCGTGGAATATCGGCGAGTTTTATGGCAAGAGCTACTTCTGTAATCCGCGGGGCAAGATCGTCGCACAGGCCAGCCGCGACAAGGACGAAGTCCTGGTCGCCGATCTCGATCTTGAGATGATTGCTGAAGTAAGAAAGGTTTGGCAGTTCTACCGCGATCGGCGTCCCGAAACGTATGCTCCGCTCACGGCACAGACCGGACATGCCGCAGCCGCCGACTGACTTCAATGACCACACGCCCGGAGCCCCTCCGTTCCAGGATTGAATCCAGCCCTCTTTACAATCCTGACCTTGCGCCCACCAACAGCGAACGGCGCACCTGGGGCACCTACAACTACGCGGCTCTGTGGGTTTCGATGTCGGTCAACATTCTCACCTATATGTTGGCCGCGGGCCTCATCCAGGGAGGAATGAATTGGAAGCAGGCTGTTGCAACCGTCTTTCTGGGCAATACCATCGTCCTGATTCCGATGCTGTTGAACTCGCATCCGGGAGCGCGTTACGGCGTACCTTTTCCCGTGCTGGCCCGCGCCTCATTCGGAGTTCTTGGGGCGAATGTGGCTGCGGTTCTACGGGCTTTGGTGGCATGCGGATGGTTTGGCATCCAAACGTGGATCGGCGGCGAAGCCATTAGTAGTTTGATCGCCGTGCTAGCCCCGGGGTGGGGACATTTTGCGCACAGCACGGCCATTTGCTTTTTGGCCTTCTGGCTTATCAATCTGGCGGTCATTCTCAAGGGCGTTGAATACATTCGATTCCTCCAGGGCATCAGTGCGCCGGTTTTGCTGGCGGTCGGACTGCTGCTGCTAGCATGGGCCTATCGCACCGCTGGCGGCTTCGGACCGATGCTGTCCGCGCCTTCGCGGTTCAGCAGCTTTTCGGACTTCCTGAAGTTTCTGGTTCCCGCGCTGAATGCCACCGTGGGCTTCTGGGCGACGATTTCTCTAAACATTCCGGACTTTACCCGCTTCGCGCGAAGCCAGCGACAGCAGGCAATTGGACAAGCCCTCGCCCTGCCTACCACCATGACGCTTTATTCTTTGATCGGAATCCTGGTAACGTCGGCGACTGTGGTCATCTACGGCACGGCGATCTGGGACCCGGTACAACTTCTCAGCCGCTTTCATTCACCGGTTGCGGTGGTGATTTCCTTGGTGGCGATTCTGCTGGCGACGCTGAATGTGAATATTGGCGCCAATGTAGTTTCGCCGGCGAACGATTTTTCGAACTTGTGGCCGCGGAAAATCAGTTTCCGCACTGGTGGCGTGATCACCTGTTTCATGGGAATCGCACTGATGCCCTGGAAGCTGCTGGCCAACTATAGGACCATGTTATTCGGATGGCTGGGCGGCTATGCCGCGTTCCTCGGCCCGGTGGCGGGTATCATGATCTGCGACTACTTCTTAATTCGAGGCCGCGTGCTGCTGGTTGACGACCTCTACTTACGTGATGGCGCTTACGAATACTCACGAGGATTCAACTGGCTGGCAGTAGCCGCGCTGGCGACTGGCGCAGGAACAGCTCTGGTGGGCTTGGTTGTTCCTTGGCTGCGTCCGCTGTATGACTATTCGTGGTTCGTAGGCTTCGCCGTTTCGTTTGTGACTTACTACGCCCTAATGAGACTTCAACCGGAGCCGCTTCTTGTGCGTTCATAGGGCCGGAACCCGGAAGGAAAAGCAAAAACCACTCCCAAATCGATTTTTAATTCAGTTTGTGTGACGACTGTCACATCCAATCCCCTGCCTCGTATACCAAGATTCGTATCAGGGCATGCCTTCAGGCATGCCGAACAAAATCTGCAAGGAAGCCGGCTTCAGCCGCTGTCTTATGGCGACTCCTATTCGGCGCGCCGACCCCATTCGTGTGACGGCTGGCGCACGCACGTTTTTCGTTACATCGTCGATATGCAAGAAGCGGAACTTACTGCAATCTGACAGGATGGCCGGATTATTCCTTCGAGTCCTGTATGACTATCGTGCGCAGAACAAATTTCGGGTGCATGAATTCGTCATTATGCCGGACCACTTTCATCTGTTGCTCACAGTCGAAAGCGAAATGACCATCGCGCGCTGTGCAGTTCATCAAGGGCGGGTTCGCTTTTCGGGCGGGGAAGGAGTTCGGGATGCGACCGCCTCTCTGGCAGAAAGGATTTTCCGAGATACGTATTGCAGATCCGGCGGCATTTCGGCGGGTACGGACCTATATCCGCAATAATCCGGTACGGCGTCGTCTCGTCGTCGATGCCGTAGATTACCCCTACTCATCGGCGTGTCCAGCATTCGAACTCGATCAAGTTCCCCATTCGCTGACGACGTCTTTAACTTTGGCGATAGTCACGCATGCTTGAGCAGGCTGCGGAAAGGCGTCAAAAATAGTGAATGCCAGCGCCTGAAGGCGTGTTAACAACGCGACGACTTACGGCATGCCTGAAGGCATGCCCCGATACGAATCGGGTGCCACCACGACGAAGCTCTGATGGGAATCGCGACTTTTCGGGCAGCTCCCTAGCAGACGGCCTTCGCAGTTTCTCCCCTGAACCGAGGCAATATCTCTTTCCGATATGCTTCCAGCGTGTCCTCTTCGTCACCACACATCAGATACACATTGAACTGCGTAACTCCAACGCTGGCCAACTTACGAAGCTTTTCCCGGTGCGCCTCGGCAGGACCGACCAGGCAGAAGCGATCCACGACCTCATCCGACACGAATTTCGAGTTATCGCTGTCGACTTCGCAATGCTGTTGATAGTCGTACCCGCCTCGATTGCGGACGAAAGATGTCAGCGCGGGCGGCAGTTCCTCGGGCTTGTAGCGCGCGATAAGATCCATGACATGATTTGAAACCAACGCGGGAAACCACTTTACTCGGCTCCGAGCCAGCTTTAGATCATCGGAGACCCACACCGGCGCCGCCGCCATGACTTCGATCTTTTTCGGATCGCGACCCGCGGCTTCGGCACCTTTCTTAACGAATCCAAGGCACCACGCGATCAGGTCGGGATCAGCGAATTGGAGAATGACGCCATCCGCGACCCGTCCGGCCATGTCCAACACTTTGGGCCCATATCCTGCGATCCACACCGGAGGAGAGCCTTCAGCCCATGAAATCCGTGTGGGTTGGCCCTCATATTCGATCTCATGTCCCGCAGTGAGTTCGCGAAAAGTCTTGACCGCGCGCTCGAGATCACCGGCACCGACCGGCTTCTTGCCCAGCACGCGTCGCGAACTATCCCCTCGGCCTATGCCAAGCTGCATGCGCCCGCCCGAAATCAGATTCAGGGTGGCGAACAGACTTGCGGTAACCGTCAGGTCGCGAACCGCGGGATTGGTCACGCAAGGGCCGAGCCGCATCTTCTTTGTGTTGGTGGCCATCAGCGTGAGCAGAGGGTAAGGCTCCAGCCACAAGACGTGCGAGTCGAAAATCCAGCCATATTGAAAGCCCGCAGCTTCGGCCTGTCGGGTCAGTGCGACGATGCGATCCACCGCCATGTCGGGCTTGATTGTGATACCGAACTGCACGTTGGATTCCCTTTCACTCCGGAGATCACGCTCCAAGGTGTCGCAGTTTAGCATAAAATGCCTGCTCTGCTCGCTAGAGGAGACAGGCATGGGCTTTGACACCATCATTGCAAACGGGCGCGTGGTCACCGCAACCGACACCTATGCAAGCGACGTCGCCATCACCGGAGGCAAGATCACCGCTATCGGACAAGACCTTCCTCGCGAGAATGCCGGGAAAATCATCGATGCCGCGGGGAAGTATGTTTTGCCGGGCGGAATCGATGTACATACTCATCTCGACATGCCCTTCGGTGGCACAAAGAGCGCTGATGATTTCGAGACCGGTACCCGAGCTGCAGCATTCGGCGGAACAACGACTCTGATCGATTTCGCCATCCAGTACAAAGGCCAGACGTTGCGGACCGCGTTCGATGCCTGGATGCAAAAAGCATCCGGCAAAGCGGTCTCTGATTATTCATTCCATTGCATCATCACTGACTTGCCGGACGCACAGCTGGAAGAAATGAATGCTCTGGTGCGTGAGGGTGTTACCAGCTTCAAGCTGTTCATGGCGTACCCCGGAGTATTCATGCTGGACGATGGCAGCATCTTCAGAGCTCTCCGCGCCACTTCGAAGAATGGCGGCCTGGTCTGCATGCACGCCGAAAACGGCAGTGCGATTGACGTAATCGTGCAGCAGGCCCTGGCGGATGGGAAAAAGGCACCGAAATATCACGCCTTAACGCGGCCGACCACTGCAGAAGCCGAAGCCACGTCGCGCGCCATCGCGCTGGCGGAGATGGCGGGAGCGCCCGTCTACATTGTGCACTTGAGTTGCAATGATGCTCTCGAAAAAGTCCGTGAGGCCCGCGATCGTGGTCTTCCGGTCTACGCTGAGACCTGTCCGCAGTATTTATACCTTTCAATTGAGAACTTCGATGTCCCAGGATTCGAAGGAGCCAAGTACGTTTTCACGCCTCCTTTACGGGAGAAGTGGCATCAGGAAAAACTCTGGAATGGATTGAAACGCGATCACCTGCAAGTGGTTTCCACTGACCACTGCCCATTCTGTTTCAAGGAACAGAAGGAACTGGGACGCGATGATTTCACCAAGATTCCCAACGGAGGGCCCGGGATCGAGCATCGCATGAGCCTGATTTATTCCGGCGGTGTCGCCCAGGGCCGATTCAGTGTGAACCGCTTTGTGGAACTGGTTTCGACGACCCCGGCAAAACTCTTCGGCCTGTATCCGCGCAAGGGAACAATCGCGGTGGGCAGCGATGCCGACCTGGTCATTTTTGATTCCGAGCGCAAACACACGATCAGCGCAAAGACTCATCACATGCGAGTCGACTATTCGATGTTTGAAGGGATACAGGTCACCGGCATGCCCGACGCCGTGCTCTCGCGCGGCCGCGTGATCGTGGAAGCCGACAAATTCGTGGGGCGTACCGGCGCGGGAGAATTTCTCAAGCGCCAACTCTATTCCCAGCAATAATCGAGAGCATGTATTGCTCAATGTAGGCGCGAGCGTGCTCGCTCGTGCTCCCTTAGCTAAAGCAATATTCGGCATCCTCTCGATTGCAGATCTTGGAGCCAGGTTGGCTGACCAACCAATTTGGTCCAGCGCAAGTCGAGCTTTCTGAGGTTATTCATACGCGCAATGCTCTCAGGCAAGGCGGACAGCCGACTCGCTCTGAGGTCGAGATGGGTAAGTCTGCGCAATCTGCCCAGTTCCTCTGGAAGACGTTCGAGCGGACTGTTGCGCAGGTCCAACCGCTCCAGCTTGGCCAGCCGGCAGAGAGAGTCAGGTAAAACAGTCAGATGGTTGTTGCTCAACACGAGTTCTACTAGCTCACTCAGATCCCCAACCTCCGCACGAAGTTCGGCCAGTTCGTTGTTCTGAAGGTGCAGTTCTTTGAGCTTTCCCAGGCGGCCGATAGTATCGGGAAGCTCTGCCAAAGCATTGTTGTACAGGCGCAGTTCTTCCAGGCTTTGGAGATTGCCAATGGCCGACGGCAATGCGCGCAGCCTGTTGTGCGTCAATCCTAGATATCGCAAGTACTGCATCCCGGCAAAGATGCCGTCTGGAATTTCTTCGAGCTGGTTTTCGCTCAAATACAAAGCATCGCTTAATTGAGTGAGTTCGCCCATTTCTTCCGGCAAACGGCTGATTCGATTGTGCCCGAGATCAAGCATTCGCAAATTACTGAGACCGGCGATCTCGGCGGGAATCTGCTTGATCGCATTTTCCGCGAGGTTGAGCGTCTCTAAATTTTTCAATTGGAAAATAGCAGCCGGAATCGAGGTCAGCTTGTTCTTTCCCAAACTGAGGCGACGGAGACGTTTCAGCTCTGCCAGTTCCGAGGGAACCGTGGACAGCTGATTTCCATACAGGCTTAAGGCTTCTAGATCGGTCAGATTGCCAATGTTCTTCGGGAGTTCGCTGAGCTGATTGCCGTCAAGGTCTAGCTCCCGCAGACCGGCCGAGGCAAACACTTCTTCCGGAACTGTTGTAAGAGATTGTCGATCGAGGATCAGCCGGCCCATTGATTGCTTGACGCGCACGAGCGAGGACGCTCGCGCCTACATGTCTAGATGAGCATGCCGGCGATAGAAGCCGACATCAGATTCGCCATGGTGCCTGCTAGCATCGCGCGTACTCCAAGACGCGCCAACTCGCCTTTCTTGTTTGGGGCAAGGGCGCCGATACCCCCAATTTGAATGCCGATGCAACTCAGGTTGGCGAAACCACACAAAGCAAAAGTCGCAATGGTGAACGAGCGCGGATCCAGAATGCCCTTCTGCGGTCCCAGCATCGAAAATGCGACCAGTTCATTCAGTATCATTCGAGTCCCCAGCAGATTCCCGACCATCGTGCAGTCCTTCCATGGAATTCCGATTACCCAGGCCACCGGCGCGAAAAGCTTGCCACAAATGAGTTCCAGACTGGGCGGAAACCAGACAAAGCCGAAGTGCGCTAATCCGTTGTGGATTCCACCGAGGATTCCGTCCAACAGAGCGATCAGGGCCAGAAACGAAATCAGCATAGCGGCGATATTCAGCGCAAGGTTCAGGCCATCGGTTGTTCCCCGAGCTACTGCGCCGAGCACATTTTCTTTTTTCTCGGTTTCTACTTCCTCTTCGCTCATCACCACGCGGCCGGCAGTTTTAGGTTGCTCGGTCTCGGGTACCAGCATCTTCGAGACCAAAATCGTGCCCGGAGCAGTCATGATTACGGCGCTAAGAAGATGTTTGGGCTCGATCCCAAATGCAATGTAGGCAGCCATGATCCCGCCCGAGACGTGGGCCATCCCGCTGGTCATAACTGTCATAAGTTCAGAGCGGGTCAGGTCGGGCAAGAACGGCCGAATGGTCAGAGGGGCTTCAGTCTGCCCCATGAAAATACTGGCGGCCACATTCAAGGACTCGGCGCCGCTCGCGCCCATAACCCGGGTCATCACGTGCGCGGCGAGCTTGATGATGATTTGCATGACGCCATAGTGGTAGAGGACAGCGAAGAACGCAGCAATAAAGATGACAGTCGGCAGAACCTGAAAGGCAAAATAAAAGCCCAAATGGGAGCCCTGCTTTCCTAATTCCCCGAAAACAAAACTTGATCCCACAAACGCATAGCTGAGAAGCTTGTTCACCGCATCCCCAGCTTTCTGGAAAATCTGACGGCCGATATCAACTCGCAGCACAAAGACGGCGAATGCAAATTGCAGGCTTAATCCCCAGGCGACAGTCTTTCCACGGATCGCGCGCCGGTTGGTGGAGAAAGCAAATGCCAGACCCAACATGCTCAGCAGACCAAGAATGCCGGTGAATCGACCCATCTTATTTTCCTCTCGACCCTTGAATGACTCGATGCACAAGCTTCTTCTTCACTACGTTTTGGGTGTCAGAGATTTGATAACTGCCCAAGAGCATTTGTTTCGCGTGAAGACCACGAGTTTCAGAATTGTAATGAACCGTGGCAAGGGACTCTCCGGCTTTCACCGAATCTCCGACTTTGCTATGCAACACAATCCCCACCGCCGGGTCGACGGCATCTTCTTTCCTTTCGCGTCCTCCACCCAGAACTACGCAGGCCGTCCCAACCGCTTCACAGTCGATGGCAGCGACGCGGCCGCTGTTCGGGCTAGTCACCTCCAGCATATGTTTCGTGTGAGGCAGGAGGTCAGGATTAGCAATCACGCGCGCGTCGCCTGATTGCAACCCGACCATCTGCTGAAATTTCTCCAGCGCCTTACCAGAAGTTATAAGTTGCTGAGAGAGACTCCTACCCTGAGCCACCGTCTCTGCGGCACCGCCCAGGTGAAACATCCAACCCGCCAGGTCAAGACACAATTCTTTGAGGTCTTCGGGTCCCTTACCGCGCAACACGTCGAGCACTTCCGCGACTTCGAGTGAATTCCCCACATACATCCCGAGTGGCTCATCCATGTTGGTGATCAAGGCGACCATCGCCTTACCCATGGCCTCACCCGTCTCCACCATCAACTCGGCGAGAAATACCGCGTCCTCTTCTTTCTTCATGAAAGCTCCGGAGCCAGTCTTGACGTCCAGAACCAGAGCATCCACTCCCTCGGCAAGCTTCTTGCTCATGATGGATGCGCAAATTAAATATGGGCTCTCCACTGTTCCCGTGACATCGCGTAGGGCGTAGAGCTTGCGGTCAGCTGGAGCGATCTCGAGGGTCTGTCCGATCATGGCGCAGCCACACGCATCCAGGACTTTGCGGAACTGTGGAACTGAGAGGTTGACATTGAAGCCTGGAATCGATTCCAGCTTGTCCAGAGTGCCACCGGTGTGGCCGAGGCCTCGCCCACTGATCATGGGAACGACCAAGCCGCCCGCCGCAACCAGCGGCGCCAACACCAATGACGTCTTATCGCCCACTCCGCCGGTGGAATGCTTGTCTACTTTCTTCGCCGGGAATTCTGAGAGATCAAGCACGTCGCCCGAACGCAGCATAGCGTCGGTTAATACCGACGTTTCGGCTCGCGTCAGACCACGAAGGATTACGGCCATCAGCCAGGCAGAAACTTGGTAATCGGGAATCTCACCAGTGGTGTACGCTCGAACGAGATATTCGATTTCAGCGCGTGAGAGTTCCCGCCCATCGCGCTTTTTGCGAATCACATCGACGGCGCGAACTGGGGCCGCAGCGGCGTTTCCCTGCGACTGGCTCACTTGAAGCGGAATCCTTCCGGCAAGAGTTCCGTGATGTGGCTTTCCTTCCATCCCTTGGCAGTTGGAAAGATAACCATCGCGTCTGGACCGAACTCGTAAATCACCTGGCGGCATGCTCCGCAGGGTGAAGATGGGACACCCTGGTCATTCACTACTGCGACAGCACGGATATCTAGTTTCGGACCCAACTGGGCAATTGCCGCAAAGATCGCAGTGCGTTCTGCGCAATTCGACAAACCGTAGGATGCGTTTTCTACATTGCAGCCAGAAAAAAGCTCACCTTTTGAGGTCAGGAACGCGGCACCTACCCTGAAGTGAGAATAGGGCGCGTAGGCATGCTTCATAGCTTTCTGCGCTGCCCGAACCAGACGCTGGCTTTGTTTATTCGACATTGTTGCTTTTGCCAAGTTGATCACTGTCGATGCAGACGGAAGAATAGCGCTTGATTCTAAACCTCGACTTACAATTGCGCTACGGTTTTCGATACGCAGCCAGGCGAGAGAAAGTGGATCGGAGAAGTGTCCTGAGCGATGCTCGGGCCTACATTATTTCTCCATGAGAAGAACTTTTTCAGCGCCATCAACCTCAACTAACTTGACCTCGATCACTTCTTTCATCGTGGTCTGCACGGTGCGACCCACGAATGCGGCCTCGATCGGCAACTCGCGATGGCCGCGGTCAATCAGCACGCAGAGCTGCACTTGGCGGGGCCGACCGTGCGAGAAAAGCGCGTCCAAGGCCGCGCGGATGGTGCGACCAGTGAAAAGCACGTCATCCACCAGAATGATGTTTTGGTCTTGAATTGAAAACCCGACTTCCGACTCCTGCACCACCGGCTTAGGTCCGAGTGTAGAAAGATCATCGCGATAAAAGGTAATGTCCAGCGTGCCCACGGGAACCGTGACCTCTTCAATGCGCCCGATCAACTTCCCCAATCGTTGCGCCAGCGGCACGCCGCGGCGCCGAACGCCAACCAGGCCCAAACTGTCCGCTCCACCGTTTTTTTCAAGGATCTCGTGGGCCAGGCGAACGAGTGTGCGCTCAATTTCGGACGCCGACATCAGTTGTGCCTTCTCACGAAGGCTGGTTTTTCGGACCGCATTCTCACTAGTCATAAGCATTGCATGATAGTCAGGGCAGGAACGCCTTGCAAGCCGTTCCCTTATTTACGCAAGAACTCTCCGGTGCCACGCCACAAGAAGCGCCGATCCGATGATCACTAGCCCAATGCACAGTCCGATCCAAACCCCCACCGCACCCCACCCGAACCGAAAACATAACAGGTAGCCCAAGGGAAGCCCGATCAGCCAGTAGGCGAGGAAGTTGGCGAGCATGGGTGTTCGCGTATCACCCGCGCCCCGCAAGGCTCCGGTTGCGACCGTCTGCAAACCATCGAATAGTTGGAAGGCGGCAGCCACCAGGAGAAGCGTCGCACCCACTCGTATCACAGTCGGGTCCGGAGAAAATAATCGCGCGATCAATCTGGGGACGGACACAAACACTAATCCGGCGCACGTCATGAATCCCGCTCCCAGCACGATGGCTGACCATCCCGCCCGCCGCGCTCCCACGCTGTCTCTTCTTCCCAATTGTTGTCCGACACGAACGGCTGCGGCAGAACTGATTCCCAACGGCACCATGTAGGTGAGGGCGGCACAATTCAAGGCGATCTCATGACCGGACAGAGGCACTGGCCCAAGTCTCGCGCACAAAGCAGTGGCTGCGGAGAAAGCTCCAATTTCGCAGAGTATTTGCATTGCTGCTGGAGCTCCGAGCTTGAACAGCGCCCACATCCTGTGCACATCAATCCGGATGACGCCTACCCACTTTGGCAACGTACGCTTCGACTCCACCCACAGAAGAGTGACGGCTAGGACTCCGGCCATATAGATTCGGGCAACGCAGGTGGACCAGCCTGAACCGGTGATGCCTAGAGCGCGAAAGCCGAGATGTCCGTAGATCAGAATCCAATTGCCGATCGCATTCACTATGTTCGCTGAGATCAAAGCAAACATGATTGGCGTCGCCACGTTTACTGCCTGCAGATACCGGCGGAGTGCGAAGTAGACGAGCAGCGGCAACGTACCCCAGTTGAGCGCATTCAGGTACGGGCGCATCGGTTCTACGAGTTCAGCACTAATTCCAAAACGCTGCATCAGCGCCGGCCAGAGCGACACGCCGAGCATGAGCACCGGGGTAAGGGCAATGGCGAGAAATAACCCGTTTACCATGGAGACTCTTGCGTCGTGCAGGTCCTCGCGACCGTAAGCGTGCGCCACGAACGTGTCCAGTCCTAGCAGCAAGCCGCCGCCAAAGATGGCCACACTGTGGTAGAGGCTCTGACCTAAGCCAGTAGCCCCGATCGCGACCGCACTATTAGGCAACCGTCCCACCATGATGGTGTCCACGATGCCCATGCTCATCCAACCAACCTCAGCGACGATGAGCGGCAGAGCCAGCCGAAGCGTCAACAGAAAGTCGGCGCGCAGGACGGCGAGAGAAGCTGGTTGGGACTCGACAGGCATAGGTTAATGTGAATATACCAACTCAAGAAGTTGGCGGCGGGATGGTATTCAGGAGGACAACGCAGCCAGCGTTTCGGCGAGCACCAGCGTTCCGCGGGCGATGTGTTCGGGAGAGGCGTATTCGTCGGGACGATGACTGTATCCGTGGCGACAAGGGATAAATAGCATCGCCGTGGGAGCAATTCGGGTCATAAAGAGCGAATCATGGTACGCACGGCTGATCATGGGGAAAAAAGTCAGCGTATGTTTCCGGCAAGATTCGCAGAGGGCCGCCACGACCGCCGGTGCGCAATCAGCCGGCGCATCAGCGTTCAGTAGTTCGCACTGAATCGTAACCTTGCGTTTCGCGGAGATCGTTTGACTTGCCTCCTCAACCACCTTCATCGTGGCATCACGCCGGGCCAGATCGGTATCACGAATATCGACGCTCAGGCGAACCCGGCTCGGAATGCTATTCACGGCGCCGGGAAAAACTTCGCAAATGCCAACTGTGGCTACTGTGTCTATCGCGCCGCTTGTTCGAGCCGCATTTTCGATCGCCAGAACCAACTCCGCCGCCGCGCACAGCGCGTCACGCCGATCAGACATCAGGACTCCGCCCGCATGGCCACCTGAGCCCTCGATGGCAATCCGAAGACTCGCAGGAGCGGCAATTTTCGTAACCACTCCTAAAGACATATGCTGGCGTTCGAGCAGCGGACCTTGTTCGATGTGCAGCTCGACGAAGGCCTTGTAATAGCCGCTCGGCAATCTCACTTCTTGGAGTTCTCCGCGTAATCCTGCGTTACCACGAACTTGCTCGATTGATAAGCCGTCACTATCCTTCAACTCTCTAGCGGCATTGGGGGACAAGCTTCCCGAGAGTAAACGGCTGCCGAGACATCCGATCCCAAATCGTGTCGGTTCTTCCGAAGTGAAAACCAGCAACTCAATTGAGTTTCTCGGGCGGAATCCACTTCGCTTGAGTGCTCGGATTGCTTCCAGCCCCCCCAGCACTCCGACGACGCCATCGTATTTTCCGGCATTGGGGATGGCATCAATGTGCGAGCCAGTGCCGACCGCCGGTGCTTCAGAATCAGAACCAACCCATCGAGCAAAGGTGTTTCCAATGGCGTCCTGTCGCACCAAGAGCCCAGTTCTCTCGCAACGAGATTTTAGCCAGTCACGCGCCTTGAGGTCGGCCGGAGTGAAGACGATTCTGGTGACAGCGGGAGCTTCGGATTCAGAAATGGAGGCCAGCGCTTCGATCTCGGAGAGCAGAGCCTCCTGATCAATTTCAATCCTCATGGTCGCGTGCCGGGTAAAGGATGGCGGTTCCAATCTTTGTAGATGAGGTATTTCGCTGGTACCTTGCCTAGCGCTCCAAACCACTGGGGACACCATGGGCCCATCCAGATGAAGTCGCCGGCCGTGACCGGATACCAGGCGTCGCCGAGCCGATAGATCCCGCCGCCTTCGAGCATCATGAGCCCATGTTCCATCACATGTATTTCGACCCTGCTGAGGGATGCACCCGGCTGGTACACCATGGTATTTACTGCAAAGTCGAAACCCATCGTATCCGGGAGCAGACACTTCACTTGCAAGCAGGGATCGTTATCGAGGGGATGTAACGAGATTGCGTCCTCATTCGACATAATGGCGCGTGGCGGCTCGATCGCAGTCAGCGCCTGGTACGGTTTCTCGATCACCGCCACACGGCTTGTTTTCGATGCTGAGATTCGGTGCGGCATACCTTGAGGCAAATAAGCATATCCTCGCGCCCCCAACTCGGTGCGTCTGCCCTCCGCTTCCACTCTGACTCCACCCTCCATCACAAAAATGAAACGTTGGGCGGGCGTGCTCCCCAATTCACCATCCGGTTCGAACTCGGCGGTGTACTCGGTGAATCTCGCGCCTAACGCCGGACCAGCATGCACAATGGCTGAACAAGCCTTCATGCCAGGTAGGGTGGTGCGTACGAAAGTATCGGCCGTCAACACCACATGATTGGGTTGTTGCGAACTGCGGGTCTGGCCAAGGTTAAGCACGGCACTTCCTTTTTTGAAATGCCTTCGAAGACTCGATCTGATCGAGCAGATGCAAACCGCACTCGATCGCCTTCGCCACATCTTCTACTTCAACGGATTCTGCTGGGTCGTGGCTGATCCCGCCGGGGGTTCGTAGAAAAATAATGCCGGCTGGAACCTTCTCGGCCATAATCATGGCATCGTGCCCGGCGCCACTCACCATGCGGTGCAGCTTGCATCCGGTCTTTCGGATTGCCTCTTCGATCTCGTTCATGAGAATGGGATCCATCGGCACAGCCTGTTGATTTAACTGCGTATTGTGACTTACGGACAATCCACGTCGTCTGGAGATTTGTTCCGCCAGACGAATACAATTTTCCACGGCGCCGATTCGATCTTCATCCGAGCTGTGACGCACGTCGAGAGTCAGGCGAGCCTCTCCTGCAATAACGTTCGTTGCGCCTGGCTTCGCGTTTATTCTGCCCACGGTGGCAACCAGTCCAGAAGTATCTCGAGCCAACCGCTCTACCGCAGTGATCCACTCGGCCGCAGCGGCTATAGCATCGTATCGGAGATCCATCGGAGTTGTACCTGCGTGGTTGGCTCGACCAACGAATGTAAATTCCAGCCGGCTCTGGCCGGTGATGGTGTCGACTACTCCGAGCGGTCGCCCCAGTTTTTCCAAAACTGGACCCTGCTCGATGTGAAACTCCACGTAGGCAAGGGTATCGGCTCTCAAGACAGCCTGAGAAATTTCGCCAGGATTCAGGCCAAAGTTCTCGATCGCCTTGCGCACGGAGATTCCCTGCGCATCGCAGCGGCTCAGGAGTTCCTCGTCGAGCCTGCCGATGAGCGCGCGACTGCCGATGAAAGGTGCGCCGAACCGAACTCCCTCCTCCTCAGAAAAGCCGACTACTTCAATTGCAAAAGGAAACCGGCGTTGATCCACAGCATCCAGTAATGCAACGGCGAGGACCACGCCGAGGATGCCGTCGTACGCTCCTGCGTTTGGCACCGTATCCAGGTGCGAACCGATGAGCAGCTTTGGCGCGTTAGATTCTACAGCTGGATACACTCCGCGCAAGTTGCCCGCGGCGTCGACGCTCACCTCGACCCCAAGCGGTTCTAACCAACCAGCGATTTCCCGATGACAATCACGCATAGGTGGAGAGAGAAATGTCCGACGCGTGCTGGCTAAGTCTTCGCTGAAGTTGGCCAGATGATGGCAGCGAGTGACGACTATTTCCGCGCGATTTCTGATTCCGTCCACTCGCATGTCTGACTCTTATGCCCGGCGTATGACCATCGCTGCCCCCCAACCGACGACAACGAGCAGAACCATGATCTCCCAACTATATTTGTTTCCATAAGTGGCCACGGGGAAATGGTTGCTGAGCATGATAAACACGACCGGAACCGCTAAGAAAGTATTGTGCTTGGACCGCAGCTTAGCCTGAGCCCCTAATGCAACATCGAATGTGGCGCCGGTCGCGGCCGCAGCGATCATCCTGCGCTGCGCGGGAAGAATCCGCTCCCACACGTTAAGCGCCATGATCGTCCCGAATATCGCCCCCACGTGAATGTAGGCGGCGCGGCCGCTGAACACGTGCACCAACCCCCACGAGACGCCAGCAGTCATGAGCAGTGAAAAAATCGCGAACGCAGTCGCGGACTTGCCGAGCGGTGACCGTACGGCCAGATCATAAATAAGCCACCCGAAGACGATCACCCCGAGTCCGACGGAGATACCCCGAACCAGGGAGATGTCGGCGACGTCGGTGTCAATAAGTCCTCCGCCAAAATAATAGAGCAGGAACAGCAGCAGAATTCCGCTGAGCCAGGTCATCATCGCTTCCCAGCGAAACCAGTGGACTAGCTCGGGTCCGACCTGCAGGGATCTTTGCTTTTCGACGGTGTAAAAACCGCCGCTGTGGACCATCCACAACGCCGGCGCGGTTCCGTCTGCGGCCTTCTGTTCAAGTTTGTTAAATTGCCCGTCCAGCCAGGTGAAGTAATAGGTTTGACCTACCCACATGATTCCCGCAAAAACGTGGAACCAGCGCACCGCAAGGTGAAGCCACTCCCGGATTGAGGACATCACCTGGTTGACTCCTTATCTGAACCTGTAGCAGTTAGGAAGACGCTGATCACGAATTCAGGTTCCTCGGTAGGTGGTGTAGCCGTTTGGGCTTAGTAGCAGCGGGATGTGGAAATGCGACTCGCCATCCCGCACCTTAAACGTCACCTCTACCAAGGGATAAAGGCTATCGAGTTTCTGTGCTGCCAAATAGTCTGCCGTGTCAAACCTCAGGCGGTAGATTCCGGCTGAAAGAACTTTGTCATCCGGCAGCAACTGGCCGCAGCGGCCGTCTTGGTCGGTGTGCGCCGAGCCCAGCAGCAACCAATGTCCGGATGTATCCTGCCGCTCCAGACGTACAGGCACGTCTTGGGCCGGCTTGCCCAGGGCCGTGTCCAAAACGTGGGTGGAGATGCGTTTCATTGTGAGAGCCATTTTTTCAAACGAATCTGTGTGATCTGGCGCTGCTGCTCAGCCGCTTCGCGCAGTTCGGTCTCTTTGTCATTCTCCAAGCGGCGGCGCAGAATTTCCAGAATCTCCGGTCCAGACTTGCCCGTAGCGCACACAATAAAAATATGACCGAAGCGATTCTCGTATTCGCGATTTGCTTCTGCGAGCGCCGTCTTAAGGGCATCACCAGTGACCTTCTGCTGCTCAGCGCTTGACCAAGCCAAAGACTGTGCCGGTGTTGTTGCTCCGGCCCGCGACTCGCCAATCCGGGGATGACCGTGAAATGCTTCAATCCAATCGGCTTCCATGAGCCTGCGCCAGGTCTCGTCGGACCCGGCCAACACAGCCATTTTGTCGAACAACGGCCTGCGTTTCGCCATCCCATCCGCCCATGCCTTCGAGCCGCAACACGGTAGGATCTCCTTTGCCGCTTCTTCGACCGAGAGTCGATTCCAGCGGGCCAGCACGTCACTATGTCGTCCGACCGTTCGCGCCCAGCCTTTCCAGAAATTCTGCCACGAGATTGCCAACCACCGTCGACCGATATCTCATCGTCGATCGAATATCGTCGATGGGCCGAATTTCCGCGACAGCGATCTTCTTCGCCGAAAGTAGCAGTGATGGTTCGATAGCTTTTCCCTGCACGATTCGTTCCGTCTCCAGCAATCGAAGGGGAACTGGAGCGACACTTCCCACAGCGATCCTGACATCTTCGACTTTCTCCCCATCGAGCCGGCCCAGCGCCGCAATGCACACCTTGGAAATAGCTTGAGCCTGTCGCGCACCAACTTTGCGGGTATAAGAAAAGTAGTCTGAAAATCGCCTACTGAGACATATATCTCGAATCAGTTCATCAGAGGCCAGTTTCGTTTTCTTATAATCGGTATGAAAGTCCAGGTAAGGCACGCGCCGCTCGCCACGAACGGAGACGAGAATAAGCTCAGCCTCGTAGGCTAGCAATGCCGGCAGAGAGTCGGCAGCCGGCGAGGCGTTCACGATATTACCTCCGAGCGTGCCTCGATTCTGGTTGGCAATTCCACCGGTCCAGCTCGCAGCATTAACCAACAACGGGAATTCTCGCCCTACAGTCTCGTTTTCGCGCAGATCTGTATAAGTACACCCAGCGCCAATGCGAACTTCGCCCGCAATAACCTCAATGCGCCGTAGCTCAGGAAGGTTCCATATACTGACCAGCTTTCGTGCAGGAAGCTTTCCCGCCGCATACTGCACCATCACATCGGTGCCTCCGGCGATGGCCAACCAGGTGCCGGGTTCCTCAGCGAGCAGCGCGACGACTTCCCGCAAATTACCAGGCGCAACTAGCTCATAATCGGCGGGATCGGATCTCATGTCCTGGCCCTGCAGTGCGCCGCTCTTGCGACGGCTTCGAAAATCTGCACGTAGCCGGTGCAACGGCAAAGATTTCCTGAGAGTCCTTCGCGGATGTCGTCGATTGAGGGCTGAGGATTCCGCTGGAGTAAATGAGAAGCCGCGAGAATCATTCCCGGAGTGCAGATGCCGCACTGAGCGCCACCGAAGTCGAGGAACGCTTCCTGTAAGCAATTCAGTTGCTCGCCTGCTGCCAACCCCTCGATGGTCACAATGTTCGCGCTCTTGGCCTGGAGAATCGGCACCAGACAGCTGTTCACCAGCGTCCCATCCATCAATACGGAGCATGAACCGCACTCGCCTTCACCGCATCCTTCTTTCGCGCCGGTCAACGCGAGTTCCTGGCGCAACACGTCCAGTAATCTTTCCATTGGATGAACGCGCACGGTCCTCATCTCGCCGTTGACGGTAAACGAGAGCTCGCACTTGGCGCGACCCCCCGAAGAAATGTTCGTTGTCATTGCGATTGCACTCCACCGGCAGAGTGAGGCCCGCTCTTACTTATGGTCTCTGTGGCGAGCTTTTCGAAAATGTCCTCCGGGAGCAAGGGAATCGCATCGAAACGAATCTGGAGCGCGTCCTCGACAGCATTAATAATTGAAGGAGCCGGACCATCCATGGGAAGCTCGCCAATCCCCTTAGCGCCAAACGCGCCGTGAATGTTACCCATTTCCTCGAAAAACACACGGATGGGAGGCAGGTCGGCCGAAGTTGGCATGATGTAATTTGTCATCTGGCTGTTTTGCATGCGTCCATTTTGCCAGATCACTTTCTCGTACAGCGTATATCCGATCCCCTGAGCGATACCGCCCACGATTTGACCTCGAGCCAAAACTGGATGAAGGACCTTGCCCACCTCTTGCAGCGCTACGAGGTCATTTACAGATACGCTGTAGGTGCTCAAGTCAACTGTAACTTCTGCGACATAAACTGCCCAGGCAAATGCCGCGTATGCCTCGCCGCGGTACTTTTCATCGTCCCAGAATACGTCGCTTGGCGCTTCAAAACGGGCGGATGAGCGGAATGTTCCATGGGCCGCAACGTAGTTCTGGCAGGCCGTCCGGAATTCCGCCGGAGAGTATGATCTCTCGAGCGCGCCGCTCGTGGTCAGCGTCTGTTTAATTCCCAAGGCCGCGGACTGCACCAGTTTCCCTACCACCATGACGGTGCGTGATGCAACCGTCGGACCGCTGTTCGGCACCTCCCCAGTGTCTGCCTGCGCAATGGTTACATCGTCATAATCGAGCCCGAGGGTTTCGGCTGCGATCTGGCACAGAACTGTCTTGGTTCCCTGGCCGAATTCCGTGCTTGAAACCAGCACGCGCACGGTACCATCGGCGCACGCCTCCACGTCAACCACAGAACCCAGATTCCGCTCTCCCGACCCCGTAAAACCCGCGCCGTGCAAGAAGGCTGCGACGCCGATTCCCTTCTTGCTTGTTCCCATTTGATTCTCTTTTGAGAAACGCTGCTTCTTCGAGTGGTAGTCCGAAACCTCCAGTGCTCGGTCGAGAAGCTTCTCCAGATCAATGGCCTCGCGGATAGTTTGATCTGTGGTTGTTGTCTGTCCCGGCTGCAAGAAATTCCGTCGCCGGATTTCGATCGGGGATAGTCCCACGACCTGCGCGATGTGCTCCATGTGCCGTTCCACGGCAAACAAGCTCTGCGGCGCTCCGAAACCGCGAAAGGCACCGTGGGGCGGT
>DATKEN010000115.1:0-43828 GCA_035512155.1 Terriglobales bacterium | reverse complement strand
CGACTTCATCAAGTGCCATCCGGAAAAATTCGAGCAGGCTATGTAGCGGACTTTGCCGCTCTGCGCCAGAGTATCGAGCGTCTTGAGGGTTTCTTCCACCGGTGTAAGGGCGTCAAAGCCATGCATGTGATAGACGTCGATGTAGTCGGTGTTCAGGCGGCGAAGGCTGGCCTCGCACGCCTGAATCAGATGATGGCGCGAGGAACCGAGATCATTCGGCCCGTCACCCATCGCGAAAGTTGTTTTGGTAGAGATCAGAACCGCGCTGCGGCGGCCGGCAATCGCTTTACCCAGGATTTCCTCCGACGCGCCTTGGGAATAGACATCAGCGGTGTCGAAGAAATTGACTCCCGCGTCGAGACAGATATCCACCAGGCGGGTAGCTTCCTTCACGTCGCTGTTGCCCCAGGCTTGAAAGAACTCGCCGCGTCCGCCAAATGTGCCGGTGCCAAAGCTTAGAACCGGAACCATCAATCCAGAATAGCCAAGCTGTCGGAATTCCATAAGCGTCATAGATGTCGGTGGCGCGGTGTGCGATGCAATGTCTAGGTTTAGGGCGAAGAGCAGGAGAACCTTAGAACTATCCTTAGGGCAATATGAATCAGACGGACGGGAGTTCCCTGGTTAGTTATTTCGCCGGCACAATCTCGAATTCGATCTCAACCACGTCCTTCACTCGGACTGTGCCGCCGGCGATTTTTACTGGGGTGATTCCGAACTCGGTCTGCTTCAACTTTACATTGCCCGAATATCTCCCTTCGGAGAAAACGACCGGCAGCTCGATCGCCTGAGTAACGCCGTGCAGCGTGAGATTGCCGCGCGCGAGGTAGCGATTGGCGCCGGTGCTTTCGACCGAGGTTGAGACGAATGAGATTTCCGGGAAGCGGGCGGGGTCGAGGACTTTGTCGCTTTTCATGGTGTGGTCGATGTCGGAGCGCTCGGAGTCGCTGATTCCCTGGTCGAGGACTCTCATTTGCTCGGAACGGAATTTGAGTTCGACAGCGCGTTTTTCGAGATCGAGGTGTCCTGAGGCGAGCGGGGCAGAGATGATGTGGTTGTGCGCAAAGGCGGAGAACAGGCCGGATTTTTCCACGTGCACGGTGATCTTGGAGGTGGCGCCGTCGATGTCTCCGGCGTGCGCCATCGCGGGGCTGAGTGCGAGTGGCAGTAGTGCGGCGAGTGTGGAGATTCTCATAGGGTTTCCTCGCGCCAACGGGAATCGGCTGGCCAAGTATATAAATAAAGGCCGCCTTCAGAAACGGATCTGCCCTTTTCCTATCTGCCCAATGGTACTGCCGTAACTTGAGAGCAATTCTGGCACTGCATATCCTTTAGCCAGCCTCGGTATCTGAGACCGGCTGCCGGACTGCCGCACGACTGGTGAAGCGTCTCACACGAAAGGGACAAGATGCGTTCGCTTAGAATTCTAGCTTTGGTTGTCTGCCTGACAGGTCTGCCTGCGCTGGCGCAGGAGCCAGCAGCAACCCCGTCGACTACCGATGCCAAGCCGTCCACGGCCACGGTTTACGTTTATCGCTACAAGCAGTTTGTGGGTAGCGCCCTCGCGCCTTCCGTTTGGTGCGATGAAACGGAGCTTGCCCGCGCGGAGAACGGCCGCTACTTTACGGTGAAACTCGATCCCGCGAAACATAGTTTCCGTTCCAACGACAAGCAGTCCGGTTTGGAATTGGATATGAAGGCCGGGCAAGAATATTTTGTCCGCGTGGAGATCGCAACCGGCTTCGCGAAAGGACATGGGCGCCTGGTTCTTATGTCTGCGGAACAGGGAATCTATGAGCTGAAGTCGTCGAAGCTGAAGCCGCTGGATTCAGGCAAGGTGATCGACAAGGCCAGGGTCTCCGTTGAGGAGGCGAATCCGGAACCGCCGGTGGCGACGTCGAAGGCAGCTACCACAGTCGCCGCGCCGCCCGTAGTGCAGTCGTCGAGCTCGCAACACACGGTAACCGGTGAAACGGTCAGCGGCGGCGATGGCGCGTTGATTCCGGCGAGCCAGACCGGAGAGCAGATTTCCGTCGCTGAAGCCGCCCGTCGCGCCCGGGAGAAAAAGTAACCGCCGAAATAGACCTACCGCCGGCTCGTTTACCTGCCTCTCTCCGACTTCGGTGAGGGGCGGGTTGCCCACCCTTTCACAATAAAGTACAAAGCCCCGGCGCTGCCTGTCCGTCCTTGCTAGCCGCCGGGCCGGAACATACCCATCGCAACGAAACGTGTAATGATTCCAGCAAAGGTCGTACCGATAGCAAACAGGAGCCAGCGGTACCGCTGCCACAGGTCGCGGAATCCGGAGGCTTGGGCGAAGATGTCCACAACGTAGGCTGAGCAGTACGCTACGTTTGCGATGACCGCCAGCAAGAACAGCCCCAGGCAGAAGTCGATGGAGAGTACTGTCCTGGATAGCGGATAGCTGACCATAAAATACATCGCCACGATTGCCGTAAGCACCAGGTTATAGGCTACGCGCCGAGGCTCCCAGAATCTGATCGCGTCCGTGGCGTACTCTCGCAAGTCGGTCGCGTTCATGAAGACTAAGTGTACTGCAACTCCGAGGGGACTGGTCCACGCCGTTCGTGGGTATGAACCTGCTTTTACACGAAATGCGAACTTCGCGGGCGAGGCCGCTCGCGCCACCCGCTTCTTGGATAAATTCCTTCGATGTGGCCCATAAGCTTTTTTGATAGGCGCGCGGGTAGCCTTCGCGGTAATCTAGTTGGTGCGAGCCAGCCGTAGGATCCCCACTGCAACCCCGAGCTTCACTGAAATGAAGGAGATTCATGTCGAACGAACTGCGTAATTTTCTGGCGCTCTCCTATGGAGAATTGGAAGAGCTGAATTTGCACGCCAAAGAGCAACGTATGAAACGCGTGGCTATCCAGAAGATTCAAGAGGAGCGGCTCAAGTACCTGACCGACGAGAAGCGGATCAAGGCGGTGACGGTACTCTTTAGTGATCTGGAAGGCCGTCTGCACATGCTCGATTACGACAAGAAGTTCCTGCTCAAGAGCTGGGACAACCTGACTTTTGACGGTTCTTCGATTCGCGGCTTCACCGCCCAGCGCGAGAGCGATCTGCGCCTCGGCATCGACTGGAGTGCGTTCTATTGGGGCCCGGCGGATGTGTTTGGGCCAGGCAAGGTGCTGGTCTTCGGCGATGTTATCGACAAGGGGGGAACGCCTTATGCTGCCGACATTCGCGGCATCCTGAAGACCTATGCAGAGGGACTCTACAAGAAGGAAGGGTACACACTGAACGCCGCCAATGAAATTGAGGGGTTTCTATTCCAGGGCCCAGATGCGGAGCGACGCTACCACGAAACCGGGAAGTTCGAATACGTCAATACCGGCGGGTACTATCACTCGCTGCCCGGCGACCCCTTACGCACGTTCATTGATACTACGGCCGAAGTGCAGCGCTCGATGGGTTTCCAGAACGAGAAGGACCATCCCGAAGTGGCGCCTTCACAGTTTGAAATAAATTATGGCTACGCGGAGGTCGTGGCTGCAGCGGACCATATCCAGCTTTACAAGCTCGTCTGCCGGCAAGTGGCGACGCGAATGGGTTTTACCGCATCGTTTCTGCCCAAGCCGGTGGTGGGGGTGAACGGCAGCGGCATGCACACCAACGTCTCCATAAGCAAGGGCGGGAAGAACCTTTTCTGGGATGCGAAGGGAGAAGAAAAGCTGAGCAAGATGGGCTGGGCTTTCATCGATCGCATCCTTACCCATGGCAATGACATTTGCCTGCTGCTGAATCCAAGTGTGAACGCTTATCGGCGGCTCGATCCGCATTTCGAAGCGCCCAATCAGCTGAAGGCGTCGCCCGTCGATCGCGGGTCGATGATTCGTATTCCGATCGGAAACGAGAGGAGTATGCGGGTAGAAGTTCGGTCAGTCGCTCCCGATGCGAATCCTTATCTGGTGATGTACTCGATCTTCAAGACCGGCATCGATGGCGACACTGCAAAAATCAAGAACCTTCGGCAAGCCGAGCGCTACTTGCCGGACAATATCTACGACGCGCTGGCGAACTTCCGCAAGGCCGAGTGGACGACTAAGCTGCTGGGCGGGGACGTGAAAGCCCGCTACGCCGATTTGAAGCAGGCCTCCGCCGATCGCTGCTCGCGTCTGCTGGGAACCTTCGTGAAAGCTCCAGAAGTGCAGTATCACCACGACGTCTACAATCAGTTCCTGTGGAATTTGTTCTAGAGTGACGGAACTGTGCGGTAATTGCGCAAGCCGGGCTGAGGAGCTCGAGTCGTACCTCGTTTACGGCACACATTCTCAGCCCATTTCCACGTCCGGCTGGCGGAAAGAAACATATTTCCGAATGTTTATCAGCCTCTACTGAACCTGTACTTCTGATTACTCGGTCGAACATTGGCCTAACGATTTTGCTCCCCCGCCGATTGTTCTCTACGATCCCCTTCAAGTTACTTCAACGCCTATAGCAATCCGCTGGGATGTTCCGTGCTGCACACAGTTCCCGGTTTTGCGCGGTGCTCCCTGCCGAAAAATCACTCTCAGGGGAAAATCGCATGCCAATCCGCACCGTTGTTCTAATCGGCGTCAACCTTGTGCTTATGGCGACGCTGGCCATCGCACAAGCTCCCCCACAATCGCAGGCCTCCACAGTATCGCAGCCGGATAATCGCTATTGCGCCCCTAGAGACGCACCCAACTTTGGCGCTGCGCAAGACGGTCCTGCACAGTTGCCAAAGGCTTGCATTTACACCGCCCTGTCTGGCACGCCGTCGCCCGGACATCTCATGCAGGTGATCGCAGGCGCTGACTTACAGGCCGCCCTCAATTCCGCGCAGTGCGGGGACACGATTGCACTGCAGGCGGGTGCAACCTTCACCGGTTCCTTCACCCTGCCGGCAAGGCCATGCGACGACCAGCACTGGATCACTATCCGAACCAACACTCCAGACACCGGCTTGCCTCCGGAAGGCACGCGGGTTACTCCCTGTTACGCCGGGGTGACATCCCTTCCTGGGCGGCCAGCCCTCAGCTGTCCCACCACGGGGAATGTGTTAGCAAAAATCGTGTTCCCGCACGGCTACGCATCAGGCCCGATCGATTTTGCTCCGGGTGCAAATCACTATCGCCTGCTCGGACTTGAGATCACCCGAGTGCCGGGAACTGGTCGAGTAACAGATCTGGTGGCGGTGCGGTCTAAAGGGAACGCCGATCATATTGTGGTCGACCGCTCCTGGCTGCACGGCACAGAGCAGGACGAGACCGAAGGAGGCATCAGCCTGAGCGGTATGACCTATGCGGGTGTCATCGATTCCTTCTTTACTGACTTCCACTGTATCGCAAGAAGCGGCTCTTGCACGGACGCGAAATCCATTGGCGGTGGCACCGGCAGCTATCCCGGCGGCCCCTACAAGATCGTAAATAACTTCCTGGAGGCCTCCGGAGAAAATGTCCTGCTCGGCGGAGGTTATGCAACTGGCACTCCGGCGGATATCGAGATTCGCCGAAACCATTTTTTCAAGCCGATGATCTGGAAGCAAGGCGAGCCTGGCTATGTCGGGGGCGCATCGGGTAATCCTTTCATCGTCAAGAACCACTTTGAACTGAAGAACGCGCAGCGTGTGCTTTTCGAAGGCAACGTACTGGAGAATAGCTGGGGTGGATTCACGCAGACAGGTTTTTCAATTTTGCTTACGCCCAAGAACCAGCAGACTCTAATAGGCACGAACGTATGTCCAATTTGTCAGGTAACCGATGTCACGATTCGCTACAACACGATCAGTCACGTCGGCAGCGGCTTCCAGATTTGCACGTGTATGTCCGGCAACGGCACTAATGGAGCCGCAGCCCTGGCCGGAGCGCGCTACAGCATCCACGACGTAACTGTGGATGATATCAACGCCAGTCGGTACGCGGGCTACGGCACGCTAGTCCATGTGTCGAACGGTTGGAAGGCAAACGTGCTCAACAGCGTCACCATTAACCACATCACGGGCTTCACTGACCCCGACGGCCACGTTCTCATCCTGCGCAATGACATAAGGAACCCTTCGATGTGGGGATTTAACTTCACCAACAACGTCGGTGTGGCTGGCCGATATCCGGTGTGGTCGAGCGGCGGCGGATCGACCGACTGCGCCTTCTCTGATGTCCCAGTTATAAGTTTCGCCAAGTGCTTTAGCACTTATAGCTTCAGCAATAATGCAATTATTGCGAGCCCCGCGGCTTTTCCGGTATCCAAGTGGCCGCCACAGAATTATTTTCCGATCGACCCGGGCGCGGTCGAATTCGTCAACTATAACCAAGGGAACGGTGGCGATTATCACCTGTTGGATTCAAGCCCCTATGAGAACAAAGGGACGGACGGCAAGGATCTAGGCGCTGATATCGACGCCTTGATGAACGCTATCGCGGGAGTGCGATAAAGGGAGGTCAGTAGTTCATCGCTTTTCAGAGGCCAGGTTGGGGCAACCGATCTGGCTACTTTCTTTTGTCGGACAACCTGGTGCCAGAATTCCCGCTAGCCAAACGGGGTTAATACCTCGGTGTTGGACTATCCACTGCCATCCGTAGCACCCTACTGGCATAATCAAGCATTTATGGACCGTGCTCTTCCATTGGTAAGCCTGGACGATCGCTGGGTTCCGCAGTCTGTCCTCTGCCTGCGCGATTACAACCTGAACAAGTTTGTACACGATCTGGCTGCGGGAGTGACGGTTGGCCTGGTAGCCCTGCCGCTGGCCATGGCTTTTGCCATCGCCTCAGGGCTCACTCCACAAGCCGGAATTTACTGTGCCGTCGTGACCGGATTTCTGATTTCAGCGCTGGGTGGATCGAAAACCCAGATCGGTGGGCCGACCGGCGCCTTCGTTGTGGTTGTCGCCGGGATCGTGGCTGCACACGGCGTGGACGGCCTGTTCATGTGCACGGTACTGGCGGGTATTCTGCTCGTGATTCTGGGCGCGACTGGCATGGGAACGGCAGTAAAGTTTATTCCGCGTCCTGTGGTTGTCGGCTTCACCAACGGTATTGCGGTACTGATTGCCAGCACTCAGCTTAAGGACTTTTTCGGACTCCACATCGACAAAGTTCCAGGCGTGTTCTGGCTGCGGATGGAGGCGATCGCGAAGAACTTTCATACTTTGTCGTACGAAGGGACTATCCTCGCTGTCGGCACCGTAGTTGCAATGTTGTTGTGCCGCGCGGCTTCAAGCCGCATTCCTGGACCGATCGTGGCCATGCTTGCTGGCACGGCCGCGGTGTTTGTCCTCAAACTGCCGGTCGAGACCATTGGGACTCGCTTTGGCGGGATTCCAAGCGGGTTGCCTCACTTCGCAGTGCCACACTTTCACAGCGATCTGATTCACGGTCTGCTGGGGCCAGCCTTTACGGTCGCGATGTTGGGAGCTATCGAGTCGCTGATGTCGGCGGTCGTGGCAGATCGCATGAGCCATGATCACCACAATCCCAACGTCGAATTAGTGGCGCAGGGCGTGGCCAACGTAGTTTCGCCCTTCTTCGGCGGACTTCCGGCTACCGGCGCCATCGCCCGGACCGCGACCAACATCCGGGCTGGGGCCAAAACCCCAGTCGCGGGAATGATTCACGCTCTGACACTGGTGTGCGTTCTACTCTTTGCGGCTCCGCTCACCAACTACATTCCCATGGCAGTGCTGGCAGGAATATTGATGATCGTGGCTTACAACATGGGCGAGTGGCGTGAAATCCCGCAACTGCTCAAGCTGACCAAGACCGATATCAGCGTCTGGCTGGTGACGTTTGCGCTAACCGTGTTTGCGGATCTTACGGTGGCGGTCGAAGCTGGGATGATCCTGGCCGCCCTCCTGTTCATTGGCCGGGTGGCCAGCACCACGACCGTCTCGCAAGTCACGGATGACTATGTCCGTGATGGTCAGGTCCACATTTTGCAGGACAAAGACATTCCGTATTATGCGACTATTTTTCGCATCCACGGGCCATTTCTCTTCGGCGCCACGGACAAGATTTCAGTGGTAACGGAGAAGATGCACCAGTTGCCCCCCGTGGTGATTCTGCGCCTGCGTAACATGACAGCCATCGACGCCACCGGACTGTTCGCGCTGGAAGAAATGGCGCGTCAATTGCACGCGACCAAGCGGACACTTATTCTCTGCGGCGCGAGGGAGCAGCCGGCGCGACTCATTCGTCAAGCCGAATTCGAAGAAGTGATCGGCCGCGAAAATATCTGTGACAACGTGCAAGCGGCCCTACGGCGCGCCGAAGACGTGTTCGAGAAGCTGGAGTCGAAGGCGGTTTTGGGCACGAAATAGGCGCCTGTGTGGCGCACTCCCTACTTAGTTCGGTCTGAGTCGGTTCTCGCCCGCCAGGGCGCTGTTGGTGATAACAGTTTGTATCCCAGGTTGCGCTCAACCGCCCGGAAGTCTATAGTCGGCGTGCCGTGGAGGAGAACGGCCGTATGAGACATCTGCTGAACTGGGCGCTTAGTGCACTGGCAGTATGGCTGGTGGCGCGGCTGGTGCCAGGTTTTCACGTGGGCGGGCCAGTGGCGGCCCTGATCGCTGCCTTGGTGATCGGATTTGTGAATGCAACGCTCGGAGTTTTCCTGAAGATTGTCACCTTTCCTCTCACCCTGCTGACGCTCGGCATTTTCTGGCTGATCATCAATGCGGTCATGCTTGAACTGGCGTCGGCAATCGTGCCCGGTTTCCGCGTAGACACATTCAGCTCAGCTTTCTGGGGAGCGATCGTGCTCAGCCTGGTGAATATGTTTTTCCGTTGGCTGGTGGGTACGGGCACGACGCGCCCCTGAACCAGCGATCTGACATGGCTATTCTTTCGGTGATTTGCGAGGCTTCATTGCTTGCCATTCTTTGTCGGTGAGCATCCTGCCTAAGGCGGTGAATTCGCCCGCGCCCTGGAGCCATTCGCCGCCGTCCATCGTGACGATTTCACCGTTGATGTAAGCGGAGCCGTCGCTTACCAGAAATGCGGCGAGGTCGGCCAGTTCTTCGACCCTGCCGAAGCGGTTCATGGGATTGCGCTCCCGGGCAAATTGTTCAAGTTCCGGCCGCGGCAATAGACGCGAGAATGCTCCTTCGGTGGGAATCGGCCCAGGAGCAATAGCATTCATCCGGATGCCGCGATTCCCCCACTCCACCGCTAGGCTTCTAGTGAGCGCGACGACACCGGATTTGGAGATGGCGGACGGGACAACATAGGCCGAGCCACTCGAAGCATAGCTAGCCACGATGTTCAGCATTACGCCGGGACGCTGCGCTTTGAGCCAGCGGCGTCCGCAGGCCATGGTGACATTGATCGTGCCCATCAGCACGATTCCGATGATGGCATCGAAAGCGCGAGGTGAGAGCTCTTCCGTTCGCGCCAGAAAATTTCCTGCGGCATTGTTCACTACCACGTCCAAGCCGCCATCTTTCCAGATGGTCTCGATCATTTCCTCGACAGCTTGCAGGTTTCGCACGTCGCACGAGAAAGAATCGATCTTAGCTTTCGTGGCTGCGCGTAATTCGGCTTCGGTCTCAGCCAGTACCGCTTTGCGGCGGCCGCAGATATAGACCGTGGCTCCGAGCTCGAGGAAACGACGAGCCATGCCCTTGCCTAATCCGGTGCCGCCGCCAGTGATGAGGATGCGTTTGCCCTGCAGCAGGTCAGGTTGAAACATTATGGTCCCCGGTGGCGAACGTTGGACGAGCTTGTGATTGTAGTGCAGAGTTAGGGTTAAGTACTTCGAGGCGCAGAGAAAAAGCAGTTGCCTGGACTGGCCCTCGTAGCGCTACGGCGTGCACGCCACGCGAAAGCCGTAGTCTGCGTAGTGGAATTCTGGAGGGATACTCGAGCGCGCGGCGCAGCGTGTCACTTTGATGTGATGGCGCCAGGAGCCTCCGCGAGAAGCCCGCCGCTGACCGGTTTCCGGTCCCGGCGGGTTGCGCTCGGGAGAGGCGGCATAGTAATCGGACTGGTACCAGTCGCTACACCACTCGTGCACGTTCTCGCAAATGTCGTAGAGGCCGAAGGCATTGGGCGTATACCGCGCAACCGGTTCTGGGCCGTTCTTCCAGCGGCGTTCATAATCGGGTAATGACTCGGGCGGGGCGTCGGCCCAGGGAAAAAGTTTGTTTTCGATTCCACCACGCGCGCCGCGTTCCCACTCGGCTTCCGTGGGCAGGCGATAGTGCTGGCCAGTAACGCGGCTAAGCCACTCGCAATAATTCGCAGCATCGAACCAGGAGACTGCCACTACCGGCTGTTGAGGATGATTGAAGTTGGGGTCATGCCAGAAGGGCGGGGCTTCCGTTCCGGTGGCGTCGAGAAAACGAGCGTATTCCACCTTCGTCAACTGGCAAGCCGCTAGTAAAAATTCATCTACCCATACGCGGTGCACCGGACGTTCGTTGTCCTGGCCGATTTCCGAGCCCATTAGGAACCAACCCGCGGGAATTCGGACCAGGTCAGGTTCGTTTGCATCGAATTGCGCGGGGAAAGACGATTTGGGTTGGGAGAACATGCGGTCCGGTGTTGTGCCAAGAATATCCTAAGTTACCGCTTCCGTTGACTTACCCAGCCACCGTCCCTAACATTGCTTCCCCGAGGGGAGTTCAGCCATTTGATCGAACAAAACATTTCACACTACCGCATCCTCGAGAAGTTGGGCGGGGGCGGGATGGGTGTGGTGTACAAGGCTGAGGACATCAAGCTGGGCCGCTTCGTAGCGCTCAAATTCCTGCCCGACGATGTAGCCAGGGATCCGCAAGCTCTGAGCCGATTTCAACGTGAGGCGAAGGCGGCTTCCGCCCTGAATCATCCCAACATCTGTACCATCTACGAAATCAGCGAGCAAGATGGCAAGCCATTCATCGCCATGGAGTTCTTGGATGGAACCACACTGAAGCACCGCATCACGGGCCGACCGCTGGAAATGGAGATGGTGCTTTCGTGTGGGATCGAGATTGCCGACGCCCTCGATGCTGCTCACGCCGAAGGAATCGTCCACCGCGACATCAAGCCGGCTAATCTGTTTTTGACCAAACGCGGGCACGCCAAGATTCTCGACTTCGGATTGGCGAAGCTAACCCCCGTTGGCGACCGGCTGGGCGAAGCCGCAATGGCAACGGAACAAGAGACCGCATTGAGCGAGGAGCATCTCACTAGTCCTGGAGCCACCCTCGGCACGGTCGCCTATATGTCGCCCGAGCAGGCACGAGCCAAAGACTTGGACGCTCGTACAGATTTGTTCTCGTTTGGGGCAGTTCTTTATGAGATGGCAACCGGGACGCTGCCTTTTCGGGGTGAAAGTTCTGCCGTCATATTTAATGCAATTCTGGAACGCCCACCCGTACCCGCAGCGAGGCTGAATCCAGACTTGCCAGCTGAGCTGGAACGAATCATCAACAAGGCACTGGAAAAGGACAGGAATCTCCGTTACCAGCACGCTTCGGAAATGCGGGCTGACTTGCAACGTCTGAAGCGGGAATCGGACTCGGGGCGGACTTCTGCCGTGTATTTAGAAGAAGGTCGGCACCCGAGCGGTGTGGGAAAGAAGGTCGCCATTGCCGCTGCATCAGTCGTGTTATTGGGAGCGTTTGGCGTTTGGCGGTGGGCTTCCTCGCAGAAGCCTTCAGGGATGCCAGGGGTAAGCACACCCGCGTCGCAACCGGCGGTGCGGAGCGTGGCGGTGTTGCCCTTTCGCGATCTTTCCCTTCACCCAAGTGAAGAATCCTGGGGCATTGGCATGACTGACGCCATCATCACGCGGCTGGCATCGCTGCAAAATCTTGCGGTGCGACCCACGAGCGCGGTCTTGAAATACGCCAAAGAGCCCGCCGACCCGGGCAAAGCCGCGCAGGAACTTGGAGTGGATTCGATTCTGGACGGCACTTACCAGCGCGTGGCGGGCGTTATGCGGGTCTCAGTTCAACTGGTCGATCGGCAAAATAGCGCGATGCGATGGGCAGAACATTATGATCTGCGGGCTGACGACATGCTGAAGTTCCAGGATGAAGTGGCGCAGAAGGTAGTGGAGGGATTGCGGGTGCAGGTTTCTGGCAAGGAGCAGGAATCACTGGCGGTGAAGCCGACGACGTCGCCGGAAGCCTACAACCTGTATCTTCAGGCGCGTTTTTACATGAATGAATACTACATGCGCACGAGCCTGGAGAGTCTACACCAGGGACAACGTGCTCTCGAGCAAGCCATAGCATTAGACCCAAATTTTGCCGATGCCTACGCGTTGTTGGGATTGCTCTATGGCCTGGAAAGCGCTGATGTTCTGGAGAATGCGGCGCAAAATCTCGCGAAAGCCGAGAAGACGGAACGGAGGGCGCTGGAATTAAATCCGAATTTGACGGAGGGGCTGATCAATCTCGGGGCAATATTGTCCGAGCAGGGCCGGAATATGGAGTCGATTTCAACGTTGAGGCGGGCAGTGGTTATGGCTCCCAACTCGGAAAGGGTGTGGGATCACCTGGGCTACGAGTATCACTATGCCGGTCTGGATGATCTGGCTGAAAAAGCTTACCGCCGCAGCGAGGAGTTGAACCCAACGACGACGCGAATCCACTGGATGCATGCCCGTATGCTCCTTTACCTCGGACGCGCATCGGAGGCGGAACAAGAGATGAGGCAGGCATTGGCGGAGAATCCGAATCAGTTCAAGGCGATGGCCTTCCTGGGCAAGTTCCTTTACTACCAGGGCAAGTTCGATGAGGCTGAGCCGGTGCTGGAGCGGGCCGTGGAACTCAGTGGCAACAGTGGTGATGGATCTCCTCAGATGATGGCGGCATTTCTGTATGCTTCGCGAGGTCAACGGGACAAAATAGATCCAAAGATCTCACGAGCTCGCCCCACAGACGTCATCGATGGAGACTACGCGTATTGGACGGGAGCCGTACATGCACTGCTTGGAGAGAGAGAACAAGCGCTCGCCTGGCTCCGCCGGGCCGTGGAAGTTGGTAACCACAATTATCCGTGGTTTCAGAAGGACAGGAACTACGATAGTCTACGCGGCGATCCCGAATACCAGCGCATCATGGAAGAAGTTCGACATCATTGGGAGCAGTACAAACAGACTTTTGGCGCGGCATAGCCCCCTTGTTCCCGGCGATGACACCGAAGCGAAGACAGCGCCATGTTCTGGTCAACGAACCTCGGCGAGTTCTGTGCGTAGTTTATGTGTGGCGCGAAACAGAGTGTTTTTGATTGTGCCTTCGGTGGTATTCAGGATGCCTGCGACGGTCCGCAATCTCATCCCGTGGTAGTGCTTCAATTCGAATACCATGCGCTCGCGAGCGGAGAGCCGGGCTAGGGCGCGGACGATGCATCCCCGCAACTCCCGGCCTGCCAGGCTGCGTTCCGGGCTAGCGTCGGCTCGGTGATCGGGCACTCGGTCTAGCAGTTCTTCTTCCTCGCCATCCGGAGAAATGGTTGTGGTCAGGTCCCGGCCGCGAGAATTCCTCTTGCGCAGGTGATCGAGGCAAAGATTCGTAACGATGCGGTAGATCCAGGTATAGAAGGAGCACTCAAAACGAAATCGTGCCAAATTTATGTACGCGCGTAGGAACGCTTCCTGATAAATGTCCTGACCGTCTTCTTGCGAGCCAGTGAGATGAACCGCCAGGCGCAGGACCGCACGGTCGTATTGCCGCACCAATTCTTCGAAGGCGGCAGTGTTGCCCAGTTGCGCCTCGCGGATGAGTTGGCTATCGTCCACGCGGGCGGGGCGTCCGGCTTGCGCTTGGCCCGAGGGGACGACCCCGATGCTATTCAGAGCGGGCCCAATACGAATTTTGCCAGTGTCGGACATCATCATTTCACCGTTCAGCCAACGAACTTATAACCAGTGCCGTGCACGGTCAGAATGAAACGAGGCTCTTCGGGTTTAAGCTCAATCTTCTGGCGCAAGCGGACAATATGCGCGTCCACCGTGCGTGTAGTCGGAAAGCGATCGTAGCCCCAGACTTCTTCCAGCAAGCGGTCGCGAGTCAGCGTCTCCCCCGAATGACAGAGGAAGTACTTGAGCAGTTCAAACTCCTTCGATGAGAAATCCAGGGCCTTGCCGCTACGCGTTACCTGGCAACTGCGCAGGTTCACCTCAACGTCTCCGAAGGTATAGCGGTCCTGTTCTTTGGGAACGGCGCGTGCGCGACGGAGAACGGCTTTCACCCGAGCCAAAAGCTCGCGGATGGAAAATGGCTTGGTTACATAGTCGTCCGCGCCCAGTTCCAGTCCCACTACTTTATCGATTTCCTGACCTCGGGCGGTGAGCATGATCACAGGGATCGAGGGCCGTTTGCTCTTAAGCTGCTTGCAGACATCGAGCCCGCTCATGCGGGGCATCATGACGTCGAGGATGACGAGGTCGGGCGCTTCATTCAGGGCGCGCTCCAGACCGGCAATGCCATCCGGCGCGGTGATGACGTGGTAGCCTTCGAATTCAAAGTTGTCGCGCAGACCGGCCACCATGTTGGGCTCGTCCTCGACGATCAGGATTCTGGGCATCTCACGCTCTCCGCTACCGGTTTTTGCCTTTGCTGGAGACTCGACGGCTGATTTGATGTTTGTCACTGCCCGCTCTCCCTTGCCGGCGTTCATGCCGAGGCTGCCTTGCTTCCGTTCTCTCTCCGAGCGACGGGCAAGGTGATGGTGAACTTGCTGCCCTGTCCCGGCGCGCTGTCGACAACAACCTCGCCACCATGGGCCTGCGCGATATGACGTACCAGGGAAAGACCCAATCCGCTGCCCTTAGTGTTGTGGACCAGCGGGTCCCCGACGCGATAGAACTTCTCGAAAATCTTTTGCTGTTCCTGACGGGGTATGCCGATCCCGTGGTCAATTACTTCCAACTTCACCGATCCGTTCTCTCGATATAGGTTGACGCCGATGTACTTTCTGTCCTGCGAGTACTTGAGCGCGTTATTGACCAGATTCACCAGGGACCGAGCCATGGCTTCGCGGTCCACGCGGAGAGAAGGCACTTCGTCTATCTTTTCTTCAAAGGTGAAACCGTGTTGCTCGATCTGGTAGCGATAAGAATCGAGCGTGTTATGCACCAGCTCGCGCATGTCAGTTTCGCGGAAGTCATATTCCTTGCGCCCAGCCTCGATCCGTGAAAAGTCGAGGATGTTGTTGATCAGCGCAGTGAGACGCTCGCTCTCTTTGCGAATAATGCAGTAATATTCCTGATATTTCTCCGGACTAGTCAGCCTCCCCATTTCAAGGGTTTCGGCATACAGCCGGATCAAGGAGAGAGGAGTCCTGAGCTCGTGCGAAACGTTGGAGACAAAATCTGACTTTACCCGTGCCAGCGCCATCTCCTTGCTGACGTTGCGGTAGGTCAGTACCAATCCACCGGCTAACAGCAGGGATAGGCCCGCGAGGATCAAGAAGCTAGTCCGCACGAAGCGTTGGCCGATGGCCTCTAAGGTGGTGCCACGCAATTTAATCGCGAGAGCCAGCCCGGGAAACGCCCCTTCCATATTGCGTTCCACCTCTGGGAGCCCGCCGTCCCATCCGACCGAGGCTGCCATCGGAGCTGAATCGCTCTTGGCGTGAACCATCATCACGGCATGGCTGGAATTGCTCTGGCCCTCGCTGAGGTTGTGATTTATCACGTCCTCGAGCATCTCCGGAAAGAAGTGATCGCGAAGGTACTCGGCATCGAACACTATGCCGGCGATAACCTTGCGTCCGCTTGCCTCATCCGTTTTCAGAAAATATGCTGCGGTCTGGTACAAATGTTTGTCCCCTCGGGATGCCCAAGTCCCCTCGCAGACGTAAGGGGTGCCCTTTTTCTCCATCCTTGCCAATTTCTTCGAGAAATCATCGAACTCGATCTTCATCCACATGTCGGCCATTCTGGAAAACTCATCGGCCTCGGCCCGGAATTCGGGCTCTTGCAGCCGGTGGGGCTGGGAGCGAAATATCAGCCCGTTCTTGGGGTCGTACAGGAAGACGTGGGCGATGTAGGGATGCGCGGCGAGAAGTTTATCCAGATTTACACTGCAGGCTTGCCCCGGAGACGGGAAATCGTTTCGAACATCGTCCGCCAAATCGTAAGCCTTGTGGTTGATGTGCTTCTCGGAAATCGCCAGGACCTGGCTGAAGTCGCGCTGGATGGCAGCTTCGACAGCCCGGTCGCGCTGAATATGGTTCAAGTGCCATGCGCTCAGAATCACAAGGGCGGCGGCGGGCAGAACTACGGCGAGCTCCAGGGTCAGTATCAGTCGAGTTCGCTCGTTCCAATTGCGCTTCAGCTTCATAGTGACGCTACGAAACATAGTTTAGCGGCCCAGCGCATGTGTCAATGGGGGGTAAAACGATGTAAAAGATTGTGAACTGGTTAATTCTGAAGGTGCGGGGTATCTAATGCCGGATGGCGACTGTGCTTAAGGTAGCCGGAAATCCACCGTCACGTAGGTTTGGGTTTCGACTGCCTGACCGTTCAGCAGATAGGGCTGGTAGCGCCATTGTCTGACGGCTTTATAAGCAGCTTGGCCCAAAAGAAAAGAGCCGCGAATCAGCTTCAAGTCGCGGATGGTGCCATCCCGGGCGATCCACGCCTGGAGAACCACTGACCCTTGCAATCCCGCCTTCAACGCCCGCTCGGGATAGCTGGGCGAAACCTTTTGTAGCACCAGCTTTTGGGCAAGCTCTTCGGACAGAGTCACGGGCTCCAGTGAGCCCAGGAGGGACGAGGTAACTCTGGAGGAAACATCGCGCAGGTTGGCCTGGATCGGCGCCTGCAGACTGTTCGGGATGTGAGTGACGTTAATCGCCACAAGGGCCGGATGGATCTCGGCCGATGACAACGGCGGCTGGCTGCCGTTGGGTGTGGGTTGGGCTGGTGCAGAGGATTCGGGCACTGGCGTGATCCGGATATGCAGGGATCCAGTCCGCGCATGGGGTGACACGAGGCTATCGTTCTGTGCTACTTGGGAGGGCGGGGGCGTTTCGTTGTTACTTCTGTCTAACCAGACGTGGGTCTTCTCCAAAGCGCGCCCGTAGATCTTGGCCACTGCAATGGTCACGGACTGATTCCGTAAAGGTTCGCTGAACACGTAACCGGCGGAGAGCAGAGCTACACCCAATGCTGTGGTGAGCAAAGACCTGCTATATCTGCTTCGCGGTTTTTCGTCAGGTTCACTTTCCGCTAGGGTGGAAAACAGGGTTTGAATTCCGAAGTGGGAAGCATGATCCTCGAAGTTCGGGATTGCGGGAGCCGGTGCAGGAATGCGGGTGACCTCACCGCGTAAGGGAGGGGAGGGCCGATGAGTACGTGCTGTCGCCGGTTTCGCTTGGTCTTTCTCATTTGGGAACCTCGACTTGTGACCCGCGCTCTGAGAGGCAGTCTCTTCCGCGGTCGGGAAGCCCAGTTTGGGCAACCAGGTCCGCATATGCCGAAGGAACTCGTCGCAAGTTAGCAAGGCATACTTGGCCTTTTCCGGAACGATCGGTAGGCGGAGAACGAAATTTGCGCCCGCCTCGCGGGCTGCACTTGCGGAATCCGCGTCGGCCACAGCGATGGTGAACGCGCCGCTATTGGCTTTCAATTCTCGGGCCGACTTAAGCAGGAACGCGGCTTCAAGTCCTTCCTGCCAGTCGCAAACAATAATGTCGAAGCTTCGGCTGGTGATCTTTTCCACTGCAGCAAAGATCTCCGGACAGTGCTCGACTTCCAGCTCAAGCTGTTGAAGAGTTTGGATCAGAGCGTGCGAGGTCTCCTCGTCGGAGGAGAACAAAAGAGACAGCGCCGACATAGCAATAAGGCTAGGTCGGAGCCGAAGGGACGACAAGTTACGAACTGCCGCGAGATCGGCGCCAATCGGCCCCGTAACCGACGAGCTGGTTACCTGTCCGTTAGGACAAATTCCCGCAGTAATCGAGAGCTTCTCGGAGTTTCGCTCCTACGCCTTCAGCCCCAGGCGATGCAGGAGCCGGGCAAATCTTGGATCGTTGCGAAGTGGATCGGCTAGCGGTTCGGTGGGCAAGTACACCAGATATTCGCACCGTTCATCAAAGGCTTTATCGAGCCAGCGGAAAGCTTCATCGTTCTCGTCGAGGCCGGTGTAAATCAATGCAATATAAACGCTTGGTATGTATCTCGCGATGCTCATCTGCTGGAGCTTGGCAACAATGGCACGAGCTTCCGCTTTTCGTCCTGAAACAGCATAGTCATGGGCGATCAGGGCAAGAAGGACAGGGTCGTCGGGAACGAAGGCCAGGATCTTTTGAAAGGCCTGCAATGCTTCTGGATACATCCTCTTCTGCTCGAAGGCCCGTCCCAGATTGATCAGGGCTATGGCGTAACTTTTATCCAAAACGAGTGACTTCTGGTTCTGAGCGATGGTGAGGTCGAATTTTCTGGCCTGGTAGTAGGCCTCGCCCAGCGCTGAGTTGAGCAGCGGAGAAGCCGGCTCCAACTCCTGGGCCTGTTTTCGCTCCGCGATGGCTTCGTCGAGTCGGCCCATGGCGGTCAAATAATAGCCGTAATATTGGTGGGCAGTGGCATAGGTTGGCCGCAGTTGCAGGGCGCGCTGAAACTCCTTCTCCGCCTGGGGAAAATTCCGGTCATATACCAACTCGGAATACCCGAGCGAGACATGGGCTTCGGCCAGAGTCTCGTCAATTTCGAGTGCCTTTCGAGCCGCGGTTTCCGCCTTCGGGAAGGCCTGGAGCGGAGGCAAGGCAGTGTATGGCGCAGACCCCAGCAAGGAATAGCAATCCGCCAAGCCCGCATACGATGGTGCATAACTGGGATCTGCCTGAATTGCCTGCTGAAAGTAAGCGAGCGCGCTGGTGAGACTCTCCGTTGTGCGCCGGTTCCAGAGATAACGCCCGGTCAGGTAAGCCTCGTAGGCCGCCTGGTTTACCTGGTGCGCAGAACCCAAGTGTACAGGCAGCTCGTTGAGCACGTTCTTTACGATGTCACCGGCCACTTGAATCTGGACGGGAATGATTTCCTGGGGAGCGCGCAGGTCGGGCTCATATCGTCCGCCCCCAACGCTGGTTCGGTCTTTCACCAACGCGAGCTGATAGGTAATGACCAATCTTTGCCCCTCGCTCCGCGCGCTCCCTTCCAATATGTAGTTCGCCTTGAACCTCTTACCGATCTGGTCAAAGGGTAAAGCGGCATCGGCAGGGGCCAACTCGACCACCGCCAGCCGTTCGGGATGCAGCTGGCCCAGGCGGGTAAACATCTCCTCGGTTAGTCCGTCCGCGACGCGTTGGGTCTCGGGCCCACCACTCAGGTTCTTGAAGGGCAATACCACTAACCTGAGTGGGGATGGCCAGAACAAGTCTCTTGCATAGCGCCAGGCGAATGGCAGGCTGACAGCGGCAGCCACCGCAAGCGCGGCGAGCACTACCGTCAAGCGTCGCCGCACGGTTGGATGAGAGCCCTCTGATTTCGCAGCTACGGAGTCCAGTTCATGCGCCGCAAAGGAGGCCTGAACCTCCTCGCTTCCGTTGTCTTCGGTCTTCGCGTCGCCGATCTGGGTTTCGCGCTCCCGCCACCAGGCATCGATTTCGGACCTGTAAGCGAATACCGCTCCCTGCTTGTCACGCGAGAGGCGGCGAACGGGCAGGCCTAGATTCTTCTCCCAGCGCTGAACGGTGCGGACTTCTCGCTTCAGGTAGACCGCGATCTCCTTCCAGGAATCGAGCACATCGGCTCGTGGGGCGTCGACCTCCGGACGCAGTTGCGGACCTCCCCTCGCCATCCCCAATCTCCTCGCTAAGAACCCCGAGTTTGGCGCAGAGTCTACTCTGGTTACATCATGGAAGCAATGAGCGGAGGCGGCGAACTAACCGGATTGCCCCAGACTGACGTACAATGTCGGTCTTTGTCGCTTGCCAATTGGGGCGCGCACGGTCTTTAATCACCTGCGTCGCGGGAATCCTGCAGCGGGGATTAGTGTGACTGCGCGATTCCACAAGCACTAAGAGCGATAGATCCTCAATGAAACTAAGCAACTTCAGCCGGACGCAGTGGCGTGTGCTATTGATTCTGATGCTGGTCAACTTTGTGAACTATGTTGACCGGCAGATCATTTTTTCTTTATTCCCAGCCATTCGCCGCGACTTTCCGCTTTCCTTTGTGCAGCTTGGGTACTTAGCCACCGCTTTTACGGTGGTCCTTTCGCTGGCCAGCTTCCCTCTGGGGATGCTCGCCGACCGCATTTCCCGTCGCGCCGTAATCAGCGCGGGAGTGCTGTTTTGGAGCACCGCCACTTTCTTTAGCGGGCTGGCCGGGTCGTTCCGCTCCTTGCTAGCGGCACGGGCATTGGTAGGAGTAGGCGAAGCCGCTTATACCCCTGCTGGTGCGGCCGTAATTAGTGCTACTTTCCCGCGGGAGGTCCGTGCACGCGTTCAGGGAGCCTTCGACACCGGAATGTTTATCGGCGGGGCGACCGGTATTGCGCTGGGCGGAGTTATGGCGCAATCGTTTGGTTGGCGGCCGGCTTTCTTCCTGGTCGGCGTGCCCGGCCTGATTCTGGGGTTAACTGCCTTGACTCTCCCGAAAAGCGTCACGCTACCGCCGTCGCACGGCAAGAAGATGTCGCTGGGCGAACTATTGCGGGTCCCAGCATTCGTGGCTCTCTTAGTAAGTGGCTGGTTCGGCAGTTTTGCGGGATACGCCTACATTGTCTGGGGCCCAGATCTCGTTCAGGAATACAAAGGCTTCAGCGCTCGGGAAGCGGGATTGGCTCTTGGGCTAGTCATTGTTGTGGGAGGGGCCGTGGGCATCACGACAGGAGCCTATCTATCCGATCACATGGCCCGCATTCGCCCTTGGGGACGCGCAGTGATCATTCCTATAGGCTTCGTGCTGGGCGCGCCCGCAATCTTCTATGCTTTACACGCGACCGGCAAGGTCCATTTTCTGCTTGCATTTGGGCTGGGCGCATTCTTCCTAAGCTGGTATCATGGCCCCCTTACAGCCACGATTCATGATTTGGTACCATCGCGCGGGCATGCGACCGCGCTGGGATTTTATTATCTGTTTGTGAATCTCTTGTCCATGGCTATCGCTCCAATCGTGATCGGCCGCGTGGCAGACCGTTACGGTCTGATCACAGCCTTGCACATTCCAATTCTTGCCCAGCTGGTTGGCGCCGCATTCTTTGTCGTGGTAATTCAGTGCATTCGCCGCCATGGGCTACATCATCCTTCGCTTGCCCGTCACTGGGAACAGGAACATCCGCGTCCACTCGTACCCGTGGTTGAAATGACTGTGGAGGTTTCCGGTGCCTAGAACCGAAATCCTTGTCCGCGAGGACGGGTTGTCGTTCGAGGCGCTCGGCAGTTCACACGATTCCTTAACGTTCGCTCAGACCAGGTTCTGAGAAGGAGAAACGACATGGCACAGTTGGCCACTATTGCCCCTTACACCGCCTATAAGCCACGGCCCTTTACTCGCGCCCAGCGGGAGAAGACAACAATCCTCTACGGCGGGCTCACGTGGAAGCACGAGCGTCTGATGCAGGGGGTGCTGCGCAATCTGAAATATAACGCTGAGCCGCTGCCCAATATTGCGCGCGATGACCTGGACGCAGGCAAGGAACTGATTGATACCGGCGCCTGCTGCCCAACCATCTTCACGACTGGCAGCCTAGTCAACTTCCTTAAGAAGGAAGTCGCTGCGCACGGTAAGGACGAGGTGAACGAAAAGTTTGTCTACCTCACGGCTGGCGCCTGTGGTCCGTGCCGCTTTGGCCAATATCACGAGTCTTACACCATGGCCTTAGACGGCCTAGGTTTGCGCGATTTCCGCCTCTTCCTCCTTGCGCAGGATGAGTTGGACCAGGGTTCAGCGGATGGCGGCGGCCTGGAGATCAACTTGCCCATGAGCCTGGGTTTGATCTGGTCGATTCTTTGCGGTGACCTGCTGGTCGACCTCGAGTATCTGACTCGGCCGTACGAGGTGAATCCTGGTCAAACCGACGCGGTTCTGAAAGACAGTGTCGAGTATCTGTACGAGGTCTTCCTCCATCGTCCCGATCGGGGCAAAAAGTACGGCACCCTCGCTTGGCATCTGATGAGCAACTACTTCACTAAAGCGCTGCGCGAGGTTCGCAAGAAGTGGGATGCCATTGAAGTCGACCATCTACGGGTTAAAGCCAAGGTCAAAGTGACCGGGGAGTTTTGGCTTCAAACCCACGAAGGAGACGGTAACTACAACATTAAACGCTGGTTGGAACAGGAGCAGTCAGAAGTTGTGCCTCCGCCGGTCGCTGTGTGGCTGCATTACCTATTGCATCCCGAGATCCGCAAACTGGAGCACCGGAACTCGAAGTCGAAGCATCCGCAGTTGCAGCACATGGCTCTGCAAGGACTGGAGAAGGTCTATCGCGGGACTTACAACCGCTTCCGCAAGGCTTTGGCGAATCTTCCAAACGAATTGCCGGATCAGGTAGAACTCAAGGAACTGGCGGAACCGTTCTATCACTTCGAACTGCGTGGTGGCGAAGGCCACATGCTGATTGGAAAGGCACTGCACGCCTATCACCATAAAAAAGCGCACATGATTTGCGAACTTTCACCGTATTCGTGCATGCCCAACACCATGTCGATTGGTTCAATGGCGAACGTTCTGGGGAAGTATCCCGACTTGCTCTATGCGCCAATCGAAGTGAAGGGCGACGCCGAAGTTCATGCTTTGTCCCGCTGCCAGATGATCCTGACCGAGGCAAAAAAACGGGCTCATGCGGAGTTCGAAGATGTGATGAACAAGACCGGACTTACAGTCGAAGCCATTCGAAAATACGAAGCCAAGCATCCTGAGGTAAGGCGCGCAACGTATAAGGTGCCGCATCTCGGCTACGCTGGTATGGCTTCGAACTACGTCACGCACTTGGCCCGCAACTGCGGAGTGGCAAGAGCTTAACAGCGAAGGTAAACGAACCCAAAATCGGAAAGAGGCTAACTCATATATGGCCACTGACGGTCTGGTCCAGATTCAGCCGCTGGACGGCTCCTTCTCTGTGCAATCGCATGCCACGCGGGAAACGTCTGTCGAGGCGAGCGGCGCAAAACTTTGCGGCATCGATGTGGGTAGCACCACGTGCAAATATGTGATTGCTTCCGCAAGCGGCGAGGTGTTGGCGAAGGCCTATGAGCGCCACAACACCAAACAGGCGGAAAAAATCCTGGACTTTCTGGGACGCCTGGAAAGCGAGCATGGTCTTACTCCGGAGCGTGACCGCATCTTTTTCACCGGGTCAGGAGCGGGACTGATCGCGCCACTGGTCGGAGGGAAAGTCATTCAGGAAGTTGTGGCTGTAGCTGCCTCCGTCGAAAAACTCCACCCCTCAGTACACTTCGTCAGCGAAATCGGTGGCGAAGACATGAAGACGATCTTCTTCACCGGAAATTCTGGGAGCAAAAGCAAGCAAGTCCTGATGCAGAGCGCGTGCTCCGGGGGCACAGGCACGTTCATCGAAAAGACTGCGCGCAAGCTGGAAATAGCGACCGAGCAGCTGGCGAAAATGCGTTACACCGGGCACACGCTACATAAGATCAGCAGCAAGTGCGGCATTTTCGCCGAAGCTGACGCCAACACGCTGCTGAAAGCCGGAGTAACGGTGGATGAGATCATCGCCTCTTTGTTTGAAGCCGTGGTCTATCAAAACCTGGCCACTCTTACCCGCGGTAACACTCCAATTCCAGAGATCTTGCTTCTGGGTGGCCCTAATCTTTTCTTCACCGGCTTGCAGGAAGCCTGGCGTCATCACCTCACCAAGCTCTGGAAGGAGCGCAAGGTGGAGATGCCGGAGGGTAAACACCCTGAATCGCTGATCTGCGTGCCCGACAACGCCCTCTACTATGCGGCGCAGGGATGCGTAGAAGTGGCTTTGGGTGAACCACCTTCTACAGGCATCTACTTGGGAGCCAAGAAGCTGCGCTGGTGGATTGAAGAAGGCCAGCACGAAGAGAAAAAGAAAGCCGGGCGCGGCGGCCTATGGAAAGACATTGAAGAACTCGAGTCGTTCAAGGCGCGCTACGGCGGAAATGGCAACGGCCACGGAAATGGAAACGGTAACGGCCAAGGTAACGGCAATGGCAATGGACACCATGCCGCGACTGCACAGCCTCAAGTTCGTACATCTGGGAATCTCGGCCCCGTATCCGTCGGTTGCGACTTTGGATCTACCACCGCCAAAGCAGTTTGCCTCTCGCCCGACAAAGAGCTGCTGTTCTCCTGTTACGCACTCAGCAAGGGGAATCCCATCGAGGATGCCAAGTCGCTGTTTCGGCAGATTCGAACCGCAGTGGGAAATGGGGAAATTCTGGGACTGGCGATCACGGGATACGGCAAGGACTTGCTGAAAGACATTCTCGGCGCTGATTGTCCCGTGGTTGAAACAATTGCACACGCCACTGCCGGACTGCACTATTTTCCGGACGCGGATTGCATCTGCGACGTCGGCGGCGTCGACGTCAAGATCATGATCCTGAACAACGGCGCAGTGACGGACTTCCGGCTGAATTCACAATGCTCTTCGGGAAACGGAGCTTTCCTTCAGGGCGTGGCCGAGCGCTTCAACATTCCCATGAACGAAATGGCCGATGGTGCATTTCGAGCCACTGCCATGCCCCAGCTTTCCATGGGCTGCGGTGTCTTTCTACAGAGCGATATCGTGAATCAGCAACGCAAGGGTTGGCAGGCGGATGAAATTCTTGCCGCTCTTTGCGCCATCCTTCCGCTCAATGTGTGGATCTACGCCGGCGGCTTGAACAATCTTAAATCGGTCGGCCGGAAGTACATCCTACAAGGCGGAACCCACAAGAATCTGGCCGTGGTGAAGACCCAGGTGGATTTCATTCTGTCCAAGATTCCCGAGGCGGAAGTGGTTGTGCACCCCTACTCTGGCGAGGCGGGGGCGATTGGCGCGGCGATAGTTGCTTTGGACTGGGCCGAAAAAGGCGGACGCACCGCATTTCGCGGTTTCGACTCGATCGAGAACCTCACCTACAAAACGGCGACTTCCACCGATACGGTTTGCCACTGGTGTCCAGTAAATTGCCAGCGTAGCTTCATTGATGTGGAGTTACTCGGTGGCAAGGGACGTGAGTGGAGCAAAGTGCCGCTCAGCACGGGATGGGAGCGGGTGATTGTTAACAACTCCTGCCCGAAGGGGCTGGTTGAAGATCTCAACGAAATGAAAGTCATCAAAGCCGGAATCGAGAAGACAAAAAATGCGTTTCCCAACGTTGCCGACCTGGTTCGCAAAGAAGCATTCCGTCGCGTCTCCGGTTAAGGTCAAAGACCGCTCGCAGTTGCGCGTCGGAATTCCGAAAGTGCTGAATATCTGGACGACCGCCCAGTTCTGGGTGGGTTTCCTCAAGGCACTTGGGGTGTCGTCAGAGAACATCATCTTCAGTTCCGACACTTCTGAAGAGCAGGGGCGTGAATTCGGTAAAGGCCGTGGGACCGTGGATTGCTGCTATCCAGTGAAGTGCATCAGCGGTCACTATGGTGAATTGATCTTCGGGCAGAAAAAGAAGATCAACATTCTATTTAGCCCGATGATCCACACTCTGCCCTCTATTCTTCACGGCCATGTGGTCGACACCATCACCTGCACCCGCGTGATGGCTGGTCCCGAAAGTATCAAAGCCGGATTCATGAAAGAGCGCGACATATTTGCCGAAAACGGGATTATCTATGCGTCGCCATTTGTTAGCCTCGGTGATCGCCACATGGTTGTGGAGCAGATGCATAGCTCGCTCAAAGACGTCCTCGATCTTGACCTGGAAGAGACAAAACAGGCTGTCCAGGCCGGATTTGAAGCTCTCGACAGTTTTACCGCCAAGGCCCGGCAGCAGAGTCGCGACATCTTGAAGTGGTGCGCGCAGAATCAGAAACCGTGCATTCTCGTGCTGGCCCGCCCCTACCACATGGACACGGGAATTGGCCATGAGATCGAAGCTGAGCTACAGGCCCATGGTTTTCCGATCCTGTGGCTGCAATACCTTCCAGGGGAAGATGATCTGATGAACTGGCTCTTCGAAGAGGACCTGCGGAGTGGGCGCATCAAGAGTCCGTTTGATATTTCTGACGTTTGGACGTCCTCATACAGCAGCAACACCAATGAAATCATGTGGGGCGCCAAGTTCGCGACTCGCTGCCCGTGGATCACCTGCGTAATCCGGCTGTCGAGCTACGAATGCGGTATGGACCAACCCACTTACACGCCCACGCAGAAAATTGTCGAAGCCTCACGCACCCTCTTCTTTAAGTTCGGCGATCTCGACTCCACCAAACCCGCTGGCAGCATAAAAATCCGCGTCGAAACCGTGGTCCATTACATGGCCAAGTACTCCCAGCAGATCGTGGCTTCGAAGCTGGCCCGCTTATCTCCTAAGTGCCCTCTGGGTCCTCTGCTGGAGCTACCCCGGCCTACGGATGCTGGGGTCCCCGCGACTATGCCCGACCCGACCCCCGCGCCCGCGGTTTCGCAACTGTAGTTGGCAGCAGGAGTTACAGCTTCCGACGCGAACAGCGCGGAATCCGCGTCCAGCACGGACTGTGAGCACGAATTCGATTGCGTTTGGCGCGTTCTGATGATACAAAAAGGGACGCATCTGGGCCCTGCTTTCGTAAGTGCTTCGTGAAAGGGTTACTCTGGATGTAACTCCCCGGTTATCCCCCCAGTCTTTGCAGACGCGGCTTCGTCGCGTTTGTGCGACGTACTGACTTAAATGAACCAATTAATGTTTTAAGAACCGAGGGGGAATTCTCGGCTCTGGATCGACTCGAAGTTCGGGGACGCTAAATGCACAGAAACCACTTCGCCAGATCTGCCGCCACATCTCTACTGCTTAGTCTCGGCTTCTTGTCCAGCGCTTCGCTGGGCCAGGTGAGCATCGCCACTTATCACAATGACAACAGCCGAACCGGGCAGAACCTGCAGGAAACGACTCTCACGACCGCCAACGTGAATAAGACTTCCTTTGGAAGACTTTTTTACTATCCCGTCAAGGGCTACGTTTATGCGCAGCCTTTGTACTTGCAGAGTGTCACGATTCCCGGGAAAGGCGTGCACAACGTGGTTTTTGTAGCCACTGAGCAAGATATGGTGTATGCCTTCGACGCCGATAGCAATGCTGGCAGCAACGCAACCCCCTTGTGGGTAGCGAATTTCACCAATCCTGCAAAGGGAATCACTGCCGTTTCCAGCACTCAAATCGGATGTAGCGATCTGGTCCCTGTGATCGGCATAACCAGCACACCCGTCATCGACACCACGACAAACACGATTTACGTGCTGGCGAAAACCAAGGAAAAAGGACAGTTCATTCAACGCCTGCACGCTTTAGACGTAACCACGGGAGCGGAAAAATTTGGCGGTCCCAAGGTGATCCAAGCTCAAGTTAAGGGCAGTGGGGACGGCGGTACCACCGTCACGTTTGATCCCGGCACGCAAGCGCAGCGCCCAGGACTCCTGTTGCAAAACGGGCAAGTTGTGATTGGCTGGGCGTCCCATTGCGACAACGGATCGTATCACGGCTGGATCATGGCGTATGACGCCCATACGCTGGCACAGGTGGGAGTCTGGAACGCAACGCCGAATGGTGTTGAGGGAGGCGTCTGGCAAAGTGGCGGCGGACTCGCCGGTGACGCGAACTTCAACACCTATTTCGCAACTGGTAACGGCACATTCGATGTTGGCCCAAATGGCGGCGGAGGCGTCGACTACGGCGACAGCATCGTGAAACTCGCGCCCCCGAGCGGGGGGTCGTTCACGGTCGCCGACTACTTTACGCCGTTTGACCAGGCATCCCTCGACATCGACGACATCGACCTGGGCTCAGGCGGCGTGATGCTTCTTCCAGACCAACCTGCTGGTTCGCCGCACCTGCACTTGTTGGCCCAGTCTGGTAAGGAAGGCACGCTCTATCTGGTGAACCGCGATAGCATGGGTAAGTACAACCCCAACAGCAATGATAGTCAGATCGTGCAAAACATTCCTGGTGCGAACGGAGGCATGTGGAGTTCTCCGGCCTGGTGGAACAATACGCTCTACATCGGGGGCCAATTCGACAACCTCAAAGCCTTCTCCTTTGACGTCACCACCGGCAAATTCAATCCTTCGCCGATTTCCGCGACGGCAACCTCCTACGGTTTCCCGCCGGCAACGCCTTCTATTTCTGCGAACGGAAACTCGAATGCGATCCTGTGGGCCATTCAAACCGAGGGCTACAGCTTGAGGAGACCTGAAATTCTGCACGCTTACGACGCGACCAATCTCGCCAAAGAACTCTTCAACTCCACTCAGGGCAGCGGCAATGGAGCAGGAGGCGCAGTCAAATTCGCGGTACCGACCATTGCCAACGGCAAAGTCTACGTCGGAGCCGTGGGCAGGCTCAACGTTTATGGTTTGCGATAGTGGCTTAGTTTAAAGCGGGCAAGTCGAAAGCACCATAAGCAGGACGCGGGTACTTACCGATCTCGGCAGGACCGAAAGCCACAGACTTCGGCCGCGACTGCGACGCTCAGCCCGCACGACGTCGGTGATGGCGCGGGCCAGGAAATGATTCGTGTCGGCTAAGCGCCTCGACTGCGGGAAGCAAAGTGCGGGCGGCGCTGGACTTTACCACATAACCCCTCCCTCCCGCCTCGATCGCCTCGCGCATCATCTGCGGAGAATCATGCTGCGTCAGAAACAGGATTTCACACGCCGGGGCGGTCTTGCGGATGCGTCGGCATGCCTCCAGTCCGTTCATCTTTGGCATGGTGATGTCGAGTACGATGATATCGGGGAGCAGGCGGCTCGCCTTCTCGACGGCTTCCACCCCGTCTTCGGCTTCATCAATCACTTCCCATCCCGGGTGTCTGCCAAGTAGATTCTTGAGGCCCCGCCTCACGACCGGGTGGTCATCTGCAACTAGGATGCGAATTGTCATCAACATTTTCAAGCTCGGGAACTGAAAAAGAAGCTACTAGTTGCGGTCCAACTTTTCGTAAGTTCCGGAAGAAAGGGACTGTCGTCGACTTTCGGCTACCGCCTGATTATCATTCCTGCGCGGCGAGTTGCGAATACCGGGAATCCTGTAGTTTCTGCGGTAGACCATCCAGCCCACTTGGTATGCGACTTGCTCAACGGGAATTTTTCTCCGGCGGGCGTTTTATGTACCATAGCTTCACACCTCCGGTGTACGAATAATGTCTCCCCATAAGAAGGCGCAGCTGGCATTCGCATCGGCTGTGATCCTGCTTTTGCTGAGTGGGCTAGCTGCGTACGTGACGATTGTCCGGTTGCTCGAAAGCGAAAAATTGGTCATTCACACCCACCAGGTTCAAGTCGCCTTGGGAGACCTAGATTCGACGTTGGCGCGAGCCGGATGGGCGAGGGAAGCTTATAGTGCGGCGGAGGCCGGTGCCGAGGATTTCGAAGTTGTGGCCGCTGAAGCTCCTGAGCAATTACGGTACCTCAGAGAACTGACGAAGGATAGTCCAAGGCAGCAGGAACTTAGCGCCCGCCTGGAAACCGAAATCAATAACAGCCTGGCGCTGTCTCGGCATTCAATCCAGTTCAAGAAAAAGTCGCCTCAGGTTGCAGCGGGACAGGATGAACTGGCCCGTAAGAGTTCTCCAGTTGCTTCTGAAATCACTTCAATCATGCGGCAGATGCGCGACCAGGAACAGCGATTGTTAGCTGCCCGCGTAAGGGTTTCCGATCGTCTATTCGTCCTGGCCGTCGCAATACTGGCAGCGACGTTTGCGCTGGCGATAGTGCTTTTCGCCATCAACTACCGGCTCCTCTCGGCTGAACTTAAGGCGCGTGAGCAGGCCGAGCAAACGGCCCGTGACCGCGAAGAGTCATTGCGCCGGCTTACCGTGCGTTTATTGCGCTTGCAAGACGAGGAACGCCGGAAATTCTCCCGGGAACTTCATGACAGTCTTGGGCAGTATCTGGTAGGTGCGAAGATGAATCTGGACATGCTTGCGAAAGAGCGGCCCGCCGACGAAGTGCTGACAGGAGCAATTCATCTCCTGGATCAATCCATCGCTGAAACCAGGACGATCTCGCATTTGCTACACCCTCCGCTTCTCGATGAAGCTGGGCTCGCCTCCGCCGCCCGATGGTATGTGCAAGGCTTCGCGCAACGCAGCGGCGTCGAGGTCCAGCTAAACATACCTGACGAGATGGCCCGCCTGCCCAAGTCTATTGAGCTTGGGCTCTTTCGCGTTCTGCAGGAGAGCCTGACCAATATTCATCGTCACTCAAAGAGCTCAAAAGCGGAAATTGAGCTGAAGATAGCACCGGGCTGCGTCGTTCTTAAAGTGAAGGACTACGGAAGAGGCATTCCGGGCGAGTTGCTAAAGAGCTTTCGGACCAAGGGAACAAAATCTGGTGTGGGTCTGGCGGGGATGCAGGAACGCATTCGCGACCTGGGAGGCAAGCTTGACATTCAGTCTAGCGGGGCAGGCACTTTGGTTTCCGCGGTGATGCCGCTCTTCGAGCTAAAGCAACCAGCCGACGTATCCGCGGCTGACTGAAATTCAGATGGCGAATGCTTTACCTGCTTGTCCTTTGAGTGCGCCGTCCGGTTGTGCTCCTTCAGTTCGTAATCGCTATCAAAAGGTTGATGGCAAATGTCACAAGTTACCTGGTCTGTTTGATGTCGGGGTCAGTTCCCCTTTTCCTCCAATTCTTGTCGATATTAGCTTCTGACAACCACCCGAAACCAGGGCGCGGGGTCAGAAACTCTGCTCGGCAATCGTAAATCAGTCTATGCGGCGCGGCGGACGTGGGGACATCGGGTAGAGACCCTAGAAAGGCGACGTCTGGCTTGGCCTGTGCTTACAAAAATTTACCCTTAATAAGCACCGCACACAAAAGTAGAGTAGAAAAGTATGACCCGTGTTTCTCTTCAACCCGTATCGCGCATGCCAGGAAGGCCGCCTTAGAAGACCTGTACGATGCCGTTTCGTACTGCATACAGCGTCAAGTCCGCGACTGAATGCAGATCAAGTTTTCGCATCACATTGGTTCGATGGGTCTCGGCGGTCTTCACGCTTAGATTCAGAGTCACAGCTACTTCCTTGCTTGTTTTCCCCTCGGCGACAAGCTGTACCACTTCCCGTTCACGTGGAGTGAGGCAGTCGCGATAATATTTTTCTTTCTCGTCGTCACGACTTAGATATCCCTCAAGCACCATCTGGGCGACCTGAGAAGTAAAGAAGGTTTGGTTGTGTTGGACTGCTTCGACAGCCGTCACCAAGTCGCGTCCCGCGTCCGATTTCAGCAGGAAACCACGCGCTCCTGCCGCGAGAATTTCCCTCACTACCTGGTGAGAGTGGTGCATGGTTAAGATGAGAATACGTGCGCAAGACCGGTTTGCCAGAATTTGCCGCGCTGCATCTAGACCGTTCAGATTCGGCATTCCAATATCGAGCAAGACAAGATCGGGCTTCTGTAAGTTAGCAAGTTCTACCGCCTCGCGCCCATCCTGGGCTTCGCCCGTAACTTCCCAGCCGGCATGGCCTTCCAGCAAGGCGCGGATCCCGCGCCGTACAACTTCGTGATCATCGGCTATCAGAATCCGGAAGTTATTCATTACGGCCTCCAGTCGATGACTTGACCATAATCCTAGCAATTTACTCTGAAATCTGTCGTACCTGATTGAGCACAAGACATGCCAAACCGGCCGGGACGTGGAACTCATTGATTCCTCGATGTTTCGGCGGATGTTCGGAAAGTTTCCTATGTAATTTTTTCGGGCGATGACAAGAGTCTCCGCCGGGTGGCGCAGCATTTCGCTTGAAAATAAACAACTTAGCTTGTCACTCGGGCTTGATCTAGACGACGAGCCGTCTTTCCAGGCCAGGGGAACTGAAGAATTTGCCAAACGGGGAAACAGGACGGGAGAAATGAATTGTGGAAAACAACTGTGGTGAAGGCCCGCAGCTTATCTCCTCTTCCGCGCGACCTTCACCAAAATCTCCTGCGGATTTACTACAGCCGTCCCGTCACTGCGAGGACGAGCACGATGACCAGAACCAAGCCCAGTCCGCCGCTAGGGTAATAACCCCAGCCGGAACTGTACGGCCACGTCGGCAATGCGCCGATGAGCAACAAAATCAGAATAATGAGCAAGATGGTTGACATGAATCTAGGGTCCTCATTTATTTGCTTCGGAAACGGGCGAACCCTTGTCCGTGGCGGGTGCCGGCTCGTTTACGCTGCCTTGTTCTCGTGCCTGAGTAGAATATTTCTTCACTGCTGCCAGGAACGGAGCACTCTCAGCAGGGGGCGCAACCTTACCGTTAAGAATGTCGGCAAAGTCGACCATTTTCCCATACAAGACTCGAGTCTCATCTTTGTCCTGGCTAATTGCCGATCCTGTCAGGTCGATTCCGGCGAAAACGCCTCGGGCGCGAGAGTAAGTCAATACCTCGGCCTTCATCTTCCAATCGGTATCGGCGCCAGTATCGCGGCCAACCGGCCCAGCGGCTGCGGAGGCATCCGCTCCCAGCTTGAACTTACTAGAAAGCAGGTGCTGCATTCCTTGGTCGTTGGTGACCACCATCACCAGATCCACTGCCTGGCCGCCAAGTTGTAAGCCGAAGCTGCCTCCCGTGATCGCGATGGGCGCGGGAGCGCTCCAGCCGTGCTCCGCTCTGCAGGTCGCAACTCCCTTCCCGTGGTTGCCTCCGAAGCCAACCGCAATCTTAATCATGGATGGTACGACGGCGATGCACTTGGCATCCCTCATCACTTTGTCGGGAATTGCCTTGTCTGGAGTTCCCATGATTTCACTCAATACATTGCCGGAAGCTTCCAAGCGTTTATCGATGTCAGACCTGTCTTTGTCGCCGGCGGCCCAGCTCATGGTTGCCAGCAACAGCACCATGGCACAAGGAGCCACCAAGCACTTCATTGCCGACTTAGTTGTTGACGTCATTTGGTACCCCTCTCTTTATCGTGCCCAATGCGAGCACCAAGATATCCTCTTCTTCCGGCGGAACTATAGTCTTGCTTCTAAACCCCTGCCATCCAGTGTAGGCCCTAGACGAACTGCGGATATCACTTAGGATGTCATCACGCGCCGGTCGTCGCCCATTGGCTGATTTGACCTATCGGCTGCCTTGCCGATGCCGAATGGCCGGCCACAGCGGCAGATACATTCCCAATCTGTTGAGCGCGCACACGCAAGCGAGCACTCGCACCAGGGCGAGCCTGACGAGCAGAACTAAGAAACTCCCGAATCCGTAGCTTGGCTTTGTGCAGTTGCGATTTCGAGTTTCCGACCGAGCAATCGAGCAGTTCAGCAATTTCCCGGTGCTCGTAGCCATCGACCTCGTGAAGCAGGAAAATTGTCCTGTACCCGTCAGGGAGCTCCTTGATTGCCTGGGTTAAGGAGATGCGATCTGCCGAGCTGGCCAGACGCCCGTCCCTGCTTCCATATTCTCGCCGGACCAGCTTGCCTTCCTGCTCGTAAGGCTGGTCTAACGAAAACTGGCGTAGGGTCTTTTTGCGGAAATGCATCAGCACCGTATTGACGGCGATGCGGTACAGCCACGTGGACAGCGCCGAGTCACCGCGAAATGTTGGCAACTTACGGAAGACCTGCAAAAAGGCGTCTTGAGTAAGGTCCTCCGCCTCCGCAGTATTGCTGGTCATGCGCAAACACAAGGAGTAAATTCGCGCCTTGTGAGCATGAAACAAAGCCGCAAATGCATCTGCGTCACCTTGCTGAGCTCGCTTTACGACATCGAAATTCGTGGGACTCGGGTTACCGTGACCGTTCACTGGCGTCTCCTTTGCAGCGACTCACGCTTCTGACCAACGACTATTCGCCGCCCGCGCAGTCAGGAAGGTAGTTCTGGGAGACACAAATGGGAATCCGGCACAAGCTGTATGCATTTCGATATGTTGCTGTATCGTGTTGCCGCCGCCCGCTGATGACTAACCGGGACGATAGTCGCAGCTTAACGGTGAAGATAGGCTCGCGCGGGTGCAACAATTTGCCGTTTGGAAGCGGGGCGGATAGGGACGAAGTAAGCCAGAAGGACTACGTGAAATCAACGCGAACAATACAGGCTTGGCAGGATTGCCGCTCGACGGGTACCCAACTAAGCTCCACAAAGATTCTCCTCAGTATCCCGCCTTGCAAGCAGGAGCTGGCCCGATTTGTCGAGTCGGCTCCTGCTTCGCACCTTCCCGTCAGGGCAATGAGTAGCCCCTACGCGAAATCAATTGCTGGGCTACTGGGTCAACCGGATCGCTGGAAGATCGCTCCCAGACTATCCTCATCCGGCAGTGAGAGTTGCGGGAAACCGTCCTCTCGAGGGAGGGATTATGCTCTACTGGGCGCTGATGTTCTTGCTAGTCGCGATTGTTGCTGCACTGTTTGGCTTCACCGGTATTGCGGTTGCCGCGGCGAGTATTGCGAAACTGCTGTTTTTCATTTTTCTGTTGTTGTTTGTGATTACGTTCGCCACCCACCTAACCCGCGGGCGCCACTATGGAATCTGAAGTTTTGGTGGCGGCGGTTGGACTCGAACCAACGACCTACGGATTATGAGTCGTCCAACCGGTACTGACTCTAAAGAACTTCAACAACATAACTCGGCAGACCCCGGTAAAGTCGTGCAAAATCCGCAACCCAGGCGCAACCGAAAGGCTGACGAAGTGTGAACGCTCCCGACTCAGGTAGCGTGACGGAATCGAACTATCGTGCGGAAGATCAGACTCACAACATGTTAGGCACCCGTGTCAGCGGAGGAAAAGAGCATGCGAGCACAGACCCTAGAGATACGAATTGAGAGACTCGAGCAGGCCACCAAGGAACGGTCGAACTTCCCATCTGACTGCATTTGCTTTCCGGAAAAAGAACAGCCTTTCGTCGGCTTTCCGATCGAACTAAGTGTCGCCTCCAAGGTGAAGTGCCCTTTGCACGGCGAACGCTTTAAGCCCCAACGATCCTTTGTGTACGTGTCCCGATGGCTTCGAGAAAAGCTATGGAAACACCTTTGGAGCCGTCACAGTGAACAGTACCGAAAAGCATGGTTTGCCAGCTTTCCGCCGAAATTGTGGCCCGCGGAAGAAATCGTGGCGGATGGAAAAACGGTATTGCGGCTGAAGGATGGGACCATCCTTCCGATTTGGTAATCGATACTGGAGGAGTTATGAGCAAACATTGCCGAGCGAAAACGAAGGCAGGCAAGCTCTGTAAAGCGAGTCCTGTAGAAAGGGGACTATGCGCATTTCACGCGGACCCGAAGAGAGCAGCTGAACTGGGGCGCATTGGCGGACGCAAGAACCGTTTGCATGAATCGCGTTCCGAGCCGGAACCCGTGCGTCCACCCCAGACGCCCAAGGAAGTCAAGAATCTGCTCGCTGAAGCGATGGCCGGTATCCATGCCGGTCGACTACAGCCCAAAATCGCCAGCGTCATGGCATATGTCGGTACTGCGCTCTTGAAAGCTTTCGAGACGACCGATTTGCAGGAGCGTATTGAGGCCCTGGAGCGATCCAACCAAAGGCTTTGAGAGAAACAGCGCTTCGCGTCGCTTCGTTGCTCGCTTTGGCCCGCTTTAACTTTTCGCTTGAACCCACGCCAATTCTCGGTTCATGCCCCTTGAGCGGCAGGGGGAACGCTACCTTGACACGGTAGAGGCCTGGTTTTGTTAGGATGGTTGTACTTTCAGCGAGTTTTTGCGTTGTTACAGCGAGTGCATATGGCAGTGTAGGCAGCTCTTCCCGCCCGTTTTGTGCTTCTTCGACTTCCCCAACTAAGCGCTCCTCGAAGGCTGTCCGCAGGCAGGGTTTCGGTTAGGGCCACCATAGCCCTCTCGAAGGCTATTTGCGCCAATAGAGGGAGTCTTGAAAACACTACTAGTGCTGCTGCTCGCCGCATCTGCTTTGGCCTGGCTATGAATTTGTCGTTGACTGGTCACTGTGGAATGTATTCCAAGTGCATCGATTTTTGGCTCACCAAATATGTCTTTCCCGTCCAGTGGTAAAGCCAGTGCTGCCGGGTTCTGTCTAATGCGAAAGAAGATCCTGGAGGGTGGGCTTCGGGTGCTAATAACGTTAGGTCATCGTGGGGCCAGCCTGAACCTGGACGATATTATTACGAACGGCATAGAGCACCAACTCGCTGATGGAGTGAATGTCCAATTTGCGCATGATGTTCGAGCGGTGTGTCTCTACTGTGCTTACGCTTAGGTCTAACGTCGACGCTATCTCCTTGCTGCTCCTTCCCTCAGCCAGAAGCTGCACGATTTCGCGCTCCCGCGGGGACAGAATCGTGAGACTCGGCTCTTGCTCAGCACTAGGACTCAGGTAGCCGTCTAAGATCCTTTCCGTAACGCCGCTCGTGAAGAAAGTGCGATTGTGCTCGAGTGCGTCGACTGCCTCCAACAAATCGCGTGCCGCATCGGATTTCAGCACAAACCCTCGCGCCCCGGCATCCAACACCTCCCGAACTACCTGCTCTGCATCAGTGATAGTAAGAATTAGGATCTTCTGCTCGGGGTGGGCCCGCAGTATCTGACGTGCCGCGGTCAGGCCATTCAGGTTTGGCATTCCGATGTCCAAGATGACGATGTCTGGCTTCAGCAGCTTTGCTTTGTCGACAGCTTCCCGGCCGTCGGCTGCTTCACCACACACCTCCCACCCGGCATGGGATTTCAGCAAAACGCACAGACCACGGCGCACCACTTCATGATCGTCAGCAACCAATATGCGAAGCGCGGACATGCTTACCTCCGAGGACCGGTAGTCCTGTTTTCTTCAGTTCGCGGGGAACTTTATTGGCGGAGGAGGTAGGCACGAGTCAACGCGCCTTTCATGCCTATAAGGCTAGTAGGGCAGTTTTGATGCCACCGGCACCGGCTCAAGAACCCTCTGATCTTGGGAGTTGCAACCGGACTTGTAGAGTGGCCGTGCAAGATCCTGCACCTTGAGCGCAAATTGCTGCATCCCGCCGGACTACCGTGCTCAAATATGTCGATTACACTGTGAGACGTGAATCAATTCTAGGTAGCGACACAGGATTTCTTGCCGGAACCATCTTCTTCGAACTTTGCAGCCTGTATCCGCTCAATAAGGAGATCAAAGAAGAACTTGCTGCACTTTTATGTGCGGCTACGCAAAATCGGCTAGCAATATCAGCGACTGGGCCCCTCACGCATTGCGCCGTCGATGGATCGCTGCGGGAAAATGATTTCCATGTAGCGATGGATTCCGTCACCACGGAGGATATAACGGAGGGTATAAGCGATAGCAACTCCTCGCCTGTGTTTGGTCCCTTACATGCTCTTAGGCTAGTCCGTTGGGCTTAACCAAAAACGGTGGACTCCTGGCAGGGGCACCGCGTTTGACCATCCGCGGTTTCTGAGTCGGATCTCGGGTGAGGGCGACAAGGGAACCGCGGTACGCCGCGATTCCCCCGACCATTTGTCTCGGTATGCTACCTATTCGAGTAGCCGGTCTACGGTGTGCCACGAGGCGGCCTAGAGTTTGGCCGCTGAGCAGTTGCCCCGAGGGAGGGCTTTATGAAGCTAGCAACTAATTGGTTTGTGGGGCTGGTTCTATTCGTGGCTCTGTTGGTAGGCGCTCCACTATTGTCAGCAAAAGACAAGGACAAGATTTGTAGGGATAGGAATGGGGACCGCGATGATCGTGGTTGCGCTGCCGTTCCGGTCCCGGACTCATATGGCGCCCCGCTTCTGGCCCTGACCGCCGGAGTCCTTGGAGCAGCAATGTTTGTTCAACGGCGGCGAAAGGTTGCTTCCTAGTGCTGCTTGTGGCCGGGACTTGCGCAGCAGCTCCGTACTTGATCCTGAACCAAGCAGTTTGTTCTGCAACGCCTGGGGCAGCTGTGGGCTTAGATGCGCCGTCAGCTGTTTCCAGCTTTAACCTCGCTCCTCTCGCCTCAGTTTGGTGAGAGGAGTTGAGTTTCGACATCGTTAACGAGAAGGAGCCATAGCTCGGGTGGTAGAGCAAATGCCCTTCTAAAATTCGGATCAAGCTCGATGGCACGATGATCGTAGGCCAGGGCTGCGGCGGAAGCCTTTCTCATTCTTGGCCTTCCGGCCAAGGCTGTACGCTCTCAGCGCATCGAGCGAAGACGTGGTGGCCTGTTCTAGCGGAACGTCAAACTTCTTTACCGTAGCCAGGGATTCGCCCAGCTCGGTGCGCAGCTTCGATGCCGCCTCGCCCAGTGCATCGAGCACCTTCTCCTTGGACGCCGCCGTCACCTGCTCCTGCGCTAGCATGTCTCCGCTCTGGCAATTCACTGCCTTCAACCCCAGCACATATTCGCTGCCCAGACCGCCAACTGTTCCAGCAATGTAAGCCTTGCTGCCCGCACGCAGACAAAGCTCGCGGGCCAGTTCGGGCGTGAGTTTCGTGCTGGCCGGACGGGTCATCTGCTGCAACGCGAAATCGAACATGGCGCACACCAAGAACACAAGAAGGATAGCCGTACCGGGATGTCGCGGTGTCTGGCCGGGGTTGACATCTCGCCCAAGCGAGGAGACCAAGGGAGTCGGGGGTCGAAGTGATGACGCACACTTCTTGCAGAAGATGAGTCCAGCATCTGCACGAGTGCCGCACTGCGTGCAAAGGCTTTCGGCGGCTGCGTCTTGAGCGGGGTCGTCCACTAAAAGACCTATCATACGCGTGGCGTAACTGTTGTTAACAGGCTCGGCAGGGGTCAATGAGCGTAATGGCGATTTTACGACAGTAATCCATAGGCGACCCGATTCGATATAATTTGGTTTCGTTAGATCCCTTCGGACATGGAGCTTACCGTCCGGTCGATCCGGCGGGCGATTGCTCCTTTTCGCCCCCAGCGACCCAAGGAGGTTGACATGTTTGCTCGCCACGTTACCGTCAAATTGAAACCGAGCACATTAGCCGAATTTACGAGGGTCATGGAAAACGAAATCCTTCCCTGGCTTCGAAAGCAAAAAGGCTTCTTGGATACGATCACGCTAGCTGCCCCCAACGGCCGAGAAATCGTGGCGATTAGCTTCTGGGATCAGGAAGAGAACGCGCGGGTTTACAATTCAACAAGTTATCCAGAGGCGCTGAAGATCCTGAAAAAAATATTGGCAGGAACTCCCCAGATTAGAACCTTCGATGTTGTCAGCTCGACCCTCCAAAAAGTCGACCCTCCAAAAACTTTCGTCTCCACCGTTCGAGGACGCCAACAAGAACATGGGGATAGCACGACAGCAGCGAATCGAGCACATCGTGCGTGAGCTTGCACGCAGTTATTCGGCAGTACGGATGTCGGTTAACTCCAGCAGCTAACAAAACGTTAAGGTAACTCGCGGTTTCACCTCGCAGCAATAGTAGTGACCCGTATGCGATTGAAACTCCCCCTTTTTCGCACACGCTATATCCCTCCGGCTCGGGCTCCGATCCTGCGCTACGGGGTTGCCATCCTCAGCATCATTCTCGCCCTGATTCCGGCGTTGCTGCTGTCTGATGTAGTTGAAAGCCGGCTCGTGGTCTTTGCCGTCGCCATTATGGTTAGCGCCTGGTATGGCGGTTGGAGGCCCGGTCTGGTGGCCACTTCGTTCGCTTTGACGGTGAGTGCTTATTTCTCACTCACAGCCGCACGCGTTCCGAGGGATTATCAAAAGGCCGTCATACATCTCACATTGTTTGTGTTGGTGGCCCTGCTGATCTGCTGGTTCAATGCCGCGCTGCGCTCGGCCCAGGACGGTTTGCGGCGTTCGGAGAGCAACTTCCGCTCGCTGGTCACCAATGCTCCTTACGGCATTTGCCGCTGCGACTCAGCCGGCATTCTGCTGGACGCCAACCCTGCGCTGGTCACGATTCTGGGCTATGCATCGAGTTCCGAACTGGTGGGCCGCAATCTGGCTAATCAGTACGCCGATACCCAGCAGTGGTTCAATCTGGCTGACCACATTCGCTCCTTGAAGCGATTCATCGGGTTGGCCGCCGAGTGGGTTCGCAAGGATGGGAGTTCCGTCATCGTCCGCCTTTCCGGACGCTCCATCCGCGGCGAAGGCAAGGCCATTTGTTTTGAACTCTTCACCGAAGACGTGACGGAGCAACGCGCGCTGGAGCAGCAACTACGGCAGGCGCAGAAGATGGAAGCCGTGGGCCGCCTCGCGGGAGGAATCGCACACGACTTCAACAACCTGCTGATGGTGATCTCCGGCTACTGCGAATTCCTGCTGGAGCGAATTGGCTCCGACGTTGCCCTTCGGGGATCCGTCCAAGAGATTGCCAATGCCGCCGAGCGTGCCACTTCCCTTACGCGACAGCTTCTTGCCTTCAGTCGCAAGCAGATCTTGGCCCCGAAGGTATTGGATTTGAATGCCATCGTGACCGAGAACCTCAAGATGCTTAGACGCATGATCGGTGAGGACATTGACCTGGGCATGGTAGCGGGCGCTGAGATTGGGACAGTGAAAGCTGATCCGGGCCAGATCGAGCAAGTCATCATGAATCTCGCGGTGAATGCGCGGGACGCGATGCCGCACGGGGGCAAGCTCACCATTGAGACCGCCAACGTCACGCGCGACGAGGAGTATGCCCGCTTGCATGCCCCCGTAACACCTGGCGAATACGTGATGCTGGCCATCAGCGATACCGGTATGGGCATGGATGCAGAGACCCAGGCGCAAATCTTCGAGCCCTTCTTCACTACCAAAGGATTGAAGGGAACTGGACTAGGGCTTTCCACCGTCTACGGCATCATCAAGCAGAGTGGAGGCTACATCTGGGTCTACAGCGAACCGGGCAAGGGTACGTCGTTCAAGGTTTATCTGCCGCGCGTCAGCGCGACCGGAGAAGCAATTGTTGCCGAACCGAGCGTTACAAACGCCAAACTCGAGCCGGCTCAGGAGACGATTCTGCTGGTCGAAGATGAAAGCAACGTCCGCCAACTGGCCCGCCAGTACCTAGAGAACCAGGGCTACACCGTGCTCGAAGCCGCTGACGGGGCTGCGGCGATAGAAATTTCCAATGGCCATCCAGGCCCCATCCACCTGCTGTTGACCGACGTCATCATGCCGGGAATGAACGGACGCGAACTGGCTCGTCGCGTCTCCGCTTTGCGGCCGGAGACCAAAGTGCTCTACATGTCCGGCTATACCGAGAATGCCATCGCCCACAACGGCATCCTGGACGAGGGAATTGCCCTGCTCCAGAAGCCCTTTACGCTCACCACTCTGAGAACCAAGGTGAGGGAGAAGCTCTCCTCCCGGTTCCGCGCGCCACGTTTCAATCTTCAGTTGCCGCTGAAATACCGGCCGGTGGGCGAACGCGCCTGGCGCAACGGCAACACAGAAAACATTAGCCGTTCCGGAATGTTGTTCCGGGGAGAGGAAATGATTGATCCGAAAGCCCAGCTCGAGATCAATCTGGTGCTGCCCGCAGAAATTGCAGGACTGTCGGCAGCCGAAGTCGTCTGCCGTGGCGAGGTTGTTCGCACCGTGAAACCCGAGCAACCCACCATGCGCCCGGCTCTGGCCGCGAAGATTCTGCAGTATCAGTTCCAGCACGGGTCACAGCAGCCTCCAGGATAACCCGAAGCATGGCAGGCAACTGCAGCTAGCGACCTATCGGGGAGGACGGAGCGCCAGGACCAAAACCCAACAAAAAGTAATCGACAGCGTACGCGCCAGCGCGCATCGAACATCCATTTCTCAGGCTGGCCGTGTAGGTCTTGCCTTGATGTCTTGCGAGGTTTAGAAAATTTGTAGTTATCCACAGCTCCTACCCGCATATAGATCACTCGGGGCTTATACTTCGCCGGGCGTGAAATCTGCGTCTCGGAGAACTCCCCTATGAACAAGATAGTCGAGATCGTGCTAACCGCTATAGCGCTGGCCGGGATGTATTGTGCAATTCCAAAGAGCTCTGCACCGGTCGGCAGTCCTCTTGATCGAGCAGAACAAGCGGTGTTAGTTGCTGATGGTAGCGACCCTATGCCCTTACGCCGGAGCGTTCGCAAATAGAGTGAATCCATAAGTCGACGAACAGGGCGGCCACGATAAAAACCGTTGCAGGGCCGCCGAGGGAGAGGTATGCTTCTGGGCTTCGGGTGCAGAAGGAATGAACTGGCTAATGTACGTGAGTTGGCTCGTGGGTCCGGCGCTGCAGATCACCCTTCTCACCTTCATGATCCAGCGCAGGCTGCACCTGGTTCTTCCCCGATTCTCCTCCTATATCCTGTTTCAAGTTGTTAAGTCCGGAATTCTGTTCGTCATATATCACTATTATGACGGAAGCTACTTCGACGCATACTGGACTGGAAACGCCATCAGCGTGCTGCTGGCCGTCACGGTGATGGACGAAATATTGCACCATCTGTTTCAACAATATGGAGGCATTCAGAATTTAGGATCCATCATATTCCGATGGGCCTGTGGACTGCTGCTCCTGCTTTCAATTGTGAGTGCCTTTTCGAGCCAGCAGGCAAGTGCCGACAGGGTGGTGTCGGCGGTGCTGGCCTTTGACCGCAGCGTGCGAGTGATGCAGTGTGGGCTCTTCTTCCTTTTGATGATTCTTTGTCGTTTTCTCAGAAATTGCTGGCGGCAACACGTATTCGGAATCGCGTTGGGATTCGGAATTTTTGCCAGCATTGAACTAATACTGGTCTCCATCGTGATGCACTACGGCGACGGTCCAGCTGCGATCGTCAGCCTGGTGAAGAGTGCGGCATACAACGCAGTTACTCTTCTCTGGATTACCTACCTAAGGCGTGAGAGCGAATCGATAGTGAAGCTTGACCTGGCTCCACAACTTGACGCACCTAATGTCGCATTAGTCGGGTCGATCCAAGCAGGGGATAACGGCTTTCTTTCCACGGTGGAGCACGCCGTGGAGCGGGTCTTGTCGCGTGGGTCCTGGCCGAAACCAGCTGTAAGGGGGTCTCAAATCGTCGGCCGGAAACCTGAACCAGAAGAGCACAATTGAACCTAAGTCCCCCCAGGTGTTAGCAAATGAAACCCACGGCGAATGAAGTAGGCATCGCTGCGAGCTGGCCTCCAGAAGAAGGGCAAATCATCAGATTCAAGTCCCTCGGCGGTTTGAAAACCGGCACTCTCAAAGAGCTGAGATGGGGACTGGTGTGGCGAGATTTCATTCTTGAAGACGGGCGAGTGATACCGGAGCACAAGATCTTGGGGTGTCCCGAGCCGCCAGTTTGGCGCAAGGCCGATGAGGTTACTCAGGATGAGCGAGAGGCGTGGGAGAGGCGGCTCGTTTCCATGGCCGAGACCGGGTTGGATCCTCGGGATCGGGAGCAATCTTTCTGGGCCGACCTAAACCAGTATCTGGCGTACACATATCTCAGGTTCAAGCAAGCCGGGCATAAACCGCCTGATGCTCAGTGACGAATGGAACTTAGGTTGGAGCAACAGTCACGCCGAGATAAGAACGGAGTGTAGAGCCGTGAGCCGACCATATGAGGGATCCGAGAAAGAACAGGTTTGGAAATTGCTTTTGGAGGCTGGTCTCACAGACATAGCACTCGATGAGTTTCCAGAACGGATCAAAGAAGCTAAGCAGGTTGTCATGGGACGGCTGAGTGAATTGCTAGAACTGACAACTGACATTCAGGAGCGCCAATCCGCAGCATACTCGCTGGCCATGTTAAAGAAATTAGAGACGACAGTGTGGCGAACCGGAAAACATCGCAGTTCCGATTGAGCAGGGACGGCCCCTGATATTGCAGCTTAATCCTGCTCTCTGCGATTCTTTTTTCGGGCACGCTTTCGCGCCAAAGCTTGCTTAAGTCGGCGCTTCTCGCCCGGCTTCAGGTAGTAGGAGTGGCGCTTCACTTCCTTAATGATGTCTTCCGTCTGGACCTTG
>DATKEN010000114.1:0-2232 GCA_035512155.1 Terriglobales bacterium | reverse complement strand
CAGAGAAATCATCGGGGTGGTGGACGACATCCGGGAAGGGTCGCTCGATTCGAAGATTTGGCCTGCCGAGTATCTTCCATTTAACCAATCTCCGGATACTTTCTTTGCCGTGGTCGTGCGAACCTCACAGGCCGAGCAATCAGTGTTACCGACGTTGAGCCGGACTATTCGCGAGATTGACCCGAGTATCGGCATCGCTAGCGAAGAAACGATGAACGGCAGGATCGATTCTTCCCAGACCGCCTATCTGCACCGCTCGTCAGCTTGGTTGGTGGGAGGCTTCGCCGCGCTCGCATTGTTGCTGGGCGTGGTGGGGCTATATGGAGTGATTTCCTACACGGTGAGCCAGCGTAGCCGCGAGATAGGCATACGGATGGCGCTGGGTGCGCCGCCTGAGTCCGTGTACCGGCTCATTTTGAAAGAGGCCGGATGGCTCACAGCCGTTGGCATGGCCTCAGGCCTCATGTGCGCGGTAATTGCCGCAACCCTTATGCACAAGTTGCTCTTCGATGTTGAATCGTGGGACGTGCCGACGTTGTGTGGAGTCGCGCTAGTGCTGGGGCTTTGCGCGTTGTGCGCCGCATTCGTCCCCGCCCGCCGTGCGGCTTCGCTTGATCCCGTGGAAGTGCTGCGGGCGGAGTAGTTTCGTTCTGCTCCCTGGTTTGCTGATGTTTTCCCAATTCACGACAAGGGCAAGCTAAGCTTTCCCGAAGTCGGCATCTCATCAGGAAATCAAGCACTGACGAGATGCGCGTTTCTCGGTACCTACCCGGTGGGACGGCCTCTGCAAATGCGATGGAGTCTCTAATTCTGCGGTGGCTCCGGAAGTCCTGGTGCGGCCTCCGGCTGTGCCGCTTTGACAGGCGGGCTGACTTCGAGCTGCATTGAAAGGAAAAGCACGCGCCCACCCACTTCTCCGGAAAACTCATTTCCGCCCTTCTCGAATACAAGCCGAATCCCTTCCACCGATCGTTCGCGGGGCACCTCTCCCAACGCGCAGTTCACTTACAACACCGCCGTTGTGGATGCTCCCAACATTGGTAGAAGGCGGATGCGGAATATCGCGAGACCACCGGTCGGCATCGGGCCGGCGGGCATTGGCATACGCTTGGGGCCGAACGGTGCTGGACCAAGCGCCATTCCTTGACGCTTGATCGCTCCCGGCGCGATGCCGTAGGAGTCGAAGCTCACCAGTTCACTGGCGGTCCACACACCTGTCTCGAGCACATTTCCATTCGGAGACTTGTGCGAGTAAGTTCCGGCAGCCTTCACGGACTTATCCTGCGCATCAAACGTCCCCGCACCACTCATCTCGTAGCTGTCGTCATTGGCGGATTTGGCTGCTGCCGGACAGGTGGAGTAGTCTGCGGGCTCGCAAAGGAATCCTGCGGCAATCAGAAAAGTGTAATTGCTCTTGCTGCCTTGCGCTGTCACCGGAAGAGCAGACAGAAATATCACCAGACTCGGCACCAGCACTACAGCAATAACGCGCGTCAAAAACGCTATTAGATTTGCCATAAACTTCTCCTGCGGCCGCAGCTAGAGCGGTCCCCACGAGTATTAACGACACCAGATCATCGAGCAGATCGGCGTTGGCGGCATGGGTCGACGAGAGGCAATCTCGTATTGTGGAACTACGCTTTTTCGGCGGACTCTCGATTGACGAAGGTGCCCTCCGAACCCAACTGGCACAGCACCGTGTTGCTGAGGCTGAAGCCCTAAACAAGAAGGGCGATGCGGCGGGAGCGCTTCAGAGCTACAAAGAGGCCCGCAGTTTTTATCAGAGCGTGGCGGAATTGGATGATCTCAATCTTGACGGACAGCTGAACGTGTCTGCAACCGATGCTAAACTCGGGGCGACTTATTTCCGGCTCGGACAGATTGACGACGCGCGGGAAACATACTTGCGTGCGCTGGAAGTCTCGGAGCCACCCGCCGGGAGGAACCCGCCGAATCTTCAGGCGCTGTACACGTTGGCCGATGCTTACTCAGGCCTGGGGGACGTCGCAGTGTATCTGGCAAAGCGAATCAAAGATCCTAGCAAGCAGCTCTCCCACAGGACAGAAGCTAAGTCCTGGTATGAGAAGAGCCTTCGCGTTTGGCGTGCTATCCCAAATCGGAGCGTCATCAGCCCATCTGAGTTCGACGTCGGCGATCCGGCGCAAGTCAAAAGTCACCTTGCGGCTTGCGAAGCAATTCTTGCAGAGCGGAAGACCTCCCGCGGTTCACGAC
>DATKEN010000113.1:0-8253 GCA_035512155.1 Terriglobales bacterium | reverse complement strand
TCCTCGAACGTGCCGTCGCCGCGGTTGTGGTAGAGGATGTTCTTCGCGCTGGCAAGTCCGCGGGGGCCGCACATCACGGGCACTCCTTTCCACATGCAGGAAGGACGCTCGCCGGGAGCGGGCGCGGTCGCAAGGTCGAAGTCGACGTAGTTGGCGATCATGAGATCAAGGTGGCCGTCACGATCGTAGTCAACCCACGCGCACCCCGTGCCCCACGCTTTGCCGGACCCAGCTACACCCGCCTTCTCCGCCACCTCGGTGAAGACGCCATTCTGATTGTGAAATAGCCGGTTCTTCCCGTAGTAGGTGACGTAGAGATCTTCCCATCCGTCGTTGTCGTAGTCGCCAACACAAACGCCCTGGCCCCAGCCCGTCGCGCTCAGACCCGCTTTGACGGTGACGTCGGTGAACGTGCCGTCGTGGTTGTTGCGATACAGATGATTGGTGGGAGCTGCGCCCGTGGGAAAACCTTCCAGAGTTGTGCCGTTCACCAGAAAAATGTCGGGCCAGCCGTCGTTATCGTAGTCGAAAATGGCGGCGCCAGTGCCGGTGGTTTCGATAATGTATTTCTTCGTGTCCTTGCCGCCGAACACGATGGGCGCGGTCAGGCCGGCTTTCTGCGCGACGTCGGTGAAGTAGGCGATGGCGTACTGGGGAGGCTTGGTTTGCGCCTGAGCAGGGGCTAGATGACAGGAGAGCGCCACGAGAAGTACGGATACGGCCCGCTGCCAAGGGAGCGATCGAAGGTGAGGAAACCGCGGCAGACTCATGACCCAAAAAGCATACAGGATGTATCGCGGAAGGGGTCAATGCAAGTCTGCCTTCTTGGGACTACGGCCGCGCCCCGACGCGACATAGTAAGATTTGCAAAGCGCTTGATGTCCAGTTTGATGTCCGCTTTGATATTTAACTCGTGACTGATGAGAACGTCCTTGATTCTTGCCGCTATTCGCCGAATTCGAATCCCGGAGGTTGTGATTCTTCTCATCGCAATTGCGCTGCCCGGAATTGCACAGAAAGGTATCGACAAGGCGGCGGTTGACGCTCTCTACCAGCAAGGCATCCGATCCTTGCAAAAAGGCGATCTGGCGGCGGCACGCGCCGCTTTCGATAGAGTCGTGCGACTCGCGCCGAATGCCCCGGAGGGGCACAACTCGCTTGGCTGGGTGCTGATGACAACCGGCCACTTGGATGAGGCCGTCGCGGAGCTCCGAACTGCGGTGAAGTTGCAGCCGGACTTCGTGCAGGCGCACATCAATCTTGCCAACGCGCTGGCAGCCAGACGGGATCGCGAGGGTGCAATCGAAGCTGCAATGACCGAGGCGCGCATCGCAGTGAAGCTGGCTCCGTCCAACAGCGAAGCCCATCGCACGCTCGGGCGCTTGCTGAGCTTCCGGCAGGACTTGCCCGGCGCGATCGGCGAATTGCGGCGCGCAGTCGAACTCGCTCCGGCTCAGCCTGATCTGCACGACGAACTGGGAGCTCTCCTCACACAGAATTCTCAACTCGACGAAGCCGCAGCGGAATTTTCCGCGGCGCTTCGCTTGCAACCAAATTTTATCGCGGCAAAATTACATCTAGGCGCGCTGCGGTGGCAGCAGCGCTCCTTCGAAGAAGCCCAGCAGTTGTTAGAGAGCGCGGTCGGACTTACTCCCGAAAGCGCGGATGCCCACTACTACCTGGCCCGCGTTCTCGCCGATAAGGGCGACCACGAGGGCGCCGTTCGCGAGTTGCGGTCCGCGGTCAAGCTTCGGCCAAATTTCGGCGACGCGCAGACGCAGCTCGGCTTGTTGCTTCAGCGACAAGGAGACGCTGTTGGGGCGGTTGCTGCGTTTCGTCAGGTGGTCGAAGCGCAGCCTGAGAGTGCCGATGCCCGCAATAACCTGGGGCTGGCGCTGATCCAAGTCGGAGATGCGCCGGGTTCCATTCCGGAATTCCAGGCGGCGCTGCGCCTCAAGCCCGATGACATCGACTATCGCGGCAATCTGGGAATTGCGTATCTGCAGAGGACTGATTTCGACGCCGCCATCGGCGAATTTCAAACCGCACTGCGCGCTGCTCCGGAAGACGCCACATTGCACTACAACCTGGGCCTGGCATTGAAGCTCAAGGACCAGTTGCCGGGAGCCGTCGCCGAATTCCAGAAAGCCGCAAAACTCGATCCTGGCCAGGCCGACGTCCGCTACACGCTGGGCGTCACGCTTTGGCAGGAAGGAGAATTTGACCGCGCGACCGAGGAATTGCAAGCTGCTATCAAGATACGTCCCGATTACGCTGAGGCGTATTACACGTTGGGCACAGTTATGAAACAGCAGGGGAACTTACGGGAGTCTGCGAGTGCTCTGCGGGAAGCGATCCGGCTGCAAGCGGATTTTGCGGGCGCTCACACCACACTCAGCGGCGTGTTGCGCCAGCTCGGAGACACAGAAGGCGCGGCCGCAGAAAGCAAGCTCGGAGTGGAGATGGCGAAAAGCGCAAATGCGCTGCAGGCGGCGACATTCTCGACTAACTCAGGTCGACGCCTGCTGAATGCTGGAGATCTGGATGGAGCGATCTCCCAGTTTCGGGCCGCTACCGGACAGTTAGCCAGCTATGCCCCGGCGCACTTCTATCTCGCCCAAGCGCTGCGGAGGAAAGGACTACCCGATGAGGCAGAGCGTGAATTCCGGAAGGCCTCGGAGCTCGATCCTAACTTCAAATCCGCCTCGGAATAGAACCTTAACCACACTCTACGAAAAACCGTAGACGCGGCCAAAACTCTACCAGCTTTCATATTATTGATAAGACTCCATTTACATATTGACAAGGCAAATGCGCGAGAGTTACTTTGGCGGGCACTGGCAATAGTTCATTCGTACTAGATGCCGAGTGCATTCCGCTCGCCCTTCGAGGAAAAGGTCTTGCTGCATTTCCTGAAGCGTGGCGCGAACCAACCCGGCAAACTCCGGACCGCGATTCCGGCAAATCTGGCGATTGAGCACTGCGGAGGCAGAAAAAAATGGCGAAACAAATCTCGATAGCCGCGATGCTGATGATTTGCGTTTGTCTGGTGACATTGACGGCGCAACCCGTGTGGGGGCAAGCGGTATACGGCAGCATCATCGGTACAGTGACGGACCCGCAAGGTGCGGCGGTCGCGAATGCCAAGGTGACGGTCCTCGACCAGCGCAAAGGTACGTCGGACACGACGACGTCCAACGACAGCGGGAACTATTCCGTCACCCACTTGATTCCAGACGTGTACACCGTTCGCGTCGAGGCGCCCGGGTTCAAGGCCAGCGAGCAAAAGGATGTGATTGTCTCCGCCGATGCAGCTGCGAACGTACCGTTGCAGTTCCAGGTGGGCGGCACGTCCGAGACCGTCGAGGTCACGGCTGAGGCGCCTCAGCTCAAGACCGATCGCGCCGACGTGGCGACAGAGTTCAATGCGAAGCAGGTTCAGGATATACCCAACCTTAACCGCAACTTCACCAGCTTGCAGCTCATGGCCCCGGGTTCACAGTTGATGGGATGGGGCCACGCGGCTACAGAGAATCCCCAGCAAAGCCAGCAGATCGTGACGCAGGGCCAGCACTTCAGCGGCACTGCCTTCGAACTCGATGGCACCGATAACCAGGATCCGATCCTTGGCATCATCGTGGTCAATCCCAACCTGGACGCGGTGACGGAAGCCAAAGTCGCGTTGCAGAATTATGACGCCGAATTCGGTAAGGCTGTAGGCAGCGTAGTGACGGCACAGACTAAGTCTGGCAGTAACGAGATTCACGGCAGCGGTTTCTACTTCCGCCGCACTGACGCCCTACAGGCGCGTGATCCATTCACGCAAGATCCGGGGGTGGCTCTTCCACACTCGCGCAGGCAGCAGTTCGGCGGCACCGTCGGTGGTGCGGTCATTAAGAATAAGCTGTTCTATTTCGCCGACTACCAGGGCACTCGGCAAACCAAAGGCATCAGTGGCCGCTTCACCATGCCGACGGCAAACGTTATATCGACATGCACCCCTACCAACACTACTGGTGCGAAGGCTGGATACTGCGATCTGAGCGACTACAATAATGTATTTACCGGAACGAATGCAGTGACTGGAGGAGGTACGATTTTTGATCCTGCTACCGGAGATAGTTCCGGTGCCAATCGTACACGGTTTTGTGGTCCCGCGGGTTGTGGTACAGAGCCGAACTGGATTCCGTTGACCGCCGCTGCCGCCGCTGCTGAGCCTGTTGGGCCTGGTGGTCCGGTCAAAAGCATAGCGTCCCCCGCCGCTTTGAATGTGCTGGCGGCGCTTCCTCCTGCGCAGGTGACGGGTCTTCAGAATAACTTTGTAGGTTCTGGTTCCGGTCCGTTCAAACAGGACAGCTTCGATACCCGCATCGACTACTCCATGAGTTCGAGTATCAATGTGTTTGGGCGGTTCAGTATCGACTATTTCAAACTGTCAGGCACGCCCCTGCTCGGCAAGTTGGGGGGGCCGGGCAACGGTGGAGGCGACTCAGCTCCAGGTTTGGCAGGGAGTTCCATCACCCACAATTACAGTTTGTCCGCCGGACTGACCAAAACGATCAGCAGCACATTACTGACGGACGTCCGGTTCGGCTGGTTCAAATACAATCCGATAACGCAAAAGCCGGACGGCGGCCAGCCCATGACCGCCTTCGGGATCCCCGGTGCAAATACCAGTGACCCGAAAACCAACGGCTTGGGTTTCTTTTCCTTGGGCGGTGATCCGATCGTCGGGCAGGGTTGTACAGACAACAATAGCAGCGACGGCTGCGTAATTTCCAGCTTCGGCGACGGCCTTGGCCCCGCTCGCTGCAATTGCCCACTGACCGAAAGCGAGCAGCAGGTCCAATTTGTGAATAATTGGACTAAAACAAAAGGCAACCACATTATCAAGTTTGGCGGCGATATTCGCTATGCGCTGAACCTGCGAATTCCGAGCGACAACAACCGAACTGGGGAATACAACTTTAGCCCCGAAGCAACGGCGGACTTCACCAGCCCGACGGCAGGAGGCAACGGTCTGGATCTGGCCACTTTCATACTGGGCGATGTCACCCGCCTGGTGCGTTATGTCAATAACCCCGCTGTCCCCCCTCCCGCAGAACGGCAAAAGCGCTGGTTCTTCTATGGACAGGATACGTGGCGCGCGAACCCCAAATTAACACTCAGCTTCGGGCTGCGCTGGGAAATCTACTTCCCCGAAACCGTCAATGCGAAGGGCGGAGGCGGCTTCGCCAACATTACCGATCTCGGCGGAACCGGCGCTATCCGCGTCGCTGGGTATGGCGGGATTGGCTCCAACGGCAATGTCAAGAATGATTGGCACGCGTTTGCGCCCCGCTTCGGGATCGCGTACGAGGTGACCCCGAAAACCGTAGTTCGGATGGGCTACGGTCGCAGCTACGACATCGGTGTGTTCGGTTCCAATTTCGGACATACGGTCACACAAAACCTGCCCGTATTGCTGAAACAGAACTACGATGTCAGCAACTTCCCAACCCTGTTCCCTGGGCAATTTGGTAACAGGAAGACGCTTTTCACACTGGATGCCGGGCCCAACTCTGTTACCGGCATTGATCCGGCAACCGCTTTTCCTGCAATTCCATCCAACGGGATCTTTCCCTTCAGTTCCCTCGGTGGAACGATCAGCGGCTTGCACATCCGGCCGCCCAAGCAGACGCTGCCACGAGTGGATGCCTATAACGCCACAGTCCAGCGTCAGTTGACACCCAGCATTTCGTTGGAAGTCGCTTATGTCGGAAGCAAGGGCACGCACGGGTTCACCGGCAACAACCCGAATTACGACGTGAATCCGCTTTCCATGTCGCTGTATGGGGTCATCGATCCTAACACCATAACTCCCACAAATCCCAAAGGCAGCCCCTATGATACGAACCTGCGCAGACCACTGTGCAGGCCTGTCTTCGGGGGTACACCCGGGAACCCGCAGAACAGCTGCAAGGGAATTACCTTCGACTTGGGCAACTACTACGGCAATGATGCCGCCAGCACCTACAATGCGTTCGAGATCAAGATGGAGAAGCGGTTTGCGAGGGGCCTGCAATTCATCACTCACTACACCTATTCGCACGCCGACGGCTACGACAGCAACTACTATGCGATCGATCACAAGATCGCCTGGGGTGCAGTGGACTTCAACCGCAACCACGAGTGGGTCTTCAGCCCGGTCTACGAACTGCCCTTCGGAAAAGGCAAACAGTACATGGGTGATGCCAGCCGTGCCATGGACTACGTTGTCGGTGGATGGGAACTGGCCAGCAACACCACCTGGGGCAGCGGTCTGCCCTGGACTCCCGGTTTCTCGAACTGTGGCAGTGAACAGGATGTGGGCGTCTGCCGTCCCGACAGAGGTGTTGGCTCATTCCATACCGGAGTCTCTGGGAGTATTAGCCCGGTTAACCATAACCTGACGTTTTACACGCCAGTTCCGGACATAACGAATCCGGCGAATCCTCCCGGCCCATTTGCCGATCCGACGAAAGGGCACCTGGGTAATATCCAGCGTAACTCGTTCGTTGGGCCGCGGGCTTTCACCTCCGACCTGTCGATCGTGAAAAAGATCCCGGTCTTCGAGCGGCTCAACGTTCAGTTCCGCACCGATGTCTTCAATCTGTTCAACCACCCGGTTTACTCGAATCCCAACACAACTATCGACGGCACAGGCACCAACGACGGCAAGATCACCAGCCTTCAGTTTGGTTACCCGATGCGTCAGATCCAGTTTGCGTTGCGCTTCGACTTCTAGAGTTGGACACGCAAAGAGTTTCTTCGAGGGAGTCTGATTTTAGACTCCCTTTTTTTTGTGTTCTAATCGTGGGCGTATTCTTCGGGGGAGTCTTTGGTATCTGTGCCCAAACCTCTGCTGGCGTTTCTTCTTGTCGCGATGACTTGCTCAGGACAGGAGGCGCTAGACCGGACGTCCACCCCGCCAACCTCAACCCAGGCCCCGCTCTCCGAGTTTATGCCTGCTGAACTCCTGCTTCGCCAAGGGAAGTACGACGAAGCGATCGCAGAGCTGCAAACTCTAGCCGCTAGAAACCCAGCCCCGAAAAACATCGCCCGGGAACTCGGTGCTGCATATTACAAGAAAGGCGACTACCTGAAGGCGGCCGAGTACCTTAAGACGGCTCAATCCGAGGATCCCAAAGACAACGAATCGATTCAGCTGCTCGGCCTCTCTTACTATCTCGCGGGCCGGCCGGGGGACGCTATCCCCTATCTTGAGAAAGTCCAGGCCTGGTTTCCGCGCGCCAATGTGGATGCGGCTTACATTCTTGGGATCTGCTACATCCAGAGCAAGGATTACCCCAAGGCTCGCACCGCTTTTGCTCGTATGTTCGACGTACCGACGGATTCGGCGGCAGGGTACCTGTTTACGGCACGCATGCTGCTGCGGCAGGAATTCGATCCGGTGGCGGAGGAATACGCGCAGAAGGCTACGACGCTCGATCCGAAGCTCCCTGGGGCGCACCTCATGCTCGGGGAGTTGTATCTCTATAAATCGCGCGTCCCCGAGGCGATCGAGCAGTTCCAGAAAGAACTGAGCCTGAATCCCGCGAACGCCAATGCTTATTACAAGCTGGCCGACAGCTATTCGCGCATCCAGAAATACGATGACGCCGAACGCCTGTTGCAGCGCTCGATCTGGTTGGACGCTACTTCGACTGGGCCGTACATCCTGATGGGCAAGGTTCTTGAGAAAAAGGGCGAGTTCGAACTCGCGGTGCGGGCGCTGCGCCACGCGGCCGCTATGGACCCCAACAATCCCATGACACACCACCTGCTGGGACAGACCTATCGCGACCTGGGCAGGAAAGAAGAGGCCGAGACGGAGTTGAAGATGGCGGAGGAACTGCAAAACAAGCAGGATTCACATCGGTGAGTGCTGCTGTCGATCGAAGCTTGCTGGTGGAGAGCTGGGCGTCCCCAGCCCGGCTGGACGGGCGAGACGCCCGTCGCTCCGTCTTATGACTCATCCTTATGTCTCATCGCTCGGTCACGGTGCCAGTGAGTCCACTTTGTCTTTGGGCAGAGCGTGCAGCAGTTCGAGAAAGGCGGCATTGGTCCAGCCGAAGCCGACAACATTTTCCCGATATCCCACTGTCACCTGGGATTCCGAAGAGCGGGTGACCACGTTGTACTTTTCTCGGATGGTGCCGTCGCGCTGAAAGTTCTCGATCACAGTGGACAGGAACTTGTACGAAAGGCGATCGGCTTCGGCGTTGTAGCCGT
>DATKEN010000112.1:0-79315 GCA_035512155.1 Terriglobales bacterium | reverse complement strand
CGGATTAAGAAAGTCGTCCTCGAGCTGGGCGGTAGCGATCCATTCATCGTGATGCCCAGCGCGAATCTGGACACGGCGGTGGCCACGGCGGTGGAGGCGCGCGTCATCAACAATGGGCAATCGTGCATCGCGGCGAAGCGTTTCATTGTGGCGGAGCCGATTGCGGCGGAGTTCGAGCGCAAGTTTGTCGAGCGCATGAAGAACCTGCGGGTGGGAGATCCTTTCGATGAGAAAACGGAGCTGGGTCCGCTGGCCACGGCGGACGGCGTCAAGTCGCTCGACGCCGATGTGCAGAAGACGGTGCAGGCCGGGGCCAAGGTGTTGACGGGCGGGCATCCGCTGAAGCAGCCGGGGAATTATTACGCGCCCACGGTTCTGACCAACATTCCCAAAGAGTCGCCGGCGTACCGCGAGGAATTTTTTGGCCCGGTGGCGTCGGTGTTTCGGGTGAAGGATCAGGATGAGGCCATCCGCATCGCAAATGACAGCCGCTTCGGACTCGGCGCAAGTGCCTGGACCAATGATGAGCGGGAGCGCGAGCGTTTCATCAACGAACTCGAGGCAGGGATGGTATTCATCAACAAGATGGTGGCTTCCGATACGCGCATTCCGTTCGGTGGAGTCAAGCAGTCGGGGCACGGGCGGGAGTTGGGCGTTTTCGGGATCCGGGAATTCGTGAATATCAAGACGGTGTGGATCGCCTAAGGAAGCCAGACTCGATAATCAGAACCAGGAATCGACGTACAGCCGCGACGGTTGCCGCGCAGGCGCGCCTGCAGATAAATCCCGTTTCGAGTAAAATCCTCCCCGAGGCCACTATCTTGCCCATCGGGACCGCGTTTCACGAGAGAACATTTCCACTGTGCCACAGCCTGAACTATCGCGAGTGGTCCGGCTATTACACGGTCAGCGTGTATGAAGTACATCACGAGCACGAGTACAACGCTATCCGCAACGCGGCTGCGCTCATCGACATCACGCCACTCTACAAGTATCTGGTCACCGGCAAAGACGCAACCAAGCTGGTGAATCGCGTGATCACCCGTGACATCAATAAGGTAAAAGTGGGACAGGTAATTTATTGCTGCTGGTGCGATGAACAAGGAAAAGTGATTGATGATGGCACCATCACCCGCCTCGAAGAGAATAAATATCGCTGGACTGCAGCTGATCCCAGTCTGCGGTGGTTTCGCCAGAACGGCCTGAACATGGATGTTCAGATCGAAGACATCTCCGAGAAAGTCGCGGCGCTGGCACTGCAGGGACCGACCTCGGGCAAGCTGATGAAGTCCGTGGCGGAAGCGGAAATCGCGGACCTCAAGTATTTCCGTATGACTCGCGGTAAGATCGCCGGTGTTCCGGTCGATATTTCGCGCACAGGATACACCGGCGACCTCGGATACGAGATCTGGGTTCCCTGGAATGACGCAGTGAAGGTCTGGGACGCATTGATGGACAAGGGTAAGCAGTTCGACATTCACGCCGCTGGGATGCTGGCGCTGGATGTTGCGCGCGTGGAGGCGGGTCTGCTGCTGATCGAAGTGGATTACAGCAGTAGCAAGAAGGCGCTGATTCCGTCGCAGAAGTATTCGCCGTATGAGCTCGGGTTCGGCAAGATGGTCCATCTCGAAAAGGAAAATTTTATTGGCAAGACTGCCTTGGCACACGATCAAAAAAACGGCGTGGCGCGGCAGCTAGTCGGAATCGAGATCAATTGGCCAGAAGTGGAAGAACGCTTTGACAAGTTCGGGCTGACTCCCGCGGCGCCAACTCAAGCTTCGCGCGTGGCTGTCCCCGTGTATTTGGGCGAAAAGCAGGTGGGCAAAGCGACTACCACCACGTGGTCGCCAGTGCTGAAGAAAATGATTGCGCTGGCCAGCGTAGAGTCGGCGCACTCGCAATTAGATACGAAGCTGCAGATGGAAATTACGATTGAGGCCGTTCGTCAGAAGGTGACAGCGAAGGTTGTGAAGATTCCGTTCTTCAATCCGGCGAGGAAGACGATGGTGCCGGTGTAGGAACTCACAACCACTGTCATCCTTCGACTTCGCATGGCCGTTCGTTCGCGAACGACCATACTGCGCTCACGATGACAGTGGTTTTTGTTTAGTTATGCCACGCGCCCTTCTTCTCCCCGCCCAATAAATCCCCGCGCCAATCAGCACCAGCAACCCTGATAGTCCCACGATCTTCAACACGGCTAGCGGCTTGTTCGGCTCGTCCGGTTGTGGAATCAACGATAAGCCGATAGTGAAGGTTGTGGTCATCAATCCCACCACCGCCACCACTCTGGCCACCGGCTTGCCCCCCGGAAGACGAATCACATCTGGTCCAGCCAGTTCGCCCTGCAGTTTGAACATGGCCGCGAACAGGTAGAGGTATGGGATGAAATACGTGATTACGCCCATCGCCACCAGCACGTCATAGGCACCCTTGATGCTGGTGCCGGCTTGACCAAGAAAAATGAACGCTGCACCGAAAACGAACTGAGTCAGTAGTCCGACCCACGGCGTCTTCCATCTCGGATGCAACGCCCCGAACACAGGCGGCAGAAAACGATCAATGCCGGCAACGAAGGGCAGCCGTGCCACCGCGGCCAGGTAGGCACCAGCCGCGCCGACATTGCTCAGCATAATCAGAAATGCCGCAAAGGGAATGACGCCTTCGAAACCAACACGATGCGCCGTGCTGGAAATCGCCTGCATCAGTCCCTGCAAGTTGCTGACGTCGGAGGACGGCAGCGCCACCAGCACGCTGGCAGTCCCAACGATGTAACAGAGCGTCACCGTAATCCCGCCAATCACTAGCGCCCAGGGAATGGCGCGGCGGGCATTTTTGATCTCGCCTCCCATGAGCGAAGCGGTCTCGCAGCCAGCGAAGGCATAGATCAGCACCGACCAGAAAATGACATCATTGATGTGGATGCTGGGAGTCATGGAGTGCAACGTGAACGATGTAGCGGATCCGTAGCGATGCCAGGCTACGGCTCCCATCGCCATGATGATGCAGGCAGGAATCCACATGGTCAGCGCGCCCAGATTGTGCAGCCAAGTGCCCACATTCAGCCCGAAAATGTTGAGCACAGTTGCCAAGCCCAGGGCGAGCAAAGAAAACACAATGAAGAAGCTCGTGCTGCCTGAGAGGTGTCCCCAGGCGTCCTGCCGGATGTAAAGCGCGTTGCTCGCGGCGAAGTAGAGCACAGCCGGGAAGTAGGGCAGGTTGCAGGTCCAGTAGGTCCAAGCCGACATGAATCCGGAAAAATCGCCAAAGGCGCGCTTCGTCCACACGTAAATACCGCCCTCGTGGGGATAACGTGAGGACAATTCCAGGACTGAGAGCGCGAGCGGCATATAGAAAGCCAGCCAGGCGCCAATCCAGATGACGATCGAACTCGGACCAGCCGAGGCAGCGGTTGCGATCCAGCGCAGGCTGATGCCGGTGACCACGTAAAAGAGCACGAGGTCGCGGAATCCCATAACTCGCTTGGGTATGTTGGGATCCTCGGCCTCCGCGGTGGAGAGGGCTGACGGCTGAAGTTTGCTTTCGGGTTGGCCGAGGTGTTGCAGAATAAGTTTTCTCGATTTTGGGAAGGGCATGGCCTCAGCCGTGCCACTACGACCCGCCACCAAAGAAAACCGGTTATCAGTCGTCAGTTCCCAGTTCTCAGTGTGCGGCTGCCCCTCTTCCAATACAGATATCCCGGAACGCCGATGAGCACGATAATCGTCCCCGCCAGCGCTTCTGTGGGCCGCGTAATGATCGTATTCAATGTCCATGCGGCGCCGATCGCAACATAAATTCCTGGCAGCCAGGGATATCCCGTGCAACGATACGGACGCGGAATATCTGGCCGTTTCCAGCGCAGGACGAATAGGCCGATCACGGTCATGGTGTACGACAGCACCATGCCGTAGATGACATAGGTGTAAAGCTGGTCATAGCGCCCGCTCAACGCCAGAACTGCGGACCAGATTCCTAGTCCAATGAGGCCGAATGCCGGGGTGCGCCACTTGGGATGGATTTCCGCCATGCGCTTGAAGAAAACGCCATCCTGCGCCATGGCCAGACAAACCCGGGCGCCCGAGAGCGTGCAGGTGGCCGCGGCACTGAAGCAAGAAACGGCGATGGTGGCCGAGAGCCAGATAGCAGCGTGCGGGGAAAAAAGCGCGGCTGCGGCTGCGTGAGCAATGGTCTCGTGTTTGGCGATTTCGCTCACTGGCATGGCGTAAACGTAAGTTACGTTCATGGCCATGTAAATCACACCGACCACCAGGATGCCCAACACCATGGCTAACGGCACATTGCGGCGGGGTTCCTTGACCTCGCCCGCGACCCAGGTAATGTAGACCCAGCCGTCGTAGGCCCAGAAGACGGCAATGAGCCCGATCCCCATTGCGGAAATGAATTGACCTGGGCCCAGGCCCATCGTGAGTCCAACGCCGTGTCCTCCGAAGTTTGTCCAATGGCCCTTGCCGATAGCGAATCCCAGAATGGCAAAAGCCGCCATGGCGGCGAATTTCGTCCAGGTAGAAAGGTTTTGGAGCAGCGCGCCCCAGCGCAGCCCAACCACATTAACGTAGGTAAGCACAGCGATTAAAAACAAGCCCACCAGGTGAGCTCGGGTCAGCGTAATGCCGGCCAGAGTTAAGACGACATGCTCTTGTGAAATCAGAGGAAAAATCTGGCCCATGTAAGCGGCCGAGGCCACGCAGAGGGCCGCGATGGTGCCGCCATTGGCGACGCTGAACAGCATCCAGCCGTAGAGAAAGGCCGGCAGATCGCCGTAGGCCTCACGTAAGTACACGTATTGTCCGCCGGAATCGGGAAACATGGAACCAAGCTCCGCGAAGGCGACGCAACCGAACAGGGAAACCATCCCGCCCATCACCCACACCAACAAGAACAGCATGGGGTGGGGCAGCGCCGCGGCGATGTCTTTCGCGGTCAGGAAGATCGAAGAGCCGATGATCCCGCCCACCAATAACAGAACAGAATCCAGCAGTGAGAGGCCGCGAACCAGAGTGGGTTGAGCCTCAGATTTCGTGGCCGCTATCGGCGATGCGACGGGAATCCCCATGAGCTATCCCATCCCAAGTTCGTCTGCCGATTCGAGTGGAGTGCCACAGCGGCGGCAAATGACGGCGGAGCAATCGCCACAAGTCAGAGGGGCGGTCACCTCTTCACCACACTGCGGGCAGTACAAAAGCTCAGGCTCGGGCTCGGGCGAGGGTTGCGGACTTGGTGTCATAAGGGAGGCAAATGTAGCATAGAAGCTGCATCGCAGTCCCGAGGGACGATTCGCGGATTATGACCGACCGGCAAAGCAATCCCGACGAGAAGCTGCAACAGGAATTTAACCGCTGGGCCGAAGAGGGTGAAGGCGAGAAGATGGAGCGCCATCACCTTGATATCACGGAGAAGACCATCCGTTTGATGGAGCTGCGCCCCGGCGAGCGCGTGCTCGACCTGGGATGCGGCGCGGGATGGGCCACGCGGTTGCTGGCGCGGCTGGTGGCCGACGGGCCGGAAGGCTTTGGGCAAGTCGTGGGGCTGGACGTTTCCGATGAAATGATTCGGCGGGCACGGGCAGGGTCGAAAGATTTCGACAACATTCTGTATGTGATCGGGTCAGCGCAGCAGATTCCATGGGAAGAAAATTTCTTCGACAAAGTGCTGTCGGTCGAATCGTTCTACTACTACCCCGACCAGGACCGCGCATTGGCCGAGCTTTTCCGCGTCATGGCGCCGCACGGGCGGCTGTTTATTCTGATCAATCTGTACAAAGACAATCCTTACTCCCTGCAGTGGGTGGACAAGCTGAAAGTGCCGGTGCATGTCCGGTCGGAGGCGGAGTACGTCGAACTCTTGAAGAAGCACGCCTTCGAGAACGTGGAAGCGCGCCGCATTCCGGATGACACGCCGACGTCCGACGAGTACAAAACTACGTCGTTTCACAGCCTTGAAGACATGCGCGGCTTCAAGCGCATCGGCGCGTTGCTGCTGATGGCATCGAAACCGGATTTAAGAACGCCAGCGCCGGGGTACACAATTTACTAAGATTGAAGATCTGTTTGCTCGCTCGGAGGCGTCAGAGATGCGCAACGCAATAACTATTCGAGCCGCGTTGATCGTTCCCCTGCTACTAACTGCGGGCGTGCTTGTAGCCGGAAACCCGCCTTCTCAGCATGAAGCGAGAATCACCGGAACCTACACCAACATGTATTTCAATAAAGAAGGCGGCGACCTCCTTGGAGAAGAACTCCGAATTGTCGCGGTCTCGGGCGGTTATCAGGGAACGTATCAGGTTGCGCAAGGGGAACCTCAGAACCTGATTCTTGTCGATATCAAGATAGATGGCCACAGTGTCACATTCTCGTTGCCCCCTGGTTACCTTCAATCAGGAACTTTCGGCGGCACGTTACAGAACGGAATCATTAAAGGCACATTCCAGCGGCCAGACGGCTCTGCCAGCAGCATCATCCTCCTGAAGCGCGGTAAGAGTTATTGGGACTAGGTGATAGTCGACTTGGTATAACTCTACTTCACCAAACGATTGTACTTCTTCAGCACTTCACGCAAACGATCGTGCGGCAACGCAATCACCGTGTGACCGTCGATTCCGGTCATGGTTTCAGCCGCCACCATTGCATTGATCACTGCCTCCTCAGTCGCTTGCACGGTGGCTAGAAAAACAGGGTCAAGCGAATCGTTAGGCAACATCGTCAGTTGACGAGGACCGCTTTGAGAAATGGCTCCCGGGTTGGCGGTCGAGAAAGCGATAAAGATATCGCCCGAGCCGTTTCCGCCATAACTGCCGACTCTGCCTAATCCGAGGGTCACGTGCTTCGCCACTCGCTTCAGTTGGGTCGGGATCAGTGGGGCATCGGTGGCGACGACTACTATAATCGAGCCCACATCTTTCTTACGACGCTTGTTTTCGGGAATCTCACGGCCTACAGGCACGCCGGCAATGCGGAGTTGATCGCGATCACCGTAGTTGCACTGTACCAATACACCGACAGTGTAGCCGCCACCTTTTGGGTCCAGTACTCGCGAGGCGGTCCCGATCCCGCCTTTGAAATCGTTGCAGATCATGCCCGTCCCGCCGCCGACATTGCCTTCCTCAACTGGACCCGCGTGGGCGCTGTCGAGAGCGTGGAATACGTCTTCCGCCTTGACGTGGAATCCGTTGATATCGTTCAAGTAGCCATCCCAGGTTTCGGCCACCACTGCCGCCGACCACCAATAGCCTTCCTGATCAGGTACTCCCCGCTTTACTTTCCAGGCGATGACCGCATCGCGTACCACGCCTACGCTATGAGTATTTGTGATCATCACCGGCCCGTCGAGAAAGCCGGAATCTTCCAGCCAGGTAGTACCGGTCATCTCGCCCGCGCCGTTTTCGGTAAACCAGGCGCCAAAGACAGCGTCGTTGGAATCCTTGCTGCGCGGCAGAATGGCAGTCACACCCGTGCGTACGGGTCCGATGCCAACCTTCAGCGGGCCTTCGCCGGAGATCAAGGTCGTATGGCCGACTTCCACCCCTTTCACATCGGTAATCGCATTCAAAGCGCCGGGTGTGCCGTCGAAGGGAACTCCCAGATCTCGGGCTCGCGGTTTGGTTTGGGCTGTAGCTGCAGTTAGGAAAAACAAAAAGATCGCAGCAGAAATCCAAGCCATTAGGCGAGGTTTCGGCATCAAAATCCTCCGGGATAAGTTGCAGAAGTATAAAGTACGGGCTTCAGCGCTGAGCTACAATTCCTACATCGGAGGCGGGAATGGAAAATTGGAAGCGGGCATTGTTGGCAGGTTCGGCGGGGACAAGCGCGGTCATGTTTCTGAAAGGCAACCGGGCTGCGGGTTTCATTCTGGCAGGAGTAAGCCTGGCGACTTTGGCGTCGGAGTATCCCGAGAAGTTTGCCGAGTTCCGAGAAAATCTCCCGCGCTACGTCGAACGCGGAACCCGATTCCTGGATGCCGCATCTCGTGCCGGAGAACGTCTGGCAGAAGTTGCGGAAAAGCGAAGCTCTGCCTGGTTCGAGACGCTGCTCGATAGTTAAATTATTCGATCCCGAGTTGCTTCCTGGCGTCGGGGCTTAGGCGCTCCGGCGTCCATGGCGGACTCCAGACCACGTTGACCGTCGCGTTGCGAACTCCCGGCATCTGTTCCACGCGGGCTTTGACCTGTTCCCCGATCATGACGTGCGAGGGACAGCCTTGCGCCGTGAGCGTCATGTCGACAGTAACGTCCTGTCGGTCCTCAGGTGCGGATTCAAATCGAACATTGTAAATCAGGCCAAGGTCAACGATATTGACCGGAATTTCTGGGTCGTAACATTGCTTCAGCGCGCTCAGAACTTCGTCTTCACTGATAACAGCCATTGGGTCCTCCTTGCTCGCACAACGGGCCGAAAGCTGCGCGACTTTTCTTAGTTTAACTCATGGAAAGGGCGAAATGGCTTCGTGAACGACGTATTTGTGACCGCTCGCTGATCTGCTAAGGTTGCGCCCATGGCGATGAGCCCGGAACTAAAGAAGAAAATTCAGATCGCGCTGGTGGCGGCGATCATTCTGGCCGGCGCGCGTACAGCCTACATCCTGTATCAGCGCCATGCAGAAAAGACACGGCGAATTAGCATCCAGGCGCCGCCGCTAAACACTGACTATTACGTTACGCCCAAGAAGCTTTATCCCTACGATCTGAAATCAGCTCGGCAACTGACCCAGCAGCCGGTATGGGTCAAAGAAGGCTACCGCTACACCTACTATCGGTATGACACCGGATCCCACCGCGCTGACTTCGCGCACGAAGCCGGACAACTGCTGCCCATCGAAAAATTGCAGATTCGAGATGTCGTCACGGACGTAACCCCTGGCTCGCCGGATCAGCGCCAGCTTATGGCTGTTTTCGAGAAAGCCGGCAAGAGCTATGCCTTTCCCATCGGCTCAGTAAAGGGAGGCAATTTTCAGATTTACTCCGACGAAATGCTTTACGTCGAGGACCCGCACGAGCTTTATAGACATTGGCCAGCCGATGTCTGGGATGCCATCGAACGACACGAAGTCAAGCCGGGGATGAACGAAATCCAGGCGGACTTCGCGGTTGGGATGGGGATTCCGCAGCGCTCCGACGATCCCACGGTGAAGACCGTGAACTATCCCAATGGCGGCAAGCCTCTCCGCGTCACATATCGGGATGGCAAGGCGGCGGAGATTGGCGCTGGACCGCCGCCGTGAACTTCGCTCCCGTCTCTCCGCCAGACATCACTTCACTTTTGGTGAATCAGCATCGGCCGCCTTTTCCTCATCAGCGTGGATGACGCCATCTTCTTCGGCATAGAAAGAGCGATGCTGGACATCGAGCTGTTTAGGCGTCATGGTCAGCTCAAAGCCATCTTTGTGAGACCTGAAACCGGCGGTGTACTCTCCCCGTTCCGGGTTCACCATCCGCCGGGTAAAGGAACCGGTGTGCACCAAGTCCGCCAGAGAGGCGGCGTATTTGCCGTTCTTTTTCTGATATTCCTTCTGCGCCCGCAGCACCGTTCGCATGTAGCCGAGGGCAGCGGCTTCGGACTCCGAGCGTGCCGGGTCCCCGTGAAACTTGGGCTGGTAGGTAGTTTGTGCCGTGGCCACGGATGCCCCGGCCAAGGCTGCAGCCGCAATCCAGATGACTATCGTGCCATACCCTAATCTCATGAGTTGTTCCCTAAGCTAGACCGAACTTTTAGCATGTTACCGCCGTAATTTCCAATCTCTTACTGAGCTTTTCATTGGCTCAGGAATGCGTCTATGCTAACGGCAGCTACTTAAGTAGGCAAACCTATGAAGGCTGCGACCGCAATGAAAGCTGCACCGGCCAAGAAGCCGCCCATCCGTATTGCCGTGGTGGAAAGCGACCCACTGCGGTTTGTGGGATTTCGAGCTCTGTTCGATTCCGAACCTGATTTCGAACTGATCTCTGCCTCGCTTCCCGACATTAGCACCCTGCCGGACATTGACTTGATCCTGCTGGGCAACCGAAGCGGGCATAACCTGTTCGACTTGATGGCTAGCTTTAAAGCCACCCGGCCAGACCTGCGCATCATCGTCACCGGCTCCGGCGTGGACGAAGAGACAATACTCAAGGCCATTGCTTCGGGCGCCAAGGGCTATGTGGACGAGGCCGCCTCGCCTGCCGAGTTTGTACAGGCTATCCGAGTGGTCAATCAGGGATCAGTGTGGGCACCACGGCATGTGCTGTCCATGTTTATTGAGCGAGTCAGTTCGGCGCCGGGACGAGTCTTCCCCGCGGGCCGCGTTACCTTTACCGACCGGGAAAAGGAAGTGCTGGAGATGCTGGTCGCCGGCCGCTCCAACAAGGAAATCGGCTCCGCGCTGGGCATTGAGGAGCGCACGGTAAAGGCCCACGTGGCGAAGTTGATGCGTAAAGTCGGCGTCCAGAACCGGATCGCGCTTTCCGTGCATGCCATCACGCACTCGCTGGTGACAGCGAAGTAGAGCAGCCTCCTCGCTGGTTACTTGGTTACTTTGGGACAATGACCTGCGTAATCTTGTTGGCTTCCTGACCCTGCCCCATACTCGCCTCACCTACCACAGAACCTGGGAGACGGGGTTGGGAGTGGAGATTTAGGGTCACCACTGTCAGCCCCGAATTTTTTCCCCCTGAAAACCACCCCTCAGAGTTCCTCGATTACTACAGAAGTTCCTTCGTGAATAACCAACCATTCTCCTCTTGCCCGAATCCTTTAGAATCAAGAGCACCGTTTCCCAGGAAAAATCTGAACACAGGAAAGCCGAGGAGAAATGAAGCGACTTCTACTTCTGTGGGTTGTCACCGGTCTGGCCGCAGGTGCGTTCGCGGCAGACGAAAAATCCAAAGACAGCAAGGCTGCCGACCGAGTCCAGGCTGCGGCCACGGTGCTCGATGAAATCCAGTCCGCCCCCGACCAGGGCATCCCCGAAGAGGTGCTCGGATCCGCCGAGTGCGTGGCGGTGGTTCCATCCATGCTTAAAGGAGGATTCATTATCGGCGCCCGCTATGGCCGAGGAGTTACTAGCTGCCGTACGCCTAAAGGCTGGAGTGCGCCCGCATTCTTCGCCGTCGAGGGGGGCAGCTTCGGACTCCAGATCGGTGGCGAGGCCGTGGACCTAGTTATGCTCATCATGAACGACAACGGCATGAGGAGCCTGCTCAACAGCAAGTTCAAACTTGGGGCTGATGCCAGTGTCGCCGCGGGGCCGGTGGGCCGCCATGCTTCGGCTGACACCGATTGGAAGCTCCGTGCGCAAGTGCTCAGTTACTCCCGTACTCGGGGTGCGTTTGCCGGTCTGGAGCTGAGTGGCGCCGTGGTAGACCAGGACAAAGACAGCACCAGAGAGTTCTATGGCCGCATGGTGCCGTTCAAGACATCGCTAACCGGTGAAGTGGAAGCTCCAGCTGGCGCCTTTCCGTTTCTCAACAGCTTGGCCAAATGGGCCAAGTCGGCATCGAGCAAATAATCTTGTTGTCATCCCGAGCGGAGCGTGGGATCCCTATTCCCGGCACGGAATTGAGGAGTAGGGATGCTTCGGCTGTCCTGGCCTGCCGCAAAGCGACAGGCCAGATCCGTTGAGCATGACAATGACCACCTAATTTCCGCTGCAAACGTTTGACAGAGAATTTTCCCGGGTGTTACCGTCACCAGTCCCTACATGCGTCAGCGACTTGAGTACGCACTTGCGTGGCTGATCATCAAATTTGTGGGCGCACTGCCCCGTTCATTGGCGCGGGCGGCAGCCATCCTTCTGGGCTGGGCAGTTTACCTGCTGCATATCCGGCTGCGGCATGTCGGCCGGCGCAATCTTGCACTGGCATTTCCGGAAAAAAGTCAGCGTGAGCGTGCCCGGATCCTGCGAGGTGTGTTCACTTCATTCGGTCGTCAGCTAGCTGAGGTATGCCTGTTTCCAAAGTACACGCGCGAGAACGTCAGCGAAGTTGTGGTGTACGACGGTTTCGAGAATTTCGAACGCGCCCTCGCTCGCGGCAAGGGAGTGCTGTTTCTGACCGGTCATCTGGGGGGCTGGGAGCTTTCAGCCTTCGCTCATTCTCTTTATGGGCATCCTTTACAGGTTGTGATGCGGCCTTTGGACAATGTCTACCTCGACCGCATGACTCGCCACTACCGCACCATGCACGGCAACCAGATGATCGATAAAGACGACAACGTCCGTGGACTGCTCTCGGCCATGAAATCGGGAGAGACCGTGGGCATTCTCATGGATACCAACATGACTCCGCCGCAGGGAGTGTTTGTGGATTTCTTCGGTATCCCGGCCTGTACTGCGAGCGGTATGGCAAGAATCGCGATGCGCACCGATGCCGCCGTCGTTCCCGGATTTACTATCTGGGACCCCGAACTGCGAAAATACCGCCTGCGTTTTGATCCGACTCTCGACTTGATCCGGACTGGCGATGACGATGCCGACATCATCGCCAACACGGCCCGCTTTACGAAAGTCATCGAGGAGTATGTCCGCCGTTATCCCGACCAGTGGCTGTGGGTCCATCGCCGCTGGAAGACGCGGCCGCCAGGGGAGCCGGGGCTCTATTAGAAAGCTGAGTCGGGAGGGCCTGAGCCCGACTGGCTAGCCTTCGAGCCGAAGCCTCAAAACCAGTCGCTGCGGTAGGCAATCCACCAACTCACGAAGCCAATCGGGATGGTGGCCAGCAGAGCCCACCAAAGCGGGAATATGAAATCAGCCGCAAGGCCCAGCACGGTGAAGCTGATCCAGAAGATCTTTCGCTCCATGCTGTCATTTTAGCCCTCGGGTAGTTACTGCAGTTTGACGAAGGATGTGCGCCTTTCGTGTGCCCTTTCGACTTCGCTCAGAGCAGAGTCTACGAATCGCCGCGCCCGAATCCTTCGCCTACAGCTAGCGCGTGCTCTGGATGACCGTTCAAACTGCGCCACCACCAGTCCTCGCACAGCTTTCCTTTCCTCTGCCAAACGTATAAAAAGGTGCCATGCCGCGTCTGGTCAAAATGAAGAAGCGATCACTCCGCGAGATTGCCGAATTTGTGCAGGCGCGAGTTTTGGGAGATGGAGCGGTAGAGGTCAGCGGTGTTTCTAGCATTCAGGCTGCTTCGCCCAGCGACCTTGTGTTCGTGGAAGACGAACAAAATCTCCGCCTAGCTTTGAAATCGCGAGCCTCAGCAGTGATCGCAGGTGAATTTGCCAAGGCGAAGAAAAACGCAAAACCATTGCTGATATCGACACAGCCCCGGCTGGCATTTGCCCAGGCGGCGCGATTCCTTTGCCCGCCGCAAGAACGGCAGCCTGGAATTCATCCCAGCGCAGTCGTGCATAAGTCCGCGCGCCTGGGCCCGGGCGTGACCGTGGACGCGCGAGTGGTCATCGGCGAAGGCGCGCAGATCGGGGCCAAGACTTGGATCGGTGCGGGATGTATGATCGGCGCCCATGTGAGTATCGGACGTGATTGTGAGTTGTATCCGAATGTGACCATCTATCCCGGCGCGCGTCTCGGCGATCGGGTCATTGTCCATGCTGGGGCGGTGCTGGGCAGCGACGGATTTGGCTATGCTCGCGATCAATCGACCGGCAGGTATGAGAAATTTCCCCAGATAGGCAGCCTTGAAATTGAGGATGACGTCGAAATCGGCGCCAACACAACCGTGGATCGTGGCGCACTAGAGATTACTCGCGTTGGCCGCGGAACGAAGATCGACAATCTGGTACACATCGGCCATAACTGCCAGATTGGTGAAGATGTGGTGATTGCCGCGCAGACCGGACTCTCCGGCAGTGTCGTGATCGAGAAGAATGCAGTGCTGGCCGGGCAGGTCGGCGTTGGGGAGCACGCTCGCATCGAAGAAGGAGTGATACTGGGCGCGCAAAGCGGAGTTCCCTCCAATAAAATATGTCGTGGGAAGGGAGTCGTGTTCTGGGGGACTCCGGCCCGGCCGATCGATGAATACTTGAAACAGCTGGCGGTCCTGGCGCGCTCGGCAAAGAAGCGTTAACAGTTGGTGTGCCACCGCCGCCCCCGGCCGCGCAAGTCAGAGGATTTAATGGCAGTCGTCGTCATTGGCGGACATTCGCGCAGCGTGGGCAAAACCAGCGTGGTCGCTGGCTTGATTGCCGCCGTTCCGGAATACAACTGGACGGCGATGAAGATCACGCAATATGGCCACGGCGTCTGCTCGATCAACGGCGAAGCGTGCCACTGCGCAACGGAGGATCATACTTGGGCGATCTCGGAGGAGAAAGATCGATCTGGGAAATCTGATACGTCTCGCTTTTTGGCATCGGGTGCGGCGCGAGCATGGTGGGTACGAACCGAGCAGGGAAGACTGGCGGAAGCTGTACCCACAATTCGTCGGCGGTTGGCCGAATCGAAAAATGTGATTCTGGAGTCGAACAGCATTTTAAAATTTGTGCGCCCAGACCTCTACGTCACGGTGCTCGATCCAACAACCGCGGATTTCAAAAGATCAGCCCAGGAGTTTCTCGATCGAGCGGATGCTGTCATATTGCATGAGATGAAAGCTACAAGCCCCACCTGGAGCGGCATCTCACTGAAGCCCGTGGCAGGGCGTCCCGTCTTCCACATTCAGCCGCCAGACTATGTGACGGAGGAAATTGTCAGGTTTGTACGGCAACGAATGAGTCTGCAGGAATGAACCGGTCATTTGCCCGGGACGATCTCACTAGTTTGCTATTCTTCCCAGGTGCTGCGGATTGATAAGAGCGCCTGGCTTCTGGTCGTGCTCTCGGCGGCCCTGCAAATTCTGATCTTCCCGCTCCCCAATCTCTACATCCTTTGCTGGATGGCGATTGCTCCACTCCTGGTCGCTTTGTTGCGGGCGCGGCAACCCGATACCTTGCAGATCCGCGCTGGAATCAAGCTTCTGCCGGCGCGTCCGCTGCAGGCATTTCTTCTGGCATATTCGTGCGGAGTTATCTGGTACGCCGGAACCTGCTATTGGATTTACAACACCATGCGGCAGTACGGCGGCGTAAGCGCGCCCGCGGCGGTTGGTATCCTGATTCTTTTCTGCCTGTATCTGGCCATCTACCACGGCGTCTTCGGACTGCTGATCAGTCTGTTAGCGGGAAGCAGTCCGTTCAGCCGCCGCGCTTTACTATTGGCTCCAGCCATGTGGGTTGCTGTGGAACTGGCTCGCACCCGAATTACTGGATTTCCCTGGGACTTAATAGGGATCGCCCAAGTAGACAACATCCCGCTGGCCCATGTGACGACGTTCACCGGCGTCTATGGCCTGTCGTTTGAGATCATGGTTGTGAATGCCGCCTTGGCTGCAGCCTTTCTGATACGGCGCGAGCAGCGCAAGTTTCTCTTGCTGGCTGCTCTGGGTTCAGCCGTTGTACTCCAAGCCGGGCTCTGGCTCGTGCCGCCACTGCTGCCCAGCGACCATTCTGCGCGTCTGGTGCAGGAAAATATCCCGATTCTTCAGGGGACAGAGTGGACGAAAGAGTACTTCGACGACACCCTTAGTGATTTAACTAGAATTAGCCTGAGTCCAAGCTCCAACCAACAACGACAAACCGATTTGATCGTTTGGCCGGAGTCGCCGGCCCCCTTTTACACGACTGATCCCATTTTTCGCGAGGCTGTCAGCAACATCGCCCGGAAGGCGCAAACCTGGGTGTTGGCGGGAAGTGTGGGAACCCGCAACGCTGGCCAGTCGCCCCAAGGGGTCACTCAATCGTATAACTCCGCCGCACTGGTGAACCCGCGTGGTGAATGGGTTGGCCGCTACGACAAGATGCACCTCGTCCCCTTCGGCGAATACGTGCCCTTCAAAAGCATTTTTGGCTTTGCCGGAGGCCTGAGCAAGGAAGTCGGTGATTTTTCTCCGGGAGAATCGCGAGCGCCGCTGCAGGCTGACGGGAACAGTCTGGGGGTTTTCATCTGCTACGAATCCATCTTCCCGGATGAAGTCCGCCAGCTCGCGGCAAATGGGGCCCAGGTATTGGTGAATATCTCCAACGATGGTTGGTATGGCGACAGCGGCGCTTACGCCCAGCACCTGAAACAAGCGCGTATGCGGGCCGTGGAGAACAATCGCTGGCTGCTGCGTGATACCAACACCGGAGTCACCGCCTCGATTGATCCCTATGGACGAATCGCGGCTGGTGCTCCGCGAAAGATCCGCACGGCAGTCGATGCCCCTTACGCCGTATCGAACGTAACTACGTTTTACAGCCGCCATGGGGACTGGTTCGCCTATCTATGTGCGATAATTTCTGCAGGAGCGCTGCTCGCGCGCCTACCATTCCGCGTCAGGACAGAGCCATAGATGATCGAAGAATTAGAAAAAGAATATTCGCCGCTGCAGCATAAGGTCCACGAACTTCGGGAGTACCTTTGACACCAGCAAGCTGCGTCCGCAATTAGCCGAAATTGAGAAGCAGGCTTCCGAGCCGAATCTCTGGTCGAACCCCCAGAAATCTCAGCAAGTAATGCGCGAGAAGAAGCGCCTCGAAGACATGCTCGCCACCGAAGCCGAGTTGATTCGGCGCGCCAACGATATCTCCGCGTATTTTGATTTGGCTCGCGAAGGGGAGAGCGTGGATGCCGACCTGCGCCGCGAGATTGATTCTTTGCGCCAACTTGTAGATCGCCTGGAAACCGAAACACTGCTTTCCGGCGAAAACGACGCGCGCAACGCCATAGTCACCATCCATCCGGGCGCCGGCGGCACTGAATCGCAGGATTGGGCGGATATGCTGCTGAGAATGTATCTGCGATGGGCCGAGCGCCAAGGTTTTCAGACGGTCCTCTATGACTACCAGCCGGGGGAAGAAGCCGGCTTGAAGTCTGCCACTTTTGCGGTGAACGGGGAGTACGCCTTCGGCCTGCTGACCAGCGAAATCGGGGTGCATCGGTTGGTGCGCATCTCCCCCTTCGATCAGGCCAAGCGTCGTCACACTTCGTTCGCCAGCGTGTTCGTCTCTCCGGAAATTGACGACAGCATTGAGGTTGTAATCAAGCCGGAGGACATTCGCATCGATACCTATCGCTCCAGCGGCAAAGGCGGACAACACGTCAACACTACTGACTCGGCGGTCCGCATTACTCACATTCCAACCGGACTGGTAGCGGCATGTCAGAACGAGCGTTCGCAGCACAAAAATAAAGACCGCGCCATGAGCATGCTGCGCTCCAAGATCTACGAGCATGAGTTGGAGAAGAAGCGGGCCGCTACCAAGAAGATCGAAGATTCGAAGCTTGACATCGATTTCGGATCGCAGATCCGTTCTTACGTGCTTCAGCCTTACCGCATGATCAAAGATCATCGAACCAAGCTTGAGGTCGGCGATGTGGATCGGGTGATTGATGGCGACTTGCAGCCGTTTATTCGGGCTTATTTACAGATGCGACGTGGGGAGAAGCAGCCATGAACACTCGCGAGGCCATAGTCGCGCGCGGACTTCGCCTGGAGTACTTCACTCTCGGCTGGAACTCGCTCGAGGCATTGATCGCACTGATTTCTGGGTTCGTCGCGGGTAGCATCGCTCTCATTGGCTTTGGCCTGGATTCTGTCGTGGAAGTATCCTCTGCAGCGGTCATGCTCTGGCGCTTACGTGCTGATCGCCATGCTCCGAGCCGCGAACGGGCGGAGAAAACGGCGCTGCGGGCAGTGGGAATCTGCTTCCTGGTGCTTGCCGCCTACGTCTGCTTCGAGGGAGTTAATACCTTGCTTCGACGCGAAGCCCCGCGGCGAAGTTTGCCGGGTATTCTGTTGGCCGGCGCCTCGTTGATCGTCATGCCCCTGCTGGCGCGCGCCAAACGCAAGATTGCAAGCGGAATCAACAGCGCTGCCATGCAGGCCGATTCCCGTCAGACTGACATCTGTGCTTATTTGTCCACGATTCTGCTAGCGGGACTTGTTCTCAATGCCAGCTTTGGATGGTGGTGGGCCGACCCGATCGCCGGGTTGGTTATGGTTCCGCTGATCGCAAACGAAGGAATTGAAGCCGTACGAGGAAGAACCTGTTGTGACAATGCCGCCGGGATTTGCGGCGAAATACACTGAAGCCTTGAGAAGCGCACGAAGGCGGTTTGTTCGGCAGCGTCTGCTACGACGAGGCGGGTTATGACCATAACTGGGATCTTTGCAACATGGCGCGGATGATCGATCTCATCCGTGCATCGGCTTTGCCTTCCAACCTTATGCAGGCGGGCGCCAAAGGATCCCTCTCCGTTCCCGCTGGCGAGATGATCGAAATTCTGGTGTATCTCGCGAATCACAATAAAGTCTTCGCTGAACAGGCCAAGCTTACTCTGGCGGGCTGGGACGAGGCATTATCACGAGCTGCGGCCGCTGATCCGCACACTCCCAAAGAAGTCCTGGATTACATGATTTCTGTGCAGAACCTGCGCCCACCGCTGCTCCCGGCGCTGCTTGATAACCCAGCCCTAGGCGAAGGGTCGTTGATCGAACTCGCAGCAACTGGACCGCGCGAGGCGGTGGAAGCGATGCTGAACAGCGGACGCGTAAGCCGTTCCGCTGAAATTCTGCATTCGTTAAGCTCAAATTCAAATGTCAGCGGAACCCAGTCCGCAAGAATTGAAACTCAACTTGCGTCCATCGCGTCTAAGGTTTCGATTCCGGCCGCAGAGACTCCGGCCACCGTTCCTCCAATCGCACGGTCGTATCCTGTCACGGAGACCCGCGAAGCCCTCGCAGAAGCCCCACCAGCAGCGGAAACCCCCGAGCCAGATGACACCCCGGATGAAGGACTGCTCGCTTACCTCAGCGACCATGCGAGTGAAATCTCAGAGGAGGCAGAGAAACCATTCCAGCCGATTGGCGGCTTTTACGATGACTTTGTGCCCGGTGCGGACGAGTTCGTGCCCGGTGCAGAAGAGCAGCCCACTGAGACCGCCGTTGAGCCCGAAACCACAGCTGCTCCCGTGCCTGAAAAGGCGGCAGCCCCGAAGAGGACGGCCGCGGTCAAGAAATCTTTCCTTGGCGCCGGACATGAGCGGGGCAGCGCACTCCAGAAAATTGCCAAGTTGGACATCAAGGGCCGCATTCAGTTGGCCATGAAGGGCAACAAGGAGGAGCGATCTTTGCTCATCCGTGACGGAACCAAAGTGGTGGCCTTGGCGGTGCTGGAGTCGCCCAAGCTCAGTGATAGCGAAGTCGAACGGTTTGCCAGTCAGAAGAACGTGCTGGAGGCTGTGCTTCGCGGCATCCCAATGAAGCGCCGATTCGTCAAGCACTATGGCATCGTGCGCAACCTGGTATTCAACCCGCGTACGCCGTTGGATGTCTCCCTGGGCTTGGTCAAGCATCTGCTGACGCAAGATCTGCGTCACTTGTCCGGCAACAAAGAAGTCTCGGAGACGGTTCGCAAGCTGGCCACCAAGATGTTCAAGCAGAAACTAAGCGCCAACAAGAAAGACTGATTGATGCCGGGCTGAGCCTGGCCTGATAGCTGGCTTCTCCATCATCGCGTCGCTACAATGTTTTGGTCATGTCTTCACTTCCGCAAGCGGACCCGATCGCGGACCTGCTGAAACGCGCTAAAACCATCGCAGTGGTGGGACTCTCCAATAGTCCGCTGCGTCCCAGCCATGGAGTGGCGGCGTACATGCAAACCCAAGGCTACAGAATTATCCCAGTGAATCCTAAGATACATGGGGCATTGGGGGAGAAGTCCTACGGTTCGTTGCTGGATGTCCCGGAGAAGATTGACATCGTAAATATTTTCCGCCGCCCCGAGTATGTGGAAGAAATCGTGGACCTGGCGATCCAACTGAAGGTTCCAGCTGTCTGGATGCAGGAGCAGGTCATCAACGAGAAGGCGGCGGAGAAGGCGCGCCGCGCAGGCATCTTCGTCATCATGGACCGCTGCATCCTGCAAGAGCACCACGCCCGCTTCGGATAGTCCCGGTCGGAATAATTCAGGCTTTGACGAAAATCACGGTGGCGTCGTCCCTCAGGCGGGCGCCGTTGACAAATGAGCGCACGTCTTGAAGAACGGTTTCCGGGCACGCATCAGGTTGCATGACGTGGGCTTCAAGGCGCAGGCGGCCATATTCTTCTTGCTTGATATTCTCCGCCTCGGTAATGCCGTCGCTATAGAACACTAATCGCGAGCCCTCGGGTAGCGGCACCTCAACTTCAGAGAAGCTGCCAAACCCCAGGCCGAGGGGCATTCCTCTGTCAGTGTTTGGGCATTGCACTTTCTGGCCGTCAACCACCAGCAAGGGCAACAAATGCCCCGCATTCGAGAAGGTCAAAATCCGGCTCGCGGGATCCAAAACCCCATAAATCATGGTCACGTACTTGCCGTGAGGAAAATCCTCAACCAGCAGGCGATTCAGACGCGTCAGCACTTCGCCGGGACCATAGTTAGTTTCAGCCAGCGAACGCAGCATTCCACGAGTGGCCGACATCAATAGCGCAGCGGCTGTGCCTTTGCCCGAGACATCGGCCAGCACCAGTCCCCAGCGACCGTCGTCGAGTGCAATAAAGTCATACCAGTCGCCGCCCACGGCTCCCGCGGGAACTGAGAGGCCGGAGATCGCAAAGCCCGGGACATAAGGCGAACTCTTGGGAAGCAGAGCCTGCTGGATGGCGCGTGCTTCGTGTGCCTCGCGGCTCATCCTTTCGCGCTCGCGCCGCTCCTGCTGGAACAGCTGTGCATTCTGAACCGCCACCGCAACGTGACCGCATAGTGCTTCCAGAAGCCTCAACTGTTCAACGGGAAACGCATCGAGTTCCGGATGCGACGCAGTAAAGACTCCCACCAGTCGACCGTCGACGTGTAGGGGGATGGCTGCCTCCGAAAGCGTGGACGCCTCGCAGGCGATGTAATACTGATCCTTGCGCACGTCGGGAGCGTAGCGCATCTGGCCGGTGGCGGCCACGTAGCCGACCATGCCTTCCGTGCCGACCTTGAGACGCTGCCCTTTGCCGTGGACGCTGCACCCGCAGGATCCCGCGATGACCAGCTCCCCGCGCTCTTCTTCGTGCAGATAAATTTGAGCTTCCAGGCATCCGAAGGAACGCGCTATATCGGTTACTACCTTGTCGATGAGTTGATCCAGGTCAAGGATCGAGGTGATCTTTTGCGCCGCCTTCTGCAATTTCAGCAGGTCTTCTACTTGCTCAACGTGCAGTTGGCTGACGCTGACGGAATCAGTCATTCGCGGGCTAGTCGCCACGGGCAAGCCCTCCTTGGAGATACAAACGGTAGGCATCTCATTGGATGCGTAGCCCTACGCCTGAGATTCTGTTTTCGGGCTCCCTGCAGCGCCCTTCTCAGCCTGGGATCGCCTACGTCTGATGTCCACTAGCCGCTCCCGCATCCGCTTCTCTACACCTTCGTCGGTGGGGCGATAATAGACACGGTCACGAAGATTGTCGGGCAAACACTGCATGTCAGCGATCTTGCCTTCGACGTCGTGGGCGTACTGGTATCCCTGACCGTAACCCAGGCCTTTCATCAATCCCGTAGGCGCATTGCGCAAATGCAATGGAACTGGCTCAGCCGCGGTTTGTTCCACATCCTGTTGCACCGCGGAGTATGCGGTATACAGGGCGTTCGATTTGGGCGCCAACGCAAGATAGACGGCTGCTTGTGCTAGCGCGAGATTCCCCTCGGGCATGCCGATGAAGTCCACCGCGTCGCGTGCTGCCATGCAGAGCGAGAGCGCGCCCGGATCAGCTAGTCCAATGTCCTCCACCGCCATTCGCACCACCCGCCGTGCAATGTAGAGGGGATCTTCACCTGCTTCAAGCATGCGGCCCAGCCAGTAGAGCGCAGCGTCGGGATCACTGTTGCGGACCGATTTGTGCAGCGCCGAGATGAGGTTGTAATGCTCCTCGCCAGCCTTGTCGTATAGCAGGACGCGCCTCTGCAAAGCATCCTGGATAAGTTCATCGGTAATTTCCGCGCCCACTTCCTTGCCTGCACGTCCTCTGGCTAGGGTGGCGGCGACTTCCAGTACGTTGTAGGCGCTGCGGGCATCACCGCTCGAGTAGGACGCAATCTTCCGGAGGACTTCCTCTGAGGCACGCAACTTCATGGCTCCTAGACCACGTTCTTCATCGGCGAGCGCGCGCTTGAGCAGCAGGACGATTTGATCCTCAGTTAGCGGCTTAAGGACGTAGACGCGGCTACGCGAAAGCAGCGCTGAGATGATTTCAAACGAAGGATTCTCGGTAGTGGCGCCGATCAGCCGGATGTTGCCCTTTTCTACGTGGGGGAGAAAGGCATCCTGCTGCGCCTTGTTGAAGCGATGGATTTCGTCGATGAAAACAATGGTGCGCGTGCCATATTGTTTCGCACGCTCTGCATCGGCCATCACTTGCTTGATTTCCTTGATTCCAACCAGTACGGCAGAGAACTCGATAAACTCCGCCTTCGTCATGCGCGCAATGATCTGGGCCAGCGTGGTCTTGCCCGTGCCCGGTGGTCCCCAAAAAATCAGCGAACCCGTATCATCACGCTCGATCTGCGTACGCAGTGGCTTTCCAGGGCCGATCAGATGTTCCTGCCCGACGAATTCATCGAGCGTGCGTGGGCGCATGCGGTCGGCGAGCGGACGAGTACGATCGGCTGGATCGTCACGGCTCGGCATGTTCTGAAACAAGCTCATTATGGGGCGTACGAGCTCCCGTGAAAGAGCTCACCACGAAGTGCGCAAGGTTTCACGAAGGAAACCGTAGCGCGCTCGCCTTCAATTTTGTTGGCTTCCTTCGCGTACCTTCGTGCCCTTTGTGGTCATTGCTTTTTGCCGGGATATCTCATACAGCACGATGCTAGCCGCCACGCCGGCATTCAGCGATTCCACTTTTGGAGAGTGCGGGATCGCCACTACTTCATCCATCTCGGAGATCAAGTCTCGTGGCAACCCTGCGCCTTCACTTCCGATGAATACGACCAGCGAACCACCAAGGTTAGCCTCAGGCAAGGGTGTGCCTTTGTGTGAAGAGGTCGCAATCAAACGCAGCCCTTGTTTCCTCATGCTGGCAATTGCAGCCGCAAGTTTGGCCCGTACCGTAGGAAGACGGAAGACTGATCCAGCCGAAGCACGTACCACTTTAGGATTAAATGGGCTGACCGTGCCTTCCCCTAGAAGCGCGCCCGCTGCCCCGAAAGCTTCTGCCGAGCGCAGAATCGTCCCTAAATTCCCCGGATCCTGAACCCCGGCAATCGCCAGCAGCGGTTCCGCCTGAGCTTTGGCCAGGACAACGTCCAGCGAGACTTCTTTCCAACGCACCAAAGCCGCGACGCCTTGGGGGGCCTCACTCGGAACGGCACTGGCGAACAGCCGGTCGGGCAGGATTACAGTTTCTACGTGAGCGCCGAGCTGTGGCAGCAGTCTCTCGGCCTTCGCGGCTGCAGAGCTACTGAAAAACACCGCGCGAAACTTCAGCCCGCTACGGATGGCTTCTTCCAGAATGTGCAAGCCCTCGACTGCGCAATAGCCGTCTTCGGTCAACTCGCCACGGGCGAAAGCCTGCCGGAGTTCCTTCACCAGCGCATTGTGCCGGCCATCGATGCGGCGCAATCGGCTTTGAACCGCCTGATCGTTAGGGGTGGGGGTGTTTTTCACGGAAATGCCGGCTCGGTGAGATGATACGCGTTCCTCTCGGCTTGCAGCGCTTCCTCATGTTATGTTAGCTTTCGCGATTTCAGGACACGCTCGGGGAAGGGATGTGTAGTGCGCGCTGAAATTCTCAAGATCAGTAACGATAAACCCGAAGCGTCACTCATCCGCTATGCGGCTGACCAGATTCGCGCCGGCGAAGTGCTGGGCATGCCGACCGACACCTTTTATGGCTTGGCCGCCGATCCTTTTAATTTGCGCGCCGTCGATCGCGTGTATGAGATTAAGTCCCGTTCCCGCCACAAGCCGCTTTCGCTGCTCATTGAGAGTGTGGAGCAGGCGGAAGAAATGGCGCGGCCTTTGCCAGAAGAATTTGAAGCCCTCGCTCGCAAATTCTGGCCTGGCCCACTGACCATCATTGTGAAGGCTTCCTCGAGACTGCCCCTGAAAGTTACAGCCAATACCGGCAACGTCGCGTTGCGTATTCCCAACTCCAGGATACCGCTGGCCGTGGTGCAGGCCGCGCAGATTCCCATCACTGCGACCTCCGCTAATCTGAGCGGGGAAGCGGAGTGCACCACCGCGTTGGCAGTGCGCGACCAGCTCAAGGACCGCATCTCGATCATCGTGGATGGCGGTACGTCCCCGCGCGAAGTGCCGTCGACTATCGTCGATCTCACCGATGAAGACGCACGCTGGCGTATTCTGCGGGAGGGCGCAATCTCGTCTCAGGAGATTTCCGAGTTCTTCGCTCAAGGATGAATGACGCAGCGGCCAACCGGCGTCGGCGGAGCCACTGGTGGTTGTGGCTGCTGGCTCTGGTTGCAGCGGCTTCAGTGGCCTGGGTCGGCGCAATCTGTGTCCAGGTTGTTCATCAAGCCTCGCTGCAGGAACTCCATCATGCGGATGCCATCGTCGTCTTCGGCGCCGCGGAGTATTCGGGACGGCCTTCCCCTGTCTACCGGGCCCGCCTGGACCATGCCTTTGAACTCTTCCACCGAGGCATTGCCCCCGTCGTCATAACCACAGGCGGCGCTGCGGCCGATCCTAGTTTCAGCGAAGGTGGCGTGGGTCACGAATATCTGATGCATCGTGGAATCCCCGAGGCCAGCCTTATTGCCGAGACCCAAGGCTCCGATACCGCCCAATCGGCGCAAAGGGTTGCAGTAATCATGCGAACCAACCACATGCACAGTTGCGTCGCCGTCAGCGACGAGTATCACGTGTTCCGCATCCGCAAGTTGCTGGAACACGAAGGAGTGCAGGTTTTCGTTGCTCCGCGTCCTGACTCACGTCCGCGGGCTGAGTGGCAGCGGGCTTGGGCCGTGCTTCGGGAGGCATTAGGCTATGTGGCGTGGCGAATGCACGTCCCGGCATAGCCTTCCGCCTCTGTCATCCTTCGACTCCGCAGCTGTCGCGCTTCGCGCAATTGATAGGAACGAGAAAGCAGCAACAATCACCAGCCCATCTTCTTCCTCAACTCCGTGATATGCGCTGTGTGGTGCCGTCCGTGCCAGGCGTAGATCGCCAAATTTTTCTCCAGCGATACCACCCCTAATTCCGGATGCCGGAAAGTTCGTTTCCAGTCTTCCGGGCGCAGCGTACGCAATAAGCGGACCCAACGGTCATGCAGCGAATCCAGAAGCGCCAACGAAATCTCTGGTGGCGTGGAACGAACGTCGGAAAGCTCCGCCCATCGGTCTTCCATGTAAGGTTTGATGGTCGGTTCGTCTTCCGTAAGCGCCAGCTTGAAGCGGATATACGCGTTCATGTGACTTTCCGGAACATGATGCACGACCTGACGCACGGTCCAACCCCCATCACGATAGGGCGTCTCAATCTGCTCTGGCGACAGGTTTTTTACGGCGGTGCGCAGCGAAGCCGGTGTCTGCTCAATATCGTCGATGAACTTTTCCCGCTGGGCTTCGTTTAAAGAACCGTTAAACGTGAATTTACCGATCGGGTATCGTGGATCGCTCATTTTGCCTCCGCTCTAATTACAGCATAGGAACGAACCGCAACCTGCCATGAAAAGTCGTAATCAAAGCGAGAGAAAACGCTAATCGCAAAGGATGGGCGAGAGGTTCGAGTGACGCTTGAGACTACTTCACAAGAGCGAGAATCCGGACCGGGCCTCCGGAGCCGCCTTCCAGCTTCGCAGGAGCGACCACGACAGTGGCGCCGGTCGCGGGCACCCGGCCAAGGTTAGCCACGTTTTCCAGATGATACAAACTGTGCGCCAGGGTGTAGTGATGGACTTCGAAATCCTGCGAAGGACCGTAATCTACGCTCAAGGTATCGATGCCCAAACCAACCACATTGCGGCCTTCCACCAGGAACTGGGCGGCATCCCTTGAATACCCTGGAAAGTGCATGATGCCTTTGGCGTCGGCATTGCGATAGCTATTGGGCGAATCCCACCGCGAATCCCAGCCAGTGCGCGCCATTATCATTGCTCCCAAGGGAATCTGGCCGTTAGCCTGCTCCCACCGGGCAACGTCGTCGACTGAAATCTGATAATCAGGATTGTTCTTTGCGTTCGCTCTGACATCGAGTACGACCATTTGCGCAATCAGCCGCTCCGGTGGAATCTGATCCACTGTCCACAGGCCGCGGGAGAAGTGGGCCGGAGCATCGATGTGCGTCCCGAAATGTTCGGGCAGCGAAATTTTGCGCGCGAAGTAGTGGTCCTTCTCGATAGTCGCGATCGTTTTCGCTTGGTAGGCGTCCTTCTCCGCTGGTTCGAAGGTAGGAACACGTTCGTTGATCGTATGGGTCAGGTCAACGACGGCGCGGAAACCCCCACCTAGCGCGGCTTGCGAATGGTGTTGGGCAAATACAAGCAGCGCCAGCGCGAGCACATATCCGAGTACAAAGGTACGAATCTTCATTACGCCTAAGTCGTCTTTTCTGGTCTTATGGGTTCGTCCACTAGGCTCGTCCAGAATTAGATGCCAACTCCTCGAGTAGTGGTGCGGTTCCATTCTCCGATTTGGATACGCAGCCTTCAAGGAACCTGTGGACATGACCTGGAATCTAATGGTTCAGCGCCAAGGGTCAAGCTAGACGAGACGCGATCACGGCTGCGATCAGCGTGCCTACGAGGTTTACTGCGTCATTGTTGAGCCAGTGGCGACGCTCCAACCACGCGCCAATGAAACTGTCCGCGATCATACCGATGACCGCCGCCGCTACGGAAATTCCCACCCATCTCCACGATATTAGAGCCGTAAGAGCGCCGACTGAGCTCACCAGAACCGCCGCGGCGATTCCCGCCAAAGTCCCCGCCAGCGTTATACCGCCGTCAGTACCCGCTGGCACCACTTCCCAAGTGGTGATCAGTCGCGCTTGCCGACTGTTGGCCTGGCCCAATTCGCTTGAAACTGTGTCAGCAGCCGCTTCTGCGAGAGCTGCGGCGATTGCGAGCAGGAAAACGCCGTTACGGTGGCGTGCATAGAGCGCCGCACAGGCGGTGGCAACTCCCAGATTCGCCAAAACCTGGGACGCAGTCCTTCCCTCACGCCTTTCGGCCGTTCCAAGCCTTAACTTTTGTTGATACCCCAGACGAGTCGTGATCCAGGCCAGCATAAAGACGCAGACTAAAGTTGCGAAGGCGCCGGGACCAGCGCTTGTGTACAACAGAAAACAAACGATAGCTCCCGCCACTGCTCCCGATGTGCTGACACCTCGCACCAGGCGCGCCAGGGCGGCAAATCCAATCGTCACTATTATCGCGATCCAGAGAGGACCGCCCGCGGATTCGATCCCAGCCGGCCAGGCATTCATGATGGCGCCGGAATCAGGTATGGCGAATTGCATCGTGAGTTAGAGTGCCGTAGAAGTCCGCAGCCCAATCTGCTTTGTGTCTAGCCATGCACTACCATTCCGAGTACCCGATACTGGAACACACTACATATCGCGCTTTGAGTTTTGATTACCAGCGCAATCTGGGTGCATCAAATGCCCGGTTGTAGTCTAAACTCACTACCCTGGCGCATGGTTCGCGCCATTCCAACAACGGGGTGAACATGGCGGCTTCGGTTTGGTCTGGATATCTTACCTTCGGCCTGATTTCCATGCCGGTCCGACTCTTCTCCGGCGCGCGTAGTTCCGGGATTTCCTTCAACATGCTGCATCGCGATGATCTTTCTCGCCTCAAGCAACAGTATGTCTGCCTGGCGGACGGAAAAGTCGTAGAACGCAGCGAAATCGTGAAGGGTTATGAGTATCGCAAGGATGAATACGTCGTCATCGAGCCGGATGAGATCAAGAAGATCGAACCCCAGACCGCCAAGACTATGGAAATCCTGGAATTCGTCAAGTCCAGTGAGGTAGATCCAGTTTTCTTTGAATCGTCCTACTACATGCTTCCCGAGGAAGCGGGTCGCCGGCCTTATGCCCTTCTGACTAAGGCCCTCGAGGAGAGCGAGTTCGTGGCCATCGCCAAGCTCACCATGCACAACCGTGAGTACACAGTCTTCCTGCGGCCGCATGAAGGCGGGCTCATGCTGCACACCATGTACTACGCGGAAGAAGTTCGAAAGGTGGAAGGCTTTGGTGCGCCCGATGTCGAATTGAAAGAGGCGGAAGTCAAAGTAGCGCATCAATTGATCGAGGCCTTGGCTGCCGACTGGGATCCGGAGAAATATCAGGACAGCTTCCAGGAGAACCTAAAAAATCTCATCCAGACCAAACTTGAAGGTGGCAAGATCGCGGAAGTGGAGAAGCCCAAGAAGCTCGCTCCAGTGGTCGATTTGATGTCTGCTCTAAAGCAGAGTCTTGCGGAGATGGAAGGCAAGAAGAAACCTGTGGCCATGGCAGGCCGAGCGGCGGCAGCTTCCAGCAAGAGATCCCGCGGACGAAGTTGATGTCAGCTGCTGCCAATTGCTGGTAAATACGCCGGACTCCGGTGTCCGGCGTTATCCGAGTTTCAGATGGGTCCGCGCACTTTCTTCCACGCCTTGAAGCAACTTTCCGCTGCCTCTTCGACACTAACCTTAAAAGGCTGATTCCCAAGCGCCAGATCGCAAGTGGTGGCTCTATGGCGCATATCGCGTTCAACCGTTAGAATAAAAAATTCTCTTCGAGATCACTGCGAATCCATGGATCCATCCGTTGGGGTGTTGCTGACCTTGTTGCGTTCGGCCCGGCCAGTGGTCGTGCTGTTTCTTATCACAATCTGCGTTGCTTGCGGCGACACCTTTCGACCGGTCGCGATCCCCATCGTCCCCGCGCCGCCTAGTCCAGCAGCCTCTCATTTTGTTCTGGTCATAAACGGCAATGGCTTTGGGACCATTGGCAATGGCACCTTCAATCAGGGCACCAGCACCCGCATAGATGTTTCTGGCGATACCAATGTGGGCGTTGCCCCGCTCGGACTGGGTCCGGTGCACGCCGCCTTGTTGCCTAACAGCAGCCAGCTCTACGTTGCCAACTTTCTGGAAGATACGGTTTCTTCGTTTGCCCCGACGAGCATTGGTCCTGTGACGACTACCAGTCTGCCTTCCGGCTCACAGCCGGTCTTTGTAAACACCACAGAAAACGGCACAGTCTACGTCGCCAACTCCGGAACCAACACCGTGGCCGCGATCTCGACTGCCAACAATGTAGTGATGAACTTCATTACTGTCGGCGCGCTGGACACCAGTGGTCTCATACACAGCTTCAGTCCCAACACGCTGGCAGAAACACCCGATGGAAAGAAGGTGTATGCGGTAGGAAGCGATAGCTCTGGCGTCGGCTGGGTGGTCAGCATCAATTCAGCGGACAAGACTCTGAACGAAGCGACCACCGGACAGACAATTCCGAACGTTACAACCCTGCCTGACGCGCATATCATCGCGCCGGCGTGGGCGGTTGCTCGCGCTGACAGCGCCCGAGTTTATGTGCTCAATAGCGGCAGTGGAAGTGTCTCGGTAATCGACACGACAACGGACACAGTACTGAATAGTGTTCCGGCCGGCCCCAGCGTAAATTGCCTCGGCCAGCCTCAGGCTTGCGGATTCATGCTGTATGACAAAACTCGAACCCGCCTGTATGTGACGAACCCTGCTTCGACGAAAGTGGTTGTGCTGGATGCTTCTACCGATGCTCTTAACGCATTGGCTTCCGTCGATCTGACAACCGCGCCGAATTCAGTTTGTGGTGGTGGATGCTTTCCGGTGTCGATTGCAGTGTTGCCTGATGGCAGCCGCGCGTACGTGGCAAGTTATCAACTTGGGACGGATCCCATAACTGGCAAAGCTTCGATCAGCGCGGGCGTGACCGTGTTCAGTACGACAGCGAATACGATCACGGGCACCATTGCACTAGGATCGACTGATATCGACGCGGCGAACCCGACCGGTTGCGGCCCCACCGTTCCTCCTCTTTCTGCTCCCCCGATGCGCTTCCGGCTCTCGGCAGCAGCTTCGGCGGACGGTACCAGAGTTTATGTTTCGAGTTGCGATTTGGGTAGCACATCTATTATCGATACCTTCCCCAGTACTGCGAAAGCCGACTCCCTGGGGCTGGAACTGCCGGCGTCGGCGAGCGATTTTCAGCCCTCAACTGTTACCGTCTCGGCGGCATCGCCAAGCGGTCCCAACACCACCTATAACTACACCGTTTCGGCCTCTCTCCCTCCCCTCCGCGTCGGCATGAAAATGGTGATTACCGGGATGACAGATGCGGCCAACAATGGAACATTTTCGATCACTGCTGTAGATCCGAAAACATTCACTGTTGTCAATTCAGGAGTGGCGGCCAGCGGGCAGAATGGAACTGGGATCGCCACCACGCCGCAGAACCCCGTTTTTACCCTGGCAGGGCCGTAAGGAAGGCTTTCTTATGGGTGTTGCTTTTTAGCGCTTCTGGAATGTGCTAGCGAAGGTTTTCGATCGGCAATCGAAAACTAAGGTCAATGGCTCTTTCCGTCTCTATGCCCCTGCCGCCACTAATTCATGGTTGCGGTTATACCGCAGCGCGATGTTCATGAAGACGTTCCCTACATTGGTCTCAAAGCACATTACCAAAGCTTCGGTGTCCTCGCTGCTCTGAGTGCCGCGTTCGGAGGTATGCAGCGCAGGGGGATGGACCCGGAAATGGAATCCCTGATCATTCAGAGCGGTGATGGCGTTGCCGGCAACCTGGTTCGCCAATTCGCAAACGGTTTCTTTGATCAGTTCGTCAGACTCGGGCAATTCTGCGCCGGCGAAGCGACTGGCCACGCGCAGCGCGGTCTCCGCATCCAGATCAAAGATAATTCGTCCCTCAATGTCTCCCGTCAACGAGACCAGTGCAGCCACACCTTTGCGGCGATAAGCTTCTTCGTCCATGCTGAGGCTTCCCATCGCCATGGGACACTGCAGCCCTTGAGCCAGCACAGCGTCGGCCGCGTTGATGAACGGCTGAATCAGTTCCATTTTCACAGTTAGGCCCCCGCGCCCGCAGCCTGAGCCACGGTACCATCCTCGCCCAACACGTATTTGATCACTTCGTACAGCACCTCCGGTTTCACCGGTTTCTGTACGAAGTGGCGCGCGCCGCGCTGCAGCGCCGCCACGATGTTCTCCTGATAGCCAACGGAGGACACCATAACGATGCGTGCTTCGGGGTGCTGTTTCACGATCTTTTCAGCAGCCTCAATGCCTTCCATCTGAGGCATGGTGATATCCATGAGGACGATGTCGGGTGTGGTTCGTTCGTACTCCGTGATTGCGGTCATGCCGTCACCGGCTTCGCCAGCTACTTGTCCACCGAAGGTCTCGATGATACGAGCCAGGTTTTTGCGGGCGAAAACGGAATCATCCACTACCAGGTAGCGAATGGGCTGACCATCTTTACTGCGTCGTACTGGGGCAAACGGCTCCATAATGCAACCTCCTCCTGCTAAATCCAACGCCCGGCATCCTATTCTTGCCTGCCGGATTAAAAGTTAATCTCGTCCCGCGCCAGCAGCCTTGCCACCATCGGCTGGTTCTGAAGCAAGCTCGGTCCTGCGATCTTGCGTGCACTGGGCCAACAAAGTTTTGGCTAGCGCGTCGAGTCCAACCACCCGTAGTGCGAAGCCACGATCAATGGCGGCCTTGGGCATGCCAAATACCACGCAAGATTCCTCATTCTGGGCAATGGTCATCCCGCGTGCCGCTCTGACCATTCCCATGCCATTGGCTCCATCTTCGCCCATGCCAGTCATCAGGACGGCGATGCTTTTGGCACCGAATTCCTCGGCCACGCTCTTGAACAAAACATCCACGGACGGCCGATGACCGTTCACATGGGGGTCATCGGTCAAGACCGCTACGTCGCCTAGAGGCAAGCGCTTCACTTTGAGGTGCCGGCTGCCGGGACAGATCAGAGCGCGGCCAGCCAGCAACAGGTCGCCAGACCGAGCTTCCTTAACTCCGATGGCGCAGATCTCATCCAGTCGCCGGGCGAACATTTCAGTGAAGCCCTCCGGCATATGTTGCACCACGACAATAGTTGCCGGAAAGTCCCCTGGTAGCTGAGAAAGCACATGCTGCAACGCCTGTGGCCCGCCGGTAGAGACTCCAATGGCCACAAGTCTGGTCGGTAGTCTCTTCGGGTCAAGAGCGAGCTTGGTGGACCTCGGAAAGATATCGGGAACCGGCCGCACTCTGACGCCTCGGCTCTGGGCGGCGGCCTTTATCTTGGCAATCAGTTCCGCTGCAATTTGCGGCATGCGCGCCGAAACGTCGTGTGGCTTGGCCACAAAATCGAACGCCCCCAGTGATAGCGCTTGCAGTGTGATCGACGCTCCCTGGGTGCTGTGCGAACTGACGACGATCACTGGCAGCCGGTGCCGGCGCATGATTTCCTTCAGCATGTCGAGGCCGCCCATAGCCGGCATCTCCAGGTCGAGAGTCACCACTTGCGGTTTCAGATCCTCGATCTTCTTCAGACCGAAGTTTCCATCCATGGCGGTTCCCACTACCTGAATCGAGCTGTCCTTCTCCAAAATCTGTGGAATTAGCTTCCGCATCAGAGCTGAATCGTCGACTACCAAGACCCGTACGGGCGGGGTTGTCATGGATGCACCCCCGTTGCTGGCTGGGAAGGTGCGGCCACGCGATCCGGGTGCTGAAGCAGAATTCCCGAACTAACCTTGCCGGTTCCATGAGGCCGCGACCGGCCGTGACGTTCAATAATGGCGGCGAGATTCACGATCAGCACCACCCGGCCATCGCCCAGGATGGAAGCGCCACTAACTAAGTCTGTCGCCACAGTTTGATCGTCGAGTGCTTTGATGACCAGTTCTTCCTCGCCTTCAAGAGCTTCGACGATCATCCCAAGTTTCCGTTCACCCAAAGCGATAACCAGTATAAAGATCTTGCCCGGGGTAGAATCCGCCGGTTCCTGCGGGGGTCTTCCTAAACGGACCAGAGGCAATACTTGATCGCGCAATTGCAGGACCTCGTATCCGTCTACCCGGTGCAGATCGGATTCCTGGGCGCGCGCAATTTCTGCTACCCCATTCAAAGGGACGGCGTACAGCCGCTGCTCCACCCGGAACAAGAGAGCCTTGATGATCGCCAGTGTCAGCGGTAGCTTGAGGCGGAACGTGCTGCCTTGACCGGGGCGAGTTTCGATATCAACGCTGCCCTTCAGACGATTCAGGACGGTTTGTACGACGTCGAGGCCGACACCCCGCCCCGCGATCTCGGTGATCTCATCGGCAGTGCTGAACCCCGGCCGCAAGACCAATTCCAGAACATCGGCTTCGTTCAACCGGCCAGCTTCCTCGGGCGTGACCAGGCCTTTTTCCAACGCTTTCGCCTTTACCTTCTGAGCGTCAATGCCCCGTCCATCGTCACTGACTTCCACCACCACCTGATTGCCGTGATGGTATGCCGTTAGGCGAATGGTGCCATGAGCGGGCTTGCCTTCGCGTCCCCGCTCCCCAGGACTTTCAATACCATGGCTCACCGCATTTCGGACCAAGTGGGTGAGCGGTTCGGCGATCGCATCCAACAGACTCTTGTCGAGATCCGTGTCCTGTCCACTGAGCACCAGTTCCACTTCCTTACCGCACTGTTTCGCCACGTCACGGACCATGCGCGGGAATCGCCGGAAAAGCTGTTCCACCGGCACCATGCGGATCTTCATCACTGAGCGCTGCAGGTCGCTTAACACCCGGGTCTGGAAGGCCATGGCGTCGCTGAATCGAGCGCGCATTGCTTCTTTGGGAAAGCGTCGCGTGAATTCGAGAAAGGCCTGTTGCAGCATGGATTTCCCGATAATCAACTCGCCTACCAGGTTAAGCACGCTGTCGATCCGCTCGGCGTCGACTCGCAGGATATTTTCCGGCACCGTCGTTGAAAACGCCCTGGTAGCCGGGGCCGCGTCTTCCCAGGATGAAACGACCTGGGCTTCAGGTTCCGGTGCGGGGAGCGAAGGTTCGTCGCTTTCGGTGGAAAGCGGTCCGGGTACGGCCTTCTTCCCCTTTGGCGCCTTCGACTGCAACGCTTCTACGCTGACCTGGCTGATTACGCTAGGAATGCGGCATTTGGCGGTAACCTGATCGGCGGATTTATCGCTGGCGACAAGCAACTCGACTTGCTTGGCGGCGTCGGGCGATCCCGGCTCAGGCCGGGTCGCGATAATGTCGCCTACCGAACCTAGTGCATTCAGCAGAAGTTGCCGAGCCGCAATCGGCATGGCGCAATGCGGATCGATCACGGTGATGACGTGGTACACCCGTTTGCCCTGACCCAGCGCTCCCTCCGCGGCGAGCGTTTCATACTCCGTCCAGGCGGTCCGGGCCGCGATCTTGGAGTCTTTCGACACTTTTTTCTTGCTTCGCTTATTCGGCGTGTCTGAAGTCTCCGTCAGTTTACGGATCAATTTTCGTAGCGGTTCTGGGGATGGCGGTTTGGCCTTACCGCGGTAGGCAGCCACCATAGCGTTAAAAGTGTCGGCAGCGGCCAAGGCCACTTCGGCCAGAGTCGCTTGGGATGATGCCTTCTCAAGGGCTAGCGCATCTTCGAGTTCATGCGCGGAATTACTCAATTCGCGGAATCCGCAAGTCGCGGCGTCACCTTTGAGAGTGTGTACGATCCGCCGGATGGTGCGTACGGTTTCGACGTCGCCTGGATGTTTCTCCAGCTTGAGGGCCTCGTCGTTCAGCGCTTGCAGCAGTTCCTGGGCACTCTCGAAAAAGAGTTCCTTCAGTTCCGCGCCGCGATCATCGGAAAACTGGGTCACGCTGTCACCTCAATCTTCTGATAAGCGGTTCCGCTGTTTCGATGGACCATGGAGAACTTGTCAGTCAATCCCAACAGGCTTTCGGCGTGTCCCACGAAAAGGTAGCCTTCCGGATTGAGGCAGCGCGCGAATTTCTCAACCAGCCGCCTCTGCTCAGCCTCATCGAAATACATCATGACGTTGCGGCAAAAAATCACATCGTAGCGCTGGGGCAGGTACTCGGTCTTCAGATTATGAAAGTCGAAATGGACAATTTCTTTCAGCGCTTTTTTTACCGCGTACCGCTCACCCACCTTGTCGAAATAACGCAGGCGATAGCTGTAGTCCACCGACTCCATCTGGGAATCGGTATAGGTACCTTCCTGACCCGCCCGCAATACCGAATAGCTGATGTCGCTGGCCAGGATTTCGACTTTCCAAGGTGGAGGAATCAAGGGCTTGGGGGAGGGCATCTCAGTGGGAAGCGGATTGCGCAGAAGGTGGTAGGCCAGTGCATCCGCAATTAGCATGGCCAAGGTATACGGTTCTTGGCCGGTGGAGCAACCGGCGCTCCAGATGCGTAGAGAAAAGTCGCGCTGCGCTTGCTTGCGCCGAACCAGCTCGTCGAGCAGATGCTTGTGGAACAGTTCCATTTGTGACTTATTGCGAAAGAAACTAGTTTCGTTGACCGTCAGATTCTCTACCAGCAGGCTCATTTCGTTCTTGCCTTTGTCGCTGACCAGCAAGCGGTAATAGCTATAGAACGAATCCAACTGGCATTCCTTCAGACGCCGCTGCAGGCGGTCCTGCAAGAAGTGCGCCCGGCGCTCGTCGAAGTGCATACCGCACTCCTGATAGACGAGTGCCTGCAACAGCTTCAGTTCAGGTGCGGTAAGCTGTGCCGGCGCGCTTGATAGTCCCATGAGTCGTCTTTCGTCCACTCCTATTTCGTCGCGGCCGCGCCCCGGGCTTCTGCGGCCGGCTTTTGCCGTTCACCACTTGAAGCCGCCTCGCCCTTTCGCAGTCCTTCGCTGTAGTCCAGTAATTTGGCCGGATCCAGCAACACGATCAGGCGTCCACGAAACTTGCCCAGTCCGGTCACGCAATTCAGCCCGCTCTCTTGAAACACCGTGGGGGAAGAGTCGACATCAGCGGCGGGAATCTTGAGCACCTCAGAGGCGGAATCCACGATCAGACCGGATAGCCGCCCGTTGTGTTCCACCACCAGAATCCGATTACGCCGGGTGGACTGGACATTCTTTTCGCCAAATCGTTTGCGCAAATCGATAACCGAGACAATCTTGCCCCGCAGATTGATAACCCCTTCCATGTAGTCTGGCGCATCCGGCACCGCTGTGATCTCGGGTACCCGCACGATCTCGTGCAACGCAGTAATGGGCACGCCATAAGTTTCACGTCCCACCTGGAAACCGACGATATGCAATTCGCGATTCATGAAGATCCCCGATTTCAGCTACGGGCACCGGCCGCTGCGTGGCGAACGCTGCCTCTGACCCCGGCTCTTTCCTCATAGTGCGAGGTCGCCCTTTCGATTTGCTCCAGCGCGAACCGATCCATGGAGTCCAGCAGCTCGCGTGACATCTTTGACATCTGTTCCGCTGAAGCGGCGAGCTCGGTCGAGCCTGACGTAGTTTGCTGCACCAGTTCGCGCATCCGTTCCATGGCTTTGACCACAGCCTGCGCGCCCGACGCCTGTTCTTCTACCGCGGAATTGATTTCGTGGGTAATCTCATTCAGCCGTGTGGTGGCTCGCGCGATCTGCGAAGATCCATGCGACTGCTCGTTGGTGGCCGCGCCGATCTCTTGGGCGAACTTGTAGACCTCCGTGACCACATTCGAAATCTTGCGCAGAGCGCCGTTCAACTCTTGGCCTAGCCCCAGCCCATCGTTCACGATGCCGGTGCTCCGTTCCATGTTCTCCACCGCTTTGCGGGCTTCTTTCTGGATACTCTGGATGAGCTCGGAGATTTCCTTGGTGGACTGCGCCGATTTCTCCGCCAATTTTCTGACTTCGTCGGCGACCACGGCGAAGCCCAGACCATGCTCTCCAGCGCGTGCCGCTTCAATCGCGGCATTCAGGGCTAACAGGTTGGTCTGCTCGGCTAAGTCGTCGATGACCTCGATAATTTTTCCGATGTCGTCGGCTCGTTGACCCAGAATTCCGATGATTTCGCCCGAGGAACGAATCGTAGTATTGATCCGGTTCAACCCGTCCGTAGCTTTGTCCATTGTGGTGATGCCACTATGCACTTCCTCCCGGGAGCGGTTAGAGATGTCCAGCAGGACCTTGGCCGTGTCCGCTACTCGCTGGATGGAGGCCACCATCTGGTCAATCGACGCCGAAGTTTCGCTGACGCTCGAGGCCTGAGTCTGCGTGCTCTTTACCATGTTCTGCACGTTGACGCTCATCTCGTGCATGGTGCTGGTGACTTCGTCGATCGCCGAAGCGGTCTGCAAGCTGATCTTCGCGGATTCGTCCGAAGCCCCGGCTACCTGCGTGGAAGAACTGGCCACTTGGGAGGCCGCATCGCGCACATTCAAGACCAGATTTCTGAGGCCGTCGATCATGCGGATGAAGGCATTGCCCAGTGTGTCTTTCTTCGATCGGGGTTGGACTTTCACTCCCAGGTTCCCTCCCGCGATCGCTTCAGAAACCGACGCCATCTCCTTGAGATAGGTCACCATCTTGGCAAATGTGCGAGCTAGCTCGCCAATCTCATCGTTGCGTTTGATATCAATCTCGTGATCCAGATCCCCTTCGCTCCCAATCTGTTGAGCAACCTTCATCAAGTTGTTCAGGGGCTCGGTGATGGACTTGGCCGTGGTGAAGGCGATGACTACACCCAGGATCAAAGCCACCATGGTGCTAAGGGACGCCATCACGATGGTCGCGGTAGCCGCGGTTTCGTCTGACTTACGCCGTTCCTCGAGAAGTTTTTTGTTTTCCTGATCGGCCGCATCCAGGTACTCGGTCGAGGTTTTCACCCAAGAACCAGCGTCCTTTTGCAGATAAAAAATTTGCAGTTCCGCCACCGTTGCGTTTCCGCTGTCTACTTCCTTTCGCTTTTCCACCAGTGGTGCGGCGAATTCCCGGCCCCAGTTCTGTTCAGTCTGCTTTACCTTCTCCAGAGCTGTTCGCTGCTGTTCCGATTCAGCCAGATTCTCCGTGCTCTGCAGCTTGTCGGTCAACATGCGCAACCCATCGTTCATGCGCTCTACTTCCCGGCTGTCGCCGCTGAGCAAGTAATTGCTGAGATAGAGGCGGTTCTGCATCATCTGAAACTTGACTGCGTCGGTAGCGTCCGCCAGTCCCAACGCCTGGGAGGCCGCGGCCTTGGCGCTGTGCTCACGCCGTACAGCAATGAGGTTCACCAGGAAAAGCACCAAAACCATCGCCAGCACGGCCCCGAAATTTACATAGAGTTTCTTGCCAATCTTCATTGCTGCTCCTCCGCTACGAACTTTCAGTCTGCCGTCCCGCATGGTCTTCGTTGCCACCCTCTCGGATCCTGCTCCGTTAGTTCTCAGGCTGGAATTTGAATTCGACGATCCCGGAGCTCTCCTCGGTCGCCGATTCGAATTTCCACTTCTTGATCGCATCCATAGCCGCATTTACCAACACGGGATGACCCCCTACTGCTTTCGAACTCTTCAAGGTGCCGTTTGGAGCTACTATCACCATCACCTTGACCGTGCCGGTGATGTTCATGCGGCGCGCAATCTCCGGGTACACCGGAGATACTTTGTTCTTAACCTTCCTCGTCAGTTGATCTTTGTCTGGGAGCGGGATCTCTTGAGTCAGCATTTCCAACGGAGGGAGTGCTATAGCCACCCCCATCACGCTTGGCAGAGCGAAAAACACGCCAGCCAAGATGTGCCTTGCGGTTGCAAAAGACACAGCTCCTCCTTGGTGTCATATGGACTAAATGCAACAGCCATGCCAGCGTTCATGGAATTGGGGACGAGTCGAGATATTGGTGGTAGGTATATGTTGAAGAATGACTTACATGGCATCACCAGTGGTCGCCCTGGGGCTTGACCAGGGCAAGACGCGTCTCAGTTGGGGGCCTTGCTCTCATTTTGAGACGGAAGGTGCTGATCTGTGGGATTTGCATATCTCGGCACCTGCGCCCTTTTCCCTTGACTCAAATTGAGATTCGAGGCTAGTTTTCCTGTATATTCAATTACTTGTGGTCGAAAATTGCGGTGCCAAGCATCTGCACATGGAATCAGGAGAAACGACCGTACTGGAAGGGCCGGATCCGCGATCGGACGAGACTTTTCAAAGGCTGCTTCTACGATTTTCCACCGCAGCTTCCCAAGGGATTCAAGCCACCGCTCTAATCCGGCTGTTCTGCCAAACTACCCGTGAGTTCTTTCAGGTGGATGGGGCGTACTTGTGGCAATTCTCTTCCGATCGCGAAGAACTGGTGGCTGCGGAAGCAGACGGCTTGATGGCAGATCGCTTTCGCGGGACTCGGCTGAGAACCAGCCAGAACGCCGTTATGACGGAAGCGGTTCGTCAACGTACCACGGTTTATGTCAACCGCTTGGACCCCGCCAGCTATCCTCTGGCTGCCGAGTTTCGGGCCAAGTCCCTAATGATTGCGCCCTTGGTAGCCGCCCAAGAAGTGATTGGAGCGGCCGCATTTCTACACAGCTCCGACCCAGATTTCTTCAGCGACGACCTAGCTGCCAAGGCCACGATTCTGGGTGGTCAATTGGGTAGTTTGTTGGAAGCGAGCCGCTTGGCCTCGGTTGCCCTGGAGAATGCGCGGTTGTTTACCCGGATGGATCAGGCGAATCGGCACTGGATCGAGATCTTCGATGCCATCACGGATTTCATCGTCGCGCACGATCACGCTGACAATATCTTGCGGGTTAACCGGTCCCTGGCGGAGTTCATCGGAGCGGAGCCGCAGGATCTTATCGGCGTTAACATGTGCGCCTTGTTGGCCATGGGAACCGAAGCACCATTTCGATCGTGTCCGTTTTGCGGTCCGACCAACACCGCCGCCGACGAATACGTTCATCCCGTCCTGGACCGGACCTACCTGGTATCGACTTCCCGCGTACATAGCGCCAGCAGCGAGGGTCTGCAGACGATCCACGTCCTCAAAGACGTCACCGACCGGCGCGAGGCGGAGCGCCGCTACCGAGAATTGTTCGACAACATCCAGGAGGGATTGTTTTTCTCCACTCCCGAGGGGCGTTTCGTCGAAGTCAACGACGCTTTGGTACGTATGCTCGGCTACAGCGCCCGTGGAGAGCTGTTGCAAACCGACATTCGTACCCAGGTGTATTTCTCACCCGGGCGGTACCACGAACTCACAGAACAGATGCAACACCATGGCGTCGTACGCAATCGCGAGGAGACTCTACGCCGCCGCGACGGGTCTCCGGTCTACGTGCTGATCAACGCTTTCGCGGTGCGTGACACCCAGGATCGGATTGTGCAGTACCGCGGTCTCATACTCGATGTAAGCGGTCTTAAGACGTTCCAGGCGGAATTGCAGCGGGAGCGCGACTTCTCCGGAAAGATTCTGAACAACACGCAAAGCCTGATCCTGGTCGCGGACACCGCCGGTCTGATCAGTTACGCGAACCGCCGCTGGTCCGACATGGGCTACGAGCAGAGGCAGTTGGTGGGGCGCCCCATGGAGGATCTGGTTACACCTGCCCGCCGCTCAGTCTTGACCGACGCCATGAGCGCCACGGTGGCCGGGCGTCAGGTAGACAATCTCGATCTCCAGATCTTGCGGGGCGATGGCCGCGTCGGTCAGTTTTCCGTCAATTTGAGTCCCATGCGCGATGAGCAGGGTGGTGTAACCAGTCTGGTCGTAGTCATGACCGACGTCACCGATGCCGCTACGCTGCAGTCCAAGCTGATGCACGCCGAAAAAATGGCGGCGGTTGGCCAACTAGTTTCCGGAGTTGCCCATGAAGTCAACAACCCCCTCACCGCCATTCTCGGATTCGCCGACCTGCTCATGGAAAACCCAGAGTTGCCTGAGAGCGCGCGCAAGGACATGCGGGTCATTCTGCAGGAAGCGCAACGCACAAAGCAGATTGTGCAGAACTTGCTCAGCTTCGCTCGACAAATGCCGCCGCAGCGCAGGCCCGTGCAATTGAACACGATCCTGCGCCGCACCCTGCAATTGCGGGCATATGACTTCCAGAGCCACGGCGTGGAAATAATCGAGCAACTTGATCATGAACTGCCGCACGTGGTCGGCGACTCCCACCAGTTGCAGCAGGTGTTTCTCAACATTCTTAATAACGCTTACGATGCGGTGCGAGAAACTGCCCGTCCCGCGCGTATTGAGATCATGACCGCCGGTATCGGAAGTTTTGTCGAGGTCTCTTTTCGTGACAACGGCCACGGCATCTCCCACGCCGAGCGCATCTTCGATCCGTTCTTTACCACCAAGGAGGTGGGAAAAGGGACGGGTCTGGGCTTGAGCATCTGCTATGGGATTGTGCACGAGCACGGAGGAGAAATTCTTTGCCATAACAATACGGACGCAGAGGGCGCCACGTTCATCGTCCGCCTTCCTGCGACGTTAGAAACGGCCTCGGTCGGGGCCGCTGCTGGAGTCGTACAGTGATGACACTCTCTGCTACCAAACCCGTCACCTTGCCAGTGTTGCTGATTGAGGACGAGCCCGCCGTCATGGCTTATGTTCGTGCCACCCTGGAGCGCAACGGCTACGCCGTCGTCTGCACTGAGTCCGGAGCCGAAGGCCTGCGCCTGCTCGAGGGCGGAGAATTCCTTGGCGTGGTTTCCGATATGCGCACTCCGGGGGGCGTGAATGGCGCTGACGTCCACGCCTGGGTCGTTCGGAACCGTCCTGAACTGGCGTCCCGCATTATCTTCATCACTGGGGATATTGCCAACGAAGAGACCGTAGCCACCCTGCGCGATACCGGCGTGCCGTGTGTGGAGAAACCATTTCGCGTCCAGCAATTCATTTCAGTGGTGCAAAAAACCATGGGGAAAGCACTGTGAGCGATGACCTGCGCATCCGCCTTTTGATCGTTGACGACGAGCAGAGCATCCGCAAACTCTGCATGACCGTGGGTGAGGCCCTCGGATTTGTCTGCATGGAAGCGGGGAGCGGCGAATCCGCTCTTGCCTTGCTGGAGGAGCAGCCCGCGCACATTATTCTCACCGATATGGTCATGCCTAACATGTCCGGACTTGAGTTTTTGGAGAGAGTGAAAAAAATGCTCCCGCGCGCTGAGATTGCCGTGATGACCGGTCACGGATCGGTGGAAACCGCGGTACAGGCCATGAAGCTGGGCGCCTATGACTACATCAGCAAGCCTTTTTCGCCGCTGGAAGAGCTGCGTCTGTTCCTGCGACGGATGGCGGAGAAGATTCGCCTGGTGGAGGAGAACCAGTTCCTGCGGGAGCGCGTAGATACCGACGCCGATCTGCATGGAATTGTGGGTGCCTCGGTAAAAATCCAGGATGTGCTGCGCATGATCTCGCGGCTGAAAGATACCCGCACTCCGGTGCTGATCACGGGCGAGAGCGGAACCGGAAAAGAACTGGTGGCGCGCGCCATCCATTTTCGTGGGTCGCTCGCCAATCGTCCGTTTGTTGCCGTGGATTGCGGCTCGCTTGTCCCCACATTGATCGAGAGTGAGCTTTTCGGCTACGAGAAGGGTGCCTTTACCGGAGCACTGAAAGCCAAGGTGGGGTTATTTCAATCGGCCAACGCTGGCACGATTTTTCTTGACGAAATTGGTGAGCTGCCGCCGGAGATGCAAGCCAAACTGCTTCGGGTCTTGCAGGAGAAGGAAGTTCGCCCCGTGGGCAGCAATCAAAAAATAAAAGTCGATGTCCGGGTGATTGCCGCCACCAACCGCGATCTTGAGGCGGAATATAGAAATGGTACTTTTCGGAAGGACTTGTACTTCCGCCTCAACGTTGTCCCGGTGCACCTGCCCTCGCTCCGTGAGCGCCGCTCTGACATTCCCATGCTGGTGCACTGGTTCCTGGAGCGTCACGCCAAGGGAGACTCAATGCAAGTCACAACCGCAGCGATGAAGTCTCTGCTGCAGTATGACTGGCCGGGCAACGTGCGTGAGCTCGAAAACTGTATTGAGCGCGCGGTTGCTTTGGGAGACCGCCGGATAATCGATATCGGCGATCTGCCGCCAGCCATCGTCTCAGCCTCGTCCAACCAGGATTTGAGCGGGGAATCCACCTCGTCGGGGCTTTCCACCACGGACCTGGAGGATATCGAACGAGCGACCATTCAACGCGTATTCGAACAAGTGAAGGGAGACAAAGCTCTTGCTGGCAAGATGCTGGGGATCAGCCGTGCCACTCTTTATCGCAAGCTCAAGCGCTACAACATCGGTGCGCGCCAAGACCTGCCGCGGAGCGCCGCTCTGCAGTAAACCCGCTGTGTCGCCTGAGACAGCGTTTCATTGTGAGACAGAAACGCCCCGGCGAGCTGATACACCTGACCTCCCGATCGCGCATCCCTAAAACAATCAATAGCTTAGATATCGCATAACTTTGGTTGCGCTCGTGCATTCTTCCTTGCGATGCGGTCTGGGTGCCGAAGCCATGCTAACCGGCAGGCCCGGGGACCCAGGTCGCGTCGATCCTGGGAACCCGAGGTATTTTAGTGCCTACAAAAGAGGCGGCAGGTCGAGCCCGCTCGCCCCGCGAGAGCTCTACCGCCAAATTAGCCAAGTTCTTCCCTGCAGCCAGTCCGGTGCGCATTCCAATTCGTCTGACTCGGGTTGCAGGTGATGGCGACGCGTTTACGGAGAGCACCGTAATCGAATTTGGCACGTCGCGCGAAGTGCTCTTCGTCTCGACCTTACCCCTGGAATTTGCCGACATGTTGCGGGTACAGAATTCCGACGGCACGCTGGATACCGAAGTTTCAGTCGTGGCGCTGCAATATACCGGCGGACGCACCGCAGTTGCAGCGCGCTTTACCCAAGAAGTAACGAACTGGATTGTCAAACCATGACTGCCACACCTCAAGACTTGAACGCGGAGTGGCGCGCTGCGCGCCTGCTCCATCCTTTGTACGTAGCTTTGGCTCGGGAATTCGTGATTGATTTGCCTGCTTGCAGCGACCTGGAGTCGGGCGTTGACGCGCCGCCGCAAGAATCGGTTGAGCTGGCCCGCCAGTGGTTCCGGGAAATGGACCAGCGCATCCAGGTGCATCAACTGCGACAGTTTCTCCAAACCACCACGCTAACCAGCGAGGAAGCTTTGCGGACCCTGCTCGAGCACCACCTGCATAAGGAACAGCGTAATCCTTCCGACCGGGACAAGATCGATTTCCTGCTGGTACAGTTCTTCTCGCATTGCACGCCGTCGCGACTGGAAGATGGGGATGTGGACATTGAGTACGTAGCTCAGGTACTCGATCCGGTGCTCTCCGTGTCCGACTTAACGATACCGGAGTGGCTCAAACCGCTGGACACGTTCCTACAGTCCGCGGACAGTTGCCGCAGCTTGAATGAGTTGCTGGGCGGCGGCATTCTCGAAAAGGGAAGAAAGCTCAAAGTTTCCTGCGGCGAAAACTACTTTCAGCCAGCCGCCATGATCGGGTTTGCTCGCTTCAGTTTTTTGATGCGCAGGGTCTTCTTCCGCCTGATGCATCAGGACCTGAATGCCATTCTGGATGGGTTGCGCGACCTGGAAGCTCGCGGCGTCAGTACTCTCGATTGCCGTGCCGCGCAGTTTTCTGCCGATGAACCAATCGCGCGTTTACGCATGATCTGCCAGTCGTGGAAGGTGATGTTTCACGCTGAGTACTCCTCAGGCCAGCCCCTGCGAATGTTGGTGGACCTACGCAATGTGATTGACGCGGCCTTGGCACGGAGCGCCAAGGGCACTCTGCGCAAACCATCAGGAGCGGCGGTTCCACAAGCGCGGGCGGCCGCCGCCAGCGCCCATGCCGCCCCGGCCCGTGAGGTGACTGAATTCGAAGTTTCCGCGGGCGCACAGGAGTGGGATCAGAACGCCTCGGCCGAACATCCAGGATCTGAGGACGACGGCAAGAATTAGAGCGGCTCATGAAAACAGAGAACGAAAGAGTGGAGCAGCCCGCCGTACTAATTATTTCAGACGACCGCGAGTTTTCACGTTCCGTAGTGGGCCGATGGCAGGCTGAGCGGAGCGTGCCGCCATTTACTCTGATGAGTAGCGATCTTTGCCAGGACCTCGCCGCAGATACATTCGAACTGGCGATCGTAGGTGCGCTGCGTCCCGAAGTTTTTCCCGCCGTACTCCGGGCGCTCGATCCTTCCCGCAAACCGGTGGTGTTTGTGTGCGAAGGAAATCAAACCGCACAGGCGGTGCGCGACGCGCAGCCTCGGATCATGGTGCTGCGGCAGCACGAAGGCTGGCTGGACGCTCTGGTGCTAGTCGGGGTCGAGGCTCTTCGACTTTGCGAGGTTATGGGCCGCGCCCATCGCGCCGAACAGGCCAACAAATTACTGGAGCGCCAGGCAACACTTGGCCGCTATGTGCTTGAAATGCGCCACACCTTGAATAATGCGCTCACGTCGGTGCTCGGGAACTCTGAGCTGCTGCTGCTGGAATCGGGATCGTTTTCCGCAGTGGCGCGTTCGCAGATCGAAACCATTCGCAACATGTCGGTACGCATGCATGAGATCCTGCAGCGGTTTTCCTCCATCGAGAAGGAACTGAACGTTGTCGAGCGACAGGCGGAGAGAGATTCTGGAATGAAGTCACAGGCTACCGCCGCCAGCTTGTAGCGGCCGGTGAAGATAAGACCCTCCCCAGGAAGATGCCGGCAAGAACCGCGCCAATGCAAATGGAGACTGCTTCATTTTGGCGACGGCAGTGTCATTCATGCGCAAACCTTCCACGAACGTGGCGATTCTGGAGCACGAACTTTCCGAACTCCGCCTCCTTCTGGAGAGGAAAACTGGCGTGTTGCTCGATACGGAGACGGAAACTCTTGTCGCGGTCGCGGGAGAGTTCCTGGAATCGCAGCGTCTGGCATCAGCGGAAGAGTTGTTAGCGCGACTGCGTGCGTCCGACGCGGAATGTGAGAGCCTGGCTGGGCGATTACTGGACGGAAAGACCGGATTCTTTCGTTGTCCCGCCGCACACGAATCTCTGGTTAAAATGGCCCTGCCGGACTTGCTGCAACGCCGCAAGAGCGACCATCCGCGGGCAGTTCGCATCTGGAGTGCCGGTTGCTCTAGCGGGGAAGAGCCTTACTCGATCGCCATATCGGTCTGCGAAGCGATGAACGGCAATGGTGGATGTAATGTGCACGTTGTTGCCAGCGATATCCGCCAACGGGCTCTGGAAGCGGCCCAGCGCGGCCTATATCCCGAGCGCGACCTCCAGCGAGTCCCACGTCAACTGGTGCAAACCTACTTTGCCCGGGTGGGTGAGCACTTCCTGGTGAAACCGCGGCTTCGGAATCTGGTGACATTTTCGGCCATGAATCTGGCCCAGCCAGCTTACCTCGGGCAGTTTGACTGCATTTTCTGCATGGACGTTCTACCGCGGTTCTCCGCCGCCCAGCGGATGGCGCTCACCCATCGTTTGCACCTCTATCTGCAGCCCGGCGGATTTCTTTTTCTGGGACAAGGAGAAAAACTTCCGGCCTCGGATGTACCCTTCCACTCCCACAAGAACAAAGACTACGTCATTTACCAGAAGCCCCTGGCGATTGCAGCAAAGAGTGGACGGTAGGAACAAAACGAGGCGCAGTCGAGCGCCTTGTCTTATTTGTCCATTTTATCTATTATAGATAGATGCGAAGCGTGTCCGCCACCGATGCCAAACAACGTCTCGCAGCGCTTCTCGACGCAGCCCAGCGCGAACCAGTCGTCATCCGGCGTCAGAATCGGGATGTAGCTGTAATAATGTCCGCGGAAGAATACGAGAGAATTCGCGATCTCAATGCCGAGGCATTCCAGCGTTTCTGCGATCGCGTTGCCACTCAGGCCAAGGCTCGAGGTCTGAACGAAGGCACTCTCAAAAAACTCCTCAAAGATTGATGCGCCTACGGGAGCGTCTTGTCACCGACACCAATGCACTTATCAGCCGCCTGCTCCTGCCATCTTCTATTCCGGGTCAAGCTGTTCGCAAGGCCGTGGACAATGGCCTCCTGCTTGTCTCCGAAGCCACAATGGAAGAACTCGCCGACGTTCTGGCCCGCCCGAAATTTGACCGCTACATCAGCCTCGAAGATCGCCAACAATTCTTGCGGTTGCTAGGACGCTTGGCCGAGTTCGTACCGATTGTGTATCCGGTCCGTGCCTGCCGAGATCCTAAAGACGATAAGTTTCTGGAGGTCGCTCTAAACGGGAAGGCTGCCGTGATTCTGAGCGGCGACTCAGATCTGCTGGCGCTGCATCCGTGGCAGGGCATACCGATTCTGTCGCCGGCGGAGTATCTGAAGCGCTGAGGCGGACGACCTTCCCAATCCGATACGACTCCCCCTGTCAGGCAAACAAAAACTCCTTCGTCCTTAAATCCTTGATCGTGTCTCTCAACTTGGCTGCCTTCTCAAATTCAAATCGCTTCGCTGCCTCGCGCATGTCGCTCTCCAGTTTGACGACGTAGGCGTCCAGCTCCTCCTGTGATTTGAATTCCGGGACGCCTTCAGCTTCGTCTCCGGTCAGGTCGGCGTAATCGGCCTCAACGATGCGCGCCAGCGACATCTCCAGCGGCCGCACGATGGATTCCGGCGTAATCCCATTCGCGTCGTTATAGGCTTGCTGAATGGCTCGCCGGCGGTCGGTCTCTCCGATGGCTTTTTTCATCGAGTCGGTCATGCGGTCGGCGTAGAGGATCGCTCGTCCGTTCAGATTGCGTGCGCAGCGGCCAATGGTCTGAATCAGGGAACCGCCCGACCGCAGGAAGCCTTCTTTGTCCGCATCCAGAATCGCGACCAGCGAAACCTCTGGCAGATCGAGGCCCTCGCGCAACAGATTGATCCCGATCAGCACATCAAACTCGCCTTTGCGCAAGTCTCGCAGAATCTTTACTCGCTCCAGGGTCTCGATTTCCGAATGCATGTAGCGGCACTTCACCCCAACTTCGCTGTAGTATTCGGCCAGATCTTCCGCCATTCGCTTGGTGAGTGTGGTCACCAGCACGCGCTCCCCGCGCGCGACGCGTTGCCGGATTTCATGCAGCAAGTCATCAATTTGTCCCTTGACCGGCCGCACCTCGGTCGGCGGATCGACCAAACCGGTTGGCCGAATAATCTGCTCGACCACCACTCCCGCGGATTTGGTCAATTCGTACGGACCGGGCGTCGCTGAAACATAGACTATCTGGTTCATGCGATGTTCGAACTCTTCAAAGGTCAGAGGACGATTGTCCAAGGCGGAGGGCATACGAAAGCCGTACTCCACCAGCGTCTCTTTACGCGAGCGATCGCCGTGATACATGCCGTGCAACTGCGGAACGGTCTGGTGGGATTCGTCGATGACCATCAGAAAATCACGCGGGAAATAATCCAGCAGCGTGGGCGGAGGCTCTCCTGGCAAGCGACCGGTAAAGTGCCGCGAATAGTTTTCAATGCCATGGCAGTAACCCATGGCCCTGATCATCTCCAAGTCATACATGGTGCGCTGGTGTATACGTTGCGATTCAACCAGACGGCCTTGCTTCTGCAGTTCGCTCTCCCACCATGCCAACTCCTCCTTGATTGATTGGACGGCTTTATCCCGAGTCTCCGGCTTCATTACATAGTGGGTTTTGGGATAAATCGGCAGGCGCATGTATTTCTGCCTAACCGTGCCGAACAGTGGATCAATCTGTGACAGCGACTCAACCTCATCGCCCCACAGTTCCACGCGATAAGCCATGTCGTCATACGTGGGAAAGATTTCAATCACGTCACCGCGCACCCGGAAGGTGCCGCGCCGGAAATCACCGTCCGTTCGTTCGTAGAGAATTTCCACCAGCTTGCGCGTGATGTCCTCGCGCTTTATCTTTTGCCCTTTTTCCAGAAAGAGCAGCATGCCGTAGTACGCCTCTGGCGAGCCCAAGCCGTAGATGCAGCTCACCGAAGCGACGATCAGGCAATCGCGCCGTTCAAAAAGCGACCGGGTTGCCGAGAGGCGCAGCTTGTCCAGCTCATCATTGATCGTGGCTTCCTTCTCGATGTAGAGGTCGGCTGCTGGGACGTATGCTTCAGGCTGGTAATAGTCGTAGTAAGAGACGAAGTATTCCACCGCATTGTGCGGGAAAAAGCTTTTGAACTCGTGATAGAGCTGGGCCGCGAGGGTCTTGTTATGCGCCATGACGATAGTGGGCCGGTTCACCGCCTCGATGACCCTGGCCATCGTGTAGGTCTTGCCCGAACCGGTAACGCCGAGCAGAACCTGATGTTGTTCCCGATCGAACAGACCCCTGGATAAAGACTCAATGGCCGTTGCCTGATCACCACGCGGCTTGTAATCACTGACTAGTTTGAAGTCCATAATGCAGCCCCTAGCTGTCGGCTCTCAGTTTCGGCCCGTGTTGCCCTCACAGACGCGGATTTCAGCCACCGGATATCTCTTCATTATATCGCGACGTTACTATCACCCTTGGCGGGGACACGAGCACGATTGGAGATAAAAACAAAAACGGCGCGGAAATAATTTTCCACGCCGGCTGACTTTAGCTGAGCTCTAGTCTAAGGAAGCTTGAAGATTACGGTGACCTGGGTTTGGATTTCGATCGGCTCACCGTTCAACACGTAAGGTTTGTATTTCCACTGCCGAACAGCGTCCATGGCGGCGCGGCCCAGGACAGCATCCCCGCTCAGCAGCTTAACGTCGGTAATGTTGCCGTCCTTGCTGATATTCGCCTGGATCTGCACCGAACCTTGAAGATGCATCTGCTTAGCCGTCATCGGATACGTGGGCGCTACCCTCTTCACCAAGAGTCCCTGCGAGACACCTTGGGATAGTTTTATTTGCTGCGAAACCGGCGCGGGAACATTCACCGGAGCCGTGCTCAGCATTCCGGAGATGGCGTTGTCATTGGTATTGGACGCAACGACTTCCGGGGCTGGCGCCTGAGCGTCCGCGGAAGCTGGCTCGGAAGAAGTTGACTTGGAACGCTGGTTCTTGACCACGATGGGTTGTCGAACCACAGTTACTTCGACGTCGTCAGCGTCAGAAGTGGACGTCGTCGAATTGGGGCTTGGTGCCGGAATAGCTGCCGAAGGCTTGGCCGAAGAAGTCTTTGTCGTCGGTGCACGTTCCTTGCCGGGCGCTTCGACCACCTCCGAGGGGGATTGCAGATCGATCGTCTGCGCACTGGACTGCTGGTCCGGACTAGAAGCCTGCGATGTGGCAGCCGGTGCCGGGGCTACCTGTTGCTGTGCCGCCGGAGTACCGTTGGCGGAGTGCATCTTGGTCCAACCGAAATATCCAGCGACGAGAACTACTGCCACGGCCGCATATAGAAATTTCTTCTTGCTGCCCCCCGCATCGGTGGTTTTTTGATCTTCGCTAACGTCGAGCGACGAGAAACTCGGCGCCTCGACAGCTACTTCTGTATCCCAGGCTTTGGCGGCGGCCGACTCGGATCGTTCCTGTTCCCTCTCACGCGGAGACGCTGGAGCGGTTGGTTTCATTTCGAAAGGCTTAACGCCTGTGCGTGGGACCTCCTTGGCGGGAGCAGGAGCTGTAGCTGCGCCCAGGCTGGATGAAAAACCTCCAGCAGGCCTTTCACTTCCTCGGGATGCGTCGGAAATCTTAGCGGGTCGAGCAGAGGCAACGGACTGCCCGGCGGTTTCGGCAGCACGGCGGAGGGCTGAGGCCATGGGTTCTGAAAGCGGCTTGGAGACTGGCTGCCACGGATATTCTTTCGTTCCGCCGGACGAAGGTGCAGGTGGCGTAGGAGAACTGGGCGTTGTCGTCGTGGCATCAGGCATGTATTCCAACAGTGTGGCTTCGGCTGCGTCGGGTTGCGGAGCGGGTTCCACGTCGAGCTCGAAAGCAGATGTGCTCGCCGCCGGATTCGGGCTCGTCGCTTGCTGCGCTGGAACCGAAGCGGGCACGGGTTTCTGCACGGGGACGCTGGGAACGAACTGGCGCGTAGCATTAGTAGTGACCGCGACCGTGGACTTTTCCACCGAAGACGAAACCGGTGCGGGTGATCCCAGCGGCTTTACCGTTTCGGCTTTGCGTAACAGACCCCGCGCGACGCGCAGCGTGCCCTTGGATTGTTCCACATTGATCGGCTTGGTGAGGACGAGGTTAGCCCCAATTCGGAAGGCTTTTGCAACTCCAGCCTGGCCCTCGACCACGGCCACTGAAAGCGAACTCTGATTTGGTCCGGAGTTACGCGCGCTCTTGAATAAGAGGGTAGCGTTTTGTTCGTTGTCGCAGTCCACGACAACGGCGTCGAAGTGCTGGGCCATCAGCCTCTTGACTGCTGCAAAAGGCTCGGAGCAGGGTTCAACGGTGAATTCCAGTTCGCTCAGGACTTGGGTCACTACGCGAGCGGTCTTGTCGTCTGGGCAGAATAATAGCGCTTGGTAACTCATACGTCGCATCGTAGGTAGTGTGGTAAGACCCAGCAAGTAACGAAAGTAATTGGCCGCGCTAAAGAGTTTGCGGATTAAGTCGAAAGCTGTGGTGGTTGAGAGGGAACGCCACAGTTAGTGAGAAGAGGCTTGGAAGCGTACTGTGACCTGCGTCTGGAAGACGACCGGTTGGCCGCTGGCATAATAGGGTTCGTAGTGCCATTGCTTAACCGCTTCGATTGCGGATGGCGCTAGTTGCGTGTTCCCACTGAGCACGCGCACCGAGCCGACGGTCCCATCTGTATTGACCGAGACCATTATAACGACGGCACCCTCAACGCCTTTTCGACGAGCCGCGTAGGGATAAACCGGCTGCACGCGGTATGAAACGTGCGCGTCGGCGAGATCCTCCGCGAGAACCACCGGGCCGTTATCGTTATCGCCTTTGTGAGCAGGGGCAGATGTAGGAAGAAGAACAGCAGGGGCGGAGGTAGTCTTGGTGGTGTCTTTCTTGAATCCCGAAGTAGGTGCAGCCGGGGCTGGCGCGAAGCCGTCAGCGACCGTATTGCCTGAGGATGACGGAGCGGTCGACAACGGTGCTGAGCCTGTTGCTGCATTCAAGGGCTGTGCCGACGCAGGGGCAACGGTTTGTGGTGTCACCGGCTGAGCCGGTACTGCGGTTGGTGTCGATAACGCGAGTCCCACTTGGCGCTTCGCCGGGGTTCCGGTGATGAGAGCGTGCAAGTCTTCATATTGCGACACGACGATGTTGTGGAATGAGGGCAGCATCGTGAACGCGGCGTAGAAACCGGCCGCAGCCAGAATCATGAAAACGCCGGCCAGCAGGTACGGGCTGGTTTTCCGTCCGGGCCCGTCCAGCGTGCTGAATGACGGCGGTGTGCTGCTGCTGCGGGAACTTGGACGTTCGACCGGTCGGCTCGCAGTTGCATCCTCAGCCTCGGTCGAAGCAGGTTTGGGTCGTGACAGCGTAAGCGGCGCTCCGAGAGTCAACTCTTTTGAAGAGCGGTCTTTGACGGGTGCTGAAGGAACCGCTGGAGCCGCACTAACCTTGGCAGTAGCGGACGGCAGCGCGGTGGCACTGTCAGCGCCCGCTAGCTGGGCCGGCGGTGTGGAGGGTTGCACGACGCGGGCCTCTTGCGCTTCGCTGACCGCCGTTTCACCGACGCTCGCGTCCTCCATCTGTGTGGACGTCGCATCGGTGCCCTGTGTGGACGTTGCATCAGCGCCGCGCGCGGCAGCAACGGGCACCTTGCTGTCGTGTACCTCTTTTCTCTGCATGGCGAGTGCGTTGCGGAGCGTGCTCCTCGCCCCTTCCAGAGAAACAGGTTTGGTCATCACGAGCCGGGCACCCAAGCGGAACGCGGTGGGCACTCCTGCCTTGCCATCCACAATGGCGATGGTCATGGAACTCTGATTCGCGCTGGACGTGCGTCCGCTCTCCAACACCAGGGTAGCGTCCGGTACGTTGTCACAATCCACCAAAATCGGATCAAAGCGCTGATTCGCCAACCGTTTTGCGGCGGCGGCTGGGTCGGAAATTGTCTCGAAATAGATCTCTAGTTCGCCGAGAACCTGAGTGACTGCCTCGATCGCTTTCGCGTCGCTGCACATGAGGAGCGCACGTGGGAGCATGGCCGATGCTACGAAGCGCTGGCCGGTCGAGGCAAGTTACCGTAGTAAGCTTGGGCCGCGCTAAGCACCGCTTTCTTTGGTCTTGCCGAGCGTCGCTGAGCCAGGCGGAGGATACGGAAGCGAATTGCTGAAACTGGCAATATCCGCAGCCGCGAAATCCGGGAACGGCAGTTTGCCGGCCTCCTTCCACTCCTGTACCTCACGCGCGGCTGCCGCCGTCTTTTCTTTGTCCAGCCCTGAATCGCGGCCCAGGTACAACGTGCTTGCAGGAAAGGCGAGGGCCGTACCGGACGCCTGGATAATGTCCATCATTCGGAGCAGGAGATCTTCCTGGATTGCCAGGTACTCACCGCCAAAATCCCGGGTCAGCACATAGCAGAATATCTCCAGGCTGAGTGTCCCGGCGTCGAATCCGATGAAACGTATCCGCGCGCCGTTGGTTTCCACCTTGGGATGCTCGTAAAGCAGACGCCGAATCTCAGCCAAAGCGTAGCGTAACTGGTCAGGCGAAGTTTCGCCGCGCAATGCCAGCTTTGTGTTGAAGAGAATCTTGTCACGTCGACTGAAGTTCTCCACGGTCATGGTGGCCAACGAACCATTGGGAATGGAAAGCTCAGTGCGATCATTCGTCCGCACCCGAGTCGAGCGCAGGCTGATGTCCTCGACGGTGCCCACGCGGTCGCCAAAACGGCAGAAATCGCCGACGCGGATTACTTCGTCACCCAGAACTGATACGCCACCAAACAGATTTTCCAGCGTTTTTTGCGCGGCAAATGCAATCGCAATTCCGCCGATCCCAACTCCGGCCAAAGCTGTAGTCAGGTTGAACCCCAGAGTGCCGAGTACGGCGAACACGGCGATGATAACGATCAAGGCTTTGAGTAGGCGCTGTCCCAGCAGCATCAGCGAGCCCATGCCTATGCGTCCGGAAAGGACGGCGCGAGCACGTACACCCTGCATCAAACGCTCGGCCATCCGCCACACCAGCCAACTGAACGAGGTAATCAGAACCACTCGCGTCACTTGCTGGTAATAGTGACGGTGCAAGAGAGGCATACCCAGAAACGCGACCATGGCGCGGTGGATCCAGGTGCCAATGAACCACCACAGCGGCGTCGAAGCTGCCGCCCATCCCGTAAACTCCGCGTGTCGGCGGTAGCGGGACCAGAACCTCTCGGGCAACGCGAGTAGTTGAAGGAGCAGCCACGTCAGCCCGGCGGCGATGGGCACCGCGGCGAGAAGCGCCAGCCACTGCCAGAGCGGCATTCCCAGCAATACGGAATGAACCAGAACCCGCGGAAGATGGACCTCTACCTGATGCACTGCAGCCTGGGCATACAACTCGGGAACCTTTGCTAACGTCTCCGAAGAAATCAGCCAAATCCGCCTCGCGTTCGCATCCGTGACCCGGGTCAGAATCAGATCGACCTCAATATCCCCGGCAGCCAGGGTTCCGACTTTCTGCTGGCTGGAAGGAACTCCCTCTTGCGGAACGCCTTCGGGTTGATCGCTGATGCGCGCTAAGTTGCCGACAAATGCTCGATCCTCCACCGCTTTCAGCTTGCGGGCAAGGTCCTCACCCTCCACCTGCCGCTTGGACGCGCTCATTTGCAGATACTGCGCCGCGGTGGAATAGTTCCCGTCCTGGGCCGCATGCAGGAACCCAAATAGCGTTCCACTAGGCGTCTCACGGCCGAGCGGATCGGCGGGCGTGTTCGGCTTAGGCGCCTGCCCAGGGGGAGTCAGGATTTGCTGGGCGAACGAGCCCTGTCCTGCCGCCGGCAGACAAAGGGTTAGGCAGGCGACAAACAAGAGGATTCGCTGCAAGTTCGCGATCATGGGTCCCTCCTGGGTGAAAAGCTGAGCGTGTTAGCCGGATGCACGCCCGAGCATCAAAAGAAATAAGCGGAACAGAAGCATCATTTTACCGGACGGTTTAGAGCTCATCGATTTCAGCGGGATTTCGGCCGATAGATGTGCGTGCTGGTGCCGAAGAAGACTTCGGCGGATTCCATCAGTGTTTCCGAAAGCGTGGGATGGGGATGAATGCTGAGCGCGACGTCGGTAGCGGTCGCGGCCATTTCAACCGCCAACACGCCCTCGGCGATCAATTCGCCACACCCAACACCGACAATGCCCACGCCCAGCACTCGTTCTGTCTCGGGATCGAAGATGAGTTTAGTCATGCCTTCGGGGCGGTCGAGTGTGACAGCACGCCCAGACGCCGCCCAGGGAAACCTCGCGACCTTGATCTGGCGGTTTTCCCTCTGCGCCTGTGTTTCGGTGAGTCCGCACCAGGCAATTTCAGGATCAGTGAAGACAACGGCCGGAATGGCGTTCGGCTCAAACGCGACTTTGTGTCCGGCGATAGCTTCGACGGCGGTCCGCCCTTCGTGCGAGGCCTTGTGCGCCAGCATCGGCTCGCCAACCACATCGCCGATGGCGTAGATCGCAGGATCGTGGGTCTGCAATTGCTTGTTGACCTGGATAAATCCGCGGTCGCCAACTTGCACCTGCGTTTTCTCCAGTCCTGGAATCTCAGAATTTGGCTTGCGCCCGACTGAGACCAGGACTTTGTCGAAAACCTTCTCGCGCTCGTTGATCTCTGGACCTTCGAAAGTTATGCGGATACCCCCGGTTTCTTCTTTCATCGCGGAAACTGTAGTGTTGAGAAGAATGGCATCGAAAATCTTTTCTACTCGCTTATGCAGAGGAAGCACCAGATCGCGGTCCGCTCCTGGCAGCAGGCCGGGCAGCATTTCGACCACGGAAACGTTCGAACCAAGAGCGGCATAGACAGTACCTAGCTCCAACCCGATGTATCCCCCGCCGACCACCAGCAGCGTCTTTGGCACGTCGCTTAAGTCCAACGCCGCTGTCGAAGCCATTACGCGCGGGCTATTCAGGTTAAGGCTGGGAATGATCGCAGGACGGGATCCGGTCGCGATGATAATGCGGTCGAAGGAAAGGCTCTCTTCGGCACCGCCGGTCTTGGCCACGCGCAAAGTCGTTGAAGTCTCGAACGCCGCCTGCCCCTGAATGTATTTTACTGACCGAGCTTTCGACAGTTGACCGAGTCCGCCGGTCAGCTTCTTCACCACCCCTTCTTTCCAGGAGCGTAGCCGAGCCAGATCAATCTTCGGATCACTGTATTCAATCCCCCAATTTTTCGCTTGATGAGATTCGTCAATCAACTTAGCCACGTGCAGCAGTGCCTTGGAGGGAATGCAGCCGCGGTAGAGACAAACCCCGCCCGGATTGAGCTCCGGATCGATCAGAGTGACTTTCATTCCCAGATCAGCGGCGAGGAAGGCGGCGGCGTAGCCACCAGGCCCGCCGCCTACGACTGCGATGTGTAGGTTCGAATTGTCAGCCATGAACAATCATTAACCACGAAAAACACAAAGGAACACGGAAACTATATGGCTCTCCTTCGTGCCCTTAGTGTCCTCTGTGGTTGATAGGTTTTCATTAGTGCTCTCATCCCTGCACCGACAGCAGGAACGGTTGTTCGAACGCTTCCGCAATCCAGCGCAGAAAGCGCGCGGCGTCGGCGCCATCAATCAGGCGATGATCGTAAGACAGCGAAAGCGGAAGCACTCGCCGCGCCTCAAACTTGCCACTGAGCCACACCGGCTCCATGCTCGAGCGCGACAGCCCGAGGATCGCGACTTCGGGATGATTGACGATGGGCGAAAATCCCGTTCCTCCAATGCCGCCAAGATTCGTAATGGTAAAGGTGCCGCCTTCCATTTCCGTGGGCGTGAGTTTCTTGTCGCGCGCCTTCTTCGAAAGCTGCGTGAGCTCAGCCGCCAGTTCAACGATGTTTTTCTTGTCGACCTCACGGATGACGGGAACCAGCAGACCGCGGTCCGTGTCTACCGCTACTCCAATGTTTATGTACTGCTTGTAAATGATCTCTTCCTTCGCCATGTCGATGCTGGCGTTGAACTGGGGAAACACTTTTAGTGCCGAGGCGCAAACCTTCAGGGCGATGGCGGTCACGGTCATCTTGCCGCCGGCTTCTTCAGCTTTCGGGGCAAATCGCGCGCGCAGCTGCTCGAGTTCGGTGATGTCCGCCTTATCCTGTTGAGTGACATGCGGGACGGTGTTCCATGCCATCCGCAAGTGTTCGGCGGTCTTGCGCCGCACCCCGCGTATGGGGACGCGCTCGATCTTTCCCCACTTGGCGAAATCGGGAAGGGCGGGCTCCTCCAAATAAGTTCCGGGGGCATGAGCAGCGGCCGTAGCAGAAGTCAGCAGTGCCTTGGAATGGGCTTTGACGTCGTCTTCGTTGATGCGGCCGCCAGGGCCGGAGCCCTTGACATCGTGAACCTCAACGCCAAGCTCCCGTGCCAACCGCCGAACGTGAGGCGCTGCCGCCACCGGCTCGCGGTGCTCCGTACCGGCCACTTTGCCCAGCTGCTCGGGCATGGCGAACATCGGAGCCATAGGTCGAGGTTGATCGGGTGGAAGCGCCTGTTCTTCGGTCTTACCCTCGGCGCGGATGGCAGCCTGGAATGCTACTCGGGCCTCGTGCTGTCCATCGGCGTGTTCAACCGGAGCATGCTTTGTGCGCTCTGGCCGGGGAGTTGCGCCGCCTTCGAGGGTGAAAATAACTTGGCCGACCTTGACCTTCTCGCCTTCTTTTACGCGAACATCTTTGACCACCCCGCTTATGGAAGATGGAACTTCCACCACAGCCTTGTCGGTTTCCAATTCCATCACCGGCTGGCCTTCTGAGACTTTCGTTCCCGACGAAATCATCAGCCGCACCAGATCGCCTTGATCGATATTTTCTCCAAGCTCGGGCAATCTGAATTCCGTCGCTCCCGGCGTTGCGGGAATTACTGGAACCTGAGGTTCGGTGGGCCGGCTCTCGGGAGGCCTGCTTTCGAAAGGTCGGCTTTCTGTCTTGGGTTGAGCTACGGACTGCGCCGGAGTGTCAGAGATTTTTTCTGCTGGGGCTTTGGCTTCGGCAGCCTTCGCTTTGCCGCCCGCGCCGTTTTCGACCGTGAAGATTACCTGTCCGACCTTAACCTTTTCTCCTTCTTTAACTCGAATCTCCTTCACCGTTCCCGCCACCGAAGATGGCACCTCGACCACGGCCTTGTCCGTTTCCAATTCCATTACGGGCTGGCCCTCAGTGATGCTGGCTCCCGGCGATATCATCAGACGAACCAGGTCGCCCTGGTCAATGTTTTCGCCGAGTTCCGGTAATTTGAATTCCGTCACGAAACTTTTTCTCCCCTGCTCTTGTTCTGTCATCCTGAGCCCAGGATCTTCCATCTTAAGCGACACCTGTCATCCTGAGCGGAGTCTGCCGCTTCGTAATGCGAAGCGGCGGCGGAGTCGAAGGATCCCTATAGCAACCAAAACGATGATCGAGCTTTCCTCCGCAGCTATCTGCGCCTTCTCAGCTAATCGCCGGGTTCGGCTTCCCCGCATTGATGCCGAGATCTCTAACCGCCTTCTGCACCACCTCAATCTGAATCTGCTGATCCCGCGCCAGCGCGGTGAGCGTGGCCAGCACGATATGCTTTGCATCCACTTCAAAGAAGTCACGCAGCGATGCCCTGCTCTCACTGCGGCCGAAGCCGTCAGTACCCAGGGCCAGAAGCGGACGGGGAACCCAGCGCGCGATGGACTCGGGCAAAACTTTCATGTAATCGGAGGCGGCGACGAAGACGCCGGGCGCATCCTTCAAACTACGGGATACGAACGGCACCCGCGGAGTCTCGCCGGGATGCAGCATGTTCCAGCGTTCGCAATCATTTCCGTCGCGATAGAGCTGCTTATAGCTGGTCACACTCCAAACGTCGGCTGCCACATTGTATTTTTCTTCCAGGATTTGTTGCGCTTTCAGCACTTCATACATGATGGTGCCGCTGCCGAATAGCTGGGCGCACAACTTTGCATCCTTCTTCGTCGAAGCTCGGAAGCGATACATGCCTTGAAGAATGCCATCGCGCACCTCTTTGCCATCAGGCATCGCCGGCATGGGCAGTGGTTCATTGGTAACCGTTAAATAATAAAAGATGGATTCCTGATCCACATACATGCGCTTGATGCCATCTTGAATGATCACAGCAATCTCGTAGGCGAACGCTGGATCATAGGCCACCAGGTTAGGCACCGGCAGTGCAAGCACGTGACTGTGGCCGTCCTGGTGTTGCAAGCCTTCACCGGCCAGGGTGGTTCGTCCCGCCGTCCCACCAATCAGGAAACCGCGTGTCCGCATATCCGCGGCCGCCCAGATCAAGTCCCCGATGCGCTGGAATCCAAACATTGAATAGTAAATAAAAAACGGGATCGTATTGATCCCGTGATTTGCGTAAGCGGTTCCGGCTGCGATGAACGAACATACCGAGCCCGCCTCGGTGATACCTTCTTCCAGAATCTGGCCGTCTTTCGCTTCCTTGTAGTAAAGGAGCGTGTCCATGTCGACGGGTTCGTAGAGCTGGCCAACCGTCGAGTAAATCCCGACCTGGCGGAACAACGCCTCCATGCCGAAGGTGCGGGCTTCGTCAGGGATGATAGGGACAATCAGCTTGCCAATTTCCGGATCGCGCAGCAACTTCGCCAGCAGCCGCACGAAGACCATCGTGGTCGACGCTTCACGCCCCTCAGTGCCCTTGTAAAACTCCTCGAAGTGCGATTCGGAAACCGGATTGATCGGTTTGGATCGCACCTTGCGCTCTGGCAAATATCCGCCGAGCTGCGAACGGCGCTCCTGCATATAGCGGATTTCAGGGCTGTCGTCGTCGGGACGGTAAAAAGGTGCATCGTGCAGTTGCTCATCTGGAATGGGAATCCCGAAGCGTGAGCGAAACATTTCCAGCTCATCATCATTCAGCTTTTTCTGCTGGTGAGTGATGTTCTTACCTTCGCCCGCTTCGCCCAAGCCATACCCCTTGATGGTCTTGGCCAGAATGATGGTCGGCGCTCCCTGGTGGTCGACCGCAGCCTTGTAAGCCGCATGCACTTTTATGGGATCATGACCGCCTAGCCTCATGCGGGAGAGTTGCTCGTCCGAAAGATGCTCCACCATCTTCAACAGGCGCGGATCTGTGCCGAAGAGGTTGTGGCGGAAATAGGCTCCGCTTTCCACGAAATATTTCTGGTATTGGCCGTCGGAAATCTCGCCCAGGCGTCTGACCAGCAACCCATCGCGATCATTGATGATGAGATTGTCCCAGTCGCTACCCCATACAACCTTGATCACATTCCAGCCGGCGCCGCGGAAAATCGCCTCCAATTCCTGGATGATCTTTCCGTTCCCGCGCACCGGCCCATCCAGTCGCTGCAGGTTGCAGTTGACCACGAAGATCAGGTTGTCGAGCCGTTCGCGGGACGCCAGCGTGATTGAGCCGAGCGACTCCGGCTCATCCATTTCTCCGTCGCCCAGAAAGGCCCAAACCTTGCCCCCGGTCGACTTTTTCAGTCCGCGATTCTCGAGATAGCGGATGAAGCGTGCCTGATAAATCGCCTGAATTGGTCCCAGCCCCATCGAAACTGTTGGAAACTCCCAAAAGTCCGGCATGAGCCACGGATGTGGATAAGAAGACAGACCACCGCCGGGCTTCAGTTCGCGGCGAAAGTTCTCCAGTTTCTGCTTGGGTATCCGGCCCTCGAGGTAGGCTCGGGCATACATCCCGGGCGCGGCGTGACCCTGGAAATAAACCAGATCGCGGTCACCACCTTCGATTTGGGCGCGCAGAAAATGATTGAACGCGACCTCATACAACGTGGCGGCTGAGGCGTAAGTCGAAATGTGGCCGCCAATTCCTTCCTGAATTTTGTTGGCGCGCACCACCATGGCCAGCGCATTCCAACGCACCAAGCTCTTGATGCGGCGTTCCATTTCCTGACTACCGGGAAACGGCGGCTGCTGCCGCGTCGGAATCGTATTCTGGTAAGGGGTCGTCGCGGTAAATGGCAGGTTGACCCCGGCAGCGCGCCGGGCATGCAACGAGAGCTGTTGCAACAATCTTCCGGCCCGCTCCGCTCCGCCCTTGGACAAAACGTAATCAAGAGAATCGAGCCACTCCCGAGTTTCGAGCACTTCCATCCCGTCGGTCTGAGTCTCAGCCACGTCTCATTCTCTCCATCTTGTGCGCAGTTACTTAATGATAGTCAATTGCGCGGAATTTTGCTGACCCCATGCTAGGCGAGACAGGAGCTTGCGGCGATACCGCGCCGGGCCGCAACGAACTATAATCAGAACTACAGCGAAACCCAGCGACCTTGAAAATCATCTAGAACCTTAGGCGTCAATGAACTTGACGACGCCATTCGGCCCTATATCCGCAAATTATCGGCAGCCAGCGTATTTCAAAACGGACCACCAAAGAGGAGAATCCCAATGCCCAAGAAAACAAGCAACGGAAACCATGGCAAAGTGAGTGCTCAGCCTCGCTTTCACCAAAGAGCTCACGAAATCCAAGAATATGGCACCGTCAACCTCGCGCTTCCTCTGGAACTGGAAGAACCGGTTCGATTGGAGATGACCGAGCAACTTAACCAGATGCTTGCCGACACCATGACCCTGCGCGATCTTTACAAGAAGTCGCATTGGCAAGTCGCCGGCCCCACCTTCTACCAACTTCATCTGCTTTTCGATAAACACTTCAACGAACAGTCGGAGCTGGTGGACGCTATCGCTGAACGGATTCAACTGCTCGGTGGTTTGAGCATCGCCATGGCGCATGATGTCGCCGAGACCACCCAGATCGAGCGTCCGCCGCGGGGCAGGGAAGAAGTCCCGGTGCAACTCTCGCGCTTATTGGAGGGTCACCAGATCATCATTCGCCACTGCCGCACACTGGCCGACCGGGCCTCCAAGCTTGGCGACGATGGCACCAACGACCTGGTTGTCAGCGACGTCCTGCGCACGAACGAATTGCAGGTCTGGTTCGTCAGCGAGCACCTAGTGAACATGCCTCTGGTCGAAGCTGAAGACTGATCATCCAGCAACTGCCTCAATCCCGACGTTCGCGCAAAACCCGCCGTGGCGTAACGGCGGGTCTTTTGTTTAGAGCGCAACTCGACTTGACTTTTACGGCTTGTTTGTTGTGGCGGCAAGGCATTAATCGTGACGAAACCGCTGGCAGCGTATAATTAAGTCAAGCTTGGTGGCGGTCCTTCTACCCTCAACCAAATCCGAGTATTCAAAATGGATCAGTAACTTCTATGGCCACTAACCGGATCGCATTGAAAAACTTGAAACCCGATCGTTTGGCTCTTGCGTGGCGTGATTTCTGGTGCACGAACTACTTTTTCCCCGAACCAAGTGTCAGTATGGCGAGTTACCGGCGCAGATGCTCCTCTTTGGTTCTTACCGGTGCGGCGTTAGTTGCACTGCAGCCGGCGCAGGCAGTCGCCCAGGATTCAAATCAAGGTTCGGCGCAGGCGGGCCTGACTACATCGCAAGTGGTTGATCGAATAACAGAGAAGAATGCTGAGCGATCGAATGCATTGGAGAGCTACACCAGTCGACGCTTTTACCGGTTCGACTTCGTTGGCTTTCCTGAAAATCTGCACGCCGAAATGACTGTCGACGTAAGGTTCAGAGCGCCAGCCACGAAAGAATTTACTGTCCGCTCCCAGAGCGGCTCTAAGTGGGTCATCAGTCATATCTTCAAGCGCTTGCTCGATTCCGAACATGAGGCTCTTGACCCCGGAAACCCCGAACGTATCGCCCTCAATAGCCAGAACTACAATTTCACCATGCTCGCGGATCAGACTGCTGGAGAAGCATGCCCATACGTCCTGGCGGTGCAGCCCAAGGTGCCCAGCAAGTTTCTCTACCGCGGCCGAATCTGGGTGGATGCCAAGGATTTCGCGGTGTGTCGAATTGAGGGTGAACCCGCCCAGAATCCTTCTTTTTGGATCAAGAAGACCGAGATCCATCACGCATACTTGAAGACCGGAGATTTCTGGCTCCCAGCGGAGAATCAGAGCATTTCCACTTTGCGCCTGGGTGGGCGCGCCACTCTGACCATTAAGTACGAGGGATACAAGATTGTGGAAGCGCATCCCGTCAACGAGACCAGTTCCAAGCGTAGTTCGTTCACTTCAACCGGTCCAAAGCCCACCAACTGAGTCGGTTGATCGGTCGGTACAAGGCGTCTCTAGTCATTTGCTTCACCCTAAATCCCGGTCTTGGCCGCCGGCAGTTCGGTAGTGTTCCAGCACATCTTGCTGCGAGATGACTCCTTCCAACTGACGAAAATCAGCCCGACTCACCACAGGCACGAGGGGCCATCGGTCGACATAACGGAGGGCTAGTTCCAGGGGAGAATCGGGATGGAGGTAGGGAATCTGATGGATGGGCAGAACCGAACTCAGACTAAATGCACCCTTACCTTCATTGATCATGGTTCTGAGTTCCTGCCGGGTGACGCTATTCCAGCCTGTCGGACTCATGCGGACCAGCAAAAGATCCGAAGGCGATTTCTCCGCAAGTTGCAGGACCCGATCGAGTGTTTCCTGCGCATCCAATACCGGACCCTTCGGCGGCTGCATAGCATCCTCCACGCGCAGGATGTCTTGTTCCCGCTGCTCCTCCATTGATGGCAAATCCAAGCCGTCCTGGCGAGTTAAGACGTCGAAAATCGCCGTAGGTCTCATTGCGCGCGAAATCACGTAGGCGAACGTATTAGCGACGATTACGGGAACGATGACCGAGTAATTGCCGCTTACTTCAAGCACCATAAACACCGATGTCATGGGGGCCCGCAGGAATCCGGCAAAAAGCACACCCATCCCTACCAATGCATAGGTTCCTTGAGATCCGGCGAGATGAGGAAGAAAGATGTGTTCCACTCCACCGACGGCGGCCCCCAACATGGCGCCAATAAACAAGGTGGGGGCAAACATCCCTCCAGGAGTGCCGCTGACAAACGAAAGAGTCGTAGCAACGATCTTGAGTCCCGCGAGAATGGCCAGCATTTGCCAGGTAAATTGTCCGTGCATGGCCTCGTCAATGTACTCGTAACCTGCGCCCATCACTTGAGGAGCGCCCAGGAGGCCGATAAAGCCAATGAGCAAGCCAGCGAGAGCGGACTGGAAATACTGGGTCCAGCGCGGCCACGCCCTCAGCCGCGGACGTAGCGTGCAAATACTGGCAGAAAATGCGACCGAAGCCAGTCCGCCTACAATTCCCAGGACAGCGTACGCGACCAACTCTTCGGGGCGTTCCACCTGCATGGCTGGAATACGAAAGAGCGGTTCTGCTCCCAGGAACCAGCGCATCACAACAACGCTGGCGACCGCCGACAGCACGACCGAACCAAGAATACCCGCGGTCCAGCGCCCGATGACCTCCTCGATCACGAAGAGCACCGCTGAAATAGGCGCGTTAAAAGCCGCCGCCAACCCTGCGGCAGCTCCCACCGGAGCGATCAGGCGCATGCGGTCGCGTGATAGGCTCATACGCCGTCCCAACGCGGAAGCCAGGCTGGCACCAATCTGCAAAGACGGATCTTCGGAGCCCAGAGAGTGGCCGGAACCAATCGCTAATGCGGCAGTAATGAACTTTCCGACAGCAGTGCGCAAAGGGATATAACCGTTGTAGATATACAGCGCTGCCTTGGTTTGATTGACACCGCTGCCTCTGGTCCCCGGGAAAACATGAATCACGAGTACAGCAATCACCAGACCAGCCAAGCTGGGCGCAAGCAGGAGGCGGAGGGGCAAGCTTGTGGCGCCTGATCCCAGCAAATAGATGCGGCACCAATCAATGGCAAAACGAAAGCAGACCACAGCGAGTCCGGAGAAAATCCCGATGAACACGGACAGGATCAGAAAGAAGCGCTCTTCGCGAAATACGGATCGAAATAAGGCAGGAGAGGACGGCGCAGTCGGGGAGACTGCGGACGCTCGGGGGCCGTTCTCCAGTACTGGTCCCGCGGGTTTCGAGTCAGACTGGGTGTCCACCCTTTTGACTAACTCCCTTCGTGCAGGTTTGAGATCAGAAGCAGTGCGAGATCGGTCCCCGTCGGAGGGCCGCATTCAGCGTTGGTTTGCCGTTCGATGGTGAATACCAGGTCCATTGCCTGCTCGACCAAGTTCGGGTTCCGCCGAATGCCCCTTTCCGTGATCTTCGGTTTCATTTCGTTCCAACGAGTGAGGAGATCGGGCTGCTGATTTGTATCTGGAGTCGCGACTTTCGATCCGTCCGCAGTGGCGCAGGACTTGAGCCGCTTGCCCGCTGTGTTGAATGCCTCGATTACCATTCGACCACGTTCCGTGGCTGATATTTGTCGCCGGAAGGGATCCATTTGCAGCACCAGCGCCGCGGTTTTGAGCCGGTCAGCGCTTTGCGCATCGTTAGGATCGGCGGAGACCGCAGACTCCAGATAAGTCTTCGCTAACTTGTACCTCCCGAGTTCAAAGGCTGCGCCTCCGGCCGCGGCCATCACAGCCGGGTTCTGTGGATTGAGCTTGAGACTATGGCGATACTCCGTGAGCGCGCGCTCGTATTCCTCAGCCTGCGCAAACAGATCGCCCACCCTTGCCAGCAGCGCCGGATCGTCGGGCAGATCGGTGGCTAGCGCGACTAACTCAGCCTGGGCTTGCGGTTTGGCATTCTCCTTCAGCAGGAATTCAATCAATTCCAAGCGGGCATTACGGCGTTTGACGTCCGGGTCTCCGTTCCAGATGGCGTAGATGGCATTGTGGTAGTAGCGTATGGCGTTGTCTCTGTCGCCGTTACGGGCAAAGATACGGGCCAACTCGAGATTTACCGACCCATTTTCTGGTTGCCGCTCCCAGAGGCTGAGCAAATAAGAATAAGCTTCAGTGGTTCGATTGAGTCCGAGCAGCGCTTCGGCGAGATCGAGTTGGTAGGAGTAATTATCGCGTGCGTAAAGCAGTGCGTTGCGAAACTCTGCGACCGCTGCATCAAAGCGCCGCGCTTTCAAGTCTGCAGTCCCGCGCGCAAACCACCTGTTTCCGAGGAATTGCTGCTGCGCATGGTAGATGCGGGACAAGCCTGTTACGGCCAGGAAAGACAACACTGCTGTCAGCGAAAGCAGCGCCAGGATCACCGGCTCATGCGCGAAGTAGGACGGAAGACCCTGAGCCTCCTTGCGAGCCGCGACAGTCTCTCCTTGCGCTTCGAGCATGACGAACTAGGACAAAACTTGAACGGCTGGCAGTCAGCGCGGGCCGTCTTTATTTAGCATATCCCCTTTGATCCCGGACTACGAAACGCGAACCAATCGAAGAAGAGGCCCCGAGGTTCTTATGCTGCTTTCAGCGTTCCTAAGGACTTCAGTGTAGGAGCTAAACCGTTTGCCTACAGCGGTAAACTCAAAAGTACAATTCTTTTCGAAAGGCTCTTGCCATTCTTGCGTCCATGCGTGACACTATTCCTCGCAGAGGTCGTACCCCCATGAGCCTTCGCCTGATTTTCTGGACTCTGTGTATGGCCTATGCCTGCTTTTTGTTGGCGGGCACCAAAGGTTCTTTCTCACCCGGCATCGCGGTCACTGCGGCAATTCTCGGAGCGATGATGGGATTTGCCCTAGGGGTCGTCTTCGCAAACAGGGCGCACCGCCGACACAACTGAGGCTGACGCCGCATTCTTACTCAAGCTTCAGGACCATCATCTCTACACAAACTGCAGAACCCATCATCGGAGGGCGAGCATGAAAGATAAGATAGACAAAGATGAGAACGTAATCGTGAAAGACGCCCTGGTGTCACTTTCTTTTCATCCCCGTGAGCTGAAATCCGCATCCATCAGGCAAGAGCGCCAATCAGAACAATCGCGACTGGAAAAACTAAAAGTTCGTCTTCGGGAGAGGATGCAAGCCGAAGGACGAAGCGCACCCGAAGCCGCCTAAGGCTGCCTAACCAGTTCTGAGCGCCTCCCAAAATCACACTTGGGAGGCGCCTAATCCTCCAACAAGTCCTCGCGCAGCGACAACTTCCGGACATGCCCCTGCTCAGCGGCTCAGTTTGGGGCAACCAATGGCCCCTCGTCAGCAACTAAATATTTAGTTGACATTCGACGCCTGCTTGCGTCTAACAAAAGTGAGGAGACAGCGTGCCGCGCAGGAAGTCTGAAACGCTCACGGAGGCTGAGTTACGGCTCATGGATGTGCTTTGGCAAAAGGGCGCCGCTAGTGTCCAGCAAGTCCTCGATGCGCTTACCCAGAAGCCGCCACTGGCCTACAACTCTGTGTTGACGACAATTCGCATCCTTGAAAACAAAGGTTATGTCGAGCACGTCAAAGAAGGCCGGGCTCATATTTATCGGCCGATGGTGGAACGTGAACAGGCGACGCGCTCCGAAATTCGTCACTTGGTAAATCGATTTTTTGGTAATTCTCACGAATTGCTGGTCTTGAATATCCTTGAAGACCGGGGTCTCGAGGCCAAGGAACTGAAGCGTCTTCGCGGACTCTTGCAAGCGAAAGAAGAGAGATGACGGCAATCGCGCTCAACCTGCAATCCCTGGCCCAGCTCTCCTCGGAGCGAATCCTGAACTCCACGATTGAAGGGATAGGGATCGCAATTGTCGCCTGGATCCTGCTACGCGCACTCGGGCGGCAAAACTCGGGCACGCGCTTTGCGGTCTGGTTCGCAGCACTGTTGGGGATAGCGGCCCTTCCGTTGTTCTACGCATTGAATGCGAGCGGGGCTGGACTGACAAAGCCCTCTGAGATCATGATTCCCAGTTCTTGGGCGCTTTACATATTTGCCGCGTGGCTTCTGATCGCGGCAGCGGGTCTCATTAGAGTCGGCATTGGTTTCTGGCGCTTGCGCTGGCTGCGTAAAAGCTGCGCGCCAATCGATCTGGCGGCTCTCGACCCTCTCCTGTGGAAGACATTGGACGAATTCGATTCGCTAAGAGCGGTCAAAGTTTGTGTGTCGGACCAGGTGAGAGTCCCGACTGCGATCGGCTTTGTGAACCCACTAGTCGTCATCCCGTCCTGGGCGATACAGGACCTTTCCATCACGGAATTGAACGCGATCCTGCTGCATGAATTGGCGCATTTGCGGCGCTGGGACGATTGGACAAACTTCGTCCAGAAGATTCTTGCCGCAGTCTTTTTCTTTCATCCTGCAGTGTGGTGGATTGAGAAGAAGCTGGCGCTGGAACGCGAGATGGCGTGCGATGACCTGGTGCTGGCGAAGACTGAAAGTCCTCGAGCGTATGCGGAGTGTCTAATCTCGCTGGCTGAGAAGAGCTTCGTGCGGCGAGGACTCTCCCTGGCCCAGGCGGCCGTGGATCGCATGCGGCACATCTCGCTTCGAGTATCACAAATTTTGGATGTAAACCGCCCCAGCGCCACACAGGTGTGGAAACCAGCTCCAGTCTTGTTGGCGGGAGCCTCCGTCGTCTGCCTGATGGCCTTGTCCTATACGCCGAGACTGGTGTCGTTTGCGAACGATGCAGTGATGGCATCTCCGTTGGCGGCCAACTCGGTCGGACCACGCACGCTTGAGGTAAGCGATGTAGCGGACAAAGATCCTCACGTCATTCAGGCGAAACTTGAGCTCAGACCGGAAGCATCCGTTCCCGTGGGTGCAAGATCTGTTGTTTCAGGATCTGTCGCCCGGAGATCGGTGGTCGCAAGAATGAACAAACCTGCTGCTATCGCGGCCCAGGCCGGGCCGCCCCGAGTAGAGGATCCGATGCCGGCCCGCAGCGCGGTTACAGCGCAAGCTGCCGCTCCCCGGACTCTGATTCTCGTAATGCGAACTGGGTTTGTGCAAACGCGACAATCCGAGACGTCGGGTGCGGTGGTTTGGAATCTGTCCGTGTGGCGGATAACTGTAATCGGTCCGATACAAAATCGGACGGCAGAAAGCATCGCCAAGTCCATTTAGTTTTTTTTGCTATCAACAACTAAATAATTAGTTGATTCAATAAACAGGAGAGAGGAAACAAAATGAAAAGCTGGATACAAAACTGGAAAACAACCTTAGGCCGAAATTTGGTCGCGCCGATTCTGGCGATTGCGATGGTGGGTTCGATCGTGACCTACGATCTGGTGAAGGCGATGCCGGCCAGGGCTGCGATGGCTTCGCCCACGCAGACACCGCTCGATAACAACAGTGTGGGGGCGCTTCTTTCGCTCGACCAGGCGATGGAAACGCTGGCCGCGCGCGTAACCCCCGCAATCGTGAACGTTACCGTGACCTCACGTGCCAAAGCCAACATAGCCGGAGGAGACGCTGATGACATGCAGCAATTCTTTGACCGGCAATTTGGCCAGCAATTCGGTCCTTTTGGCCACTCCTTCGGACAGATGCAGCCGCGGCAGCCGCGCGTGGAACATGGACTGGGCAGCGGAGTGATCATCTCGCCCGACGGCTACATCGTGACTAACAACCATGTGGTCGATGGCGCAACGGATGTTCGCGTCACCATGAGCGATCGCAGAATTCTGCCGGCCAAGGTCGTGGGCACGGATTCGCTGACCGATCTGGCGGTCATCAAAGTAGATGCCCACAATCTGCCCAACGCGCCCTGGGGCGACTCGACGAAGCTGCACCCGGGACAGACTGTTCTGGCATTCGGCAACCCGTTCGGCTTCCGCTTCACAGTGACGCGTGGTATCGTCAGCGCGCTGAACCGTCCCAATCCAGCCTCAGACGACGCCCGCAAGCCGGGCGAGTTCATTCAGACGGATGCCGCCATCAATCCGGGCAATTCCGGCGGTCCACTGGTGAACGCGCGCGGTGAAGTGATTGGGATCAATACGTTTCTGATCTCGCCTTCGGGATCGTTTTCGGGCATGGGATTTGCGATTCCCACGCAGATCGTGCGGCCTACGGTGGAAAAGCTTATCCAGTTCGGAAAGGTGACACACGGCTACATGGGAATCGGAATATCCGATGTGACTCCGGACAATTCGAAATTCTTCCACATGACTAGCGCTGTCGGCGCGGTGGTGACCCAGGTCGAAGCTGACTCGCCGGGGGCCAAGGCCGGTTTGAAAGTCGGTGATGTTATCACCCAGGTCGATGGACACGAAGTTAGCGACGCGGGTCAACTCCAGGTGGAAGTTGGAGAGAAGGACCCGGGCACGACCGTCCATCTTCAGGTGATGCGCGATGGCAAAAGCCTTGCTGTCCCAGTCGCTCTGGAAGTCATGGGAAGCCGTGACCGGTCAGGCAGGGAAAGCGCCGACGCCGGGCAAGGCAAGCCGCGCTGGGGAATCGGCTTGGCTGATCTCAGTCCGGAAATGCGCCAGCAATTGCAGGTGCCCAGCGACTTGCATGGAGCGGTGATTCAGCGCGTGCTGCCGGGCAGTCCTGCTGACAATGCGGGATTGCAATCTGGCGACGTGATCGTGGAAGTGGATCGCAAGCCGGTGCAGAACTCGGCCGATGTTCAAAAAGCGCTGAGTAGCATTCCGAAAGGACAGGACGCGCTGGTACTGGTCTGGTCGAATGGTGGCAGCACGTTCCGCGTGCTGCACTCTGCACAGCAAAATGGCGAGGATAGTGGTCTGTAATTAGTGGCGACGAAGGGGGCGGGCATTCGCAAAGATGCCCGTCCCTTCATTTCTTTAACCATACCCCACCCCCAGAAAGTGGCTCTTTCTCTACAGCGCGCTACAGCCTATCTCATAAATGGCGCTCGATGAGTGCAATCGCGATGTTACGACCGTCATCGGGCTCAGCGGCGCAGTCTGATCATTTCCGAGTTGCCAGCGATACACCCAGCACTCCAATTGGGCGTTAGTACGTTAAAAAAGGGCCGGTTGCGTTAACGGGCAAAATAACCAGTTCGGGAGCGCACAGTCAGGCCGGTGGCTTTGGGCCGGATCACAATCTTGCGAAAAGAGTCATCCTTAACCGGACTGGTGGGATAGTATGCAAGCTCATAGGAGCTGCGCAGTTCTCCAGCAATTGTCGGGAAATAGGTTTTAGGATCGGTTGTTTCAGCATCAATATGGGTGCCACCGGACTCTTTCGCAAGACGGTCCATGACCCGAATGCCATAGTGATTGCGTGCTGTAAGTTTACCGTGTTTCTTTTCGGTATAGCGGATGGCATACATCAGGACATTGGCACTCTGAGCTGTTTCGATGGTGCTCATCATATCGTGGGAGCTGGAATTGTCTTCCCCATCGCTGAACACAAGTAGTGCCCGCCGGCCACCCTCGTCGGCCAACTTCTCGGTGACCGAGTAATAGATGGAATCGTAGAACGCGGTGCCGAGTTCACGATCTTCCTTTGGTCCTAGTTCAGGAATGTGCCGGTTGTCTTGTTGATATTGCTTCAGCCGTTCCATCAGTTCCTCGCCGGATTTCGTGAAATCGCTGGCCAGCCGGATGTGATTGCCAAAGCACACTAGGAAGGCCCGGTCCTTCGGTCCGAGGACCTCCTTCAGAAAAACTTCCAGATCATGCTGGTGCTGTTTCGAGAAGTGATCTTGGCTTCCGCTGAAGTCCACGATCAATCCCAGTGTTAGAGGAACATCCAGGCTCCGAGCAAAGAAGGAAATCTTCTGCGGCACGGCATCTTCGAATACTTCAACATCGTCCTTGCCCAGGTTATTGACTAGTGCGCCATGCTCGTCACGGACGGAGAAGGCAACGTTGACCAGTCTTACATTGACCCGGATCGGCTCTTGTCCGGGCAAGAGACCAGCAGCGAAAATCCACCCCAAAAGTATCAGTCTGCGCATCGCTACCTACCCTACGCTAGTCAAAATGCTGGAGGTTCGCAAACCGCGATTCGCCTTGACTCCAAGTACGAGTGGTTCGGATGAATTGTTCCCACAGACCGCTCCTCGCCGTTCAACTGTTGTGAACAACGTTTACACCAACAATCCGGGGTCGATGAGTGTAATGACGATGTTACAACAGCAATCCACGAGGTCTCGCCCCATTGGGTCGATTGCTCTGCGCGGGTTAGACTCTTCGATGAACTAGAAAGGAATCCCGCCATGAAAGCATCCCTTGCCGTGCTCCTCGCCTCGCTGGTTGGTGCCGGGGTCATTTTCGCTTCGGCTCAGGCGACACACCAGCCAACAAGTAACGACAATCGCGCAGAAGAGGAGGTCAGGCGGCTGAATGCTGAAGAAGTGGAGGCTTTCCTCCACAACGACCCGAGGACGATGGCGCGTTTGTGGTCAGATGATTTGGTCGTTACCAATCCGTTAAACAAATTTGTGAACAAGCAGCAGGTTCTTGGAATGGTTGAATCTGGGTTCTTGGTGATCACTTCCTACGACCGACAGATCGAGTATCTCCGGGTCTATGACGACGCTGCCATCGCCGCAGGTAGCGAGACCGTGGTGTGGGGCGGAAAGATGCCGAACGCCGGGAAAACCGAGCACCTCCGCTTCACCGGTATATGGATGAAACAGGGTCGACGCTGGCAACAGGTCGCCCGGCATGCCAACATCGTTCCTCAGCAATAACCAACAACCACTTTGCTACGCGTTCCAAATGAGGCTGTCCCATGCACGTCAGCGATTTGTAGCGGATGGCGGGCCACTCCAAGGGATAACTGTTAAAAGCAAGGCGATTTCACTAGCTACTATTTATGAGATAGCTTCTACTCTACGGTCACCGACTTGGCGAGGTTCCGGGGTTGGTCGACATCGCATCCGCGCCGCACCGCAATATGGTAAGCCAACAATTGCAGCGGCACGATCTCAAGGATTGGGGACAACTCTTCGGGCGCGGCCGGGACATAGAGTACGTGATCAGCGGCTTCTTTGATATCCTCATCGCCTTCCGTGGCCAACGCGATCACTTGTCCGGAGCGGGCTTTCACTTCCTTCAAGTTCGAGATGGTCTTTTCGTAACGCACCATCGACAGCTCATTCTTTGGATCGCGAGTGGCGATAATGACGACGGGCAGATTCTCGTCGATCAGCGCATTAGGTCCATGTTTCATCTCCCCAGCAGGATATCCCTCCGCATGGATGTAGGAAATCTCTTTCAGCTTAAGCGCGCCTTCGAGGGCAATGGGGTAGTGGATGCCACGACCCAGAAAAAGGAAATCCTGTGCGCGCACATACTCCTTAGCCAAGTCTTCGCATTCTTGCTCGCGGGTGAGAAGGTGCTCGAGTTTACCGGGAAGGCGCGTCAGTTCCTGCATGGCTTCCGCAGCTTGCTCCTTGTTCGTGGTGCCGCGCACTTGCGCCATGTAGAGGGCGAACAGATAAAGGGCGGTGAGTTGCGCGGTAAACGCCTTGGTTGAGGCTACGCCGATTTCCGGTCCAGCGTGCGTATAAATCGTCCCTGCGGCTTCGCGCGTGATCATGGAGCCGACCACATTGCAGATGGCTAGAGTCTTCGATCCTTTGGACTTGGCCTCGCGCTGAGCGGCGATGGTATCGGCGGTTTCTCCCGACTGCGAAATCAGCACGGTAATCGTATCCGGTGGAATGATGGGATCGCGGTAGCGCCATTCACTGGCATAATCGACTTCGACCGGAATTCGCGCCAGGCGTTCGATCATGAATTTGCCAGCCTGAGCTGCATGCCAACTGGTTCCGCAGGCTGCGATATTGATCTTCCTGGCTGCCTTTAATTCCGCTTCGCTGATCTCCATTTCGTCGAGGAAAACGTGGCCGGTTTCCTGCGAGATGCGTCCCAGAGTGGTGTCGCGGACGGCGCGCGGTTGCTCGTAAATTTCCTTGAGCATGAAATGCTTGAACCCGCCTTTTTCCGCCATGATCGGGTCCCAGGTGACATGCTGGACTTGGCGGACGATGGGCTGTCCATTGAAATCCATGAGCTGTACGCCTTGCGGCGAAATCACGGCCAGATCGCCGTCGGCAAGAAAAAACAGGTCGCGCGTGTGATACAGAATGGCAGGCACATCAGATGCTACAAAGTACTCATCTTTGCCCAGTCCTATCACTGCGGGCGGACCGTTGCGGGCGGCGACGATCTTGTCCGGCGCATCCACGGCGATCACCGCCAACGCAAACACGCCCGTTAGTTGTCCTACCGTCTTGCGGACGGCCTCTTCGAGAGACGGACGATGGCCGTTATCAGTCCTGAGGTAATACTTCTCCACCAGGTGGGCGATAACTTCGGTATCGGTTTCGGTGGTGAATTTGTGCCCTTCTTCGATCAGCTTCTTCTTCAGCGTGACGTAGTTTTCGATGATGCCGTTGTGCACCACGACAATACGCCCAGTGCAGTCCCGATGGGGATGCGCGTTCTCTTCCGTAGGACGGCCGTGCGTGGCCCAGCGGGTATGACCGATTCCGTAGGTCCCATCCAGGGGCTTGAGACGAATTACTTCTTCCAGGTTACGTAGCTTGCCCTCGGCCCGGCGAATCTGTAGAGCGTCTCCGTTGCCGCAGACCGCTATGCCAGCGGAGTCATAGCCGCGGTACTCCAGCCGCCTCAACCCGTCAATAATGACGGGTACGACGCGCTTCTTGCCAACGTATCCCACGATACCGCACATGCAATTACTCCTGGTTTCGGCGGGGGAGACCGTAATCTAAAATCGGACGCCATCTCCAGAGGAGCTGCCCTACTCGCCCGGCGGTGGCTCGGTTATTCATCGAGGGAGACTCGACACTCTTCAATCACCGGATTGGTAAGGACTTCGTGCGCGATACGCGTGACTTCCGCCTCCGCTTCCGTTCGCGTCAGACCGCCATCCAAGGTGATTTCGAAGTATTTGCCCTGGCGGACTTCCGCCAGGCCCTTATATCCCATTTTCTTAAGAGCACCCTGGATGGTCTTTCCCTGGGGGTCCAGAACGCTCTTCTTGAACGAAACGTATACGTAAGCTTTCATGGGGGAAAACCGCATTATACGTCAGATGGTCGCAAATCAAGCCAAACCACCGACTTAGCCCAGTCGTGCGAGTTGCTCATCCAAAGCAGCCAAAGCCATTGCGAGCATCTGGCGATGATGGGGGTTTTGAGCTGCTTCGAGTTGCTGAGAGATATGCTTGCGGGCCAATAACAGAGCATCTCGCTGGCGTTTCTGGTCTAGCTGTTCTCGGGTAAGTTGTTGTTTCAATTCAGTCGGAGTACTGGCCGCTGCTTGCTGTTCCTCAACTGACTTACTCTCCCAGCCCCGCGCCATGGGTAAATTATACCGGGATCGCGGATTGGGAAGATTGGATGCCCATTAGTTAGCTGCATACGAATCGTAGCCTTTGATCCCCTGCGAGCAAGGGGCATGAAAAGTGCCAAGCAATAAAAACTCTTTGCCCCAGACCCAGTTTGGTTTATTGTTCCGACTTATGTCACAGCGGAAGGCGCGAACCGCCTGGAAGATGCAGAAGGCGACCGCTGACCGCAACTACGATCCGAGGAAGTCGTGGGTCGTCTTGGCCGCGAAACCCGCATGGAGAACGGACACACGAGGCAAGTTCACTCGCCGCGCAGCACGAGAATTGTTCGCGCATAGCGTCTTGATAAAACTAAGGGGGATCCAGCTATTCTGGCTGCTGGGTTGAATCTACGAGCATCACGTGAGCGGCTCGGCCTCACCATGCGTGACGTCGAAAGCGCAAGTGCGCGCATTGCCGAGAGGCATGGCAACGATGAATTTGCTGTCAGCCCCAGCCGTCTGTCCGACATTGAAACGAAAGGTCTGGTTCCCAGCATTTTTCGGCTGTACTCTCTCGCCGTGATTTACCGTCGCGACCTCCGCGACTTGTTGTCGTGGTACGGCATTGATGTTAATGCCTCGGTTCCGGATGTGAAACTCAGCCTTCCCCCCAGATCCCATCGCTGCGAGATCCTGCAAAGTGCTTCTGCGGTACAGATGCCGACTCGGCTAGATCCTGCATTCGACCCGCGCCGAACCGGCAACTTGGGCCGGATGGTGGAGCAATGGGGACTCGTTCCGCTGACTTATCTGACTCAATTCGCCAGCGATCACTATTTTTACGGCTACATCGGAAGTGAGGATTTCACTATGTATCCAATCCTTCCGCCCGGTACTTTTCTGCAAATAGATGAGTCACGGAACAAGATTGTTCACGGAATGTGGCGGTCTGAATACGAGCGTCCGATTTACTTCGTAGAAACACGGGAAGGATATACCTGTTGCTGGTGCACCATGAAGGGAGAAAACATCGTCCTACAACCGCACTCGTTGTCCCCGGCACCGGTGCGGATCCTGAGACATCCCCAAAGTGCGGAGGTGATTGGTCAGGTAGTAGGTATCGCACTCAAATTGGGGGAGTGGCGTCCTTTGGAGTCCTTGTCCTCTGATGCGAAGCCAGACTCAAAAGAGCGTGCAGTACTGAACTGAAGTGCCGCGCCGATCCGCCGCCGAGATCCTGCGGCAGCAGAATGCGCGAATCACCGCGCAGATTCTCCACATATTCCTTCGGCTTCATCTGCGACGCTTCGCTTGAAATCTCGACGTCGTTCTGCAGTTCCTTGAGTGGAGTCTGCAGTACTCTGAGGAACAACAGACGGTGTGCTTCGGCCAGCGCCTCTTGCGCCGCCGCCTCGCCATAAGCTCTGCTAATACCCCAATGGGTGTAGGGACTTCCCCTGCCACGGCGCAGGCGGGAAAGGTATTCCAGTTTCCCGAGAACTCCCGAGACCGCCGCTAGCGTCGTCCCAATCACATCCTCAATAGCCGACTTTAAAGTCATGTTTTTTGCTTTTGTTCGGATTTCCGAAACGCGCCCGATCTGCAGTCCGGAGTCACAGCTGTGCTGATCTGGCACACATTACCATGGTTGAACTGACAGAACCACTCAGAAAGCAGTTTCACCCGAAAAGACTAAATTAATTCTGGCCCACCTCGAACGGCGGAGTGTTAAACTGCGGCCTCTGCGACTGCTATGATTCTCTCGATTGGCCTGGTTGCGATATCGCTGATTTTGCTGCTGCTGTTGCTGCAGGCAGCGCGCGGGCAAACTGCGGCTGTGAGCAGCCTGGATGACTTGGCCGGCCGAACGCGACCCGTTGACATGGACGCCTTCCGAAACCTCATGGATCCCGAAGAAGAGGAATTCTTGCGGCTCAACCTCGTCCCTGGCGAGTTTCGCGCAGTCCAGAGGGAACGACTGCGCGCCGCTCTCGACTATGTTGGAAACACAGCCCATAACGCATCCATCCTATTGAGATTGGGTGAGGCAACCGCACGCAGTTCTGATCCCACGATTGCCGCCGCCGGGCAGCGGCTGATCGATAGCGCCCTCCGCTTGCGGCTCTATGCCATATTGGCAATGGCGAGATTGTATTTGGGAATCGCGTTGCCGGGCACCCGTCTCTCAACGGGTCGGCTGGTGGACAGCTATCAACATCTCGGCGATCTCACCAGTCAACTGGCAATCATGGAGCATCCCGCCCGCGCCGCGCGCCTTTCTGCGATTCTTTAAGTTCCAATTTGGCACCCCACATGCTTGGTCATTGAGCAGACGAGCTCTCGACTGCTCCAAATGGCTTAGCCACTTGGCGATAGCGCGCGATGTTTGTTCGGAAAACAGAACAAGGAAACATAAAGCTGGTCAGCTCGAACGTCTATGTCACTATTCTTGACAACAACGTCCTGTTTGTACCAGGGGCGCAAATTTAGACAAGCTCGGGGCAAATGAGTTCGGATAGCCACTTCGACTCCGACGCAGATCTTCGCCGTTACGAGGCGCTACTGGAAATGGCGGACCTCATGGTCCACCACCGCAGCTTGCCCGAACTGTTTGTTGAAATGGCGGAGCGATTGCGCAAAGTAGCGGCTGCAGAATTTGCCAACTTCTCCTTGCACGACCCAATCAATAATGTGATGCGACTCTACATTTGGGAGGGCAAAGATTTGGTGACATCTCCCCTGGAAGTGCCGGTGGCGGAATCGCCCGCCGGTTGGGCGTGGCAGAATCAGCAGCCGCTGGTAGTTCCTGATGTGGAATCGGACCCACGCTTTCCCCCTGTCCTTAGCTTGCTGCGAAAAAAAGGCTTGCGATCGTATTGCTGGTTGCCGCTGACCACCGCGCAAAAGCGCTTGGGTGCGCTGGGGCTGGGCAGTTCTGGGCAAATGCTTACGGTGAAAAGGATCTGCGGCTTCTACCCCGGGTTGCCGACCTGGTCGCGATGGCGGTGGAGAACGCACTTACCCGCGAGGCTCTTCAGCAGGAGAAGGAACGCTTGCAGATGCTATTAGAGGTCAATACTACTCTGCTCACCAACCGCGACCTGCAGAAGCTGTTTTCCGCGATTTCTGACTTCATGCACCGAATGATTCGGCATGACTACGCCAGTGTGGCCGTTTACAACGAAGCTGCGCATTCTCTGTCTTTGTATCCGCTGGATTCACCGTTGACCAAAGGACTGGCCGGCTTGGACACCACGCTCCCAGTCAAAGAAACCCCAGCGGGCCATGCGTTACTGGAGAGAGAGACGAAGATCTTCAGCAAGGAAGATCTGTCGGGAATTCAATCTAGCTATGTAAGCCAGATGTTGGAGCAGGGGATCCAGTCCCTGTGCTGCATTCCACTGATTACGCGCAAGGGTGAACTAGGGACTCTGAATCTGGGAAGCACTAAGGAAAATGCCTTCGAGTTCCGCGATATCGGGCTCTTGCAGCAGGTGGCGGCACAAGTAGCGCTTGCCTTGGACAATGCCCGGGCCTACCGGGAAATCGCGGAGCTCACAGACAAGCTGGCCAAAGAAAAACTCTACCTGGAAGATGAGATTCGCAGCGAACTCAACTTCGAAGAAATCGTAGGCGAGAGCGCGCCGCTCAAGCGCGTGCTGGGACAAGCCAGGACGGTCGCACCCAGCAACGCCACCGTGCTCGTTCTGGGTGATACAGGTACGGGCAAGGAATTAATCGCTCGCGCCATCCATCGCATGAGCGCCCGCAAGGACGGGAGTTTTATCAAATTGAACTGCGCTGCAATTCCCACGGGACTGCTGGAAAGCGAACTGTTCGGGCATGAGAAAGGGGCATTTACTGGCGCTATCAGCCAGAAAGTAGGGCGCCTGGAATTGGCGGACAAGGGAACTCTGTTTCTCGACGAGGTGGGCGATATCCCCTTGGAGCTGCAGCCGAAGCTGCTGCGCGTGTTGCAGGACCAGGAGTTCGAAAGACTGGGCAGCACTCGCACCATCAAAGTCAATATACGATTGGTCGCCGCTACCAATCGGGACTTAGCCAAGAGCGTGGCTGAACGCGAGTTTCGAAGCGACCTTTATTATCGCTTGAATGTTTTTCCCATCCGCATGCCCCCATTACGCGATCGCCGGACCCGACATCCCTCTTCTGGTGCGCTACTTCGTTCAGAAGTTTGCTCGCCGTATGAGCAAGCCAATCGACACTATTCCTACGCAAACCATGCAGGCTTTAGTCAGCTGGGAGTGGCCGGGGAACGTGGGAGAACTGGAAAACTTCATTGAGAGATCGGTGATTCTGTCAGAAGGTTCTGTGCTGCGCGTACCACTG
>DATKEN010000111.1:0-6406 GCA_035512155.1 Terriglobales bacterium | reverse complement strand
CGTTGCGATTTTGTTCCGAGCGATGGGGCAAGGGCCGAAGCAGTCTCGATCTCCTGCAATAGATCCAGGGGGCTCGGTCGAGATGCGGCAAACTCCACGCGTACTACAGCGTCGTCGAAGTGCTTCTTGTCCACCGTTTGTAGAAGTTTGACGGCGATCAGAACCTTGTCGCCCGGCTTAACCGGATCGAACAAAATGATTGGTTCTAAATCCTCGCCCATGGCCACGCGTCGTCCGTTGAAATACACGATTTCAGGGGTCGGGCCGTTACCGTAAGCAGAAAACTGGAACCAGAGCTTGGTACCGGTGAGATCGTATCCATTAAGGTTAGGCGGAATCACAATCCACCTGCGATACCAAACCGCGTCTTCCGGTGCCTGACTTTTATTCTTGACTACCATCCAAGTACTGTCATCGAGTCCGACATCCTCACCGTGCGGCAGGTCGCCTGCGTGGTAGCGCCATTCATCCGCTGTGAGATGTGTCAACGCCCGCAGTTGAGAGATCACGGCGTCGATCGCCGGATTGACGGGCGTCGCCTGCTGGCTTTGAGCGGCAACATGCAAGGCCAAGACCAAGGCTCCAAGCAATAAGAAGTATCTTGCGATCCGCATCACGAATTCCCCCTGGACGGTTTCCACGAAACCTGGTGAAAGTAAGACACCTGCCATATTTATGTAAACGCTACAGCGTAGCATTAATGCGGGGCGGTGCTGGTTGATTCCCCACGACGAGATGGGTTTCGATGCGGTACTCGCTGCCTTTACCGAGTCTCCTCGAGAATCCGATGCGGCGCGTGAATGCCATCCGGCCGAGTTCCGCGCGCAGGAAGCGTAGAGTTGTCAGCGGAGGTTGAGTAAACTGTCCCAGGTCGATGTCGTCAAATCTGCCGATCGGTTTCGGTAATCACTTGGATGTGGCGCCGTCTCCCGCAGCCGGACAGGCCTAAGAAAGATATTTACTCCAGAAGATGAGGAGTACATAGAAGTGAAAACCGCACTGGAAACAACCATCGCATTGAAGTTACAGCTCGGCTTTCGCCAGCGCTACGGTACGGCCGCTCGTGTGTTTCGGGCGCCCGGGCGCGTCAATCTGATAGGCGAACATACCGACTACAATGACGGCTTCGTCATGCCCGCCGCCATTGAGCTCAGTGTTTGGGCGGCCATCGCTCCGCGCGATGACCGGAAGCTGGTTGCGCATTCCGAGAACTTTTCCGAGAGCGCCGAGATCGATCTCGACCATCGCGATCCAAGACCCAGGAATCAGTGGAGTGACTACGTGCAGGGCGTCGCAGTGTTGCTCGACAGAGCTTACCCTTCGCTGCGTGGCGCCAATCTGCTGATTTATGGCGAGGTCTCGATCGGCTCCGGGCTCAGCTCATCGGCGGCCATCGAAGTGGCCACGGGGTTCGCGCTGCTCGAAAACTCGGGATTGCCGGTCGATCGCGTTGAACTCGCCAAACTCTGCCGCCGCGCCGAGAATGAATTCGTCGGCGCGCGCGTCGGGATCATGGACCAGTTTATTTCCTGCTGCGGCCACGCCGGGAAGGCGCTCGTGCTGGACTGCCGGTCGCTGAGCTATCGCCTGCTGCCAATTCCAGACGATGTAAGCCTCGTCATCTGCAACACGATGGTGAAGCATGACCTGGCGAGCGGCGAGTACAACACACGGCGGGCGGAGTGTGAAGAAGGTGTGCGACTTTTGTCTCGCAGGCTGCCGCAGGTGCGGGCATTGCGGGATGTCCGGATCGAGGACCTGGATCGTTTCCGCGGCGATCTGCCCTCGACCATCTACCGGCGCTGTCGTCACGTCGTTACCGAAAATGCCCGGGTGCTCGATGCAGCCGACGCCCTCGAGAAAGCGGATCTAACCACGTTCGGACGGCTAATGGCTGAATCCCACATCAGCCTGAGAAACGATTACGAGGTGAGCTGTCCGGAACTGGATCTCATGGTTGAACTGGCAGGGCAAGTTGGCGGAGTGCACGGCGCCCGTATGACGGGCGGGGGCTTTGGAGGGTCCACGGTCAACCTGGTGGGCAAAGAAAGCGTCGAGGGTTTTCGTCGCAGCGTCGCCAACGCATATGAGAAGGCCACCGGCCTGTCGCCTCAGATTCTTGTTTCTGCTGCAGCCGAGGGTGCGGGTGAGGTGAGAGCATAACAGTGAACGGCAGGGGACATGGCGTTTGACCTGAAAGAGCATCCGCATCGCCGTTTCAATCCGCTCACCCGGCAATGGATTCTGGTGTCGCCGCACCGCAACCAGCGTCCATGGCTCGGACAGGTGGAAAAGGTCGCGGGCGAAGTTCAGCCGACCTATGACCCTGCTTGCTACATGTGTCCAAGGAACAGTCGCGCTGCAGGCGCTCGTAATCCTGACTATAAGACGACGTTTGTATTCGACAATGACTATCCTGCGTTGCTCCCTGACATTCCCGACGGCAGCATTGATGTGAACGGCCTGCTCGTGGCGAAGAGCGAGGCAGGCATTTGCCGGGTGGTCTGCGTCTCTCCCCGCCACGACCTGACGATTGCGCGGATGTCTCTCGAGGAACTACGTCCGGTGATGGATCTCTGGGTTGAACAGTCGCGGGAGCTGGGCTCGCGCCAACTCATCAACTATGTTCAGATTTTTGAGAATCGCGGCGCCATGATGGGCGCCAGCAATCCGCACCCGCATTGTCAGATCTGGGCCAGCGCCAGCCTGCCCGACGAGCCCGCCAAGGAACAGTTGGCGCAGCGCGAGTACCAGGCGACAAGGAATTCATGCCTGCTTTGCGACTACCTGACGCTGGAAGAAGAGCGGGGCGAGAGGATCGTCTTTCAAAACCAGCACTTCACCGTCCTGGTGCCTTTCTGGGCCATCTGGCCTTTTGAAACTCTGATAGTCGTCCGTGGGCACATCGGGTCTCTCACCGAACTTGCGGGAGATCAAAAAGATGGATTGGCGGACGCACTCAAGCGTCTGACAACTCGGTACGACAACCTTTTTCAGGTTTCGTTCCCCTACTCCATGGGTTTTCATCAACGCCCGACCGACGGCCAGCCGCACCCGGAATGGCACTTGCACGGGCATTTTTATCCGCCATTGCTGCGTTCGGCGACGGTTCGCAAATTTATGGTGGGTTATGAGATGTTAGGAAGTCCGCAACGGGATATCACCGCCGAGAGCGCCGCTGCGCGCCTCCGCGAAATGAAGGATACGTCATGAAGGCGTACATCGCTTGTCAGCGTGTTCCTGAAGGAGGACAAACGTCTTCACCAATTCCAACGATTCTTAATTGCCACTCCTTCCGGTGAGCTTCCGGATCAAATTCACCTCCGCCTGTCGATACGGAGTTCCGTCGGAACGTAGCACTTCGTGAAACCACACCGGCGGCTGGTCGAGGATATATGGATGCTGCCACGACTCCCACGGCAAGTAAGTCTGCGTTTTGCCGGCGACGAAACCCCAATTTATCGCTCCAACGCGCTCCTCCTTCGCAATCGGCAGTATCGTGTCAAACGTGCTGCCCACCGAGCGGGCCATAAATTCCGTGCAGATCACGGGGCGGTTGTATCTCTTCAGCCAGGCCACTTCGCGGCTGAAGTATTCCGGCCAGCTGTAGTTGTGAAACGTAACAATGTCAGACTCACGCAGTTGAATCTGCTGCAGTTCACCGAGGTTCGCCCCATCTGGCGAGGTATCGACCGCCCACACCCCGCTGGTGAGGGGCTGCACTGGCTTGAGTTCGCGTGCCCACTCGAACACCTGAGGCAAGAGCGTGCCAACCCGGGCAATTTTGTCTTTCTCTTTCAGCTCCTCTTTCGGATAACTTCCGGCGTTATCAGCACCCGGCTCGTTCCACACGTCCCAGGCAAGAATCCGCTCGTCCTTCGCGAAAGCTCCGACCACTCCCTGTACGTATGATTTCAGCTGCGGATGTTGATTGGGGTCCGCCAGTGCCTTCGCACCGGGACTCTGCACCCAGCCCGAGTTGTGAACTCCCGGAGTGGCTGGATGCTGCGGACCGAGATGAGGTACCGGGTCCCAGCATGAGTCGAACAGCACAAGCATCGGACGGATGTGATGCCGCGACGCGATCATCAAGAACTGGTCGATCCGCCTCTGAAAACCCGCTGGATCCTGCTGCCAGAGCAGATCGTGCAGAAAGACACGCATGGTGTTCATCCCCATCGATTCAGCCCAACTCAACTCCTGATCTATCTCGACGGGATCAAAGGTCGCTGCCTGCCACATTTCCAACTGGTTGATTGCCGACCTGGGAATGTAATTACTTCCAACCAGCCACGGCTGTTGCGCGTACCAAGCGTTCGCCTTCTGCTCAGTCCAACGCGCCGTTTGGTCCCCCATCGCGCTCGTGGACAAGGCGGCCGCGATCAACAGTGCTCTGATGAAAACGGACAGGAATCTTCTCACCGTGTGCACTCCGCCTGCATTTATACGCTGGCGTTCCCAGGACTATCAACAGAATCGCCTAAACACCGGCGGATCGGGGCACGGTCCAGGTTGGCCCGACAACTAACAACATGCTACGAAATCTGCCACCCCCTAAACTACAGCTTCTGCCGGCTCAGGTAGGGCAACGTTACGGCCAGGCTCCTCAGCTGATTTAGCCACATGCTTGCGCGCCACAAGCATGTAGATCGACGGCACGACAAACAGCGTGAATGCCGTTCCAATAATCATGCCGCTTACCAGCATGATACCGATGCTGTTGCGCGCACCTGCTCCAGGGCCCTTCGCCAGAACTAGTGGGAAGTGGCCGACGACGGTGGCTGCGGTTGTCATCAAGATCGGGCGCAGCCGCGTGGTCGCCGCCTCGATAATGGCTGCAAGCTTGTCCCTTCCAGTTTCCTGGAGGTGGTTGGCAAACTCCACGATCAGGATGCCATTTTTCGACACCAGACCGACTAGCGTGATCAATCCTACCTGGCTGTAGATGTTAAGCGTTGTTAGTCCCAGGAAGGAAAACATCAACGCCCCGGAAAGAGCGAGCGGAACCGAGCCCACCAGAATGATGAACGGATCGCGGAAGCTCTCAAACTGTGCCGCTAGCACCAGGTAGATCAGGATCGCTGACAGTAAGAATGTACCGAGAAACTTGCTGCCCTCGACTCGCAGCTGGCGTGACTCGCCCGCGTAGTCGACGGTGAAACCCTGCGGCAGGATCTGCTTGGCTTGGTCTTCCAGGAAAGTGAGCGCTTTATCCAGCGGTACATTTGGCGGAATCACTGCCTGAATTGTCACCGCGTTAAGCTGCTGGAATTTGTTCAGCTGCCGCGGCTCGGTTGTGGTTTTCAGAGAAGCGAAGGTCGACAGTGGGACGAGTTTGTTATTCGATCCCGTGACATAGATTTGTTCGAGCTGATCGGGTGTCAAACGCTGCGCGCGCTTGAGCTGCGGAATGACTTTGTAGCTCCGGCCCTGGATGCTGAAACGGTTGACATAGTCCCCACCGAGCATCGTGGCAAGATCCTGGCCGGCTTGGGTCAGATCAACTCCCTGGGAACGGACCTTGTCGCGGTCGAAGACAACTTCAGTTTGGGGCTGGTCAAACTTCAAGTCGGAATCGGCGAAAATGAATAAGCCGCTTGCGAACGCCTTGCCCACAAGCTGTTTAGCGAATGCATCGAGCTGCCTGGGCTCCATGGCCGAAGTAATAACGAACTCAACCGGGAAACTTCCACCGCCGGGCAGTGGTGGTGGCGTCAAGGGGATCACACGAATACCCGGGATTTTGGACAGCGGTCCGACTGATTGGACCAGCAACTGCTGAGCAGTCTTCTTCCGCTGGCTCCACGGCTTGGTCACCATGCCTCCGAAGCCGCCGCTCGGAGAAGTGATCTGAAAGATGCTCTCGCTCTCAGGAAACGAGTGGTAAACATCGTAGACTTGGGAGGTGAACAGATTAGTTTGATCAAGGGTGGAGTTCGCGGAGGACTGGATGACCCCGAAAACGACTCCCTGGTCCTCGGCTGGCGCCAGCTCGCGCTGCGAGAACATATAGAAAGGCACGATCAACAGGACAACAATCGCCCACAGAACGAAGACCACGGGCCTGTACTGCAGCGTCCCGGCGAGCATCCGTGAATAGAGGCTTCGTACACTCTCGAAGCGGCGGTTGATCCAGCCTGCAAATCCCCGCTCGGTGTCTCCAGCGCGCAGCAGTTTGGAACCCATCATCGGAGACAGCGTCAGCGCTACGACTCCCGAAACGATCACAGCCCCGGCCAGGGTAAACGCGAACTCGCGGAACAGTGCGCCCGTAAGACCGCCCTGAATACCGACCGGGGCATACACCGCAGCCAACGTGATCGTCATGGCGATGATCGGACCCACCAGTTCGCGGGCCGCATCGATAGCCGCGCGGAAGGGAGGCTTGCCAAGGTGGATGTGCCGC
>DATKEN010000110.1:0-8081 GCA_035512155.1 Terriglobales bacterium | reverse complement strand
GTACAAGAGGATCCAGCAAGAGGTTGCTGACATTGTTGGCCAGCGAACGCCCGAGGAGGAACTCCATCGAAAGGTAATAAATGCGTTTGGCATTCTCTCGTTCATACGTCGTCTTGGTCAGGACCCAGCGTTGCGCGAGGACGTCGCGTATCGAACGAGAGAACGCCTCAAAGCGTTCACGCGCACTCGCCACCTTCGGGTCAATCACACGGTCAAAAACCAGATGCCGTTCGTATAATGCGTCTTCCTTCCCGGCAAATGGAATCGGCCCGCTTCCGTATTGTTTGAGAAGGTCTGAGGCATTGCTTGTGCTCGTCTTCGCGGGGACGAGTTTTGGGGAGTCTAGCGGTACTGTCCTCTTTGTGCTCATTGAACATCCTTGTCGTCGTAATTATTTGATATCGGTATCGTTCAAATCGACTGCCGAGAGCGCCCTCATTGAGGAACAAGGCCGGCTCACGCGGAAAGGTGATGATCGTCATTCCAAAGTCGGATCACCGGCTGAGAAAGATTGTGCTCGTACCCGACCGCGCTCAGGCTCGCCGTGCTCAGCAGCAAATATCTTCCCACATATCCTGGATCTCGCCCAAGCCACCGGTCGGCAAAAACGCGAATGAAATGTCCGCTGGAAAAGAGTAGTACATCTCCAGGAACCATGCGGACACGCTGAACTACGCGGTCTGCCCGCTCGCCAACCTGTGCTGGCGATTCGCCTCCCGGAGCGCCGTCCCGGAACAGTTGCCAGTCGGGACGTCTTGCAAGGATCTCGGCCGAACGCAGCCCCTCATACTGACCGTAGTTCCATTCCACCAAGTCAGGATCGGTTTCGGCCGATGTTCCAAACCCAGCCAGTTCGCAAGTTCGGGCCGCACGCTGCAAAGGGCTGGTAAATACCCTGGCAAATGTCATGCCCTTCAGACGTTCTCCGAGCCGACTTGCGTTACGCTCTCCGTTTGAGGTCAACGGTAAGTCGGTAAGACCGGTATGCTGCCCCGAAAGGCTCCATGCCGTCTCACCGTGCCGCGCTATATACGCCACTGAAAGTGCTTCGCTCATGCAGTCTCTCGCCCAAGAACGGTCGACTCGCTTGCCGCCTTTCCATGGCTAACGTGAGTTCTCAAGAATTTTTTGCCCTGTCAACCGGCCCAACCAGTATTTGGATGTTTCTCAAGCATTCAAGGTTCCACACCAAAGTGAACGCAAGAGGCGGGAGTGCATCACCCTGGTATCAAGACTGGGCGCCACGGGGCCAGCACTCCGCCGGTCCGCACACCTCATGATTCCAACGACTAGTGACAATAATTTGGCACTGGGCAGGGCGAACCCAACCGAGGCCAAAAACATCCGGTGCTCCAACTTGGATGTTTGGTCTTTTACGCGAAAGAGGGTACCCTCCTTCACGGGTCTGACGGCGGATAGTTACGCCGTGACTCCTAGGCGACGCACTGGCAGTCGATCGCTTCGCGGAAAGAGTGCAGCGAGCTCTGGAGGTCGGCGTAACGCCCTCATCCGCGCGTGAGCTACCTTCTTCATGCTGCATCCCAGTAATAGAGAGCACTCCCAATTTGTATGGCGCTCCAGGATTGACATGACAAAAAAGACGAAACGCTCGAACGCGGCAAGACGCTTTACGTCCTCGACGCATTTCGCGTTGAAAACGTTGAGATCATCGAGCAGCAGAACCATTACGATCCGCGCCCCGCGACCGGCTAAGGCCACTGACAAGGGCAGGGTGTGCAAGGAGCCGAATAGCGGTTCACGCTCGGTTGACGAGCAGTCCGCTAATGCCTCCGGATTGGTCGCGATAAACGCGCTTCTGCGTACTTTCCTCCCGATCGTCGGCAAACTGGAAGTAATCCAGGTGGGCACCGAGCGGATCAGTACCGAAAAGTCGGCTAATGTAGAGCTATCCAAAGTTGTTGGGCTCAGTTGGGTGTACTGCGGCCTATAGAAAAGTGTAGCCTCCCCGCCGCTGTCTAGAAGTCGGCTTGGAGGAAGCGTGGTGCGGTCGAATGCTGAGCCAGCCGAGGTTTCCTCGAAGCCCGTTTCTCGATAGTCTCCGGTTTGCCGACCATTCACCCGGAATCGTGCTGGCACTTCGGAAAGAGGCCCAGATCGATCTGGCTCCCGGCGAATCCCCAGATGCTGGACAGTATCGGCGTGAAAGTGAGTGGTGCTTCTGAAGATGACCATGTAGGTGAGTCGCCGGTCGAGTTGCATCTACTCTCCTTCGTAGTTTTCCTTTGCCTAATACGAAAACCGGACTCCACACAAGCCGCACCCGGAGGTCATTACAGTCATTGACCCGCGACCGGTATGGGCCTAACATTTGCGCCAGTGTCGCTACCCTCCCCAAGCCTCGGAAAGGTGCTCGGGCACTATCGCATTCTTGAGCAGATTGGTGCCGGCGGCATGGGTATCGTTTATCGCGCGCATGACCTGCAACTCGACCGCGACGTTGCTGTCAAGGTTCTTCCCACCGGCACCCTGACCGACCGCGTCCGCGCTCGTTTCCGTAAAGAGGCCTTGGCGCTTGCTCGGATCAATCACCCCAACATCGCTACTGTGCACGAATTTGGAACTCAGGATGGCGTGGATTTCCTTGTCACCGAGTACATCCCGGGCATAACTTTGGATAGTAAGTTGGCGGCCGGGCCGCTGTCGCAGCAGGAAGCGCTGAACCTGGGCGTCCAACTGGCGCAAGGATTGGAAGCCGCCCATGAGCAGGGCATCGTGCACCGTGATCTGAAACCAGGCAATCTGCGGCTCACTCGCAAAGGCCAGCTGAAAATTCTCGATTTTGGACTGGCCAAGCTAGCACCGCGAGTCGATGCCAGCACGCTTACCGAGAGCTTGAGCTGCGAACGGTCTTTCTCCGGCACACTCCCCTATATGGCGCCTGAGCAACTCCGGGGGCAACAGGTTGACGAGCGCAGCGATATCTGGGCGACGGGAGCAGTGTTATATGAGATGACAACCGGTCAGCGGCCATTTCCGGAAAAACACCCGCCCCAGTTAATTGACGACATCCTGCGTCAGGCAGCCAAGCCTCCGACCAGCATCAATGCTCGGATTGCGCCCGCGCTGGAATCTATCATCGTGAAAGCCTTGGACAAGGACCCGGAGCGCCGGTACCAATCGGCGCGGGAACTCCGGTTTGACCTGGACCGTTTGCAGCCTACCACATCCGGCACTGCTTCTGATCTCGTCGCCACTTCGCGGACGGCAATCCACCCGAAGCGCAAAGCAACAATCGTTGCGTCCATTGTTGTCTTCGCAATTTTGCTCGCCCTCGTCGGCTCACGATGGAGAAGCCGCCTCCGGCCAAGTCTTCACACGCCCCGGATTCTTGCCGTTCTGCCCTTCCGAGCTTTGGGCGGGGATGATGCCACTAACGCTCTAGGCAGGGGCATGACCGAAACCCTGACCGCTCAGTTGGTGCAAGTCAGCGATCGCAACCAGGTGCAGCTGGTCTCAACCCGTGAGATTGAAGCTCAAGGCATCAGGACCGCCGAACAAGCCCGCCGCGAGTTTGGGGTGGACCTGGTCTTAGAGGGCAGCCTACAACAAGCAGGATCGCAACTGCGCATCAACTGCAGCCTCGTCGACGCCAATACGCATCGGCAACTCGGTGCGCGCACCCTCACAGCTGGTGTCGGCGACATTTTCGACCTCGAAGATCAGGTGGCAACCGAGGCGTTGAATATCCTCTCCGTCGAAATGGCGCCCGCGAAACGCTCCAATTTGCAAACCCACCCGGACACCAAACCGGAGGCCTATCAGCATTATCTCCGCGGCTTGGGATACCTGCAGGAGCATCACAAGCCGGAAAACATCCAGAGCGCGCTTGCGGAGTTCGGTCTCACCCTGCAAATCGATCCTAACTACAGCCGGGCCTACGCCGGCACCGGCGAGGCTTACTGGCTGGGATTCCAAGAAAGCAACCGGACCAATAACTGGATCACCAAAGCGGCCGAAAATTGCCGAAAGGCTCTCGCCATCGCTCCCCACATTGCTGAAGGCCACAGTTGCCTGGGCAACGTGTACAACAGCCAAGGGGAGTACCGCCAAGCCGTGGACGAATTCAAGCGCGCAGTCGCTCTGGACAGCAGCCGGGACGAGGTGCTCCGTGGCCTGGCCGATTCCTATGAAAAACTTGGCGACGCGCGTTCCGCCGAGGCCGCTTGTCAGCAGGCGATCGCTCTTCGCCCGCAGTACTGGGCAGGGTACAGCTCATTGGGCTCCTTCTATTTCCGCCAGTCTCGCTATCCCGAGGCCGTGCGCGCCTTTCAGCGGGTCACCGAGTTGGCCCCCGACAACTTTGAGGGCTACTCGAACTTGGGCGGTGTGCTTGCTGCTCAGGGGCAATACGCGCAGGCCATTAAGATATTGCAGCGATCCATAGAAATCCGGCCCACACTCGAGGCCTACAGCAATCTCGGGACCGCATATTTTGCCTCCCGGAACTTCGCCGACGCCGCCCATATGTATACCCAAGGCCTCAGTCTGGACGACCGCGACTCCCTCATCTGGGGTAATCTGGGCGATGCCCTCTACTGGACGCCGGGCCGACGCTCGGAAGCCGCGGCCGCCTACCGCAAAGCCATTTCCCTTGCCACTGCCAAGCTTCAGGTTAACCCGCGCGACGCTACCCTGCTCGCCTTCCTGGCCACTTACAAGGCCATGATCGACGACAAGATTGCCGCCATGGCGGATTTGCAACGCGCTATCGAACTGGCCTCGGCAGATGCGGATGTGCGCTTCCGCGCCGCTCTCGTCTACAACCATTTCGGCGACCTCGAGCGCACCTTGTCATCCTTGGAAAAGGCCGTAGCTCTGGGATACCCGGCAGCTGCGATCAGGGACACGCCTGACTTCGATCACGTGCGCGGCAACCAACGTGTTCAAGCCCTGCTCGCGAAGCTATGAACCGCAGTCCCTTTAAGGTTTTATGTAATAGCCGGGATCGTTTGGGTCCTTGCAGATACTGCCACCAGCCCCCCCCGACCGGATGGCAAAATCATAATAGCCACTCGCGCCTCCCTGCAGGTCCCCGCTCGCCTTCTGGCGATTGCCTGGCACATCGAAGGTGGCGTCGTGGAACGGGCTCTGTGGCGCCGAATGATGGCCCTGCGTGAAATCGACCGTGTACTCCCCACCATCATCCGAGATCCAAAGGACTGTTTGGTGTTTGCCTTGCCAGAGCGTTCCCACCGGCCAGTCAGCTAAGCATTTGCCAGTGTTGTAGGGATCAGCGTAGATGTAGACCTCGAACACTCGCGGGTCTTTTCGACCGTAATGCTGTCCCGGGCCTCCCGCTAATTTCGGTTGGCGACAAGCGGAAATCGAAACAACCGCGATAGCGAGCCCGGCCAGAACCGCTTTCTGCTTCCCATTCATGTCGCACCTCCAGAAGGTGCTGTGGCCGTGGAGCAAGAAAGTAGCACATTCCGGGCGCCTGTCAAACAATAAACTACTTCCCCGAGGTGAATATTTAAATCAACCTTTAGTTCCCACCGCGGTTTTCTGAGGTTTTCTGACCATCATGCATGATTTCCGGGCAAACGTGCGAGATGCCATTCCTGACACCTGACACCCTTGGCGATCGTTTCCGGTTGACGCGTGAACCGACGTATGACGACGTGAGTAAGAAGGACTGGAATGCAGAGCTCGGCGACTTTGCGATTTTGGTCGGCAGTTCGTTCGACAAGAGCGCGTTGAAAGGCCCTATTTACACTGAGCCCCTGAGCCCACATTGCAATCTGTTTAACGAGGATGGATTGCCGGCGTCTCCATTTCGGACGGATGACTGGCCCGGCATCACAGTGAAAGGTGGTAGTTAAAGCCCCAATGCTGCCCGCGATGTCCGCGACATGGGTGGGCCGTGGGGGCGTCTACGCGATTCGCGGACGCTCCCCGCGCGTCGCGAAAGAGTGTCAGGGACAGAAGGCTCCATTTATCGTTACCAAGTCATCGGCAACTCAGTCCGATTGGGCGAGAAATCTATCTTGATGGTTACTTACGATGTCATCCTAGGTTCGCCATTGCATTGAGTGCCCAAAATGCGGTACTCGATACCTCGTCGGTTTCAGTCCATACCGAAACAGATCGTGCCTTCTGGCAACCCTCTGCACCCACCCTATTTTGCTGTTAGTTCCGACAGCATCTTCTGGAACTCCGGCTCCGAGCGCAACGGTTGCAGACTTTCATCCCTTTCGATGACCTCCGCATTCTTCAATCCCCGTCGGATTCCTTCCCGCAGATCTTTGATTGCCTGTTTATGGTTACCCATTGCGGATCGCGTCTCGGCTAACAACAGCAATGGCCACCACGCATCCGGGGCCACGTCCGCCATCAACTGGAAATAGTTCTCCGCCCTTGCCGAGTGTTTGGCCAAAACTTCTGCCTGTCCCGCCTCGATGCCCTGCGCCCAGAGGGCATGAAATGCACGAAGGCGTACAAGGCGTTCTTCTGTGTTCTTCGAGTGTGCAGCGTCCTCCTTAAGCTGTTTCATACCTTCTCGCACCGACTCCCTCAAGCCGGACTGGTCGCGGACGCCGATATCGCCCAAGTGTGACAACTGCCCCGAAATTGTTTGGCTCAAGGACTCTTGCTCGCGAATTTCGCCCTGCTCCTTCTTGAATGCTTCTCTTAAGCGTGAGGACCGCTTCAGAGTTCCCAGTTTCTCGCCATACTCGCCCACTTCCCTCAAGCCGCTGAAGTCAGACACCAGGGATCGATAGGCGCCGAGTTGAGCGATCGTGTCTCGCCGGTTCTCCGCCTCCTTTGCCCTGCCCTCCATTTCGTTGAAGAATTGCCCAATGAACCTATCGTCTCGCGGCAGAGAGCCCGTCTGCATGGCTTTGAGCTGCATCCACGCAATCGCCTCTTCCACGATTTCCGCGGGTGCCCACTGGTGCTCGCCCTCAAAGACCTCAACTCGGTAGGGTAAACCCGATTCTTCCCGCTTACGCCGCAGCTCCACTATTTCCCCCCAATTGAAATCCTGATCTCCGACGGCGGCAAAATAGAAGAACGTATCTTTTGGCGAAGGCTTGTCCGAGTTCGGATATCCGGCACCGTGGGCGATTACGCCGGCCACCGCGCACACCGGGCAGCGCAGGGCCATCATAGTGGCCGTTCGTGCCCCACCCGAGAATCCCGTTGTGTAGGTGCGGTGTACGTCCAGTGAAAACCTCTCGTGCGTGTCCTGCCACATCGCGAAAATCGAGCGCTCTGGTGGGTCATTCGTGAAGTTCTGAGAGTTATTGGATCCAGCTACGATGTAGCCGTACTTCTCCGCCGCATACTTATAAAGTGTTACCGGCGTCCGGCCCTGCGCTCCAGGGTCAAAGGCGTAAAGGATCGGCCATCGCCTGCTCGGAGTGTAGTTAGAAGGCAGATACAAGGCATAACTCTCTCCCAGCGAGCCAGCACACAACACCTTCTCGATGATTTGTCCCGCCACCAGCGGTGACGACGGCGGCTGCGCAGCAGCTTGAGATCCCGCCGTCCCTGAGAAGGGTGCCAGCATTGCTCCACACAAAATCCCGCTAACTATTGCGCTGCTCAACGTCCGCTCCATTTCCGATCAATCTAGCACGAAATCTTGCCCGTCGAGCGCCGGGTCCTAATACGTTATCTGCGGGCATCCGTACTAAGAAACCTACCAGTTTCCATATCGGCAGTCAGTCCGCCACTCTATTTCTTGTAGAGTAACTTGCTTAACGAACGTTCAGACGATATCAGGTCCGTGTTACTGGTACTGATATTCGTCGTTGATATCCCGATAATCGTTGCGTTCATCCCACTTCCTGTGGCCTCCCATTCTATTGGCTCCGCACCTGCAGCCGAGGCAGTGTGCGGTCAGGTTCAGTTCTCAAGCGCCGCACTATTCCTCACCCAGGAGGTCTTGGTTATGGCACTGCAAAGGTTCGGTTTTGTTGTACGGTTGTTATCTGTGTTCCTGTTATTTGTTTCGTGGTCAAGCGCCCAAGTGCAAAACGGCCAGTTCGCTGGGGTGGTGACCGACCCAACGGGTGCGGCAATAGCCAATGCGAAGGTCACCGTCAGCAATCCCA
>DATKEN010000109.1:0-2204 GCA_035512155.1 Terriglobales bacterium | reverse complement strand
CACATTCTTCACAGTGAAGACGCCCCACTCTGAATCATTCAAGCCGGGATCTTCCGGATGGGGACTGTCATCAAGAAAACGCCACTCAGATTCGGATTGGAGAGTGAGCGAGTTGAGTCGATCGAGGGTCGCCTTGTAAGGCTCTGCAGCAGTGTTCTGGCAAAAGCCGGCAGGGGCAAAAAGGAGTGGAAATAGGACGAAAACAGCGAAACGCTTCATAATAAAGACGCTACCTTTCTAGCCAAATGAAGGTGGGATACAGGCTGCCAAAGCAACGAAAGATTATCACTAACCGCTTGCAAGGAAGCTAAGTTGTTGATTTTACAGTGTCGCGAGCGGGGTATGCGTGGGAATGCAAAAATTCTGATTCCTTTTATCGAAATTTTGAGTCTAAGCCGGAGAATAGTAATGTTGACGGGCGCCAGCCGGGCCCGTAGAATGAAACCTCGAATGTCAGTGAACTCCAATCTTCGCGCGGTGTGCTGCTGCATCTGTTGTTGTTGTTGTGGATGCGTGCGCTCTGGCGCGGGGAGGCTGCTGACTTAAGAATTTCTTCTTAAAGTAATAGCACTCATCAACCCACCGCCAGATCAATCTGGCGGTGGGTTTTTTTATTGCCCCAAACATGACCGATACGACGACAAAAACGAAAAAAGAAACCGCGGCGCAGCGCGCGGAGCGCCTTAAGCGCGCCATGAATCCTTGGGACGGGTTGAACGAGATCCGCCGCTTTGCGCGTGAGGGATTCGATTCGATCCCGCCCGAGTGGATCGGCACTTACTTCCGCTGGTGGGGCGTTTACACCCAGGGCGATGGTGCTGGCGTCACCGGCGGCCAGGGAGGCGTGGGGCGCGCATTGCAGCGTTTCATGGTGCGCATCCGGATTCCCAACGGGATCATGAGCTCTCATCAGTTGCGCGCCATCGCAGACCTCACCCGCCGCTACGCCAACGGAATCGCCGATCTCACCGTCCGTCAAAACATTCAACTGCATTGGGTCACGATTGAGTCCTTGCCAGAAGTTCTTGATGGCCTGTGGCGCGTGGGACTTAACACCACGGGGGCTTGCGGAGATGTCGTCCGCAACGTGACGGGTTGCCCAGTTGCTGGGGTCGATGCTGACGAGATTATCGATGCTTCACCCCTGGTGCTCGAAACATCGCAGTTGCTCGCGGGAAACTCCAACTTCTACAACCTGCCGCGGAAGTTCAAGATCTCCATCGCCGGATGCCACTCCTGGTGCTCCTACCCTGAAATTAATGACATTGGCCTGACGGCGGTCACGCGCGCCGTCGGCGGGAAGAAGGAAGTTGGATTTTCGCTGCGTGTGGCAGGCGGACTTTCGGCGGAACCTTATCTTGGTGCCCGGCTCGATGCATTTGTTCAGCAGGGTCAGGTCGTGCCTGTCATCAAGGGCATCGCCGAACTTTTCCGTGACTCCGAAGTTCTCCGCGAACATCGCGAGCGCGCCCGCCTAAAGTTCCTCTTCCTGCGTCATGGATGGACGGCTGAGCAATTTCTCGACGAGTTGCATCAGCGCCTCGGGTTCCGCCTCGATCCCGCGGTAGAAGAGCATCCTCCAGACGACGTTTACCGCGACCACGTCGGCATTCATGCACAGAAACAGCCCGGTCTTTCTTACGTCGGAGCGGTAGTGCTGCGTGGTCGAATTACAGCCGACCAGATGCAGTCGGCTGCCGATGTGGCCGAGCGCTATGCAAGCGGCGAACTCCGCGCCACAACCATGCAGAACTTGCTGGTCGTCAATGTCCCCACAATCAATGCCGACGCATTGGCCAAAGAGCTTGACGCAATTGGATTCCAGGTGAGCGGGTCAGCCTTCGCGCGCGGCGCAGTAGCCTGCAGCGGCACGGAATTCTGCAAACTGGCCATCACAGAAACCAAGAGCTTCTCGCGCTGGCTAGTCGAGGAGATGGAAGAGCGCCTGCCCGGCTTCGATCAGCACCTGAAACTGCACGTCACAGGATGCCCGAACAGTTGCGGACAGCACTGGATCGCCGACGTCGGCATTGAGGGCAAGAAGATCAAAGTCGCTAACGGCATGGCCGATGCTTACTACTTCTGCGTCGGCGGCGCCCTCGGTCTTCATCAGTCGACCGCGCGCCCGGTTGGATATCGCTGCCTCGCTACCGAAGTACCGGATGCGCTGGAGCGTTTGCTCGGGCGATATCTGGCTGACCGCA
>DATKEN010000108.1:0-2749 GCA_035512155.1 Terriglobales bacterium | reverse complement strand
ATCAAGCCGAAGCCGAGAACCAGAACGACCGGGGGCACGACGTAGGCGGCGCGGTCGAAACCTTTCGTGGTGGGAGCGGCCAGCACTGTTGGTCCGTACTTTTGCACGAAAGCTTGCTCGACCAGGCTGTCGCTGTCCCCGCGGGAGACCGCGGCCATGAGTTCGTTGCGCATGCCGTCGGAGGCAGGACAGCCGACATGATTGCATTCCAGAAGAATCTGATTGCAGCCGCAGATGCACATCATCTGGTGGCCGATTTCGTTGAAGCGCGTAGCGGGGTCACCGGCGCCGAGAAGGGCGAAGACGGCGGCGCAGAGCATGAGAGCGTGGACGAACTTGAAGGCTCCCTTGAACGGTTTCGTTTGCGGATTCGACTTCGTCGTTGAACCCCCCTTTTGGAGCATCGTACTGATCATTGCTTGGCCCGAACTAACAAAAAAACTCCAAACATCATTAGGACTGCAAAGGCGATCACGCCGACACCGACAAAAAGCAAACGTTGTTGATTGGCACTCTTCTCCGATACCACAACCTCGTCCTGGGTGGAAACAAAACTTAAGAGGGCCTGCTTGTAGGATCGCCAGAGCAACAAATATGGGAGTGCTACGACGAGAAAATAAATCCCGATAAAAATGCCTACAGTTCTAATTACATGTTCGTCGGGCCTGCCAAATAGATGATTGATCTCCGTCGACCAAACAGATGACAGGAGAATACCTAGCAAGAGTATTGACGAATGAGCAAAGTAGAACATTTTCAGAAAGGATCTGATTTTCAGTTCCTCAGCCTCGGACTTTACAAGGTAGCCTCTATGCCGACGATCTCCTGGAAAGACAACTATCCGGCTAGCGTTTTCGTCTCTGAAATTCGCACCCACCATGAAGTCAAGAGGCCACATATTTGACATTAATCTCCTGTCGCGACCGGGGCGGTTTCTGCCCGCTCCAATCGAGCTGGTGCGGGGACTCGGACTGGTGCGGGCGCGTTGGGAACCAGGGCCAGGACGGTTCCAATCAGCATGATCCAGACGCCCATCCAGATCCACATCACCAGCGCGTTCAGATGCGCTTTGAGAATGGGATGACCGCTATCCGGATTCAGCCCCTCGAACACGAGATACAGATCCTCGTTCAAGCTTGAGCGGATGTCGGGCATGGTCGAGGTTTGCTGGCTCGCATGATAGAAGCGGCGAACCGGGGTCATGCTGCCGAGTTGCTTGCCGCCTTTGTAAACGTCGAGCATCGCCCACTCGCTGGCATAGTTGGGGCCATCATCGTCGGTATAAGAGCGGCAGATCAGGGTGTAGGGGCCGATGGACATTTTGTCGCCATATCCCATCTCCTGCTCTTTGTCGAGATTGAAAGCAGAGCCGGCGAAGCCGATGATCACCACCACGACGCCGAAGTGGACGATGTAGCCTCCATAGCGTCGGGTGTTGCGATGGGTAAGCTGCACCATGGAGGCGAACATGCCCTGGCCAGTGTGTTTGGAGATGACGCGGCTTCCGCGGTAGAACTCGCTGGCCACGGTGAGCGCGACCAGTACCGAGAGGGAGATCGCCATCAACGAATAGAAGTACGAGATGTCCTTCCACGGTTTCAGGCCGAACGCCGATCCCCAGCTCTGCGGTGTGAGCATCAGGACGATCGCGACTGTTATGGCCCCGATTGTCGGCCACAGGAAGTTACGCTTCAGGCTTTCGAGTGACGTCTTGCGCCAGGCCAGAAGCGGGCCTACTGCGGTCAGGATCAAGAGCAGCAAGGCTACTGGAATCGCCACACGGTTGTAGAAAGGCCCGCCAACTGTAACTTTATTGCCTTGCACCAGCTCGGAAATTTTTGGGAACCAGGTGCCCCAGAATACGGTGAAGCACAACAGAACGAAAAGCAGATTGTTGAACAGGAAGCTGGATTCGCGCGACACCAGCGACTCGAGCTTATGTTCACTGCGCAGATGCGACTTATTCTTCACGAAGAAAAACAGAAATACGATGAGGGTGAGAACTAGGAACACGGCGAACCAGTCGCCGATGGACGATTGCGCGAAGGCGTGGACGGAACTGATGATCCCGCTGCGCGTCAAAAAAGTCCCGAGGATCGCGAGCCAGAAGGTGGCGAAGACCAGCCACATATTCCACATCTTCAACATGCCGCGCTTTTCCTGCATCATCACGGAATGCAGAAAAGCGGTGCCGGTGAGCCAGGGCATGAGCGAAGCGTTCTCGACGGGATCCCATCCCCAGTAGCCTCCCCAACCCAGCACCGAGTAGGCCCAGTGCGCGCCGAGAAAGACTCCGCAGGTGAGGAAGGCCCAGGTGACCATGGTCCAGCGGCGGGTGATGTGAATCCACTTTTCGCCGGGATATTTCATGATCAGCGCGCCGAGGGCGAAGGCGAAGGGCACGGTAAAGCCGACGTATCCGAGATAGAGCATGGGCGGGTGAATCACCATCTCGGGATACTGCAAGAGAGGATTCAAGCCGCTGCCATCGGGCCGAAGCGGTCCCTCAAGCAGTCCGAATGGCCGCGCGGCGAAGTTCACCAGCGCGAGAAAGAAGATCTGGACGCCAGCAAGAACTACCGAGGCATAAGCGAACAGGCGCGGGTCAGTCTTGTAGCGCAGTCGCAGGACGAATCCGTAGGCGGCTAGCAGAAGCGACCAGAACAGCAGCGAACCTTCCTGGCCTGACCACAGCACGGCGAACTTATATGGACCGGAAAGATCTTTGTTGCTGTGGTGAAAGATGTAG
>DATKEN010000107.1:0-33908 GCA_035512155.1 Terriglobales bacterium | reverse complement strand
AAACTCCTTTCGTTCGAAACAATTTACGGTTTGACTGCGCGCGCCGAAAGCCAAAGCGCTCCGCCCGGATTGACCCGATCCGGATAGAGCTCCAGCATCTTGTCGTAGAGTCCTCGCGCGGTCGTCGTTGTCCCGGCTACGCGGTCGAAATCGCGGATGTACTGCCGGGTCTCTTCAATGATCTTGGGGCTGTCGTCGTTCCCAGGTCGCTTGTGTCCGGCGATCACAGCGCGTGGGTTGAGTGACTCGATTTTGTCGAGCGCAGCGATCCACTCACCGCGGGTTTTCGCGTTCGACTCGGCGAGATAGAGATGAACGTCGTTGTAGGCAGCGTCGCCGGCAACCACCAGTCCAACCGACGGGACATGCAGACAGGTGGTGTAGTCGGTGTCGGTATGGCCGACTTCCACCACGACCAAGTCGTGCCCTTCGAGATCGATCACATTTCGCTTGAGTTCTTCGGCGATCATGAGGCGATCCGGGATTTGGTCTGGAAACAGCGGCTTCCAGAAGCTCGCGAGGACGTCCGGCGAGGCCTGCTGGCGCATGAGTTTCACAACATCGGGCATGGCCACCGCCCTGGCATTGGGAAAACGATCCAGGAGCGCTGCGATGCCAAAGAAATGGTCGCCGTGACCGTGGGTGACATAAATCGTTGTTAGGTTCTTGCCGCTCGCCGCGACCCAATCTGCGAGGATATCCGCTTGCTCGACGGTGATAAAGGTGTCGACAAGGACGGCGTCTCGCTTGCCGAAGATAAGCGTCGACGATATCGGCGACCACATCATCTGTTTCGTGCCCGGAGCCAGGTCGCTCGTGACAGTAGGTATTCCGGCCGTCACGAACACGTCCCAGTTCAGCGCAATGTCTCGTTCAGTCGCGACTTCAGTCTTGCTAGCCATAATTTCTTCTCTCCATCGAGCTTACTGCCGGAGGAGCGCACTCTGTAGTGATCCGGCAAGGCTTCTGATCTATCCGGTGAATGAACTGCCAAACATCGGATTCCCGCTCTTGGACTGCTCGCGCGTCGCTTCGTCCTGAATCACATCCCAGTGTTCGACGAGCATCCCTTCTTCGAGTCGAACGACATCTGCGGCAATCCAGTTCACAGGCAGGCCGAGGTTCGAAAATCGTCCGTGCACGATCACGAAATTGCCTTCAGCCACGATCGTTCCGTGCTCATATTTGAAAGTCGGCGGAAGGCTCTTGATGAGATCGAACAGGCCCTCACGCCCGGGAGCAATGTGCGCGCTGTGTTGAATGTAGTTGGGCGACCAATAGCGTGCAGCCGCTGCGTAGTCACGTTTGTTAAACAATCTCTCAAAGGCTTCAAGAACCAGCGATTTGTTTTTTTCTGCAATCAACTGACTCATCTTCATCCTCCTTGTGGTCCAGGGTGGATTATTGTTATAATCCATATACAGGATTAGATTCGTAATCCTGATTTAGGTGCAGTTTATTTTTGTGGAGGGACATGTGGGCTATTCCAAAGCTCAAAAAGCGAGAACTCATAAGCGCATCGTTGCCATTGCCGCCAAGCGCTTCCGCGAAAAGGGCCTCGCGGGGTTCGGAATTGCGGAACTGATGAAGGAAGCTGGCCTGACGGTGGGCGGCTTCTACAAGCACTTCGATTCCCGTGATGACTTAGTGGCCGAAGCGGTCAACTCTGCATTCGGCGGGTGGAGGCGTCGAGTGGACGCTGCTAAATCCGGCGGGCTGCCGGTGTCCTATGAAACCCTGATTGACGACTATCTGAGCGAAGCCCACCGAGATAATCCGGGCACGGGCTGTGCCTTCAGTGCGCTGGCGCCGGAGATCGCGCGCAGCGATAAGCGGACCCGTGCGCTTACCTCTGAGCAGGTCCGGAACGACATTCAGTTGATTGCAGCGTTGCGTCCGGCCAGAGACAAACGTACGGCGAGATCGAGAGCGATTTTGATTTTCAGTGCGCTCGTCGGAGCGATGGCTCTGGCGCGCGCGGTATCAGACGAGACACTTTCGCGCGAAATCCTGAAGACGGTGGCAGAGCTTCTGAAGAATTCAGCCTCAGGGCGCCAGCAGGGCAAAAGAGTATGAAAGTTGCGCTATTCAGCTACCAGCGCCATTTGTGTTGAACTTTCTGAAGTGGGTCAAATCGTCGAGGGGCGATCAATGTAGGCCGCAATACTCGCGTTGGAGTACGAGGCTGGCGAACTAGCCCTCACGAACGACCCCATGCACCAGGCCGCAGCGAACCCATCGCGTGAGCGCCGCGACTCTCTCTCATCAGATTAAACAACTGAAGATGGCTGGCTCGGTCGAAATCGCATCCATTGTTCGAGGTTGCGTTCGGCTTTGACCCAATCGTCCAACTCACGGCCCAGTTGTTCGCCACGTTCGAGATAGATTTCGTATGCGCGACGTCTGATTTCCTCGTCACGCGCTGGAGTTCCCCTGCCAAAGCTCCTCCCATCTCGGCCGCCTGGGTGGAGGTCGCTCGGGGTACCGTACTTACGTCTCTCTTTGGTTTCGATGACATACTCATCTCCTTCTTCCTTGTGACTCAATCCGAATTCGGCGCACTTTAAGCGACTCCGTTCTTTGTAACCAGCACCGCGCGGAAGCGAGCTTTGCCTTGCATCATGCGAGCGTAAGCATCGGCAGCCTGCTCGAGAGGAAATGTCTCGATCATCGGGCGGATATTCTCCAGGACGCTGAAGGCAAGGGTGTCCTCGCCATCAATCGGCGTGCCCGTCAGGCTCCCGTGTACCGAGCGCCCTCCAAACACTAGAGGGAACGCATTCAATTGGATCTGGTCCTGCGGCACTCCCACCACGATGAGTTGGCCGCGGGCTGCAAGACCCGACACCAGTGATCCCATGGCATTCCCACTGGTTCCTGTTGCGAGAATCACCCTTGCCCCGCCCATCCGCTGCAGCACCGCTACGGCGTCCTCGGCAGAAGTATCGATGTAGACGTGCGCGCCCAAATCTTTTGCGAGCTTTTCCTTGTCGCGTCCACGCCCAATTGCGACCGTACGAAATCCCATGTGCCGCGCAAACTGGACACCAAGGTGCCCAAGGCCGCCAATGCCCTGCACCGCGACCAGATCTCCGCCGCGCAAGCCAGCGTTGCGAAGAGCGTTGTAGGTCGTAATGCCCGCGCACAGGAGAGGGGCTGCCTCCGCGGATGTGAGCCCATCCGGAACAGAAGAGAGGGCGCGTGCTTCAGCGATCATCACTTCCGCATATCCACCATCCGCGGTTACTCCCGACGTCACAGGGTTCTGACAATTCACGATGTCTCCGCGCCGGCACGGTTCGCAGACCCCGTCTTCTCCGGCAATGAGGCCGACACCAACCCGTTGACCGACTTTCCATCTAGACACTCCGCTACCGACGGCTTCAATGCGGCCAACCACCTCATGTCCGGGAACACGCGGCAGAGTCAGACCCGGATAAATGCCCGTGACCGTGGCGGCGTCGGTGTGACAGATTCCGCATGCTTCCACCCGAATCCGAACTTGACCTGCTCCCGGCTCGGAGATTTGTCGTTCCACTACGCGAAGCGTGCCCGGCGCTGAGACCTCCACTGCCTTGTATGTGTTTGTCATTTGTCTGTACCTTTCATTTGCATTTCATTCTGGCTAAACGACGAGCGCGGTACTGCGATTGCGGAACTCGGAGATATGGCAGCATCCCAGTTTGTCGAGTGCGCCAGCGACCTTCAAGCGCCGGCCAAGTTGGGAACTATCTTGAAGTTTCGAATATCAATCTTTCCCTCGACGAGTGTCGCGGCGTCCGCGAGGAAGCTGCGAAGGACCGCGTTCTCCCGATGTCTGTTCAGATGTTCTTGCGACTCATAGCGCTCATAGAGGAACCACGAGGCGGAGTCTTCTGTGGAGTGGTGCAGATCATAGGTAATTACTCCCGGATCTGAACGGGACGCCTGAACCAGTGCCTGAAGCCGACCCGCAAGCTCCTCTTCCCTTCCGGCTCTGCTCCGTAGGAACGCAGCGACAACAACGGACTCTGTCATCTTCGTTCTCCTCATCGGTGATCAGTTTCACAATCGATGGCTACCCCGCTACGATCTCGAACTAAGACCCGTCTCTTTACACAGCCGCTGCCGCGAGCAATGCCTCGACCTTCGCATCTAGATCTTGCGCGACTTTCAGAGCTTCAGGACTTCCGTACGTGGCAAGAAAACTCGCCATACGATCGTAGGAAAGATAAACTCCATCCGGACGCTCGTCGATTAGAATCGTGACTGGCGCGTACGACCCTGCATCTGGCACGTGCTGAACCATTGCGCTCATAGTAACGGGATTGCCTACCACGAAACGGAGACTCTGCCCAGCGTCTGCTCCGTTTCGCTTCTCCACCACTTTGCCGAGGTCCAGGCGCGTGAACTCCATCAATTCCGACGGTCCCGTCGCGTGCTGAACAATCTTTTCCACTTCTGCAAACGTTTTTGCGGCCGCGAGATTCTTGCTGAACGAGTTCATGTCTGGATGTCCGATAGCCGACTCGAACGCGGCCACCACGTCGTGGAAACCCTTGGAAGAAATCACGCTGAATCGCTGCACTTTGATCTCTTTTGTCGGCATACTCTATCTCCATTTCGTTCTAGGTTCCTCTATGTGCGACGCAAGCCGTGCTGCTTCCCATTCATCTGGATAAGATGACGATAGAGACCGCTCGGTCGCACTCGCGGAAAGATAAATTCGAGGAAAACGGGTGTGGTGACGGTGTACTGCGATGAAAACCCAGTTCTACGATGAGCGGGTTACCGTCCTATGGCTTTGTGGCCGCGGAGCACCATGCAAGTGGAGGCCGCTTTCGCGATCAATTGGTTCTTCTCATCGGTGATGGTGCACTCCACATAGCCGATCGTGCGTCCACGCTGGACGACGATTCCTTCCGCTTTGAGTTGTGCCTCCCAAACCGGACGAAAGTAGTTAATTTTCAATTCAACGGTTGTAAACGATTCCTCCGGGGCGAGCGTGCTGGCAAAGGCCATACCCATTGCCGCGTCAGCAATGTCGCAAAGGATGCCGCCGTGCAGCGTTCCCATGGGATTTGCATGCTGAGGCCCGGCTGTCAAAACGACTGTCGCCCGCCCGTCAGCAATATCTCCTGCCTCAAATCCAATCAGACGCATCACGGGCACGTCGTTCGCTTTTGCCCGCTCCCTGAAATCGGGTTTCAATGGAATCTCTTGAGAGCTCATGACTTGCCCACCCCACCTTTCGAATGTCGCCCGCGAACCTCGGTTTCGAGATACTTCTCCAGATGACGGCAGGCAAAATCTAGAGGCTCGTCCTTTCGCTGCAAGCGACTCAACATGAAGCTTCCTTCGAGCGTACTTGCAATCAACGTAGCCAATTTCGGGGGATCGACATCGGAACGGATCTCGCCCCGTTGTTGGCCGTCCTCGGCAATCGATTGCAGACCATCGAGCCACAAATTGAGGGCTCTCCGAGCCTTCGCCCGCAACTGCGGATTGCCATCGTCGGAATCGATGGCCGTGTTCAGCAGCGGGCATCCTCCCGGCACCAGGCCAGCGCGCCGGTCGCGAAAGTTGCGCACGATCTGCTTCAAGCGGTCAACCGTGTTCAGGACCTTCTCCGTTCCCTCGAAACGCGTATCCATGGCGATTTTCCATGCGTAGTCGAAGGCATCTCCCGCAAGCTCTTGCTTGCTCCCAAAGTGCCGGTAAATTCCGCCCTTCTCTAGCCCTGTGGCTCGCATCAGATCGGAGAGCGCGGCGCCTTCATAGCCTTTCTGATTGAAGATCGGTGCCGCCTTCCGAATGATTTCTTGCCGGGTCTGCTCGCCTTTGCGCACTTCAGTACTCCTACAGCAGCCGATTCGCCGATCGCCTGTCGCCTTTGCCGCCACTGTATCACAATTGGATGAGACCGAGTGGTCTCTAGATGCAGCCAGGGTTCGCAGGTCCGCAGCCACAATAAACACGGATAGCTTCCTCATTCCCGCTCGGAATCGATCTATCCTCTCCCGCCTCAAGCGTTGAGGTTATAATGGCGCGCACGGATGGCCCTCACCACCGGAGCAAAGCTTGGCCCTTATGAAGTCGAGTCGCTGCTTGGTGCCGGCGGCATGGGAGAGGTTTATCGCGCCCGCGATACCCGTCTGGACCGCACCGTAGCGATCAAGGTCCTCGCTGCTCACCTTTCTTCCTCGCCGGAACTGAAGCAGCGCATGGAGCGCGAAGCCAGGACGATTTCTTCGCTGAACCATCCCAACATTTGCCAACTTTACGACATCGGCTCACAGAACGGCACCGATTATCTCGTCATGGAGTTTCTGGAAGGTGAAACCTTGGCGGAGAGGCTGCGCAAGGGCGTGATGCCGCTGCACGAAGTTCTCCGGATCGGAATCGCTATCGCCGAATCGCTCGAGCTCGCACACCAGCAAGGCATCGTTCATCGCGATCTGAAGCCTGGCAACATCATGCTGACCAAGGCCGGCGCCAAACTGATGGACTTTGGTTTGGCGAAGTCCGCAGCTGCGGGCTTAACTGCGGCAGCTTCGAGCGTCCCGCTTTTATCGGCGGCGCGGACGATGACAGAAGCCAGCCCCATGTCGCCGCTGACTACGGCGGGCACGATCGTCGGCACCATCCAGTACATGGCGCCGGAGCAGATTGAGGGCAAGGAGGCAGATGCCCGCTCGGACCTTTTTGCCGTGGGCGCAGTTCTTTATGAGATGGTGACCGGCGGTAGACCGTTCGTGGGCAAAAGCCAGATCAGCGTGGCGAGTGCGATCCTGGAAAAAGAGCCCGAACCTATCTCGGCGGTGCAACCGCTCACCCCACCTGCCCTTGAACACTTAATTACGACCTGTCTGGCAAAGAATCCTGACGACCGCTTCCAGGCCGTCCACGATGTGAAGCTACTGTTGAAGTGGATCGCGCAGAGCGGGACCCAGGCTCTCCGGCAACCGGAAAAAAGTAACAACCGCAAAAGGCTCGCGTGGCTCTTCGCTTGCGGACTTGCCGTCCTATTGATTGGGCTCGCCATCTTCTGGCGCACTTCCAAATCTGCGGAAACAATCACGTACTTTTCGGCTCCCCTGCCATTTGCGGCTCGAGATGTGGCGGTTTCTCCCAACGGGCACACGGTGGCAGTTGTGGGCCATCGGGGTTCTGAGCAAAGTAACGTCCTCTGGATCTATGAACCGGGATCGCAGGAAGCAATCAGCCTTGCCAATACTGCAGGTGCGAACTTTCCATTCTGGTCTGCTGATGGTAGGTCGCTCGGATTTTTTGCGGAGGGTAAACTGAAGAAAATGGAGTTATCGGGCGGACCGGTGCAAACGGTCTGCGATGCGCCCACGGGCCGGGGTGGCGCGTGGAATAAAGATGGGGTCATCCTTTTTACTCCGACAGGATTATTGGGGGTTGGTCTCTATCGAATTTCGGCGTCGGGCGGAACACCAACTCAGATCACAGTTCCGGACAAGAGCTTGGATGAAGACAGCCATCGCTGGCCGGTATTCTTGCCAGATGGCATCCATTACTTGTATTCCGCAATCAACCTTTCTGGCCGAAAGGATCGATTGCATTCGATCTACGTGGGTTCGTTGAATTCGACTGAGAGGCACTTCGTTACCAAAGCTTCAGGCAACGCTACGTACGCCGCGCCGGGGTATCTGGTCTTCTACCGCGATCAAACCCTTTTTGTTCAACGTTTCGACGCAAAGAGCTTTGATTTAAGTGGAGGGCCGGTCCCAATCCTCACCGATGTTCAATTCTGGCCACGAATCTCTAGGGCGGTATTTGGGGCTTCGGACACTCGGTTGTTGGTGGCACAAAAAACTGCAGATTCGGGCGCTTCTCAATTGGCGTGGTTCGATCGCAAAGGCCAAGAGATCGGATCGGCTGTAAAACCGGGCGTCTACGGCAATATTTTTTTATCTCCCGACGGCAGATTCGTGGCCTCAGACACCACCGATCCTTCAAGCCAGAACACGGATGTCTGGACTTACGATCTGCAAAACCAAAGTGCCAAGCGGCTCACCTTCGACCCCTCCATTGACTCCATGCCGATCTGGAGTCCGGATGGTAGGCAAATCGTATTTGGCTCGAATCGCGGACTGAGGTTTGATTTGTATCTGAAAGACGCCACCGGCGCGCGAGAGGAAAAGCTCATTCCCCAGGACGGTGCCGACCGATTTCCAAACGACTGGTCGCGCGATGGGAAGTACGTGCTCTATGAGCGAGGCCAGGATCTGTGGTTTTTCAGTCTACCCGAGCTCGAGCCCAGCCAGTTTGTTAAAGCGACCGCTTCTCTTAAGAATGGCCGATTTTCGCCGGATGGCAAGTGGGTGGCGTACGCCTCGAATGAGAGCGGACGTTGGGAGATTTATGTAACTTCATTCCCCGGGGCGCATGGCAAATGGCAAGTCTCCACTGGGGGAGGAGATCAGCCGAAGTGGCGAAACGATGGCAAAGAGCTGTTCTACCTGGCTCCGGATGGGAAGATGATGGTCACGTCTGTAAACCTCGGAGCAACTTTCGATGCCGGCACGCCGACGGCCCTGTTTCAGGCGAACCCTCGAGAAATGAACGCAACTTCGGAGCAGGCCAACTATGACGTATCTAAAGATGGGCAACGATTTCTAATCAATACCCAACTGAAGGCGGGAACTATGTCCATGTCGGTCGTGCTGAACTGGACTCAAAAGTTGAAAAACTGAAGCTGCGATAAGCCCGGCCAAAGTCGCATTCACGCCGAGCTACGACCCAGCCGAAAAATCATTGTAAACAGACGGTTGGCCTTAAGCGGTTTTCTTGGGCGTCGTTCCCTTCGGCTCCGCTTCGACCGTGACCTCCACCTGAGCACCCGGTTTTAGGCTTACATCCTCACCCTTCTCATTTTGGAGCGTGTTGTCGATGCGAATTTCGCGATACAAATCATCGGCCCCTTCGATGGCAATCTGCGCTTTCTCAGGTTCGTCGGGCAGAACCGGCTTAATGATCTTTTCAACGGTGCCAGGCAACTTGATGGATGGTTTGTCGGACTGGTCGGATTGTGGTTTGTCGCTCATCGGCACGTCCTCTCAACGCGCAGAATGATAGCACGAAGAGTTTCGGACACTCGGAATCAAAACGGAGACGTGGCGCTCCAGATCAAAAGTTTGCTCGCACTTGTGCTTCTAGAACGCTTCCGCAACAACAGAGAAATGGACCGCATCACTCCTGCCATCCCCCACCGAGAGCCTGATAGAGTTGCACGAGAGCGATGAGTTCATTCCCTTGCGCTTGGGCCAGTGTTAACTCTGCCGAGAAAGAATTGGTTTCATTGGTTAGCACTTCGAGATAATCGGTGGTTCCGGACTTGAAACGCACCTCGGAAAGGTGAGCCGCGTCCTGGGCTGATTCGAAGAGGCGCTGTTGCTGAACCCGAAATTCCCGAAACTTTTGATACGCAATCAACGCGTTCGAGACGTCACGAAACGCCCCCTGAATCGTTTGTTGATAGATCAACAGCAATTGTTCGTGCTGCGCTTCAGCCAGGCGAACGTTGGACTTGAGGCGACCGCCTTCGAAGATCGGCTGACTAATCGAGGAAGCCAGATTCCAGAGGCCTGCGGATCCAGTGAACAGGTTGGTCAGCGCGGGGCTTTCGTATCCTGCGGATCCGGTGAGAGAAATCTGAGGGAAGTAGGCTGCCCGAGCTACGCCGATTTGGGCATTCGCAGCGATCAGGTTTGCCTCCGATTCACGAACATCCGCCCGCCGTTCCAGAAGCGCGGAGGGAAGATCGCCGGGAACCTCCGGCAGATGAGGCTGCTCCGTCAGTTTCAAACCACGCGGAACATCGCCAGGATTATTTCCCAGAAGAATGCTGATTGCATTTTCCAACTGTCCGATCTGCCGCTCGAGATCAGGAACTTCTGTCGCTGCGGTATACACCAACTGTTCGGACTGCCGCACGTCGAGGAGCGAATCGATGCCGTGCTGCTCCAGCGTTTGCGTCAGGTTCAGCGAATCCTGGCGTGAACTGAGAGTTCGTTTGGCGATCTCCAATTCAAGATCCAGCTCTCGGAGTTGGAAGTAGTCCGTAGCCATATCGGCAACCAAGGTTGCGATCACCTGTTTCTGCGCCCATTCGTTCGCCAGCAGCGTCGCTCTGGCCGCTTCCGTCGCTCGCCGGTACTTTCCCCAAAAATCGAGATTCCAGGCCGCAGACGCGGTCACCTGCCCTTGCGTCAGCTCGTACGACGGAATCGGACCAATCTTAGGATTCTGTACGCTGTTGATCGCGCCGCCCGCACTGAGCGTAGGCAGTTGGTCGGCACGCGTGATTCCCACTTGAGCCTTGGCCTGAAGAACCCGCGTGGCCGCGATACGCACGTCATAATTATTCTTGAGTGCCGTCCGAATTAGCTCTTGCAACTCTTGGTCCTGGAAGACCTCCCACCACTTTTCATCGCCTAGTGAGGCCGCAGACGCCTTTGGGAATTCAGTACTGGCCGGCAGCTGAGCCGGTGAATTCGCTGAGGTCTGGTCCCCGACAGGTGCCCGATACGTCGTCGGAACGTTTACTGACGGTCTCTTGTAGTTGGGACCGACCGCGCAACCACTCAGGAAGCTGATCCCCGCGAACACCAAAAGCACCGAACGGAAGCGATTTTGTAAGAAATATCGAGTCATGATCTTAGTCTCCATCGGCATCCTGCATCGCAAAAGCCGGGCTTTCCGAAGGCGCCTGCTCACGACCCGACCGGAAGAATGAAAAACGGTCGAGCACCTTCTCCTGGAATTCCTCAAGATACAGATAGATGGCGGGCGTGATGTATAAGGTCACGAACTGCGAGACGATCAATCCACCAATCACGACCAGACCCAGTGGTCTCCGCGACGATCCATCCGCGCCGTAACCGAGTGCGATCGGAAGAGCGCCCAGTAACGCCGCCATGGTTGTCATCATGATGGGACGGAAACGTTCCATGCTGGCGTCGTGAATCGCCTGATCGTCCTCGACTCCCTGCCGCACTCGCTGTTCCGCGAAGTCCACGATCATGATGCCGTTCTTCTTCACGATGCCCATCAACATGAACATTCCGATGTAGGCGTACAGCGACGCTTCCGCACCGAACAGCCACAGCGTCAACAACCCTCCCACCAGAGCGACGGGGAGTGACGACAGAACCGTAATCGGGTGCAGGTAGCTTTCGTAGAGAATCGCAAGAATCACATACATCACGAACACAGCGACCAGCATGAGTGTAAGGAGATCAGACACTGTGTTCCGGAAGATGAGAGCCTCGCCCTGGAGCTGGCCCTGAACATCGGGAGTCAGAATCTGCTTGGCCGTGTCCTCGACGAACTGCGTGGCCTGACCCACTGTGTAGCCGGGCTTCATGTTGAAGAAGAGAGTCACGCTGGTGAATTGATTGATATGATTCACCGCCTGTGGTCCGATCACCGCGCGCCAACTGGTAACCGCACTCAGAGGGACCATGCGTTGGCCGTCATCACTCTTGATGTAAAGTTTGCTCAGATCCTGCGGGTCCGAACGCTCGTCATCTGCAACCTCGAGGATCACCTGGTACTGGTCCGTTGCCTTCTTGATCAGATAGCTGTAATTCTGGGAATAGGCGTCGTGAAGCAGTGTCAGGATGCGCGTTTCCGAGATACCGTAAAGCTTTGCCTGGTCCCGCAGAATGTCGACCTGCAGATTCGGCGTGTGATTGAAGAGGTCGGAGTTGACGAACAGAAAGCCAGGATATTCGTGCATCTTGGCTATCATCTTTCCCGCCACCTCATAGACTTGCTTCGGATCGATGCCTGAAAGCGCGTATGCGAACTGCCCTTGTGTGTTCGCGGTGGCGCCCGTGCTGATCTCCAACACGGGGTTGGGCTGGAGGAAGGCAATCGCCCCGGGAACGGTGGTGGCGATTCCGCCCATCAATTGCCCGGCGACTTGATCGATCGGGGGGCGCTTCTTTGGATCCTTCAGAAATGCAATGAGAAAAGCCTGATTGGCGGGCAAAAACTGGCTGTTGCCGCTCATGGTGAACGTTGTTGCCACAGCCGGATTTGCCCGCATCACCTTCTCCGCCGCCGTTTGGAGAGCGTGCATCTGATCGGGCGACGAACCCTCCTGGGCGACGAGTACGCCACGAATGAACGAGCTGTCACCTACGGGCAGAAAGGATTTGGGAACGATGTAAAAGAGGTATCCAGTGCCGGCCAGGCAAACTACCCACACCAACGCCGAGATCCAGCGTTGCCGCAGAAAAAACCACAACGAGCGGCCATATACGTCCAACACTCGGTGTTCAACCCCACCGATGACGCGCTCCATCCAGGTCTTCTTGGCCCCTGCGCCGCGATTGGCTAGCAGCCTTGAGGTCATCAGTGGCGTCAGTGTCAGCGAAACAATGCCGCTGGCGATGATCGAAATCACGATGGTGATGGAAAACTCACGGAAAATCCTCCCCATCAAGCCACCCATGAAGACCAGGGGAATGAAGACCGCGGCCAGCGACAACGTCATCGCCAGAATCGTGAAGCTGATCTCCTTCGCCGAATTCAACGAAGCCTCGAACGCCCCCTGCCCGTCTTCCATGAGGCGAACCGTATTCTCAAGAAACACGATGGCATCATCCACGAGGAACCCTATGGCAAGCGTGAGCGCCATGAGCGACAGGTTATCCAGACTGTAACCGAGCACGTTCATGGCGACGAACGTAAGCAGCAGGGATAGCGGCAGAGCTACCGCCGGAATCAGCGTGTCTGTGGCACGTCCGAGAAAGACAAAGATCACCATCACCACGAGTGCGAAAGAAATATAAAGTGTCGTTTGCACGTCTCTCGCGCTGTCAACAATGGTGCGGGAACGATCGTAGATCGGAATTAGATGGACTGAGGTCGGCAGCTGCGACTCGATATTGGGCAGAATACTCCGTACCGAGTCAGCCACTTCGACGGCGTTGGATCCCGCCCGCCGAAACACAGCTACAACTACAGTCGCCGCGGGGGGTGGATACCCTCGAACCCAGAAGCGCATATCGATGCGCTCGTCCTGCACGCTGTCTTTGGCGGTTGCAACGTCCTTGAGATAGATCGGCGCAGTGTTGTTCTGTCCGACAATGAGTTGGTCATATTGGTCTGCGGTGCTCAATTGCCCCTGCGGCTGTAACAGAACAGTGTGGTGCGGCCCATCGAACTGTCCCGCGCCTGTGTAGCTGGTGCCGTTCTTGACGGCGTTCGTGAGGTCTTCGAGCGTGATGTTGCGAATTGCCATCGCCGAAGGATCGGCTTTAATCCGCACCGCCGATTGCGTGCCGTACACTGTGACCTGGCTGACTCCCGGAAGAATGCTGATGCGCTCTCCCACCTGCGTGTTCGCAAAATCGTAGAGCTGCCCCTCAGTGGCCGTATCGCTGACCAAACCGATGTACTCAATGGGCTGGTCGTTAGGATTGGTTTTTGTAAACGTAGGTGGACTCGGCAAGTCGATGGGAAGCTGACCCGTCGCCCGGGTGATGGCCGCTTGAACGTCGGTCGCCGCTCCATCCAGGCTTTTGTCGAGACCAAATTGCAATACGAAGCTGGTGTGTCCCTGCCCGTTGTTGGAGGTGACCAGCTCCAGCCCCGGAATCTGCATGAACTGGCGCTCCAAAGGCGTGGCCACGTTGTTCGCCATGGTTTCCGGAGTCGCGCCGGGATAGTTCACTTGAACCTGAATCACGGGATAGTCAACCGCTGGCAGATCGCTTACTGGCAGCCGAAAATACGCAAGTATCCCAAACAGGATCACCGACACCGTGAGAGCCACGGTCATGACCGGACGTCGAATGAACCGTTCGGAGAGATTCATGACTTTCCCCAGCTCTTCGCAGCCTGGTCAGGTTGACTCTGCGGACTGGCCGCTGCACCCGCTGCATCCACTCGCACCTTGCCGCCGGGTCTTACAGTCAACTGCCCGGCCACTACCACCCGCTCGTTCGCGCTCAACCCGCTGGTGACCACAACCTCATCTCCTTGACGTTGACCTAGACTCACGGGCCGAAGATCTGCTGTTTCGTCCGGCTTAATCACATAAACGAATGAACCTTTTTGGCTGATCTGTGCGGCCTGGCTCGGGATCAACACCGCTCCTTTCTGAGTACCTAGCACCAACTTCACATCAACGAATTGCCCCGGCCAAAAGTGATGATCGGAATTCGGAAGCGTGGCTCGTAGATTGACTGTCCCGGTTCCGTTCTGCACCGCGTTGTCCAGAAACTCAACTTTGCCGACCCGTGCTCCACCTTCCGCATCCGATGGCAGTCGAACCATAGCCTTTAGAGTTCCCCGGGCCATCTCTTTTTGGACTTCTGGAAGATCGCGCTCCGTAATGGTGAAGTTCGCGTAGATCGGATCCAGATGTTGAATCAAAAGAAGTGCCGTGCTGTTCGCCTGCACCACGTTTCCCACGTCAACCAGGCGAGCTCCTGCGCGGCCATCAATGGGCGAGTGAATGTAGCAATACTCGAGATTCAACTTAGCGGTTTCCAAGGCAGCCTCTGCCGCATCCACCTGTGCCTGGTCCACATCGACCGTGTTCTTTTTTGTGTCGTAATCCTGCTTCGAGATGGCTCGGGTTCCTATTACCTCCTCATCGCGGGCAAACTGGATTTTCGCCAGCTCCAGGGCCGCCTTAGCTTGGGCCCGCGTCGCCTGCGCGGAGTCGAGTTGGGCCTTATACGGACGGGGGTCGATGACGAACAGGATTTGGCCCTTCTTCAGGTTCTCGCCGTCCTGGAAATGGCGCTCAGTGATGCGCCCACCCACCTGTGGTGTTACGGTGACTGACTCGAACGCCCCGTTTCTCCCAATCTCGTCCAAATATTGCGGGACGTCCTGAGCAGTCGCCTTAGCTAACGTCACTAGTGGCGCCGGCATAGCCGGCGCGGCCTGAACCGGAGTGCGGTTGCACCCGGACAAGGCAAACGCTAGCAGCAGTGCAAATACTCCAAGCATTCCGTATCGTCTTTTAAAAACAGTTTTCTCCAAACCCTTCATCTCAACCCTCATAAAACGCCAAGTTTAATTTCGTTTAGTTTGAAACAAGTGTGTAGCCACTTTGCAGCTCTTCTTCATGCGTGTCGCGGATCTCGGCGGTGTTCGCCAATTGCTGAACCGCCCGAGCTCGCGCATCGGCTATAGTCTGCAGGGAACATCCCAGAAGAGCGGAGCAGTCTTGGTCTGAATACCCTTCGAGCCCCGACATCACAAACACGAACCGCTCCAGTGTGTCGAGTGCGAGGATTGCCCTGAGCCGCGGTTCGATATTCCGCCTCACTGGCTCCGTCTCTGCAATGGTGATGGTCTTCTGCGCCGGCTTCATCATCCGTATGGCATGCAGGACGATGGTCCGCCGTGCCCACGACCGCGCCCACTCTCGAAACACAGGGTTGCCCTCCACGCTGTCGCCGATGCCCGCAACAAAGCACTGTTCTGCTTTCTCAGCGTTAGCCGTGAGCAGGAAAGCAAGCAAATACAGACTGCTCATCTCTTCCGAAAAGATGCGGCAGAAATCGGCGCTGGTGGTGTACGCGGTAGATCCATTCACGGAAACCTGGATGGCTTGTGGCATATTTACCTCCGTATGTAATGTGCCTTTCAATCGCTCGAATTGGCTGACTGCGCCAAATTCTTCTGCGGACCGCGACATCTGCGAGCCAAGCGTTTCACCACGTGTTTGATAAGGACCCCACCGCAAGAAAACTTCGCTCCCTGTTGTATCAACTCCGACAAAGCGCCTTCGGCTTCACAGCCGATGACAGTGACGTCACTGAGATCAATCACCAACTTGCGGTCCTTGAGTGTCTCGCTAGCGTTGCGGCACACCTCCCGAAACTCACCCAGCCACGGTTCCACTAACTTCCCTTCGAGAATGAGTTTGCGCTGGAACCGCGTGTCGATGGTCGAAATCCGTAACATGTTTGTCCCTTCGGTGACAGTAGGGCAACGCGAGGCCCAAAGCCAGAAGTAGGCGAGTGGGCCCTAAGTCATTGAATCCGCAAAGAAACATCGTCACCAGATCCGACTGTGTCGAAAAATGTCGACAACATCTTCGACACTTGTCGCAGCCCTTTCAAACATCAGAGGCGGTAAATGTTGAGAATTTATCGGAACGAGGTTGCTACGCAGAACGTCTCGTCACGGACTCGCGTTCATCCCGATGGGAAGGCAGAACAATGACTTTTCTTCCAGTTCTTGTGCGTCGCGGCGCGTGACGTCGCGAATCCTGCAGGAGGGATTTCAGAAACGTCAGCATGAAGACAGCGGCGATTGCGCAAATGCCCGTGAGTGCAATCTGAATCATGTTGAAGTATTCAGCACGGAGTGGGCCAAACTGCAATTCGCTGCCGCTTGCAGTTCTTGAGGAATTGGCGTGATCAGTTGGCGAAATATTGCAATGGCAGATGACGATACTGCGAGCACGCCTCGTCACATGTCGGAATTACGACACTTTTCGTGGATCGATCCCCAACTTCTTCATGCGAGAAATAAGCGTGGTCCGCTTGATCCCCATCCGTGTAGCTGCGCCGTTGGGCCCGGCAACACGGCCGTTGGTCTCTTTGAGCACACGGAGAATCTCATCGTGCTCACTCGACTCGCGCGGGCTCGATACCGGAACGGCAGCGCCGTTCCGCCTCAACTCCGAGACAGGCACTTCAAGAGCGGTGCCGCGAGTAAGGATCACTGCCCGTTCGATAAAGTTCTCCAGTTCGCGAATATTCCCCGGCCAATGCCAACTCGCCAGCTTTTTCAGGGCAGCCGCGGGAATCGATTCGATCTTCTTTTCCATGCGCCGCTCATATTTCTGGGCAAAATATCTCACCAGCAGCGGAATGTCCTCGGGACGCTCACGCAGGGGTGGAATACGAATCGGGAACACATTCAGACGATAATAAAGATCACTTCGGAACTCGCGGTCCTCGATCATCTTCTCCAAATCGCGGTTGGTGGCAGCCACAAGGCGCACATCCACCTTCTTAGTACGCGTGCTGCCCAGCCGTTCGAATTCGCGCTCCTGCAGGGCGCGCAACAGTTTGGGCTGGATCTCGATCGGAATGTCGCCCACTTCGTCTAGAAACAATGTGCCCTGATCGGCTAGTTCCAGGCGGCCTAGCTTCTGAGAAATCGCGCCGGTAAATGCGCCGCGTTCGTGTCCGAAGAGTTCACTCTCGAGCAGACCAGTTGGGATCGCCGCGCAGTTCAGTTTTACAAATGTACGATCCTTCCGCCGGCTGCGATCGTGGATGGCGCGCGCGATCAATTCCTTTCCAGTACCGGTTTCTCCGAGCAGCAAAACGGTCGAATCACTGGGGGCAACGGTCTCCACCAGCCTCAGCACATTGCGCAGAGCGGAACTTTGCCCAACGATACCTTCGAAATCCATCTCGCCGCGGATTTCGTCCTCCAGGTAGAGTTTCTCCTGCGCCAGCTTGTCTTTGAGTTCGGCAATCTCGCCATACGCAAGCGCGTTCTCCATCGCAATCGCCACCTGGTGCGCAACTTGCGTCAGAAAAGCAACTTCATCCTCATCGAAAGCATTCTCTTCCCGACTCGCTAGCCCCAGCACCCCCAACGAACGATCGCGGCTGGCCAGCCTGATATCACAGATCGAATTCATCCCTTCTCCAGATGCTTTGGCATACATCTCAGGAGCAACCTTTTCGGGATCAAGGTGGTTCAGCACATAGGGCTTTCCCGTTTGGAATGTTTCGCCAGGCATGGTTCCTTCAATCGGAACCTCGATGCCTTCGGCAAAAAATCCCCTGCTGTCGGGAAAGTCGAGCGCGTGCACTCGCAGATTCTTGCCGTCCGCATCAGGTAGCATGATGGCAGCAGCGTCACAGTGCATGACCCTGCGTACAATGCTGGAGATCGACTTCAAAAGCTCGTCGAACTCCAGGTTCGAGACAACCTGGTTTGTCAGATCAAGGATCAACTTCAGACGATCCTGCGCCTGGGTCGACAAGTAGAGGTTGACCGCGGCATCGATGGCCAGCGCAATCTGATCTGCCACCAGCAGGAGAAACTCCACTTCCTCATCAGAATATGCGTGCGGACGCTTGCTACCCACGCTAATCGCGCCCAGACCGCGCTGTCCTCTTGTCAACGGCAAGGTGCAGCTTGACGCGATCCCGTGCTCATGCAGAAATTGTTTGTGCGCAGAGAATCGCGTCTCTCGGCTCCAATCACCGGCGAGGTAAAGCTCCTGCTGCTGATGCGCCCATACCACCGGCGTATCTTCGGTGTTGGTCAATTCGTCTAGTCTTTCGCCGTTCACTTCCAGCAACTGCCACTCTACTGCTTTGGTCTCCGCACTAAAGGCAACCACCTGCAGGTAGTCGAAGGAAAGAATCTCGCGCAACTGCCGCACCAGTTCGTTTCCAGCGTTTTCGCAATCGTGGCACGTCGCGATGGATCTGCCGGCCCGGAGAAGGGCCTCGTAGCGCGCCGTCTGACTCGTTGGAAGGACTCGTGCCAGCGTTGCCATGAAGCGTTAGCCCCCAGCTCGTAACGTCACCGCAGAACTGCAGCTCTATCCCTATATCGGAGACGCAAAGATCAATACTAGAAGTATCTGATGTGACCAACCGGCAGAAGGGTTCTGTAAAGTGTCGTAAAAGCTCGACAGTTGTCGAAGCGCGTGTCGACTGCTCGACAACCTGTCCATCTGCAGCCTCACGAAATAGCACCTCAACTGATTTCCACTCAAGCACTTCTAAACCGCGGCAGCAACAGCGTCGTGTTTGGCAAGTCCGGTGCATTAAGTCACCGTAAACCGCGAGTGCGGGATCCATCAATTTCACGAGATCGGATCGAAGTTTGTATGCGGAAATATGGAGGAGGAATCACATATGCGTAGATTGTTTGTCATCATCGCCGCTGTTGTTATGTCGGCGGTCGGGGCCGTTGCTCAGGAAAGTCGTTCTGAGATCAGTTTGCAGGGCACCGGCTTTTTCACCAGGGACTCTACCGGCAACGGTAACTTGCAACGCAGCACCGAAACTGGCGGATTCATGGTCGGATACCGTTATCACATCAATCGTTGGCTCTCGGCGGAAGGCAATTACGGTTTCGACCGGAATACGCAAGAGTATTTTGGCAGTTTCGGAGAATCCAGAGTCCAAGCCAACGTGCACGCAGTAACTGGCGATATGGTGGTGAACCTCCCACTGCCCATAAGAAGGATCAGAACTTACGCGCTCGCTGGAGGCGGCGGTCTGATCTTTGATCCCACTGGTAATTTTGGAGGATCTGTTCCCGGCGCCACCAGTCAAGGCAGAGGCGCTTTCCTCTATGGCGTAGGCGCTGATTATGTCCTGACGCATCACTTCTCGTTGCGGGCTGAATACCGTGGTTTCGTGTACAAGAGTCCGGACTTCGGCCTTCGGAACTTGAACACTGACACTTGGACGCACACGGCGCAACCGTCCGCTGGAATTGTTTTCCGATTTTAGGCGGGCCTGGCAGCCGGGTCATCATACCCTCCCGTCATCTTCCCGGCTGCCTAAAGTGTTGGAAGGAAATACGCATGCTGACAAGCACTATTGAGTTCCTCTGCGGCCTGAGTTTGAGCGCTGTGACTTTGATCATCGGTGTTTGCATTGTTGGCTCGATTGTTGCAACTCTACGAGCGGTCAGCCGTGCAAGCCTTCGAGGACAAAAGCGCGTGGCTTCGGGATGACACCGGAGTGGGATCTACCCTTAGTACGTGTTCCTCATCACGAAGACGTCATCCTGAAACTCGGCGTTTTTCAGCCGTGCGGTCCCTGCCTTGAGTTGCTTCAGCGCGATCTGGGTGGCTCGCCATTCGTGAGGCTTGATGTTTTTCTGAGCGGGGCCGCTGGCGAAGTAATCCAGAATGTTTGAACGCAAGGCCGGTGTAGTGCGCGCAAAGTGGTTGTGGGCGAGACGGCGGACGAGCTGACTGTAGGCTTCATCAGCCAATTTGTACTGACCTGCGCTAGTAGGCGCTCCGGTATCGAGATTGCGGTTGGGGAACGCTGGTTTACTGACTTTTAGCTTTTCCACTTCACGGTGATACTGATCGACCACGTTGTCCATGCTCTTGAAATAAAGATCTTCGGTCTGGGCGGTGGGATCGCGGTATCCCAGGCTTTTTAGGGGTCCGAACTTGGGCAGCAGCCTCAGAAAGAAGCCGAGGATTCGGGCGAAAATTCCAGGCTTGCGATATTTCGATCCAAAATCCCTTTCGTAGTCAGCGCGAGAGAGGTGATAGAGAAATTCCCTCCGCGCTGCATCATTCTTCTCCACCTGAATTTTGTCCTTGCGCGTGGCCAACGCGACTTGGGTCATCTCTGGGATAACCCGGCTCACTGCGAAACGATAGGTCTCGATGGTTAGATCGTCGTAGTGAAGCAATTCATCCACCTTGATTCCGTAGGTGTCTTCGAAAGCGCGTTCCAGCAACTCTTCGGAAACCTGAAAGCCGATGAAATCATGATACTGCTTGGAGATGTAACGTTTCTTGGCGACCTGCACTACATCGAAACTGAATTCAGTTTTCAGGTGGGCTGCGGGATCTTGTTCGTAGGAAACCGCTCGACCAAATCTCTCGCGCAAGTTGGGATACTCGATGGCCACCCCGGCATTGACTGCGGGATGTCCCCAAATATCAGCGGCGTAATGGCTGAGCGCGCCCATCGCGAAGGCGTATTCGTTGATGTTGCGTGCGTCACGTAGCATCCAAGCCACGAAATCGCCTGTGCGTACGTAGTGCAGCAGGTTAGTGAACTCACGCTTGCCAAACGGGTAGTAGCCGAGATCCTGAATCACCGAACCGCCGTAGGCATAAGCGTGCGCTTGCTTGACCTGATCGGCAGTTGCCTCGGGAAAGCGCCTAAGCAGCGCCGGCCGGATGTCCGAATCCCAAGCGATGTCGATCAGCTCCTCATGCGACAGAACGCCGTAGCCGAAAACGGGCGGGGCCGCGAAGATCGCGCCCACCAGTAGAACCGCCCCGAGAGTGATTTTCATTCCCGCTTCCTTGCGGCGAGTTCCAACAGACTTCCTTTTGAGATCGAAAACGGAACCACAGTGTAAGCCGATCTGGCCCGCTTGCAACCTTCTTAGTACGATTTTCCTCCGGGCACGTCTTGCTCTGCTTCATGAAACCACCCTCTTCCACTACACTGTGTATCCAAACTAGGGACTAACCAATTGCACAAATTCAGCTCGCGTTTGCACCGTCGCATATTGTTTTTCCTTGTTCTTGTCAGCTCAGCGATGGCCCAGTCAGTTCCGTCAGAACTGTTCAATGGGCTTAAGTGGCGTCTAATTGGCCCGTTCCGGGGCGGCCGAGTGGTTGCTGTAGCCGGAGTACCCGGCGACTCCACCACGTTTTATTTCGGCGCGGTCAACGGCGGCATCTGGAAGACAAGCGACGCTGGCGTCGTCTGGACACCAATTTTCGATAACCAGCCCATCGCCTCGATCGGCGCTCTCGCGGTTGCGCCATCAGACCCAAAAACGATTTATGTCGGAACCGGGGAGTCCGACATTCGCTCATCTCTCTCCTTCGGCAACGGTGTCTACAAGTCCGTCGACGGCGGTCGAAGCTGGCTCCACATCGGACTGGAAGACACGCGCCATATCAGCAGGATCGTCGTCGACCCGCAGAACGCGGCTGTCGTTTACGTCGGGGCTTTGGGACATGTTTACGGTCCGAACCACCAACGTGGCGTCTACAAATCCATCGACGGCGGCTCACATTGGACCAGAGTTCTCGATCAAGGTCCTGAAATCGGCGTCTCGGATCTGGCAATCAGTTCCGGTCATCCCCAGCTTTTGTTTGCCGGCACGTGGCATACTTGGCGTCCTCCCTGGAGCACCTATGCTCCAATCGATCGTTCTGGTGGTGGTCTTTACCGTTCTCAGAACGCCGGCAAGACTTGGTCTCGACTCAGCGGAACTGGCCTGCCGGACGGTGATTGGGGACGTGTCGGTGTTGACATCGCTCCCGATGGCAAACGGGTATACGCACTCATTCAGGCTAAAAAATCAGGCCTCTACCGTTCCGATGATGGGGGCAATACCTGGACGCTTGCCAACGACGACCCGCATCTCACCAGCCGTTCTTGGTATTTCAATAGCGTCACCATCGACCCGAACAATCCCGATGTGCTTTACGTCCTGAATGTCGCTCTCTACCGCTCGGAGGATGGAGGCAAAACTATTTCAATCGTCCGTGGCGCTCCCGGCGGAGATGATTACCACCAGATCTGGATCGATCCCAGGAACTCGGCCAGCATGGTTCTCGGAACCGACCAGGGAACTACTATCAGCCTTGATCGCGGCCGGAGCTGGAGCACCTGGTACAACCAACCCACCGCACAGCTTTACCACGTCATCACCAACCACGAGTTCCCCTACGTGGTATACGGCACTCAGCAGGATTCCGGAAGTGTGGCGGTTTCAAGTCGTACCGATCACGGCCAGATCACGCCGCGAGACTGGTTCCCGGCCGGTCCGAGCGAGAGCGGATACATGGCGCTCGACCCCGTCGATCCCAACATCATCTACCTGGGCGCGAGTTATGGTCGCGTCGCTCGCTTCAACCGCCGGACTGGCCTCAGCCAGGACATCAGTCCGTGGCCTGTCTCAATTCTCGATTCGGAGATCGATCAACGCAGATATCGTGCCCCCTGGTCTCCCGTCTTGCTGTTTTCCGCGGCTGATCCGAAGCAGCTTTTTCTTGGCACACAGTACGTGATGAAAACTGTAGACGGAGGCCTGCATTGGGAGACCATCAGCCCCGATCTCACCGGCTCAACCGTGTTTTCGGGAGACAATAAACCACGCGGGGTGCCGACCGTCGAGAACGCCAAGCAGGATGGCTACGGGGTCGTGTCCACGATTGCTCCGTCCTTTCTCAACCGTGACCTGATTTGGGCTGGAAGCAATACCGGCCAGATTCACCTTACCCGCAATAGCGGCAAAACCTGGAAGGACGTGACTCCCCCCGGACTGAGCGACTGGAGCAATATCTCGCTGATCGAAGCTTCGCATTTTGATCCTGCTGTGGCTTATGCTGCCGTTGATCGCAGCCGGCTGGATGATCAAGCGCCACACCTCTATCGAACCCGCGATTATGGCGCAACCTGGCAGCCAATCATCGAGGGCATTTCCGCTCCTGCTTTCTTACGCGCCATTCGCGAAGATCCTCAGAGCAGAGGGTTGCTTTTCGCTGGAACCGAACTGGGGGTGTACGTTTCCTTCGACGACGGCGATCACTGGCAGTCCCTGCAATTGAATCTGCCCATCAGCTCCATCCGTGATCTCACGATCCACGGCGACGACCTCGTGGTTGCGACGCATGGACGTTCCTTCTGGATCCTCGACAACATTACCCCACTCCGCCAGACATCCGAGGCGCGCAGCGCGAGTGCGGCATGGCTTTATCATCCCGCTGCTGCCATCCGGGTGGACAACGATGATTTTGTAGGTACACCACTGCCGCCCGAAGAGCCTACGGGAGAGAACCCTCCGAACGGAGCAATGATTGATTATTTCCTTAGGTCTGCAGCGAGCCGAGTGACGCTTGAGGTTTTTGATCCGGAACACAAGCTCGTGCGGAGGTTCTCTTCGGAAGACCAAAGCGCACCCAAGCACGTGTCACTCCCAGTGGCGGAGCGATGGCTCCCCAAGCCGGAGGTCCCGGAGAAAACGCCTGGAATGCATCGTTTCGTGTGGGACCTTACCTGGGGAAGTTCGGGTGGACCGATCGCGGATGAAGAAGCCGAATTCCACAGTCCCAGTGGTCCCAAGGCGGTTCCGGGAACTTATCAGGTCCGCCTAACCGTGGATGGACAAGTGCACACCGAACCGCTGCAAGTCGTAATGGACCCGCGCTCGTCCGCAACTCCCGAAGTACTCCTCCAACAGTTGCAACTGGGAAACCAGATTTTTGCCGAAACCACGGAAGCGCGGCGCGCCCTGGCGGAGATCAACTCGATCCAAAAACAGATTTCTGATGCCCAGCAGAAGCCTGATGGACAAAACCCAGAGCTCAAGTCAGCGATGGCGCAGGTCCAATCGGAAATGACCAAAATTCTTACAAAGAAGGACCACGATCCGGAGCGCAACGCTGGACTGCAGGAAGCGTACAAGGATCTTGCATCAGCGCTCCGAGTCGTCGAACGCGGGGAACGTGCTGTGCCCTCGCAGGCAATCGCCGTCTATAAGCAGTCTAGCCAACAAGTAAAAGTGTGCATTCGAGAGTGGACTACTTTGAAGCAGACGAAGCTGCCGACGCTGAACCAGCAACTGCGCGAAAGGGGTCTTTCCCCGATCGCGATTTCTGAAATTGAGGAGGAAGTTGAAAGCCTGATGTCACGCTAGATTGGCTGCGCGACCTGACGCGGGAACCACCCGCCATCGCGGCCCATCTCATAAATCTTAAGGCCCGAGTTGTGAAGCCAGGCTTTAGCGTTTCTGCCGATTCTGCTCAAAAAGCAAGCTTTAGGTGGAATGACTTTGCTTGTGTCAGCGATGCATACCCTAGCCGTGACAGGCTGCAGCCGTGTCCAGAGTCCTTAATCCCAGTCCAAGCGAGTGCAGGATCAAGATAATCGCAGCGATTCATGAACCAGGTGCCGGTTTCTATCCGATTGCCAATTTGTACAGCGGCCTCCGCATCTGACGTCCAGATTGAAGCAGTCAACCCGTAGTGGCTATCGTTCATAAGCCTGATAGCTTCCGTGTCATCTTTCACTCGCATTAGCGGTGCTACTGGACCGAAGGTCTCCTCAGTCATCACTGCCATTCCATGATCAACGTTCACCAGAACCTGCGGAGCAAGATACGGAGTCCCTTTGTTGTCCTCGGGGAACAGCGAAACATCAATTAAGGGCTTGGCTCCTTTGCGAATTGCCTGTGCTACTTTCTCACGGATGGAGCCAGCAGCCCGTTCATGGACCATTGGACCCAGAGTGGTATCCAGACTCAAGGGATTGCCCAACACGTATTTCTTCGTAAGCTCGACGAATCCATCGACGAACTTTTGCCAAACATCCTGATGGACATAAATCCTTTCGACCGCACAACACGATTGCCCAGAATTAAAGAAGACACCGTCCACCAGGTTCTCGATGGTCTGCTCCAGGAAGGCATCCGCGCGCACGTATGCCGGATCCTTACCGCCCAACTCCAGGCTTGTACCGATGAAACGCTCCGCGGCTGCCCGCTGGACCGCCTGTCCGCCGTCTACCGATCCCGTAAATGCAACAAATCCGATCCTCGAATCGCGAATGATTTTTTCCGCTTGATCATGCGTGGCATGGAGCATCTGAAAAACACCCTCTGGCAATCCAGCCTGGTCGAAAGCTTCGGCATATCTTTCAGCTACCAGAGGCGTTTGCGCCGCGGGTTTCAGAATCACGCTGTTGCCGGCCATAATGGCCGGAATGACAACGCTGACGGAACACAAGTAGGGGTAGTTCCACGGCATCAGTGCCAGAACCACACCTATCGGATCGCGGCGGATGAAGAGCCGGAACTTGTCTTTTGGCTCGATGGCAATATCAGCGAGCTCAGCTTCGGCGATGTCGATCATGTATAGGGCGCGCTCCTGGAAGCCGCCGCGAATCTCCATCGGACTGTAACGAATCGGCCGCCCCATCTGCCAGGTGAGTTCGGTCCCAAGTTGTTCAGCGCGTCCAACGAGCAGTGACACCATTCGCCGGCAGATGGAAGCACGCTCGCTGATCGGCAGCGTCTTCCATTCGCGCTGCGCCTTCGTCGCTCTTGTTAGTTTGTCCTCGATTTCCAGCTCAGATGCCACCTGCCGCTCCGCATAGATGGACCCATCGACCGGACTGATCGACTGAATTCGAGAGGACGTGGCAGTCGCATTCGACGACATAAGCTGTCTCACTCCGGAGTTACATACGCAGCCGTAATGCCGCCGTCAACCAGGAATTCGGTCCCGGTAACAAAGGAAGATTCATCCGACGCCAGGAACAACGCAGCTTGAGCGATCTCTTTTGCCTCGCCGAATCGGCCGACGGGGATATGGACAAGCCGCCGTTGTCGTTTCTGTTCGGTGTCAAGAAACTTCATGAGCAACTCGGTTCGCAGCGGTCCCGGACACAGCGCATTGACTCGGATGTTCTCCCGCGCGTGGACCACTGCAAGCTCACGAGTCAAGGCCAGCACCGCGCCTTTGCTTGCGGTGTACGCGATCTGGGGTGTCGCCGCTCCCAGCAGAGCCACAAAAGAGGCGGTGTTGACGATGGAGCCTCCCCCGGCGCGGCGTAAGGCGGGGATACCGTACTTGCAGCCAAAGAAGACGCCCTTAGCATTGATGTTCATCGTGAGGTCCCAAATCTTTTCCTCGGTGGAAATTGCATCATCATCCTGACTGTGCATGATTCCGGCGTTGTTGAACAGGACATTCAATTTGCCGAACTGCTCTTCCGCGGCTGCGATCATCCGCTGACACTCCGCCGCTTGTGAGACATCGGCGTGGACAAATGCTCCCCTTCCCTTCTGCCGTTCGATCGTCGAAACCGTTTCCCTGCCGCCTTCGTCCTCCACGTCCGCCACGACCACGCAAGCGCCTTCCTGCGCGAACAAGAGCGCGGCTTCGCGGCCAATTCCGCTGGAAGCACCTGTAATCAACGCAACTTTGTCCTTGAGCCTCATAGTTGCTCGTATCCGCAGGAACTTGCTAATCAGATTCGTTCGAAGTACCGCCTCCGTTCCCAGTCCGTTACTGCGCTGTTGAAGGTGTTTTGCTCCGTTCGGAAGAAGTGTGCGTAGTGCTCAACCACTTCTTCTCCGAATGCCTGCTTGGCAAAGGCGCTATTCGCGAAAAGCGCGACAGCTTCCGCCAAAGTCTTGGGCACGCGCGTGACATCGGTCGCGCCATAGAGGTCGCCCGACATGCATTCCGGCGGTTCCACCTTTTCTGCAATTCCATTTAACCCCGAAGCCAGCACAGCGGCAAAGGCATGATAAGGATTGCAATCCGCCCCGGGGATTCGGCATTCGATGCGAAGGCTTTGCCCTTTCCCGACCACCCGGAACCCGGCAGTGCGGTTATCGTGACTCCAGGCAAGTCGGGTCGGTGCCCATGAGCCCTCGACGTAGCGCTTGTAGGAATTCACCGTCGGCGCGTAGAACACCATAACCTCCGATGCCTGCCGGATCCAGCCGCCTAGGAACCATCGGAATAGGCTCGAACATGCGACCGGGCCGAACTGCTCGTCACCAGCAAAAGCGTTGACACCGTCTCGCCATAAACTGAGATGAATATGACAGCTTGATCCCGCCTGAGTGCTCGCAAATTTCGCCATGAAGCTCACGCTCATGCCCATCTGTTCTGCCACTTCTTTCAGACATTGTTTGTAGACGACATGACGGTCCGCCATCTCCAGAGCTCCGGCGTGACGGACATTGAGCTCGTGCTGGCCAGTACCGAATTCACCCTTGGAGCTTTCGACCGGGACCCCGGAGGACTTGAGATGCTGACGCACGGCAGCGGTAAAGTTCTCGTTCCGCGTCCCCTGCAGGATGTGGTAGTCCTCCGAATACCAGCCTGCCTCTTCCAAGCCGGCATAGCCCTGCAGAGCGGCATCGTGATAGCTGTCGCGGAACAAGTAGTACTCGAGCTCAGAGGCCACCACGCTCGTGACTGACAACTCTTCAGCCCGTTCCAATTGTCGTCGTAAAATCGAGCGGGGAGCAACGGCAAGAAGCTGCCCGGTCTTCTCACCCTTCACATCACACAGAACCAGGGCGGTTTTCTCCAGCCAACTCGCCAGACGTAGGGTGCTTGGATCAGGCACCAGGTGAAAATCGCCGTAGCCTCGCACCCAATTGGCGAAACGATACCCACTGACTGGCGTCATCTCCATATCGTTGGCCAACAGGTAGTCACAGGCATGAGTGCCGTGGTCCCACACGCTCTCAAGGAATATTTCCGCGTCGAAGCGTTTGCCAAGCAACCGCCCGAAGTGGTCTGTGAAGCCGACGATCACCGTCCGGACCTGATCCCGCTGAACCAGGTCTCGCAGGTCTTCGAGAGTCAGCATCCCGGGCGTGCGCGTCTTGGTTTCGCTTAGCCGATCACCTGACATAACCATTTCACCGTACGTTTCTACTTGTTCTCTTAGACACTTATCCCCGCGATCTTCAGCCGACTCCAGGGATTTGCATCTACAAGCCGCCTGAATCTTTCTCTGGCCCCCATTGCGGTTTATACATCTTGTGCTTGCCGCTGGCCACATGTATCAAGAGGAGCGCACTCATGACCGAGAGAATGCCCCAACCGGCCCGCGTGTTGGGTGGCATCACCATGACCACGCAAATGATGACGGTCCAGATCACGGCCAACACGTTGACCGCATTGCTCGCGCCGCCGAGATGCCAAGGCCCACGTTTCTCCAGCCAACTCGTCTTCGTTCGCCAGCCCAGATAGACCGGCGCGATGTAGGCAAGGTAGAAGCCGATGACGCTGATGGACGTGACTACGGAATAGGCTCCGCCGTAGATCATGGCGAAAAACGCCAGTGCTGCCGTGAGCCAAATTGCTGGCACTGGCGTCTTCAGCCTGGCATTGACTCGACTCCAGATGGATGACAGCGGCATACCGTTATCACGCGCCAGAGCAAAGAAAGATCGCGAGACTGAGGTAATGGCAGCCAGTCCGCAGAACCACATGGCAAGTACCGTGAGCGCCAGCACGGCGCCAGCCGCTCGAACCCCCAGTGCGAGCCGTACAATTGTCAGCACCGCCGGAACCGGATGGCCACTCGCATCGGTGCTCTGCAATACCTGGGCAATACTCGGAATCGCCAGCGTCAATGACAGAATCAGAAGGTAGCCAAAGACTCCGGATACCACCACGGACATGACCATTCCCCAGGGCGCAAGCCGCCGAGGGTCCCGCGTCTCCTCGGCCACGTGCGCAGAGGCGTCAAATCCCGTATAGGTCCACTGCGCTTGCAGCAAACCCAGCATGAACAGCCAGGCATACGGAGCCCGAACCGGGCTCATATTGCCGGCGCTCCAGAGAAAGGCCGGGGATTGCTTGGGCGCAAAAATCAGAAGCGACCCAATCAGTACGATCACACCGAGAATGTGTACCACCACACTCAGATCGCTGAACCACGCCACCAAGGCTGTCGAGTAGTGATTGATCACAGTTTGGGAGAGCAGCAGGAGAGCGTACACGGCGAATAACGTATAGCGGCCGGATTGCCAACCTAACATGGGCACCAGAAACTCGGCGCAGCCATAGTCAATTCCAGCGATGGCGGTGATCAGCCCGACAATGTTGAGCCAGGCCGTAAACCAGGCCCAGGTAGGTCCACCCAGTTCCGCCGACCAGTGATACATTCCTCCCGAGGTCGGCAGGGCGGAACACAGCTCAGCCATGCTGAGCGCCACCATCAGAGTGCCGAAGGTCACCAATGGCCAGCCCAGCAGCATTTCTCGCGGACCACCCATGCTCAGGCCGTAGTCAAAGAGGGTCACGGCGCCGGTCAATATAGAGATGATCGAAAACGAAAGGGCAAAATTGGAAAATCCTCCGAAGCCACGGAGGAACTGCGGAGCGTATCCAAAACCCTGCAAGTCTTGGTCGTCGGTAGGGATGGTTTCCAGCTTTCGCGACTTCCCAGCCACGCTGTTGGGATCTGGGGATTTCAAGAAACTAATTTTCCCGAGATTTGGTCGTATGCTATGCCCATGCCCCATAAGCCTTTCGTTGCTGCTACAGCCTTGTTGGTGGCCGTGTTCGCTGCTGCCCAAAACACAGCTCCCTATGCACGCCCCCGCGCTTCCGATCTGGGGCTGAAGGTCGGCATCCTGCCGACCGGGCCGCTCGATGCAATCACCGATGTTGCCGGCGTCGAAGTCGGGCACACGACGATTATTCGCGGTGACAACATTCGCACCGGCGTGACTGCCGTTCTACCACATTCCGGCAATCTCTATCGCGAGAAAGTACCTGGCGCGATTTTTGTGGGTAATGGTTTCGGAAAGCTGGCGGGCTCCACGCAGGTGGATGAAATTGGCAGCATCGAAACGCCTATCCTGTTGACCTCTACCACAAGTGTGCCGCGGGCCGCAGACGCGCTGATCAGCTACATGTTGGTGCTGCCGGGCAACGACGATGTGCTATCGATTAACCCGGTGGTCGGCGAAACCAATGACGGGTATCTGAGCGACATTCGCGGCCGCCACATCACGCCCGACGACGTGTTCGCCGCCGTCAAAAACGCAAAGGGCGGTCCGGTCGAGGAGGGCGCAGTCGGCGCGGGCACCGGGACGGTGGTCTTCGGCTGGAAAGGCGGCATCGGGACCTCGTCGCGCCGCCTGCCTGCTCATCTCGGTGGATACACGGTTGGAGTGCTGGTGCAGACGAACTTCGGCGGCGTGCTTACGATTGCAGGCGCTCCTGTGGGCCAGGAACTCGGCCAGTACTACCTCCGTAAGGAACTTCAGCAGGCCAGCGGTGGGGGTGGAACAGGAAACGACAAGGCAGACGGATCATGCATGATCGTCGTCGCCACTGACGCGCCGCTTGACGGCCTCAACCTGAAGCGGCTGGCAGCGAGAGCGTGGCTAGGAGTTTCGCGCACCGGGAGTTCGGCCTCAAACGGCAGCGGAGACTACGCGATCGCATTCTCGACGGCGCCGCAAGTGCGGATCCATGCCAATGACAAAGCGCTGACGCGGAACCTGGAAGTGATGACCAACGACGCAATGTCGCCGCTGTTCCTGGCCGCCATCGAAGCCACGGAGGAAGCAGTCTACAACTCGATGTTTAAGGCGACGACCATGACCGCCAACGGACACACGGTCGAGGCTCTACCGATCGAGAAGACGGTGGAGATACTTAAAGAACACCGATTGATTAAGTAAGGAATCACTTGAACCACCAAAAGGGAGGCCTTCGCGAGACCCAGACCTTACGACTGGGGCGCAGCGAAGGACCTGCCTTTCGATCGGATCGGCTCCCCTTCATTCTGAGCTAATGAGTCGGCAGCTCACGAATTGATTCCGCTATTTGCCATAGACAGCCGGCTGTCGAATCGCTCATCTTCAAACACCGTTGAAACAGTAAGGTGCCGCCATTTCTCGGCCTCGCTCGCACGCGCCGCTTCCGCCTGTTGCACCCGCTTTTCCGCATCCACGCCGAGGATCAGCCGCATTGGCACCTCGTCCCTATTTGCCAGTTGCACAATTACCTCCGCGATCTTCCGCGGATCGCCTTCCGCACGCCCTTCGTGGCTTCGCAACATCTTGTGTATCGAACCGACCGAGGCCTCGTACTCCGGCAGCAGGTCCGGCATATTCTCACCCGCGCGCCGTGCCCAGTTGGTCCGAATGCCTCCCGGCTCTAGCGTGCAGACCTTGACCCCGAAGGGCGCAACTTCCATCGCCAGCGAGTCGCTGAAACCGCCCACCGCCCACTTGGCCGCGTGATACGGCGTATTGCCGGGAACCGCAATCCGGCCACCGACCGAAGACACCTGAAAGATGTGACCGCTCTTCTGCTTGCGCATCACGGGCACGGCGGCGCGCGTCGTGTACACCACGCCGTAAAAGCATGTGTCCACGACAGCCTGGAAGTCTTCCGCACTCATCTGCTCGAACGGCGCAAACTGGCCATAACCGGCATTGTTGACCAGAACGTCCAGCCGACCGAAGGTGTCCACCGCCAACTGCACCGCGGCCTTTGCTGCGGACTCATCGCGCACTTCCAGCGTAACGGGCTTCACCCGCCCGTCGTGTTGCGCCGCCAGAGGTGTTAATTCCTCCGTCCGACGCGCTCCGGCTACCACGCTGTCACCCGCGGCCAGCGCCGCCTCGGCGATGTCCCGGCCCAACCCGTTTCCGCTTCCGGTGATCAACCAAACTTTTGACATGAGATTCTCCATTCTGTTTGTAGATAGACTATGCGGGCATAGACTCGACGACCCGCTTTCCAGTAAGCCAAATGCAGGAGTCGGCGTGTTAAGCGGTGGCTTTAGCGGATACGGACGTAAGTTTCTCGCTTAAAGTCCAGAGAGCTTCGGCTGCAGCTTTATCCACGGCCCAAGGTCGCACACCGCTGTGGAGCTCGCTGTCTGCGGAAACCAGTTCGGCGATGTTGCAATCTTCGCAGTAAACGCCGCCTTTGCCATTCAACTGCGAACTGACCGCGGCCCAAATTGTCGTCGCCGCGCCTTGCTCGACCGTCTTGAAGCGCATGGGAACCTTGGTGACATCGGGAATCGTGAGCACACCATTCACTCGTTGGACGCCGTACGCGGCTAACTCCTCGTCCGTCATGTATTTGGAAAGATCGGTGAGGATTCCGCCGGGATGCACGGCAAATGCGCGGATGCCGTGCTGTCGGCCTCGCTTATCAAGCTCAACCGCAAACAACGAATTTGCGGTCTTCGATTGTCCGTAGGCTACCCATTTTTCGTAAGGCCTCTTGTCGAAATTTGGGTCGTTAAGATCAACCTCGCCCCAGGCGTGAGCGCTGGAAGAAAGAGCCACTACGCGGGCGTCACGAGATTTCTTGAGCGCTTCCCAAAGTCTTGCCGTAAGCTGAAAATGCCCGAGGTGATTCGTCGCGAATTGCAATTCATAGCCGCGTTCGTCCCGCATCAGCGGCGTGGCCATGATGCCCGCATTGTTGATGAGAAGATCAAGCGCACGATTGGAGTTTAGAAATTCGTTGGCGAATCGATCGATGGAATTTGGACTGGCCAGATCCAACTCGCTCACTTTCACGTTCTTTATTTTTGCAACCGCCAATTTAGCCTTCTTGGGATCGCGCGAGCCGACAGCAATAGTGGCTCCTGCGTTTGAGAGAACTCGCGTGGTCTCAAGCCCAAGGCCTGCATGACCGCCTGTCACGATGGCGACCTTGCCTCGAAGATCACGTCCTGCCAGTGCTTCCTCAGCAGTTGTCTCTCGTCCAAACCCTGATATCAGCGCTTTTTGCTCAGTACGCATATTCGCTCCTTGTCTTTCTACTAGTGTGAGTGCTCACTCATTCATACGATGCAAGGACTCATCGCTTGGTTATGCCGGACCAAAACATTTCAAAGCCACTGTCCCGGTATTTGTTCGCCTTGCTTGGGCGCAACGCCATAAGGTCCATCGTCGCTTCCGCCAAGGCGCCCAGAGATTTCGAGATAAGTTCCACAGGGAGATCATCCCGAAAGACACGCTGGTCAATCGCGTCCCGAATCATGATTTGGAACTCGACGAATGGCGCGCTACCGGCGTCTTTGGCCTCGTTAGTCAGCGCCTCTGACCAGCACAGTTGCGCCAGTACCCTACGCTGTTCAGGATTCGCGACTCCCCAATCCACATACCGATCCCAAACATGCCGCAATCTGGTACGTACATTCTTCTTCCGAGGGAAGTCCGACATCATGGCGTCCGCGAGCTCCAGCTTAATCTCCCGATAGAGCGCGTTGATCAAATCATCCTTAGTCTCGAAATAAGTGAAGAGAGTTCCCTCAGCGACGCCCGCCCGCTTGGACATTTCGGACGTCGGGGCAGCCGCGAGACCCCGTTCCGCGAACAGGCGGGTCGCGGCGTCGAGGATTGCATTTCGCTTGTCTTCGCTCTTGGGGCGTGCCACGCGAGTTTCCTCAATGCTGAGTATTCACTCAACTATATCACTCTAGACGCTTCCGTGGCAAGAGATCTAAGCCATCGGCGCTTCTAGCGAACGATGTCCCGTAGACAACTTCAGATCCTTCGCTCTCGAAAAGTTAGGGGTGTAGTCGCGAAGTCGCATTGTCGGACTGTGTTGTCAAGGTCCGCATCCTGAAACTCGTAGACGCTGCAGAGCACAGGAGGCTTAGGCGGCGGATTCGGAGCGGAAGACGCGCTGGAAGCGGGGGCCG
>DATKEN010000106.1:0-2188 GCA_035512155.1 Terriglobales bacterium | reverse complement strand
TCAGCACCTCTTCCATCACCGCGTCACAATCGACGCGCCCGGAACCATTCCGGCCTACTCTCGAAAAGGCCAGCAGATCCTGAATCAAGGACTGCATGCGTAGAGCTCCCTCGCTGGCATAGCCGATAAATTTGTCGGCGTTCTCGTCGAGTTTGCCGCGATAGCGTTCTGCCAGTAACTGCGTGTAGGCCGCCACCATGCGCAGCGGCTCCTGCAGATCATGCGATGCCACATAAGCGAATTGCTCCAGGTCCGCGTTGGAGCGGGCTAACTCCTCGACTTTCCGCGCCAAATCCTCTTCTGCTTTGTGGCGCAAACGAAGCAGCCGCTTTTCCAGCAAGGCGCGGCGGACTGCCTCGGGCAGCCGAGCCAGTCCGTCTTTCAGAACGTAGTCTGTCGCGCCCCGTTTGATGCACTCCACCGCGGTGATGTCTCCTAGTGCGCCAGAGACGAGGATCAGTGGAATCTCCAGCCCTTCGCGCCGCAGCACTTCCAGCGCGTCCATTCCTTTCCACTGCGGCAGATTGTAGTCGGCGATCACCACGTCGGGACGGTGCAAGGGGAGCTGCCGCTCGAACTCCGCTTCCGCTTGCACGACCACTATGGAAGCCGAGAAGCCGCCTTCTCGCAGAGCCCGTGCCACCAGCTCCGCGTCCAGTTGGTTGTCTTCGACATGCAGCACCCGAAGTTGGCCGGGCTGTGCCTCCGGATCGTTAGTGGGATCCATGAACCGTTCCTGCGAGATGCTGGGGTTCTTCCACTACTACCGGCGGCTGATTGATGATCAGCCAGTACAGTCCCACGCTCTTGACCGTCTCCCGGAATTGTTCGAAGTCGACTGGCTTCTGAATAAAGCTGTTAGCTCCCAGGTTGTATCCGGCCGCCAAATCCCGCTCTTCTTTCGACGAGGTCATGATGACGACCGGGATCGTCTTGGTCCGATCGTCGCTCTTGATCTGCTTGAGCACTTCCATCCCATCGATCTTGGGCAATTTCAGATCCAACAGCACCAATTTTGGGGGACGATCGAGCGATCTATGCGTGAACGCCCTGCGACAGAAGATAAAGTCGAGGGCTTCCTCGCCATCGCGCGCGACGAAGATGTTGTTTGCCAGCTTCTCCCGCCGCAGCGCATGCAGGGCAAGATCCATATCGTTCTGATTGTCTTCAACTAACAGTATGTCGAGTTTTCCTGAGTTCATGATCGGCCTCCCGCCGTTGCTGCATTGTTTTTCCATTCAGTTTGCTTTCCCACGCCGAGGGTGAAATAGAAGGCGGCGCCTTTATCCAGTTCTCCCTCGGCCCATACCTGGCCGCCGTGCTTGCGAACGATGCGCTGCACCGTGGCCAAGCCTATCCCCGTGCCTTCAAACTCCTCCGCTAGGTGCAATCTCTGGAAGACACCGAACAGCTTGTCAACGTACTTCATGTTGAAGCCGACGCCATTGTCTCGGACCATGAAGACCGGTTGCCCACCTTCTTCTCTGTGATTGATTTCGATTACCGCGCGGGCGCGCGGCCGGCTGAACTTGAGCGCGTTGGCCAGCAAGTTTTGAAAGATCTGCTTGACCAGGACAGGATCGCACTCCACCGTGGGCAAGTCGGCGATCATCCATTCCACCTGCCGCCCTTCGCGATCCGGCTGGAGAATCGCTATCACCTCCGCGACTATCGAGTTCAACAGGGTTGGCTGCAGACGTAGCGCATGGCGGCCGACCCGAGCCAGATTCAACAATTCATCCACCAGCACGCCCATCTTTTGCGCTCCCGCCTGGATGCGCTCCAGGTACTGTTGGGCGATAGGATCGAGAGTGGAACCGAACTCTTCCATCAATAACTGGGAAAACCCGCTGATGTGCCGCAAGGGCGCCCGCAGGTCGTGCGAGACCGAGTAGCTGAAAGCTTCCAGCTCTTTGTTGGCGATTTCCAACTGGGCCGTTCGCTCTCCGACTCTTCGTTCGAGTTCGTCATTAAGTTTTTTAATCTCTCGTTCATCTGCTTTCCTCTGGGTAACGTCCCGGAACGCCACCACTCCGCCACACAACACGCCGTCCTTGTCCTTCCGTGGACTACCGCTAACCTCGATCCAGGCGCCCTCGGCGAGTACGTGATTCCGCAGAAACATTTCGGCTGTGCTCACCTCCCCGCGAAGGGCGCGAACCAGGGGGAGTTGGTCCGTTGGGAAAGG
>DATKEN010000105.1:0-3446 GCA_035512155.1 Terriglobales bacterium | reverse complement strand
CGAAGTGAATTACGGCTGGGCGCAGGCGTATAGTCCGGAGGCGCTGGCGCATGCGGTTGATTCTCTGAATGACCAGCCCCTGGGTTATCGCATCAACATCTTCCTCGCGCGAATCTGTTTCCGCGGCATCTATTTCCCCATGATGGGGAAAATGGCGTGGGTGAAGGTGATTGCGCAAAATCGACGAACCATCTTCAAGCTTGTAAGGGAAGGGTTCAAGGCCGGCGCCTGGCGCGGTGCGCCCGCGAGAATACCCGCCACCCCAGTGCCGTCTGCGGAGGCGGTGGAACCGATACCACAAGGCGCGGAGGGGTGAACGGGGCGGGCCGGGTCTGCGGTCCCCGTCAATTGAAGGTCGCTTATGCGCTTTTCGACCTTGGAAACCTGCTACTGAGCGGTGCTGCCTGTACCGATAGCCGCATTCTTGCTAAAATTGCTAGTTCAGTCACCCTCCCTGTGCCCGAGGAGCATGAGATCGTATGGCCTACGTAATTGCCGAGCCCTGTATCGGAACCAAAGACACGGCCTGTGTTGACTCCTGCCCGGTCGATTGCATTCATCCCAAGAAGGACTCCGAGAAGTTCGGGACCGAGGAGATGCTGTATATCGATCCCGTGGAATGCATCGACTGCGGCGCCTGCGTTCCGGTGTGTCCGGTCTCGGCCATCTTCGCGCTCGACGACCTGCCGGAAAAGTGGAAAGAGTATACCGAGCGGAATGCGAAGTACTTCGGGCGGTGAGGCAGCTTTTGGCTTTTAGCTCTTAGCCTTTAGCTTGAACCGCTAGAGTAGGGGTTGTGAGCTTCGAGCTAAGAGCCGAAAGCTGACAGCCAAAAGCCCGCCTTCTCCATTACAATCATTGATTAACCTGTTGACCTTCCATGGCGCTGAAGGAGTCGGAAGCGATCGTTCTGCGCACGTATCCGCTGCGCGAGTCCGACCTGCTGGTCACGCTCTTTACCCGCGTGGAAGGCAAAGTGAAAGGCGTAGCGCGGGCGGCCATGAAGTCGAGACGCCGCTTCGGGGGCGCGCTTGAGCCGCTCACGTATGTGCGGGCGTTTTATGACGACCGCGAGCGGCAGGACCTGGCGCGGCTTGATTCGTGTGAAGTGATCGAGTCGCCGATGTCAGGCGAGGTTGGTTATCCGCGGGCAGTGGCTCTTGCACACGTTGGTGAGTTGCTGGACGAGTTGATGCCCGACCGCGAGGCGAGCGACGCGGTGTTTCGGCTGAGTCTGGCGGTTCTGCAGGAACTGCGAGGCCCGGTGTTGTGGATGCCGCTCACGTACTTTGAGCTGTGGATGACGCGGCTCATGGGATTTCTGCCGGAGTTTTCGGAGTGCGTTGTCTGTGGACGCGCGCTCGATGGCAGCAGGGCGTTCTATCACGCGCTCGCCGACGGTCTGATGTGCCTGGACGACAAGCGTGTGGCGTCGTCGGAACTGTCGTCCGAGTCGAGAAAGATTGCGGCGCAGATGCTGCGATCGCGGGTTGCCGAGTTTTCCGGGATTGATTGGCCGAAAGCGGTGTGCGCGGACTTGCGCAAGTTTCTTCTCCAGATTCTGGAGCGGCACATCGAGAAGAAGTTGGTGACGGCGGGAATGCTGGAGAAGATCGGCGGTTAGCCGTTAGCAATTAGCTCTTAGCTTGTGGCCTGAGGGTTTTGAGCTAAGAGCTAAAGGCTAATAGCCGGACTCATCACGTGAATTCACCCGAGCCCAATTCGCTGACGTTCCAGGAACTCATCCTGAAGCTGCAGGCTTTTTACGCTGAACGTGGAGCGGTGATCCAGCAGCCCTACGACGTTGAAGTGGGCGCGGGAACAATGGCTCCGGAGACGTTCCTGCGGGTGCTCGGACCGAATCCATATAAGGTAGCTTATGTGCAGCCTTCGCGGCGTCCCGCGGATGGGCGCTACGGGGAGAATCCCAATCGGTTGTTCAAACACTTGCAGTTGCAGGTGATTCTGAAACCGCCACCGGAGAATGTGCAGGAGCTTTATCTTGAATCGCTCAGTGCGATCGGTATTGATCTGCGTCAGCATGACATCAAGTTCGAAGAAGATAACTGGGAGTCTCCAACGCTGGGCGCGTGGGGCATCGGGTGGCAGGTCATGCTCGACGGTCTCGAGGTCACGCAGTTCACTTATTTCCAGCAATGTGGCGGCGTGGACCTCGATCCCATCTCCGCCGAACTCACCTATGGACTGGAGCGGCTGTGCGCTTTTCTGCAGGACGTCGATTCGATCTACGACATCGTGTGGGCGCGCGATTCGGAGACGGGCAGGGAAGTGAAATATGGAGATGTGCGTCTGGCCGATGAGCAGCAGTTCTCGGCGTACAACTTCGAAATGGCGGATGTCGAGAAAACTTGGGAGCATTTTGAGTTGTGTGAGTCTGAATGCAAAGCACTCATTGAGCGCTATGCTGCTCTAAGCAGGGATAAGAGCGATGGGGACGGCATCTCGCGCGAGAAGTCGAGGTTTCCTCTGCTGGGCGCCTACGATCTGTGCCTGAAATGCTCGCACTACTTCAATATTCTGGATGCCCGAGGCGCGATTTCCGTGACCGAGCGCGTCGGCGTCATCGCGCGGGTGCGAGCGTTGGCCGTGGGGATCGCTAAGGCCTGGATGGACCAGCAGTACTCGACGGGGAAAAAACCAGAGAGCAATGAGCAGGCTTCTAAGGCCGGAGCTAAGGAAAAACGCGGCAAGCTTGCTCCGGTGGGATGAGTGCTTTACCACAGGGGGCACAGGGGTTCACAGGGTTCACACGGAAATCTTTCTTGCCGCCGAAACCCTGTTTGTGAGCAGCACATTTACTTTGCTGTAATTTTGAGACCATAGACTGATCGCCTGATGCCTGACTTTTTACTCGAAATCGGATGTGAAGAAATCCCGGCGAGGATGATTGACGCCGCTTCTCGCGAGCTGCGCGAACGAGTGGACACGCTGTTACAGCGCGAGCGTCTCGAACCGGCCGGAGCGATTTCGCATCTCGACACGCCGCGCCGGTTGGCCGTTCTGGCTTCCGGCATTCCAGCTTCGCAGCCAGACATTACCGAGCAGCTGAACGGCCCCTCCGCGCAGATTGCATATAAGGATGGGCAGCCGACGCCGGCAGCGCATGCGTTTGCCAAGAAAGTCGGCGTGGAAGTGGGCCGACTGGAGAAAGTAAGTACACCCAAGGGTGAATACCTGGCGGCCACGGTCACGCGGAAGGGCCGCAGCGCCTCCGAGATTCTTGCCGAGACTCTGCCTAAAGAAATCTCCGCGCTCTATTGGCCGAAGAGTATGTACTGGCGCAAGCGCGGGGAAGTCTTCGTTCGTCCGGTGCGCTGGTTGGTGGCGATGCTTGATGAGCAGGTCGTCCCGCTGGAATTGTTCGGCCTAACAGCCGGCAAGACTTCCCGCGGGCACCGCATCATCTTTGGAAAGGCAGGCAGCGG
>DATKEN010000104.1:0-108857 GCA_035512155.1 Terriglobales bacterium | reverse complement strand
ACTTCCTCTTTGAGGGGGATGTGGAGGACTCCGCTGTAGAGCTTACGACTTGCGCCACATCACGGACGATCGGGCCAAAGCCCGCAATGAACAGAATCCTGACATTCCCGATTGGTTCCATGGCATCTGTCCTATCAGGATTTTACACCTGAGTTACGGCGTGACCGAAAATTATCTCCCACTTGAACCGGATAGGGCCTGATAAACGTTAGTGCTTTATCGGACGCGCGTTTTCACGAATAGGTGAATGCGGGCACGGTTCTCGGCGCGCGTTCGATAAAGCCGTTTGAACGAAGCCGCCCGTGGTTGCGGCGGACGCGGTGGCTATGGAAATTCAATGGAGGGAAGATGCGGCGTGGAGATGCGCCGGAACTGCTCGGCAGAGCACAGCATGCGTCCGTAGGAGAGGAAAAAGTGAGGTACGGGCAAAACTCTCACAAAGCGAAGACGGAACAAGGTGGGAAGACGCGTTTTGTAGAGCGGCAAGGCACACCGGGACCGGTTGTGCCACGACACGCACAAATTTCGTGTGGTAGAGAGTGGTTTCATGCGGCAGCAGGGACCAGGGCTGGGGGAGAACGAAGTTGGATCTGGGCCGCGGTAAGCCTTTCGATGACTATCATCGGTCCACCACATTGGGGACAGAGTCGAAGATCGTGGGCGTCATGGGCGGTGGATAGCTCTGGCTCGGTTTGCGGTGCCGAACCGAGCAGGTGAAAACAAAGTGGCAGCAGCGTGGCGCGTCGCCGGTTGGCCAGCCAGCCGAAGTTCCGAATGCGGACCAAGCCTTTGGGAAGCACGTGCAACAGGAAGCGGCGCAAGAATTCATCCAGCGATAGGGTCAGCAACTTCTGTTCGTTGCGGTGAGCGGAGTCGCGCCAACGGAACGTGACTTGGCCGTCTGAAAACGAGACCAGGCGATGGTTGGAGATAGCCACGCGGTGCGTGTAGCGGCCCAGATACTGGAGCACATAGTCCGGGCCGCCGAAGGGCGGTTTGGCGTAGACCACCCAGTCTTTTCGGAACAGTCGTCTTCGCCAGGCGGCGAAGGTCTTCGGCTGGGCGAGCAGTGCCAGATTTCCGTGGAAGTTGAGTTGGCCGTCCTGGAAGGCTCGTTTGAGACCAGCGACAAACTTGCCGCGAAACACGCGCGCGAGCGCCAGGACGGGAAGAAAAAAAGCATGGCGTGGCTTGATCCAGCGCGTGCCATCGGGAGACAGGCCGCCGGAGGCAATGACACAATGGACATGCGGGTGCAGGCCAAGTTTCTGGTTCCAGGTGTGGAGAACGCTGAAGAAGCCAATCTCCGCGCCGAGATGTTGGGGATCGCGGGCGACTTCCAGAAGGGTTTCCGCGCTGGCGCGAAACAAAAGATCGTAGACGACCTTCTTGTTCTGCACAGTCAGTGGTGCTAACTCACCAGGCAGCGTGAAGACCGCATGGACGTAGCGTGTTGGGAGAAGCTGTTGCCTGCGTGCCGCAATCCACCGTTCCCGAGCGGCGGTCTGACACTTCGGGCCATGCCGGTTTCGGCAGGAGTTGTAAGAGATCGTGGCACGATGCCCACAGCGAGTGCATTGATCCAGATGCCCGCCCAGTGCGGCGGTGCGACACCGCGCGATGGCCAGCAGCACTTTGACATGCTTCCAGCTGATCCACTGGTGGCTTCGTTGAATGAATGCAACTCCTGCGGCGCGGATGAGATCGGCCACCTCCAGGGGCGGCCGGCTCATCTACTCCTCCTGTACGGAGCTGTCTTTCAGCTGCAGCGAGTCCAGGGGACTGGCGGTTGCGTGGAGATGGCGCTGCGAAAGATGCAGGTAGAGGGCGGTCTCTTTCAGATCGCGATGACCTAACAGGATCTGAATGGTGCGGAGATCGGCTCCCGCTTCCAGCAGGTGAGTGGCGAAGCAGTGACGCAGCGTGTGGGGATGGACCTTCTTTTGGATGCTGGCCCGCTGGGCGGCTTGCTGGCAGGCGTGCCAGACGGTTTTGGTGTCGATGGGTTGATCACCGTTATGGTGGCGGTTGCCCGGAAACAGCCAGCGGCTGGGTTTTCGCCGCAACCGATGCCAATGTGCCCGGAGTTCTTCTAGTAGCTTGGGACTGAGCAGCACATCGCGATCTCTGCGTCCCTTGCCGCCTTGGACATGAATCACCATGCGCTGGCTGTCGATGTCGCTGACTTTCAGGCGAGTCAACTCGGCATTGCGCACTCCAGTGGCGTAGAGCGTCATCAGCAGGATGCGTTGGTGGGGAGAACCGGCGGCGTCGATCAGTTGCGCGACTTCTTGCTGGCTGAGGATCGCCGGGATGCGATGTGCCTTTTTCGGGTAGGGAGTTTCGGCAATGCTCCAGGCCCTCCGTAGCGTCTTGGTGTAGAAAAATCGCAAAGCAGCCAGGTGCGTGGCCACGGTCTGCGCAGACAACTTGCGCTTCTGGAATAGCTCGGCTTGATATGCGCGAATCTGTCGCGGCCCCAAACGGTCCGGGGGAAGATGGAATCGTCGAGCAAAATCTTCGACGGCGCGGATATAGCAACGTGTGGTATTTTCAGAATAATTCCGACGCTGGAGCTCCTCCAGCATCATTTTTCGTAGATGGGTCACAGGGACCTCCTTGTGACCCAAAATTTATCTGACCATGGGCACCAACACTGCCGAGCTCACCCACGCGGCAGCGTCCGCCGCGCGAGCGGCTTCGTTCTGACGGGCTATTCGGAAATTGATCCGTTAGACGAGGTTCCGATACCGGTGCGCTCTAACGTCCCTGAAAATCCTGTCTCCCGCGGCGAACAAGCCGTATCACGCCCGAAATGCATCTCTACCGTTTTCATTTAATTAGGGAGTGTCCCCCATGCAGAAAGTCCTGATAATCGGCTATCTCGGCCGTGACCCCGAGTGAACTACAGTCCCCAAGGCTCAGTGGTTGCGCAATTTGCCATCGCGAGTACCGAGAAAATCCGGACGATTCAACGTGGAGCTCATACTGACCGACGGGAAGCTCACAGACACGGAAATACCCTCTCCGTTCGTCAAGAGCGTTCGCGCCTGGTTTGTGCCCCGATTGCGTGCTGTTACGCTCGCACCGGCGACCGCTACAAGTTCACGTTACGGGGACTGTACAAAACAATCACAAGTATTTTAGAAAGAATGTTAGAGATGTTTTCCATGATTGTGACGCAAGGGGAGGGCTCGCGGTTATAACCGGACTTCTGCTGCTGGTCGCGCTGGCGGTGATGATTGTCGGTCCGAGGTTTGGGGAATGGCTGGCGGAAAGGTTCTACCTGTCGGGCCTTTTCGTCTGGCGCTGGCCTGTAATTCACTGGACAGTTGCGATTGGGTTTACCGTGTTGGCCGTCGAAGTTCTCTATTTTATCGCTCCAAATGTGAAACAGCGTTTTCGGGCGACTCTTCCCGGTGCAATCCTCTCGGTGACGTTCTGGATCGGCCTGTCTTATCTGCTAGGGCTGTATTTTCGGCATTTCGCTGACTATAACCGGACCTATGGAACATTGGGTGGCTTCATTGCATTCATGACGTGGTTTTATTGGACATCATTTTCTTTATCGCGGGCGCGGAACTGAATGCGGAATTGGCCAAAGGAACGAAAGCAGGCCCACTAAGACAGAAAGATACGACCTCTCCTGACGCCACATTGGACCGCGCGGCATAAAAAGGGAACTCTTGACACGTACGAGTTTGGCGGAAGACTCAGAACCTTGTATGGAATTTGCCATCGACAGAGACTCCTCCGACCTGGTCGCGAGCCACACTAACCGACCATCGCTTGTTAATCTTGTAATCGCCTTGGACCAACTCGCTGCCCGGCTGGGAAACATCGGTCGAAAACGTGAAAAGGAAATTGTTTGTGACCCGTTGCTGAATGGCAACACGAGCTGAGGGGTTCTGATTGTTGCCTCCGAGCAGCGGATCGATCTGCAAGCTGGAGATCCCCGCAAGTTTCTGGACGCTGCTGCTGACTTGACTGGCGGCCTGGGAGGCGATCATCGAATCGGTGCTCTGGCTAGTCGCGCTGGCCTCCTGTGTAGTTTTGCCACGGGCGATCAGGTTAATAATGTCAGCCGTCGCCAGCGGAGGGTCAGAGACGTAGGATGTTGTGAGCTTATCCAATGGTCCACGCAGGGTGAGGGTCAAGTTGTACTGTTCAACAGTAGTCGTGACCGATACGTTCATCACAGGTTGGGTTTCGTTTGGGTTCTCGAACGTTATGATGCCACGCTGAAGTTGATAGCGGACGTTGCGGTAGAAAAGCTCCCCCGCAGTAAGGTCGGTACGCCCTGTCACTATCGGATTCGCGGCCGTGCCAGTGATTTTAAGGTTTGCGCGCCCTTCCAGGCTTACTTCCGAACTTGTCGCGCTGAGATTGTCGCTTGACTGTACCTGAACCGCGAGTTTAACGGTATCAGCAAAGCCAGGCTGAGCCGGCACAGTGCTGCCGCTAAACTGGTCGCCGAAATTTGCGAGATCGAAATCGGGAGTGAAAGAGAGGCTGTCAATCAACACGCGGCCGCTGAGCGTGGATGCTTCTCTGGTTCCGACAAGGACAAGATTGCTATCGAGGACCGCCCTCAAGCCATCGGGATAACGCAAGCGTACGGATTGGCTGTGCACTGCCACGTTGAATTGCACGGCTGGCTGATAAGTAACCGAGCCCGCCATCGAGATCTGGCCTCCTCCGACCTGGCCATTGAGGCTCGAAATCTGCAATCTGTCTTTGCTGATGTCGAGTGTTCCATTGAGCTTCTCCACTCCGAGAGGAGCGGCTGGGGTCGATAAAGCAATGTCCTGCAGGCGCATCTGACCCTGCACGGCGGGACTTTGGGCAGATCCAGATGCGTGGATGTCCAGCGAGAGAATCCCTGAACTGTGTATATCAGGCTGCACGATGCGCAGCACGCGGACGTCTACGGAACCCTGTGCTGTGAGGTTGGGATTGGCCGTCCCGGCCAACGGAATACTGCCCTGCACGCGCAGAGATGTACCCGTCCCGCGGATCTCTGCCGGTTGAATAGTGACCGTGGAGTGCAGGTAATCCGCGCGGATGGGAGTTGCCGCCCCGATTTCGAGCGACTGGTAGCTGACGTGGAGAGTTGGAATTGTGAGATGAGCCTCGAGTTGGGATTTGTCTTTTAAAGGACCTTTGATGGTTGCATGCAATTCGGTTTGGCCTTTTAGGTCCTGAGGCAAATTAGGCACGTACGCGCTAAGCAGTACATCGATTGGCACGGTCGTTGTGTCAATAGCTGCGTCGGTGTAGTACCCATCAGTGAGATTCACGCGGCTGTGCACCTGGATCGAGGATTGCGCGACCTGCGAATTAACATTCAGATCCGCATGCTGATCGGCCACGCGCAGTTCGGCTTTCAGGTTGGAAATCGAGTTCTGCTGAAGTTGAACTTGAGGCAGTTGGAGAACGGCATTCAGCCGCGGGTTGTCCAGCGTTCCCTCGCCATCGGCAGTTGCGGTTAAGGTCCCGGTCAAAGGAAGGTTCTTGGCCTGAATAGCATGCAGCTTTTGCAAAACTATGGACGGGGCGTTGAGGCGGACCTTGTACGCTTTTGTTTTCGGGGTGTAGGAGAGAGTCGCATTGCCCGAGCCCGCAGGTACGGTGACGTCTAAAGTAGAAGTGACGGAACCTTTGTCGGCGGTGAATTTCAGTGCGAGATTCTGGACAGGCTCATCGTAAGCGCGAGCATTGACGATCTTTGCTGATCCAGTCCCAACTGGATTGAGTTGCGAGCCGTGAATTGTAATGTCGGCGGATAAGTCTCCGGACACCGGATATTGCAGGTTCGCAAGTCGCTGCAAATCAGCCACCGACATTTGTTGCGCCGAGAGCCGAGCTGAGATTGGATCCGAGGGAGCATAGGACCAATTGTGCAGCTTCACGCTGGCGCTGAAAGAGGCTTTGCCTTGACGAGCGTTAACCAGTGAGCCATTCTGTAATGTGATCTGCGAGGGATTCGCCAGGAAGCTGGTTTTAACGCTGCTCCACTGACTGCCCTGTATCTGAAGACTCTGCGCGTTCAGTTGACCAACAAGTTCTGGCTGATGGATCGATCCACGTACCAAGGCGTTCAGCGTGGCCGACCCGGAGATGTGGGTGGCGGGTTGGTCGGCGCGCAGAGCGGACGCCAATGCCTCGAGCTGATGCAGGTCATTAGCACTGGCCTGAACTTGCAGGTTCGAACGGTTGCTAATCTCGCCTTGCACAGTCAGTGTTGTCGAAGGCATCCGGAGCTCAGTTTGGCGAAATGCGAAGATATTTTGGGCTCCGTTGTAAGTGATGTGAATGGATCCATCGATCGGGATCGCCGTTGACGAGCCCTTGGCTGTCCCGTTTGCTGTAGATCTAAGAGTCAAGTCGGTGTAGGCGCTCACTTTGCTGACGCTGCCCCTCCATGCGGCATCTGCCGTGCCGTCGAGTGTGCCCGCCAGGCTCACTCCCTGCAGTTGCGGCTGGCGGATGGCTTGCTTGGCAGCCTGCAATGAGATGCTTCGGAAATAAGTTCGCACCCTGGACGTCGGGGTGGTATCCAGGTTCTCTATGTCGACATCGGCGACGACTTTCCCGCCAAGCACATCGCCTCCGACCTTTTTTGCATGCAAGCTTCCATTGGCCATCTCATATTGTCCCTGAAGCTTTCGAACATCCAGGCGGCCTTGGGACGTCGCCGCCGCGAGCGCATCACCGGCCAGTCGGCCATCGATGGACAAGCAACGAAGCAGGGGTTGGTTCACGGCGTTCTGATAATGAATTTTGCCTGCTAACGACAGATCGCCAGCCGGTTGGACGCCCGGGGACATCGAGGCAAAGTCCTGCGTGTGAATCCGAATTTCATAGACACCTTCGCCATGAGGATTGTTGTAGTCGGTTACATCCGCGTGAACGGATACCGCTGACGACCCTACATTCAATACGGCAGATTCGAGCGAAAAGCGGGAAGGACTTGCGGTGAACTTTGCCTTCAAACTGTGAGCAAGAGGAGAATATTCTGCATACTTCAGATGGCCGTTGACGTAGGAAATCGATCCGTTGTAGCGCTTCATCAACGGATCAAAACGGATGTCAGTGCCGAGATCGTAAAGGTCTGCATCGATCGGTGTCTTCTGGTCCTGATAGTTGACCTCCCCGTTGGTCAAAAGCACGTGTCTTATAGCCAAATCAAAGACACTCGTGTTGCTGTTACCGCTTTGAGGTGGAGAAGACGGAATATTATTCTTGCCGTCACGACCGACTTCCACATGCACCACAGGGTGATCAATGAGAAGTTCGCTCAGGATCACTTTGTGATGCCACACTGATTGAACTTTAAGACCCACGGAAATTTTATCAACTTGTAACAATGGAGACCGCTCTGCAGGCTCGTTCCCGTAGATCGTGATCTTATAGAGATGCGCCGTGAGCTTGGAGAGCTGGAAGTCGAGATTGCGAATCTCAGCTCGTCCACCGGTTGCCTCGTTCACTCCCTGCACGATCGTGCGAAGCGCATATTCCTGAAACCCACGACTCTGCAGGTAAAGATATCCGCCAAGTACCGCAACGAGAATCAAGATTCCGAAACTAGCCGCCGTCCATCTGATTGTCCGCCACCACTGCATGACATCCCCTAAAAGGCCTGGCCTAGCGTGATGTAGTACTGGGTAGCTCTGATTCCGGGTACGGGATTCAGGTTGCGCCCCACATCGATGCGAATGGGGCCGATAGGAGTTGAATAGCGAAGCCCGATTCCGACCGTATTCGTGTAGTTATCTACAAAATTGCGGAAGTTGATAGCGCTATAGACGTTGCCGCCGTCATAGAAGACCACCCCTCCCAGGGCATCTACAATTCGCAGGGGAAAGCGAAGCTCGGAGTTCAAGATAAAGAGTTGTCTTCCACCGATGGGCACCGTGACATTCACGCACCCCGACTGGCCCTGTAGGACATTGCAGAAAGGCACCAGACGTTGTGGTCCGGCTTCATTAATGGGGAAACCGCGCAGCGACGTTCCGCCACCTGAGAAATAAAGTTGGCTGGTGGGAACAAAACTTCCAGCAATCGCCTTGGCTAAGCCCAGGCGCACACTATTGGCGAAAACCATCGAGCGAATTGGTTTGTAGAAGGCATATTGTCCGAAGAGCTTCGCAAAACTGGCACTGGAGCCTAGTTGGGTAGGCGTAATTCCCAGATTCACTGTGGAAAAGAGACCGCGGTGGGCGTCCAGCGGTTTGTCGCGAGTGTCCCGAATCAGCGTACTGGAGAACGTGGAAAGATGCACGTTGCGGTCCTGGGGCAACACCAGTGCGGGTACAAGCAAGTGTGAAAGGCTCGTCTTGTTGAAGTCGTAGCGAATTTGAAGGCGAGTATTGCTCTTTCGGCTTAGGCGTCGTTCGACTTGAAACGACAGATCACCCAGGCCAGCCGCAAAAAGTGGGTTTTCGGTCGTGCGTTCAACGGAGAAGCTGGTGAGCGAACCCCACTGTGACCCAAGAAAATGAGGTTGAGTGTAGGTTGTGATCGCCCGCTGGTCGAGGCGAGAAAGCAAGATTGACGCGCTGGCCGTCTCGGCCAAGCCTCGCATATTTCGACGCGTGAACTGAATCGAGCCACGCGGACTGGCGAACGTAGACTGGCTGGGGGCGATTTTGTTGCTACCCAGGCCAATGGTTGGCAGTCCCGGCACTGCCACCGTCCCGCCGGGAACATTTCCGCCCCGGTGAGATACCTCAAACCCAATTCCGTAAGTAATTTCGTTTCGCTTAGCCTCATTCACTTTGACCAGCGCTTCTTCTTCGGTCTGATCAGTAATCGGCTTCCTCGGTCCGACACTAGCCCAATCGAATACGTTCAGATCATAAAGGCGGGTCTCTGCTTCCAGCAGCTGCCCCCTACTCATGGGCGCTTCCGGTGGAATTGCTGCTGTCTTTTTAATCAGGGAAAGACGCGTTCGTTTTTGGCCCAAATACACTACGTCGCTGACTCGCACGACTTGGCCCTCACTAATGGCGTATGCAATGTCCACCTGATGAGGATCATCCGGATGCCGAGTCACGGTCGCCTTTACCTCGACATTTAGATATCCGCGATTCAAGTACGTGGCTGAGATACGGTTGCGATCGTCGGTAAGCCGTCTCGGCGAGAACGGCGCGCCGGGCCGCTGCTGAAATCCTTGAGGGGCGGTCAATTGCTCATAGGGAACGGTGCGATTCCCCGTCACCTGAACATTGTCGACGAGGGTTTGCGGGCCTTCCTGGATTTCAAATGCGACATCGACTTTAGGTTCATGGTCGGTGACCCGGGGTGTGACCTTGACGCTTTCGTATCCTCTGTCTTTGTACAGCGCTTCCAGATTATCCACACTCTGCTTAAGGAGCTTCTGGCTGATACTGCCGTGCGTCCAGAGATGAGACTTTTTCACGGTGACCTGGGCAAGCAGATCCTTCTCCGAAATTTTGTAGTTTCCGTCGAACGAAATGCGATCGACCTTGTGTTTCTTTCCGCGGTTGATTTCATACGTGACCAGAATCTGATCCGCCTGGCGTTGGAAATCAGTTTTCACTTCAGCGTCAAAAAAACCCTTTTTTTGAAAATAATCCACCAGATTACGGCGGCCTTCTTCTACCAAGTCGCGATCGATGGCGCCTTCAGAGTAGATCGGGATGAGCTTTTTCATTTGGCGCCCGGCCACAAAAGGAACGGCAGAAACCCGGGCGCCAGTCGTCCGAATCGTTACGGTTGGCCCTAATTCGATTTTGAAAGAGACATCTACGCGGTTGGTCTCGGGATGATATTGCGGGGGATTTTCCTGAACAGTACTGGCCAGGCGGTGCTGCTGTGCGAGAGCCTTTTTGAGGAGCGCGGTCGCAGCCTTAATACGCTCCTGTGAATAGGGTTTACCACGCTTTAGCAACGCTCCCGTGAATCTGGCGCGCAGTGAGCGGAGAGCACGAATCAAGCGGACATCCTCCGACCCGGAGGGACCTTGCATCTCAACATTTTGGATTCGCGCCTGCTTTCCAAGCTTTACGGAGAAGCTAACATCCACCAACTGGTGGGCGTCATCGATCCTGATTTCAGATTGTACCTGGGCTTGGAAATCTCCATTCTTGTACAGGAATTGCCGCAATGCTTCCTCGGCAAGCGGGATGCGAGCCCGGTCGTAGGGATCCTCCTCAGGAAGATTCACTACTTGCAGCAGCCGGCTGTAAGCAAAATGCTTGGAGGCTCCTGGAAAGTCGATCATGCCGAGGTTATAAGCAGGCTCGAGAACGAAACTTATCCGCAATCCCTCCGGATCCGGAACCACGTCAACCACGACTTTCTCGAAGCCACCATTCCTTTCCAGCGAAGCGATACTTGCCTGAACGTTTGCCTCCGAATACGGCTGTCCTGCCTTCTGAGCGACCAACGGACCGAGTGGTTCGAGATCCCGATGGGGATTCGCAATCAAGTCGACCGCGCTCACCGTTTGGCCTTCGTAGAGAGCTTGAGGACCGACGGGTGCCATTTGACCCCGAGTGGCAACTGCAGCGATCAAGAAGAAAAGTAATGCTGACCAACGCATATAGAATAATGGAGGATGTGGGATGCGATTGAATGCGTAGGAGTTGTCGCTGTGGAAAAGTGGCGGTGGTCAGCAAATTCCACAGACCCGAAACTAAAGAAGTTCTGCGTAAGCAACAGGCAGATCACGGATTCCGGGCATCGTCCTCAGCCTGGCAACATCTGAAGATCAAAGGCAACCCTCACGGTCGACCCAGCACTAAATGTTTGGGGAATAACCTGTGTGCGGTCCAACATCATTGGCGAATATAGGTCTGTTCCTCGGTCTGACGTGTTGTTTGGCTCTAGGTCAGGCAACTTCAGCGGCTGAGCAGGATCCGGTCTCGACGTCTGCGACGCCCCTCGTCGATAAAATGGGAAGGGCCCAAGTGGAGAATCGGCCCCAAGCATCCTATCGGGAAGTTCTGAAGTACCGCATTTTCCCCACCAACAACTCAAACTCTGCGTCCGAGATTTTGGCAGAGGTAGACTTCCAGCCGCCTCGCACCAAGCGTTATGCCATTCAGAAAACTTCGGGCAGCCGCCGCGCAGAGCAGGTAGTACGAAGCATTCTGGACCACGAAGTGGAAGCGTCGGCTCAAGGGCGAGACGTTCCTTCAGCAGCCGTAATGAGGGATAAATACGACGTGACATATTTGGGCGAGGATGTCCTCGAAGGCCACCAGTGCTATGTAATTGCACTTAGCCCCAAACGAAAGGAAAAGAATCTGATTTCAGGTGAAGCGTGGGTTGACAAGGACACATTTTTGGTCCGCCAGATCAACGGTGAATTAGTGAAAACGCCCTCGTGGTGGTTGAAGAAGGTGCACGTGAAGATTGTGTTCGGCTTCGTCGGAGGGACATGGCTGCAGACCTCAACCGAAGCCATGGCCGACGTACGGATATTCGGCAATCACACGTTAACGGCAGAGATTGTGGATTTCCGTAAAACCGGTGTTGTGGCCAAAGCGGGGGCAGCAATCCACAAGTAGCTCCAGTTCGACCGCGATAGTGTAAGGTCGAGTCGTCTCCGCCCCAAGCTTATCTTCGAAATTCGTTTGACCAGTCTGTTGTGCGACATACAAAGTAGGCCGCCTTCCTCACTCGGCCTCCTCCTTTTCTCCTTTCTGAGCATCAGGATAGGTCCCAGGGAATACAACGTCGCCTCACCAGTTATTAGTTGTTGAGCCTCGGACTCGACGATCCGAGCAAAGGTGGATGCCGATGGTACATCCTTTCGATCTCAAGACGGCACTCTTAGCGAAACACGCACAACACATCGTGCTGATCCATTTTCCGATCGCATTATTCGTTACGGCGGTGGCCTTCGACTTGATGGCGCATTGGACGAAACGACGGAGTTTGACGGACGCCGCGTATTACAACCTCCTGGTGGCCGCGCTTTCGACTATCCCGGTTCTCGCCACGGGCATTCTGGCATGGCAGTTTCAGCTCGAGGGGCGGAGATTGAAGGGCATCCTGCTGCTTCACCTGATATTTGCGTGCGCCTCGAGCCTGATGATCTGGCTGGTGTGGTGGGTGAATTTCCGGGCACGGCGGCGCGTGGAGGCTTTACCAGGCTACCGTTTTCCCATCGAGCTTCTGGCTGTGGTTCTTGTAGCTCTGACGGCCCATATTGGCGGTTTCCTGAGCGGTGTAAACACGCCTGGGTAGGCGTGGTCCCCAAACACACCTAGCTTCCCGTCGCTGTTTTTTGATCGATGGGAGACGAGATCTCAGGGGCTAAGGCCCACGTCTTTTGTTGATTCTTGGGTGGCACGGCTTGAAGCCCTGCCCTTTCCAAACCTGATTATGAGCTGGCTTCTACGGGGGGAATAAAAGTGGGGGGCGCAAGTTATCAACTCTGCACGGTACACAGGGTGGAGGAAAAATGACCGACAAGAAACAAGATTTGATCGATCAGAAGTTGCAAGATCTTAACAACGACGGTGTTGACCGTCGCGGGTTCTTAAAGTGCATGGCATGGGCGGGCACGGGACTGGTTTGGACTTTGAGTGGTGGAATCCCGGTCTCACGGGCGTTTGCCAAAAGCGGTGGCAAAGCTGCCGGCAAGAATGCCAGCAAAAACGGGGATTTCAGCTTCGTCCAGATCAGCGACAGTCACATCGGTTTTAACAAGCCAGCAAATCCGGATGTCACCGCTACCCTGCAGACGGCTATCAACAAAATCAACGCCATGCCTCACAAGCCAGATTTCATTATTCACACCGGTGACCTGAGTCAGCTTTCGAAGCCGAGTGAGTTCGACACGCTCGACCAGGCATTGAAAGGAACGTCTGCCAAGCAGATCTATTTCGTACCGGGTGAGCATGACATGCTAAGTGACAACGGCGAGCAATATCTGGAGCGCTATGGCAAGGGTACCAAAGGGACCGGATGGTACAGCTTCGATCACAAGGGTGTGCATTTCGCTGGCCTGGTGAATGTCGCCAATTTGAAAGCTGGAGGCATGGGGTCGCTCGGTCACGAACAGCTGGAGTGGATGGAGGACGATCTCAAGGGACGTTCTGCCAGCACTCCCATTGTGCTCTTTGCGCACATTCCACTGTGGACCATCTATCCAGACTGGGGCTGGGGAACCGACGACAGCGAGCAAGCCTTGTCTTACGTCAGGCGTTTTGGTTCCGTAACTGTGTTGAACGGCCATATTCACCAGATCATGCAGAAGATCGAAGGTAAGGTTTCGTTCCACACCGCGATGTCGACCGCTTTCCCTCAACCTGCGCCGGGAACAGCTCCCTCAGCCGGACCAATGAAGGTGCCAGCCGACCAGTTGCAGCGGGTGTTGGGAATCACCGACGTGAACTATCTGGTGAGCGGTCATAGCCTCGCCATCGTGGACTCGCCGCTTGGGGACTCCGCGCCTTTAGCGTCAGGAAATGGCACCGGCCGTAGCTGACAACACTCTTTGGTAGGCGGCCGAGGAATCCGGTCCGAACAAAGAAGACCAAGCAAGAAAAATCAAACTAGAAAGGAAACAGAAAATGACCAGGAAAAATGGGTGGGTTGCAGGTTTGGCGGCGCCGGTAATGATTGCAGTGATGCTCTTGTCAGCGGGATCACCGAGAGTCGCAGCGAGTGACCAGCCCTCCGCGGCCAACGCGGAGGTGAAAATCGATAATTTCGTTTTTGGGCCACAGACGCTCACGGTACCCGTCGGAGCGACCGTTACCTGGACAAATAAAGATGACATTCCGCATACGACCGTGAGCACAGACGGCGTATTCAAGTCGAAGGTGATGGATACGGATGAAAAGTTCTCCTACACGTTTACCAAGGCGGAAACGTATTCCTATTTCTGCACGATCCACCCGAAGATGACCGGCAAAGTCGTGGTGCAGTGAGACTCGGATGGAGCGAGTAATTATTGATGTCGTCTTTCTTTCCAACGAGGGGCTTTCTCGGAACCGGCGCCACGTTTGCGGCAGATATCAACCTTGTCGTGCAGCTCATCATGGGGGCCGCACTGATCACGGGGTTGGTTCTAGCGAAACAAAAGCGCTACCAAGCCCACGGCATTTGCCAGACGACAGTGCTGCTTTTGAACTTGTTGATGATTGGACTCGTGATGTGGCCGTCGTTTCGACAGGTAAAACCATCATTCCGCAAGGTTGTTCATAACTGGTACTACACGGCCGCTGCAGGTCATGCGGTTTTAGGGATAACAGCTGAACTCCTGGGACTCTACATCGTCATCGTGGCGGGGACCGACATTCTTCCGCTCCGGTTGCGGTTCAAACATTGGAAGCGATGGATGCAAACAGAGCTCGTGCTTTGGTTCATTGTTCTGGTAAGCGGCGTAGGGACTTACTACGTGTGGTATATGGCGCCGGTCCGGTAATTCCCGGCAAGACAATACCTGTGCGACATAAGGAGCACTCATGTTTGAAGGACTGTTTCAACCAATGCACCTGCTGGTCATCTTCGGAATTGCTTTGCTCGTGTTCGGGCCCAAGAAGCTTCCTGAGTTGGGCAAAGGAATTGGAGAGGGTATTCGCGGCTTCAAATCAGCAATGAAAGATGAAGAGAAGCCGGCCGCTTCAGCCAGCACGCCCGCCAACGCGCAGAGTCTGGCTAAGGAGTGAAGTGTGGGCTTAGCATGGCCAGCCGAAACACCCGTACATGGGCGCACGTCATCTCATCGTGCTTGTCAGGGGCACGATACCGTAAAGCGATTCACCGACGCCCCAGTCCAGCCGGCTCCGGTGTTGGGGTAACGAGTGTAGAAGACATAAAACTGCTTTCCTAAAACAGCGGGGTCATCTCCCATTCCAACGAAAGTGACATAAACGCTCGGCTGATCCTGTTCATGGCGGAAGTCGTACAGTAAGCTAAGTGCTGACCAGTTCATCCCATCCGGGGACTCCGAGTAGTAGACCACAACCCCAGCGTTGATGAGCATCTGATAGCGCTGCAGGCCGGCGTTATAGGCGACCTGAAGATTCCCGCCGTATGGGGTCTGAGTTTCGAGATCTCGCGAATAACCACCCAGGCCCTGTTCCAGATGCCATCCGTCATAATATTTCTGGAAAGCCAACGCATGGGGTTTGGCGCCGAAGGCGGCCTCTAGCACGTCGGCAATTGGCGCACGCGCGACAGAAACCGAAGTGACCGTGTTTCCCCAGTGAGTGGTGCCGTTGGCCCGCCAGTCCGGAAAAAAGATGTAGAAGTACTTGTGATCGGGAGAGGTGACGAGAGGTGAATCGCCGATATCAAAGCCGTCCATGTCCGTTCGATAACCCTGATTGATGCGAATAATCTCTCCCAGGTCAGTCCAGCTCATGCCCTGATCGGTCGATGCGGCCAATGCTAAGACTGAGTAGAAACTCCGGGTCGTGACGGTCGGAATCTCGGCGTGGTAGACCAAAAGCAGATTACCGGCTCCCGGCCGACCAGCGGGAACTTTGTAAACTGGCCCACCGCCCATGTAGTCATAGCTTTGATAGTAAGGATTGACATTCGAATCAGGATTGGGACGGATGGTAACGTCGATCGGAGGCGCGGAGCCGAGTGGATTGTCGACCGTGCCAAGCGTGCGTGTGATGGATCCATATTTGTTATTCCCGTACGGGTGCCCCTGCCATTGCTGACGCGAATGCAGGCCGCCATCGCTGCCGAAGAACATGTAACCCTGATCAGTTTTGACTACGCCTAACGGCGTGTCCGGCCAAGCGAAGCCGTCAGCCTGATCGGTGAGCGGTGGCTGCGCGATATCTCCGCCGGCTTCGCGCTGCGCAGCGGTCGTTAGTACTTGGTTAGTGATTGTCCTCGGCGTACACAGTGGAGTCACGCTCTGCGCGCTGGCTACAACGACGGTTAGGAGGCAACCGGCGATTAGCAGGCTTGCCAGATAAATCGCTTTTTTAGTCAGCATATAGGCGGCCTCTTGCGAATCTCGTCGGGGCAAGGTCGCAGACCACAAACACCCACCCGGAGGAAAAGTCGCGGACGAGAATAGTGTAGCGAACGAGAGTTAATGGGTTGTTAATACAACCAGCGGTAACAATCTGTGTGATCAGTTGACATCCAAGTAAGATGCCTGAGCTGCCCAACGAGTGCGGCCTTGAGCAGGTTCACAAGTTGTGTTCTCATGGTTCACGAATGTCAGACCACGTGCGAGCAAGGTGCACCCGTGGCCTCAACCCTCAACCCGCATTCTGAAGGAGAAAAAAATATGAGCAAAATCTCGCATATTCCCCAGGGCTACAACTCCATTACACCCTACCTCGTCATCAACGGCGCCGCTCAAGCCATCGAGTACTATAAGAAGGTTTTTGGCGCTACCGAAGTCTTTCGCATGGATCAGCCCGATGGCAAAGTCGGTCACGCGGAGCTGCAGATCGGTGACTCGCGGGTCATGCTGGCTGACGAAAATCCCAGCATGGGACAAGGGCATACCAGTGCTGCCAGCATCGGCGCAAGCCCGGTGAGTCTGTATTTATACATTCCCGATGTCGATCGCGTAGTCGAACGTGCAGTCTCTGCCGGCGCGAAGATTCTGAAGCCGGTGCAGGACCAGTTCTACGGAGACCGCTCAGGTTTCATCGAGGATCCGTTCGGCCATCTCTGGGGCATCGCCACCCACGTTGAAGATGTGGCGCCGCAAGAGTTGGAAGAACGCGCAAAAAAGGCGAGGCAGGCTGCCTAATCGGATTCGACGAGAGCGGCAGTTCCTCGCCGCTCTCGTTTGTTAGGCTACGGTGGTTTCTCTAATCGTGGTTACTTCTGGTGTTTTCACGTGCTCCGGACGGACCCCAATGCCAACCAATCGAGCGGGAATTCGTCGCAGAATTGGCCATCGGCGCAAGAGCTTCAGCTGCCATGGAAGAGTGAGGGATCTCGGCCTGCCAAGAACGCGGCCGATCGCTCTGTTTTGGATGGTGATTTGAATCTGCTGGGTGGCCCAAGTCGGAAACCTCCGAGGCCGCTGGACGATCTGAAGCTCTTCTTCGCTCGGAGTTCCGTGCAGAAGTTTTTCGCCGAGTAAGTTTGCCGTTGCGACTGCGTCCTGAATGGCCAGATTGATGCCTACCCCTCCGATAGGCGACATGGCATGCGCCGCATCACCGATACATAACACTCCGGCGCGGGACCACTGCACCAGTCGATCCACGGCAACAGTCAGCACACTGATGTCCTTCCAGTCGTGTAACTCTTGCACACGATCGGATAGGAAGGGAGCAAGACTGGTTACTTCTTCGCGAAAGGAGGATAGCCCTCTATGCCGGATTTCATCGGCCGCGCCCTTCGGGATGACGAATGCGCACTGCCAGTAATCTTCACGATTGATCAGAACCAGAATCCTACCCCTATCGATGTGGCCAAATGTCTGTACTGGGTCATTAGGATGGCGGCTTATTCTCATCCACATCACATCCATCGGAGCGCCGAGATTTTTTACTTCGAGGCCGGCTCGTCGGCGAATTACGGAGTGGCGTCCATCAGCGCCGATTGTTAGCGATGCCCGAATTTCCAGATTGCCGTCGGGTGTCTTTGCCTGCGCACCCACCACCACGCCTTGCTCGACGATCAGGTCGGTAACCTCTGCCTGCATTGTCAAGTGAAAGGTGGGATATCGTCTGGCCTGTTCCACTACAAAGTTCAGGAAATCCCATTGTGGCATCAATGCGAGGAAGTGGCAGCGGGTTGGCAGATAAGTAAAGTCGCCAATCGTAACTGTGTCTTGGCCGACCTGCCCTGCGATCTCTCGTACTTCCTGGTGCGGACGTTTCAGGAATTCGTCCAAAACACCCAGTTCATGCATGATCTCGAGAGTCGACGGATGAATAGTGTCGCCGCGGAAATCACGCAGGAAGTCGGCATGCTTTTCAAGCACAAATACGTCGACGCCGATGCGCGCAAGCAGCAAAGCCGACATCATGCCGGCGGGACCGCCTCCGGCAATACAACAGCGAGTGTGAACCACGTTGTTCATGTGAACGATGAAGTGGCGGCGTTCCCCAAGGGTAATATTTCAAGCCTCTCGAGTGTTCTTTAGATGCGGGGGCACTCGACTGGTTGACTCAGAAGTGGTGTAGTTTCCGATGCAGATTTATGATGGAACACCGCGACGGTCGCGGTACGCGGAGGCGAAAAAATGACAGGCTAAAAACTTGCGAATTCAGTGCTAGACCGCTCCCAGGCTAGCGGAGCTCGTGCCGGCAGAGACTACGGCAGCGTAATGCTCAGGGTGCCGGCGTCCCCGGACCGGCAAGGCGTACCGGGCGGCAGTTGGAGCTGACTCAAAAAACTGTATTTTCCAGTCAGAGAAGTCCCATTAGTGGTGGTAGTCAAGCTGAAGAACTGTCCCAGTGCTGAGCCATCGGCAGCAGTAATAGTCAGTACCACAGTCGTTCCGCTAATTATTCCGCTGAGCGTCGCGCTACTGAAGCACGGCGAATCGGTGGAGGTGATTGCCCCGGAAAGGACAGCACTGCTCTGACCGCCATTCGGTCCCTGCGTGATCATTCCGGAAACATCCGAAATGATTCCGCTAGGTCTAGTCGAGGTCAAGGTCCCATGAAAACTGCCGGAGAGCGGCTTCACCCGGGTTGCCGACCAAGTCCCGGTTTCCGAATTGCCGCAGCCGGAGGCCAAGATGGTGTAGGTTCCGGTCATCGTGGAGCCATCGGACGAAACTGTCCCGCCGAGGTTCAGCGCCTGCCCGGTTACGGTGGCGTCGAGCGAAATATTTTGTCCGGTCATCGTTCCTGTAGCAGAGCCTACCCCAGCACAGCTGCCTGAGAGCATCAATCCACCAGTAACGGAGTCGCTCAATTGCAGAATGAAGCCCGACAGCGTCTTCGAAGATTTCGGCGCGCGTTGCAAGGCGATTTGCCAGTTTCCCGAAACTTGGCCGTTGGGATTTATCGAACTTGTGCTTCCGCCCCCACAAACAGTTAGTACGGCCAGGCACGCTAGAAGCACCGCGGTAGCTACGAGCTTCATTATTCCTTGCTCCTTACCAGCAAATTACGAAGAGGCTGATCCGGTAAGTCATCCCGGGATCGAGGCCAGACCTCATTCCTGATTGAGTGAGAAATCTTACCCTTGTGCCTCCTGTCGTGGCGCCATACTTTTGTGAATTTTCGATTAAAAGCGAAGCTGAGACGGGCCAAGACTTGAGGAGCACCGCACCGGCGGCAACAAAAAAGCCCCGTCCGCCCAAAGGTGAACGGGGCCGACATCTTCGGGTTTCTACTCGCAGGACCGTCTTAGGACTTGCTGCGTCCTTTCCTGCGCTTGGCAATTAGCGCAATCCCGACCATCCCCGTCCCCAGAAGACTCAGCGTTCCTAACTCAGGCGTCGTTGCGCCGGGGATAGTCGTTGTTCCGGCGTTAAGGTTGATTTTCATCTTCCCGCCCGTGAGAAAGGGATTGCCTTTGGTTGCGATGGTGGTGACCTGAAGCGTCCCCCCAACGACGGGCGAGCCATTCAAGGTACCACTAACGGTGCCGCTTAAGGTCCAGCCATACTGTCCCGTCGGCAGTCCCGTAGCGGCGGTCCAGGTAGCGTTAGTGAAGGTGCCTTGGAAAACCAGACCTGTGTTCGTGTCAGTGATTTTAAAACTGCCAGCGCCAAAAGTGGCGTTGGACGACAGTGCACCCGTTGCAAGCGCCCCGGTGGTGAGATTCACGAATCCAGAAGGGGAGGAATCACTGAACGAGCCCAGTCCAGTGACCGACGTCAGCATTGACCCCGTCAGTTTGAGACCTGTGCCGGCGGTAGAGATAGTTCCTCCCGAATTCGAGAATACGCTATCGGCAAGCGCCGACAGCGGCACACAGGACAATAAAGCAGCCAACGCGAAAATCCTAAGCAGTTTCATCCCCTCGCCTCCTTCAAATGTGCAAGACTCAGATGGTTTCCTTGACGTCCCACAACTGCGACGATTTTTCCGGGTGGGCGATTCTTAGTGATAACCAGCACAGCTTCAGGCCAGATGATCGCCCGAACAAGTAAACTCGATGGCGAAGTTTAGCCCGCAGTGTGTTACGCCTTGATGACCGCAAAATGAAATGTGTGCGACAGAATCGGCGTCTGTCACGGATTCTTAACAAACTGTGGAATTCTTCCCCTTGACAGCAACTCATTGTCAGCAGAACATGCGGTTACACCACAAAACAGCAGCCGTCACGCAAACCAAGATTCCAATCGTTGTTGTCGAGTAGCTGGCACTGAAACCATGACTGGCGAAAGGTAGGAGAGACTCTATGAGGCAACTCATTTTAGTCGTAAGTAGTCGGGGGGAGGATTGCGGGTTTCTCGAGCAGTGCCTTGAACGATCAGGTTACAAGGTGCGCCGATGTTTAAACCCCGGCGACGCGGTAAGGGAGGCAGAAGTTTTGCGTCCGTCGCTAATATTGGTCAATTCAGTGATGCCGGATAGCGCTGGCCTGGAGTTGTGCCGTCGCATCCGCCAGACCCGTTCCTTGGCAAGAACCGCCGTGGTTTTGGTGGCTGCGGGTACAGCCGAAGACGACTGCGTTCTCGGACTTGAGTCGGGAGCGAACGATTACATAACCATGCCATTCAGTTCTCGCGAGTTGCAGGCGCGGGTGCAAGCCGTGTTGCGCCGCTTCGAACGACCGCAGCTCACTGAGTTTTATGGACCGGTCACGACTGTCGGAGACATTAAGATTGATAGTTCCGCGATGAGAATTTCTGTCCGCGGGAATGAAGTCACGACTACCACCTTGGAATTCCGCCTGATGGATTACCTTGCTCGCAATCAAGCGCGAGTTTTCAAACGCGATGAGCTTCTCGATGCAGTGTGGGGTGACATGCAGTTCGTGACTCCCCGTACCGTAGACGCATGCGTGCGCCGGGTGCGGCGGAAGATCGAACCGGACTGCGCACGACCCACCTATCTGAAAACCATTCGCGGAGTCGGGTACCGTCTTGATGCGGGAGGCCCCAGGATGTGGGATTCGCGGGAGCAATATCCACGTCCGGCTTCAACACCGCTGTCGGCGGATAGATTCGAGCCTAAAGCGTAGCAGCGAAGATAAGGGGCGTTGCATAGCTGCCATCCGCCGGTTCTTCGTGGTAATTGCATCGCTACTAGAGAAATTTCGGACGCAGGGGGCTGCCAGGCTCTTGCCCTTCGCTGTCGGCGAGCAAGATAGCCACGGTACGAAGGGCGTGGATCTCCTTCAACACTTGCTTGATTTGTAGATCGGTTTCGTGCAGGGCCGTGAACACTCGCTTCGGAGAAGGAAGGCTGATGATTTCAGGCGCTTTGATATTGCATGGCTCGGTGAGCGCTTCTCGTCCGACGGGCCAGGGCTCAACCATTTCACGCTCCGGTAACAGTGCATTGAGGAATTCCACCCCGAAGCAGTATCCGGCACGACTTCGAACCAGGCTTATTAGCCGCACGTACTGCGGCATCTGAAACTCGATCTCCATCAAATCGCCGGGTTCGAAATAAATATTGGCCTGCAGAGCCATTCCCCCCTCGCTGATTGTGATCACGCGCCCTGGCACAGCGGCTTTAGAGACTCGCCGCGAGGGCGTGATGCGAACTGGAAGATCGGCCTCGTATCGGGGCCAGCGACGGCTGTTCATGGATTGAGACATGAAGCGTTACACCGATTGAGTCTGGTTCAATCAGATAATAGGAACGGTCGATGATTACTTTCAAATTACTAAGGTAAGGCCCTATCGGCTCGGGGGACGAGCTCAGAAGGGTCGTGCTTAAGATTAGCTAAAGGAATAAAAGAAAAGGAGTTCGAGACCATCGGTTCCGGGACCAGAGCGATAGACGTCGGGGCGATTCGGGAGTGAAACGGCCGCGGCCTTTCCCCCAAAAGAATCCAGAATATAGCCTGGGACCGCGTTCAGTAGTTCGGCCACGTTGTCGCTGGAGAGCAGGTGTTGACTGAATCCGTAAAGGCGTTCCACGTCGCGACGGCGCTCGTTGGCGTTGTGAGCTTCCCGGCGGGCGCGCTCCGACAAATCACTGGCAATCACTGCGGTCACAAGGAATGCAAATAGTGCCACCCAATTCTGGGGATCTGCAATCGCGAATGTTCCAACGGGAAGAAGGAAATAGTAATTGAATGCTGCGGCAGCAACGATCGCCGTGCACACGGCAGGCCGCAGGCCCCAGCTCGCGGAAAGGATCAGAACGCCAAGAAGAAAGGTCAAAGCGACTGTCGTGGGATTTACTTTGACTATTGTGTGATAGACAAAAACGATCGCGGTTGATCGGGCAACCATTTTCCGGTCAAGGCTATTTTCATTCGCGGCCGTCAGCGGCGGGAGACGCTGGTTATGACTCCACTGCCGCGGGCGGCTTGAACCTGGGACCTACCAACCAGAAGCTAATCGATCGCGTGCAGGCCGACGCCGCTCGCCTGGAGAAAGAGAATCCACATGCTCCGGTACCAATTGATCTGGCAACGACATCAGGTTCGGGACTCGATCCTGACATTTCGCCGGCAGCCGCAGAGTTTCAGGTTCCACGTGTCGCTCGGGAGCGCGGAATATCAGAAGACCGCTTGAGATATCGGGTTCGGCAGCACCTGCGTGCTCGCCAATTGGGACTATTCGGTGAGCCACGCGTGAATGTACTGGAATTGAACCTCAGGCTCGACGCTCAGGTCGCGCACTAAGGAAAGATGTAAGTGGTGCGCGCCAATGGGCCGGGACCAGGCCGGATCCGGAGCGGTCGGCGCGATCCGCGCGGCAGCGATCACTGCAGACGGTTCGACATCTTGGCGTCGAGGTAATCGAGTACGTCGTAAACGTTCATCACCTTCAGCAAAGCGACAACGTCATCCGTCGCGAACCCACCTTTTTCGGCTAAACTCTCTAAATCCTCCAAGGCCCATCGCACTGCCAGATCTTCTTCCTGTTCCTTTGTATCAGTTGTTGCCAAGGCTTTGCCCTCCCAGTGTGACGGTCACGAGCAGTGTCGCTCGCCTACCCATCAATAAATAATTGCCCGGGAGTAAGTGTGGAATGGCCCGCTCGTGCGAGCATCTGGCACAGTCGTGTAGTCCCCGCTCAGGATCTCAGCGTGGCCAAAACAATCTCTTTACACACTCTTGACATCCGGGCCCTATCCGCAGTTCCAGTGCATGAATCAAATACTTTAGTAAGCACGGAACAGTAGCGAGAGTAACGCAGAGCCCATGGGAGCGAACCTGCTCCCATGGGAATGCGGCTCGCCGGTCGCAAGCCCGGCATGTTGCGAAGGAACGAAACCGCGGTTGTTAGACTATGTCTCCGTTGGCACAATTAGATCGGGCGTTGGAAGACATTATTCGCGAACTTACTTGGCGGATTTCAGTCCCGCGCATGGGGAAATTCGATCAGGTGTGGGAAATCGCCAATCGGGTCTGCGACCGCTACGAGATCACGCCGCTTCACTAATCACAATTAATGTAGCCCCGCTAGTCCAACCTAACCAGGAAGATACTGCCTTGCATGGTTTGCGCGGTGTGTGCAACTTCTTCGGCGCGTCTGCGATCGTCATTTTGCACTCGGATGCGCACCCACCAGTCCCCGACCGGACTGCTAAAACACAGAACTTTGGCGGTGTGATAACGGCGGGACAGGCGGTCCGCAACTGAGTGCGCTATATCCTGCTCACCGAAGGCTCCGATCTGCACCGCCCAGCGGCCGCCCTGGGTGAGGGGAACGGGCGCACGTAATACTTCCATGCGCACGGCCGCAATACCCGGCTGCCAGACATCCACCTTCTTCGCCGCCGCAAGTGAGAGGTCCAAGATTCGTCCTTCGATAAATGGTCCGCGGTCGGTGATACGGACGATCGCAGAATGCCCGGTCTTGACATTCGTCACCCGCACGATCGAGCCCAGAGGGAGTGTGCGGTGGGCAGCAGTCATGGCGTTCATGTCGTAGATCTTGCCATTCGATCCGTGGCGGTTGTGGTACGGCGCGCCGTACCAACTGGCTAAACCGGTGTCGACAAGGATGGGTTTAGCATCGGCGGGAAATGAGAGAGCGTCTTTCTCCTTCTCTCCTTTTTCCGTTAAAGGTACCTCATTCCCGGGAAGAGGTTGAGATGACGCAGAGGTTCCTGGGACCGGTGTTGACTCGACCGCTGGCGGAGGTGGTACTTTAGCGTCGGTCTGCTTGTGCCCGCTGCAATCGGCCAACAACAGAACAAAAAGCAGAACGAAGACCGCATGAACAGCAGATCGCAGTTTCACTTGGGACGTTGGGTCTCTTCCATGTAGTCGGCCAATCGTACAAGCTCTTCAGCCGCAACTCGTAGTGCTTTGCTGGAGTGCTGACGGACAGCGGGGACCACCTCGTTGTTGAGGTAGGCGATAAGTTCCGCGCTTTCCTTTTCTAAACGCTCGGCAGCTTCCGACACCGATCTGTTCACACGCGCCGAGGCGCGATTAAAGTCGCTCACGTCTCCCTCGAATTCCTGAAGAGACAGCTAACCGTCGCTCCGGATGTTGAGCCCCGACATTATTTCCTGCAGCACCCGCTACGGTCAACCCAGGGGCATCGCCTGTTACACCCCTCGCTTAGAGTCTTGAGTCTCGGTCGTCACGGACAGCAAATTCGCTGCAAATTCACGACACGCGAAATTTGAGGATTGAAGACTTCCTGCCGAGTAGCAATTACGAGTTAGAATCGCGTCATGCGAAATGGCCTGGTGGTTTCGGTCTTGTTCTGCTTGGTCATGGCACTTCAAGGCTGCTCGGTATGGCGCGAGCACGCCGTCAACAACTGGTCGGATGTGACTGGCGGTGAGAGCTTGGAACGCAACTTCTGGAAAGAGGTAAGAGCCAAGAACTGGAACGAACTTAGCCGCCACCTGGCAGGAAACTACATTTCGGTGACCCCAGAGGAGGGCCGGATGGACCGCGCGGCCACGGTCGAACACTTAAAGCAGTTGCGGTTGGACGACTACTCCCTCGGTGACTTTCAGATCGAGTTGAACGGCCAAACGTTAGTGGTGACTTATACGATTGCGCTGCGTGGCACTTACAGTGAACAGCCCCTGCCTTCTGCACCCGTGCGAATGATGACCGTCTGGCAGCAACAGAAGGGGGGCTGGATGGCTCTCGCGCATTCCGTGATGGGACCAGTGGGGAAATAGTTGACGGCTCTTGTCGACAATCCGACCGAGAAACAGCATTTTCGCCGAAGCTTGCTGAGTTGGTATTACCACAGGCGGCGTGATTTGCCCTGGCGTAAAGACCGCAATCCGTATCACATCTGGCTGTCGGAAATCATGTTACAGCAGACGCGCGTCGGTGCGGTGCTGGAACACTATCAGAGATTCCTGCGACGCTTTCCGACCGTGCAGAAATTGGCAGCAGCTCGAGAGTCTTCGGTATTGGCGGCATGGAGCGGGCTGGGATACTACCGGCGCGCGCGGATGATGCATGCTGCCGCAAAAGTAATCGTCAAGCAGCAGGCCGGAAGATTTCCGGTTAGCGCAGAACCGCTGTCGGCGCTTCCGGGGATTGGCCGCTACACAGCAGCGGCCATTGCCAGCATCGCATTCGACGAGCCGACGGCCGTCGTGGATGGAAACGTAAAACGTGTTCTCCGTCGGCTGGTGGCTGACAATCTTAGCGGTGAACTCTTGTGGGAAACCGCACAGGAATTGCTTACCCAGCGGAGGCCGGGCGACTTCAACCAGGCCATGATGGAGCTCGGCGCAACCATTTGCCTGCCGCGCCAGCCGCGATGCTCGGTGTGTCCTGTGTACGAACAGTGCGACTCGCGCGGAAGTCTGCCGAAGCCCAAGACGTTGGGTCGCCAGAACAAACGCATGATTCACTATGCGCTCGATTGCCACAATGGTTCGGTCTTCCTGGTCAGGCGGCCTAAGGATGCATCACTGATGCCGGGCATGTGGGAACTTCCGGAGATCCGGGGAGCAAACGGCGTGTCTCCCTGGCTTACCTTGCGGCATTCGATCACAGTAACTGATTACCAGGTTGCTGTGAGTCAGGCCCCAGCGTCTGACCAGTCTGACGGGAAATGGATATCCAAGGCACGCCTTGCCCGCCTGCCCCTGACCGGATTGGCCAGGAAAATCCTGCGAGCTGCGAGACTCATCTAACTGTTATGAAATGGCTTCACAGTATCTTCGGAGGACGAAAGATGGCCGCTCTCACTAAGGGAACTTCGGCTCCTGATTTCACGCTACCCATGATGGACGGAAAGCAATTCTCGTTGCGCGACGCCCTCGCGCGAGGGCCGGTGATAGCAGCGTTTTTCAAAGTGTCATGCCCAGTTTGCCAATATGCCTTCCCCTTTCTGGAGCGGATTTACAAGGCGCATGGGAACCAGCAGGTGACGATGGTAGGCATCTCGCAGAATGACAAGCCACATACAGCTGAGTTCATAAAGGAATATGGCTTGACCTTTCCCGTGCTGCTCGACGACACCAATACCTACCCAGTATCGAATGCGTATGGCCTGACCAATGTGCCTACGATTTTCTGGATTGCCTCTGATGGTGAAATCGAGATCTCCAGTGTGGGCTGGATGCGGAAAGAAATCGAGGAGATCAACCGGCGAGTGGGGGAAGCGCAAGGTGGCATGCCGACGCCTGTATTCCTTCCCGATGAATCTGTGGCCGATTTCCGCGCTGGTTGAAGCTCGAAAAACTAGTCCGCGGTCGCGGACTCCAAACGGGAAGCCGGACCTCACATGTTGGACGTCTCCGGCGACCGCTATGAGTAACTACAGATCCCTCGCCGCGCTCGGGATGACAGCAAGGGAGGCTTCCACGACGAGGTCTTAGGTCTAAAGGATGCAGTGCTTGGTCCGATGACAGAGCCCTACGCCTGACGTTCTCTTCCCGTACAATAGACGGTTCTCATTTCGTCTTTGCTTTTTAGGAGTGCTTCTGCATGAGAAAGAGCCTGGTGGCATTGTCTGCTGTTCTTGTGGTAATCGGCGTTTGGGGGCAGGATTCGCCGAAGAAAACGCGGCCGGCTGCAACGTCGGCACGGCTTCCGGGCTCGGCCATTGCCGCCCTGCAGAAGATTGATCCCGAGCGCATTCGGGCGCACGTGCGCTTCCTGTCGCATGATCTTCTCGAGGGTCGCGGGACCGGGCAGCGTGGAGGCGATATCGCAGCGGAATATATCGGAACCCAGTTTGCGCTTGATGGCCTGAAACCCGCCGGAGACAACGGCACTTACATGCAGAAGGTACCTTTGGTGGGAGTTACAACGTTGCCAGACACCAATCTTTCACTGGTTTTACCGCGCAATCGCGCGATGATTCTTGTGCCCCGGGATGAATATGTGGCCTATGACGAAACCCAGCAGGCGCAATCGGAGGTAGATGCCGACATCGTCTACGTGGGCTATGGCATCGAGGCCCCGGAATATAACTGGGATGACTACAAAGGTGTCGACGTCAAAGGAAAGGTGCTGCTGATGCTAGTGAATGAGCCACCTTCCGACGATCCCAAATTTTTCAAGGGTAGGGCCCTGACTTACTATGGGCGCTGGACTTATAAGTTCGAAGAAGCTGCGCGCAAAGGCGCTGTAGGCGCGATGCTCATTCACAAGACCGAAATGGCAAGCTATCCCTGGGATGTGGTCCGGAATTCGAATTCAGGCGAGAAGGCATATCTGAAGCTCGACGGCACGCCTAAGTTGAAAGTAGCGTCCTGGGTGCATCTTGACGTCGCAACAAAATTGGCGGCGGCAGAAGGACTCGATCTGGACAAGATGATGTCCGACGCGCGTTCGCGTGACTTTCATCCCGTCGCGCTACGCACGAAGTTGTTAGCGCACATGGTGAGCAAGATTCGACCCTTCGAATCCAATAACGTTGTTGCCATGCTGCCTGGCTCGGACGTCAGATTCAAGAACGAAGCGGTCATTTATACAGCACACTACGATCACCTGGGCATTCGTCCTGATATGCCTGGAGACAACGTTTATAACGGGGCGAATGACAACGCTACCGGTTGCGGCATCCTTTTGGAGGTAGCGCGGACCTATGCGCTTGCGTCCCAGCGGCCGAAGCGATCCGTCCTCTTCGCCTCCGTGACGGCGGAGGAGCAGGGACTCCTGGGCTCCGAGTACCTGGGCAAGCATCCTCCTGTGCCCGCAGGAAAGATTGCTTTGGATCTGAACTACGACGATGTGCCGCCTCTGGGCGCTCCGGAAGAAGTGGAAGTATCGGGCTCAGAGCGAACCACGTTTTACCCAATAGTGGAGGCACTCGCGAAAGACTTCCGGCTGACGATCCGTCCAGATGCCCGCCCCGAAGCCGGACACTTCTATCGCTCTGATCACTTCAGCCTCGCCCGTGTCGGCATTCCAGCCTTCTCTATCAATGAAGGGGTGAAGTACAAGGGACACGATGCCGCCTGGGGCGTCCAGCAGGCGGATGAGTACACTACAAAACATTACCATCAGCCAAGTGACAAATATCATCCCGACATGGACTTTACGGGTGATGCCGCGATGGCGCGGTTTGGTTTTGCGCTGGGGTGGGAAGCGGCGAATCTGCCGAGAGTAGTGGGTTGGCAAAAAGGCGATGAGTTCGACGCGGCGAGAGTGAAAAGTATGGTGGGAAACTAAGGGCCTGTCATCTGATCTCTTAATCAAATTGTCATCCTGAGCGCAGCCTGTCCATTCGTTTTCTACGAATGGGCAGGCGCAGTCGAAGGACCTCGCGGACTCCATCCGATGCGCTGAGAACATCGCAGCGTCATCAAAAGGCCTTCTTGGGTAGGGATCGTTCGACTCGTTGTTCCTTTCGTATGCCAAAGGAACTAAAACTTCGCTCAGGAAGAAAAATGGAAAGTGACGCTTAGCTTTCCATTATCTTCAGATTTGGATCGACGACCAGGGTGGGTTGAGTCACTCTTTGCACATCATCCGCGGTTAATCCGGGTGCAATCTCCTCCAATACCAGGCCGGCAGGTGTCACCTGGATAACAGCCATCTCGGTAACGATGGTGTTCACTACCTTTACCCCAGTCAGCGGCAGAGTGCATTTCTTCAGAATTTTGGGCTGAGAGTCTTTGGTGGTGTGCTCCATAGCGACGATCACCCGACGCGCGCCCGCCACCAGGTCCATGGCTCCGCCCATGCCTTTGACCATTTTGCCCGGAATCATCCAGTTCGCGAGATTGCCTTCTTCATCAACTTCCATCGCGCCAAGCACGCTCAAGTCAATGTGGCCACCTCGGATCATGGCAAAAGAATCGGCACTGGAAAAATACGCAGTGCCCGCCATCTCGCTGACGGTCTCTTTGCCGGCGTTGATCAGGTCAGCATCTTCCTGACCCTCAATCGGGTAGGGACCGATGCCCAGCATGCCATTCTCGCTCTGCAGGATTACGTCCATGCCGGGCGGCACGTGGTTGGCCACAAGCGTGGGCATGCCGATGCCCAGGTTCACAAAGAAGCCATCGCGCAGTTCCCGCGCGATCCGCTTGACGATACGGTCGCGCTTGTCGATGTCTTTCAGCGATTTGGAGGTAGTGGACATAGCTCTCCGGTCATAGGTTTCAGTGATCGCGGATTTACCTGAGCGCTGATTTTGACTCGCTCTAGCTAGCTTTTCTCACTGTCCTTCTCTCGATTCGCTTCTCGAACAGTTTTCCCTGGAAAATGCGTTTCACGTAAACGCTGGGGGTATGAATCAAGTCAGGCTCCAGTTCGCCGACTTCGACCAGATGCTCGACCTCCGCAATCGTTACTTTCGCCGCTGTTGCCATCATGGGATTAAAATTTCGGGCAGTCTTGCGATACAGCAGATTGCCCCACTTGTCGCCCTTCCAGGCTTTGACAAACGCGAAGTCGGCTTTGAGTGCGTGTTCCATTACGTACATGCGTCCATCAAACTCGCGCGCCTCTTTGTTTTCACTGACGATGGTACCAACTCCGGTGGGAGTGAAAAATGCAGGAATGCCAGCGCCGCCGGCGCGGATACGTTCGGAGAAAGTACCTTGAGGCACGAGATCGAGTTCAACTTTGCCTTGCAGGACCATCTGCTCCAGCAATTTGTTTTCGCCCACGTAAGTCCCGATGTGCTTGCGGATTTGTCCCGCCGCGAGTAGCAACCCCATACCAAAACCGTCAACGCCAACGTTGTTGCTGATGGTTATCAGGTTCTTGACGCCCTTGCGGACTAAGGCACGGATCAGGTTTTCTGGGATACCGCACAGCCCAAAGCCGCCCACCATGATGGTTGCGCCGTCAAAGACATCGCGAATCGCCTCGTCGGCGCTAGCTACGACTTTGTTCATGAGATTGCGATTCTAGAATAACTCGCCACGGAGACACGGAGTCACGGAGAAAGCGCCGACAATTCCCGGAGGCAATTGTCAACTTTTTGTCTTCTCTCTGTCTCTGTGCCTCGGTGGTGAGATTTTCCGCAAATGGTGAGCCCGTTCAAACTCCATGGCTAACTCTTTCGTGTCTAGATTTTCCCGGATGTGGGCCAGTCGCTGTTCCATGGTTAACAGGGCACGCTTGAGATTTTTTTTATTGGTGAGCGCGACGTCGCGCCACATTGAGTACGAACTGGCCGAAATACGCGTCATCTCGCGCAAAGCCCGTCCGCCGACTTCGAGCAGTGGAGCATCCTCGCCATATTCGTCAACCAGCGTGGCAGCCAGCGCGGTCGAAATCATCTGTGGCAGGTGGCTGATCCAGGTGCAGAGTTGATCATGGGCATCCGCGTTCATGGCGGCAACCCGAGCGCCGATGTTCTCCACCCATTGGAGGAACTCGCCGCTCAAACCGTCGAATGTTTTCTGGGCCGGCACCGGCGTCACGAACCAAGCGGCGCCCTGGAAGAGATCAGGATCGGCGAATTCCACGCCGGTCTGTTCCTTGCCTGCCATGGGATGACCGGCGAGAAATCGACGGCCGGTCTCTTTCCCGAGAACAGCCTTGGCGCGCGCAAGAATCTCGGACTTGGTGCTGCCAACGTCGGTGAGCAAAGTCTTTGGCGGAAGCGCGGGGCCCAGGCGGCCAATCAACTCGACAATCGCGCCTACGGGCGTGGCCAGAAGAATCACCTGACTTCCACGGACAGCATCAGGGGGGTTGGTGTGACCTGCATCGATGGCGCCCTTGGCGCGCGCACGCTCCAACACAGGCGCACGGTCGCAGCCCACGATACGGCCAGCGTATCCATGCTTCTTGAGAGCTAGTCCAAAGGACCCCCCGATCAAGCCCGTGCCGATAATCGTGATCTGGCGAATGGGCATTCAGATTAGCCGCCGAGAAAACACGGGAAAGAAATTGTAAATGCTGCGTTCTCAGTATGGTTGTTTGTGATAATCAAGCCAGCTTGCGACCTACCGCGGGTGCGATCATGCGCAACTCATCCATCAGCTTCGAAAACTGTTCCGGATAGAGTGACTGCGCCCCATCCGACAGCGCCCTGTCCGGATCATGATGGACTTCGATCAGCAGGGCGTCCGCCCCCGCTGCCAACGACGCTCGAGCCATGGGCGGGACCTTGTCGCGTAAGCCGGTGCCATGGGACGGATCTGACGTCATGGGCAGGTGCGAGAGCTTCTTGATGATCGGAATGGCCGAAACATCCAGAGTGTTGCGGGTGTAGGTCTCGAAAGTGCGGATGCCACGCTCACATAAGATGACATCGTAGTTTCCGCCTGCCATGATGTATTCGGCGGATAGCAGAAGCTCCTCTAACGTGGCCGCGATTCCGCGCTTGAGCAGGACCGGTTTCTTGACTTTGCCCAGGTCACGGAGCAAATTGAAATTCTGCATGTTGCGGGCACCGACCTGGAAGATATCGACGTAAGGTAGCATGACGTCGATCTGCGCGATCTCCATGACCTCGCTGATCACCAGCAGGTTGAAATGGTCGCCTACCTCACGCAACAGCTTGAGACCTTCCACGCCCATTCCCTGAAATGAATAAGGTGAGCTTCGGGGCTTGAAGGCGCCACCACGCAGGACGCGCGCGCCGGCCTTCGAAACCTGCTCAGCCACGGTGAAAAGCTGCTCCCTCGATTCCACCGAACATGGACCAGCCATCACCACTACCTGGTCACCGCCTATCTGCACTCCGTTGGCAAATTCGACGATGGTCCCATGGGGGCGGAAACTTCGTCCCGCCAGCTTATAAGGCGCGCTGATCCGGTGGACATGCTCGACTCCGGACAGGACTTCAAGATTGCGAGTATCAAAATCGACCCGAGCGCCCACCGCGGCAAGCACCGTCTGCCGCTCCCCAGTGGTGCGGTGTACAGAGAAGCCCATCCGGATCAGGTGTTCGACCACCTGCTGGATCTGTTCCTCGGTCGCCGAATCTTGCATGGCAACAATCATAAGAAAACTGTTAGCTGCCTCTCAGTCATTCACGTCCGTATCCAATTCCGTATCGCTGGAGCCGTCTATGGTGCGGTGCGGCGCGATTTCTTCCTGCTGAATCTGGCGCATGATGTCCATGACGCGTTCGTAGATTCGCAGCAAGTCGCGGTCAGGCAGTGGACCCTGGTTTACGCTTCGCACATTGCTAAAAACTGTTTGCTCGCGGTCGGGCTCATAAATCGGCAGACCGGCATCGCGCTTCAGTTTGCCGATCTCATGCGCAGCCTGTGCCCGCTGGCTGAGCAACTGCACCAGTTGGCGATCCAGTTCGTCAATTTTCTTGCGCCAATCGGAAATGTCCATAGCCGGCAGCAATCGGCCTTCAGCCAGATGATCATGTCATGCGCTAGCAAATCGGAAGTCAGGTACAACTTCCCCGCGGCGTCCGCAGCTACTATTGAGTGACTGAAAGCTGATGGCTGACGACTGAAAGCTTCTTCACAAATTGTGCCACACTCTCTGCTTCTTTGCCCGGATTGCGCTCAATAGTCTCGACAATCGCGCTGCCCACCACCGCTGCCTCGGCGAACTCTCCCACCACCGCAAACTGCTCAGCCGTAGATATGCCAAAACCGACCGCGATGGGAAGCTTGGTATACTTGCGCAGGCGCTGAACCAGTTTCTGCGCATCTTCGGGTAGCTCATTACGGGCGCCGGTGACGCCGGTGCGTGACACCGCATACACAAATCCACTCGAAGCCTCAGCGATTTGCTTCAGTCGCGCGTCTGGGCTGGTGGGCGCTGCCAGGAACACTGTGGCCAAGCTTCTCTTTCGCATCTCGCGGAGATAATCTCCCGCTTCCTCGACCGGCAAATCCGTGATCAATGCACCGTCCATGCCTGCTTGCCCCGCGGCGGCTGCAAACTTTGCTAGTCCCATGCGGATGATCGGATTCAAATAAGAAAAGATGATCAAACCCGCTTGAGACTTCTTCCTCAACTCTGTTCCGAGCTTCAACACCTGCTCGAGTGTGGTCCCGTGGCGCAGGGCGCGCTCACTGGCGCGCTGGATCACCGGTCCATCAGCCAGCGGGTCGCTAAAGGGCACGCCAAGCTCGATGACGTTCGCGCCAGCGTCAATCGCAGCCAGCGCAATCTCGCGAGTCGTGGCAAGATCAGGATCGCCGCAAGTTATGTAGGCGACGAGGGAGAGCTTGGATGTGAACTTTATTGACATTCATCTTTGGTGTGCCGATTGGAAGGTCAGAGGCTCAATTGATCCTTCAAAATCCCGATGTCTTTATCCCCTCTTCCGGAGACGTTGACAATAACCACGTCCGACTTCTTCATTCTCGGCGCTTGCTTCATGACTTCAGAGACCGCGTGGGCGGATTCAAGGGCTGGAATAATGCCTTCCGTCCTCGTCAGCAAAGTGCAGGCTTCAAGAGCCTCCCCGTCCGATGCGGATACATATTCTGCACGCCCGATCTCTTTCAGCCAGGCATGCTCGGGGCCGATGGATGGATAGTCCAGCCCCGCAGAGACTGAGTGCGTTGTGGCAATTTGCCCGGCGTCATCTTGCAGGACGTAGGAGTATGTTCCTTGCAGCACCCCGGGTGAACCGCCGTGGAAGCGCGCCGCGTGTTCGCCTAGTCGCTCGCCGCGGCCGCCGGCTTCAACACCGATGAATTTCACTTTCTTGTCTTTAATGAAGTCGTAAAAGATGCCGATGGAGTTCGACCCGCCGCCAACGCACGCGATGATGACGGCAGGCAGTCTGCCTTCCGCCTTTAGAATCTGTGCGCGTGCCTCACGTCCGATCACTCGGTGAAAGTCACGCACCATGGTGGGGTAGGGATGGGCGCCCAGCACGCTGCCCAGCAGATAATGCGTGGTGCGGACGTTGGTCACCCAGTCGCGCATGGCTTCATTGATCGCGTCTTTCAAAGTGCGTGAGCCCGAGTCCACGCCGCGAACCTCCGCCCCCAGCATCCGCATCCGGAAGACATTGAGTTCCTGGCGGCGCATATCCTCGGTACCCATGTAGACGACGCACTCGAACCCCAATAGCGCACACACCGTGGCGGTTGCAACGCCGTGTTGCCCTGCTCCGGTTTCAGCGATCACTCGATGCTTCCCCATGCGTTCGACCAGCAGCGCCTGTCCCAAACAGTTGTTGATCTTGTGCGCTCCGGTGTGAAGCAGATCCTCCCGTTTGAGATAAATCTTCGCGCCGCCGAGTTTCTGGGTAAGACGGCGAGCGAAGAACAGCGGGGTGGGACGGCCAGCGTAAGTCCGCAGGAGTCCGTCCAAACGGCGCTGAAAGCTGTGATCGCGTTTCGCTTTCTCGTATTCGCGCTCCAATTCCTCGAGCGCGGCCATGAGCGTCTCGGGGACGTAGCGTCCTCCGTAAACGCCAAAGCGGCCGGGGACAGCCTTTGTCGCCGACTTCTTGGCTTTCGTGATGACTGCGGTTGCCATTTTTATCCGATCTTCTCCAGGTTCCGGACTGCGGCGATGAAAGCTCTAACTCTCTCGGGATCTTTCTTGCCGGGCTTGGCCTCGACACCCGAGGAGACATCGACGCCCCAAGGCCTCAGTGTACGGATGGCTTCGGCCACGTTATCCGGAGTCAGGCCTCCAGCCACGACGACGTTGGCCAAGCTCCTGATTGTCTTCACGACTTGCACACTGGCGACCCAATCGAACGGCTTTCCGGTTCCGCCAGGTTGTGTAAGCGAACCTGTGTCCAAGAGAAAAGCGTGAACCGCATCGGGGTTCCACATCATGGCAGGTCCTTCTGGTCGATCCCTCGACATGGACAAGGCAGGGATCAACTTCATTCGTGGTTCCCTCTCGGCGAGCTGTTCGAAGCAGTAGGCGCACTCCGCCTGACCTTCAGCTGGGGCTACGTCGAGATACGGCTGAATTGCCGTCATCCCGCTGCTCGTTGCCGCGGCTCCGACTTCTTCGGCGGAACCGCTGACAAATACGCCAACCTTTTCAACTGGTTCAGGCAGCCGTTCTGTAATTCCGCTGGCAACCGCCGGGGTCACGTAGCGTAGACTCTTCTCGTAGAAGACAAATCCCAGCGCATCCGCGCCCGCGTCGACGGCGGTCAGCGCATCTTCGAGATTCGTAATCCCGCAAATCTTGATCCAAGTCATGAAAACCAGTTGTCAGTCGCCAGTATCCAGTCAGTCGCCCCACCTGGCACTCGGCACCGCGGACTCGCTACTCGCGATTAACGATCGCAGTGCTTCGCCCGGGGATTCTGCCCTCATCAAGGACTCACCGATTAGAAACGCCTGATACCCAGCCGCGCGCAGGCGGTTGAGGTCTGCTCCGATGTCGATGCCGCTCTCAGCCACACCGATAACATTCTTCGGAATCAACCCCGACAGGCGAATTGCCGTTTCCAAATCAACTTTGAAGGTCCGTAAATCGCGGTTGTTCACCCCAATCAGTTTGCAGCCGGCTTCGAGGGCACGTTGCAACTCTGCCCCATCGTGAACCTCACACAGAACATCGAGGCCATGGCCGCGGCTCTCCATTGCCAGTCCAATCAGCTCCGCCTGGGAGAGCGCCGCCACGATCAACAAAATCGCATCCGCGCCGTACGCCCGAGATTCCACCACCTGGAACTGATCGACAATGAAATCCTTCCTCAGGCAAGGCAAGTTTGTGACGTTCGACGCTTGGCTCAAATTATCAAGGGATCCCTGGAAGAATTCCTCGTCAGTCAGGACTGACAGAGCAGCCGCGCCCGCCCCTTCCAGTTCTCGAGCAAGGCTGTCTGGATTGAAATTGGCCCGAATCAATCCGCGTGATGGCGAAGCCTTTTTCAGTTCTGCGATGATGGCTACGCCTGTACGGTTTTTCGTCTCGAGGGCCAGCCGAAAACCGCGCGGCTCATGCTTTTGCGCCCGCTGCTCAAGGTCGCGCAGATCGACCCTGCGCCGGGATTCTGCCACTCGGCGGCGGGTTGAGGCGACAATCTGCTCAAGACTGACGGGCATTTTCAACTGCGACGATTATACGGGAACGTTGCCGCGGCTCGGTCAAAGCCGACGTCATGAATTTGTAACTTCGGGAAACTGAATCGCCCAGTCTTCTACCCATTACCTAAGATATCTTGCCTATCCGCGAGTCCGGAATACTCTTGAGCCAACGAGCCCGAAGGACCGCCCACATGAGATCGCCAACCAGCTTTGATCATGCAACCAGGATGTCATGCGCGAGAAAACCCGTTCCGAACGCTGGTCTTCATCGTTGCTCCAGCCTCGCTGCGAGGCCATATATGAAGCGATGGCTAATTTGCGCATTCACGACCGTCATGGTGGCTGGCCTGTACTCTAGCGGGGTCGCGCAGAGTTCGCTTCCCTTTGATGTGTCGAACCCTAAACACAAGAAGTGGCCGGGGGATGAGGCGAGCAGAATTTACGTATCCGCTTGCGAACTCGTCGCGCGGACCATCAGGCCCGAAAAGCCGCCTCACCTGCGCCCCAGATTCGTCCTGGTTCTGGGTGCACAAGACAACGAAATGGTTCGCGATGGCGTCGTGTCTGAGATCCATCTAAAGAGCTGGAACTCGACCCATTTCGCCGAAGCCGTCGTACTAATGGCGACACGCGAAGTTCTGAAGAACGAAGATGTAGCCGATATAGTTCGCTACGCGGTGATTTCCGCGCAAGCTAGTGCCTCGGTAAGAGATTTGAGACAAGCTCCGTAGTTGGAACCAGTCAGGCGTTGGCCTGACAAGATCAGTGAATCCAGACGCCGGGCCTCGCTTTCAGGGAGAACCTCTCGACCTCAGGGATTGATTACTGGTGCCATCGAAGGGACTCGAACCCCCACACCCTTGCGGGTACATGGACCTGAACCATGCGCGTCTGCCAATTCCGCCACGATGGCTAAAAGTGTTTCGGGGCGACCCTCTCGGGCTAGCCTCTCAGGAAAGGACAACGAGTAATATTCTACAGGGGCACCGCTGGCTGTCAATCAAACGAGCCTCCTGATTTAACGTGCCAGTGTGCGAAGATGGCGGGCCGGACACGATGACAGATTCTCCCAAGCTGCCGGACAATGTCCGCGGGCGTCTGCGCGCCCTGACCCATGATCTGAGCAATACTGTCGAAATCATCTTGCAAGCTGCTTATCTGTTGCAAGAGGCAAATCTGGACGCGGACACCAAGAAATGGACACAGTTGATAGAGAAGGCGGCGGATGACGCCGCACGCATCAACCACGAGATTCGGGAAACTTTGCGGTCGCAGGACTAAAAACTTGCACCTTGGACTACAGACCCCGTTCTCAGGACGACCCGAGGGCGGAGGTCCGATGTCTGATGTCTGACCGTGCCCTAGCCTTCCAGCTTGGCGCTCATCGTGATATTTGCCTTTAGCACCTTCGAGACCGGGCAGCCACTCTTGGCGTTGTCTGCTGCTTTCTGAAAAGCAGCCTGGTCGGCGCCCGGCACCCGGCCCACCACATCGAGATGGACGGCGGTAATCGTCCAACCAGAGTCAAGTTTTTCCAAACTTAGCGTCGCTGCAGTCTCGATGCTCGAAGCCGTCAGCTTTGCCTCCCCCAATTGCGCAGAAAGTGCCATCGAAAAACATGCCGCATGCGCCGCAGCGATCAGTTCTTCAGGATTGGTACCGGGAGTGTTTTCGAAACGTGTGCTAAATGAATACGGAGTATTGGACAGCACGCCGCTGGCGGCGGAAACCACCCCTTTGCCGTCCTTGAGACCGCCCTTCCACACCGCGCTTGCTTTGCGTTGCATTTCGTCTCTCTCCTCGGATTGGTGAGTTGTATTGCGCCCTGCCATTGTAGATGGAGGACGGCCAGCGTGTCAGGAGATAGGGTCAGTTCCTTTGCGGCGAGCGGGAAATACGGCAGTCTGGGCCTCTCGTCGTGCCCGGACCGAATTCAATCCCTGTGCTGTCCGAGGTTGCGAATCTTCCAGCCATCCAACCAACGATGAAAAAATCGCCTGGGCCGGCCATCCAGCAACTCGTGAAGGGTAGATAAGAGGGTCGTCGAACCCTGCGACTTCGATAAGAAGGTGTCCACTGATTTCAGCTTGCTTTCTGGCAATGGTCCATACGCGGAGAGGAGCATGATCGGCACCTGGGAATTGATGCGCTTCATTTTGGCAGCCACCACATCACCGTTCATTCCCGGCATTTGGTAATCAAGAACGACTGCATCCACCGCGTGGGAAAGGAACAACTTGAGGCCTTCCGGGCCGCCAGTCGCTTCTAGGACTTCATAGCCGTTTTCTTCCAGCAGCATCTTGCGGCCGATGAGTCCGTTCAGGTGGTCGTCAATACAGAGGATTGTTGCTTTTTGACGAGGCATGATTGCGTAAGTCCATTCGGCCAGTTCTGTGTATGATCAGCGCGAAGCGGGGCTCGAAGGCGATGGTAATGATGCCGCCATGCACCAGCAAATTACGAACGTACAAGGGCACATCAGTTACCACATTTGCGTCGAAAGGAGGGAAAGCATTAACCAGCGCAGGGCACTTGCGGCCGCAAGAAAACGCCCACAATTAGCCAGGCTTAAGAATACTCATTTGATTTACAGAAAGAAGGACGGTCTGTGCCAGGCGTTCCAGCACGGCGACATCGCCCTCGTCAAAAGCGAAAGTTTGATTGGAGAAGACTTCCAGCAGACCGACGATTTGTCGGTCATACCGGATGGGTGCCGCGAGGATGGATCGAATACCGAGTCGATGGCAGCTCTCTGGGTCCACGCGAGGGTCGGTTTGTGCATCATCGCAGCGTAGGGATTCTCCACTGCGTACACATTCCCCAGATAAGCCCGAGTTGATGTCCAGCCGCGTACCCAGTGCTGGCGCGTTGGCTCCGACGCTCGCCCGGCAGATCATCGAGCCTTTGTGGGTAAGGGCGATGGCAGCGGCCGTGCCACGAGTGAGCGTGCGGGCACGGGCGCCAACCAGCCGCAGCGCCACGTTCAGGTCTGACCCAAGCGAATTGAACTCGTACTGGACCGTGGTCGAAGCACCAGGTTGGGTCCTTTCCGCTTTGTCCGACGCAGCGGTTCCCATCTCCAAAGTGATGGCCCGCAGCTGAGTGGTCCTTTTTTCAGAGGAATTGGCAACCCGCGAAGCAACACTGGTTCGATCAGACTAAGCGTAGGCACATTGCGGCTGGGCGCGGCGGCATGGAGTGCGAGCCATTGCTCAAGCCGTTGTCGCGACTCTTCTGGCAGTTCGGAGAAACGGACGCCGGCACGGCCCAGAGCATCTGCCCAGGCAATATACCCCGTGGTCTCTACGTGGGTCGCTGGATCGGGCAAATTCAGGCTGAGATCCACTCGGCTCGAGGCTTCTGGGGGGCAACGCCGTCTGCATCGACAAACCCGCCTCGCTCAGATCCAGGATCATACCGCCGGTAACCCCGTCGAAGCTGGCGAAGGCAGGCCCCTGCAACTTGTGCCGCAAGCACTTACGGCGCTCTGGAATCATCAATCTTTCTCCCGCTGGCGTGCAGCCGTCTGCACCGTGGCCAGCAACCCCAAGCTTGGCTAGCGGACGACCGAGGGGTCCTTCCCTAACGGCTGCCCATACCAGATTGTCTTATCAGAGGATTCGGGGAAAGTGTCGCGGTTGGTGCGGAAGGTGAAATTCCAAGTTATAGACGGCGAGAAAGGCGGAACCGAGGATAACTTTTTTTGAAGGAATATAGCGGCGGACGTCCCCCTACCCCATTTCCGACAATTCACGCGCAACGTCTTCGGACGCGTGACACGCGGGACCGGCGCAATAGATGATGACCTCAAAGTCCTTGCGCGGCATCAATTCCGTCGCTAACGCGCGGACCCGGTCTGGCGGTAAATTGATCGCGCCTGGGAGGTGTGCACGATGGTAGCTTTCTGGCGGCAGAGCTTCTACCAGAATGAACTTCTTTGGGTGGTCCATTTTTTGTTTGAGTTCTTGACGGTCGATTTCAGTCACCATAGCGTTATCTCCATTCTCTTGTTCCAGGCCGGAATGCGTGTGCCCTGAGGCTGCTGCATCGCCTTCCTTTTGCAGTTTTGCCGCGGCTTCGGCCAAGGTCAAATTGTCTGCCACCCGCTGAAAATTCGTTCGGACCTCGTTCTCTTCGACTCCGATGGTCTTGAAGAACAGAGCCTTGCCCCGCATGTTGATATGCATGAGCGTGATTTCCCAATGGGCAGGCGCCACTTCAGACTGTTTGACTTGAAATTCGCCGCCTTTGTCTAAATGCCCAAACAAACCGCCACCGAACTTCACCGTCTTGAAAAGATGGCCCTGGATTTCCACCAACCTGTTTGCTCTCGTGTTCACCCAGATACGGCCTTCCATGGCATGAAAGACCGAGGCTTCATGCGAGGAGGGGTGAAAATCGGGATTCGGCGCGAAGAGGATCTCTACCAGTTCGCCTCTTTGTTGTCCGTATTGCGCAGTCACCGCGTCGGGTAAGAGCTTGAATAAACGCTCAGTTCGCTGGGCGTCCTCGTGTTGGGCGTGCTGACGCTTTTCTTGTTGGCCTCTATTGTGTAACAGGCTGTCAATGCGCTCATCTTCTCTCTTTTCTTGTTCGGGTGTAATCGGCCGCCCGTCTACGGATCGCAACCGGTCGAGTTCGCCTTGGCTGGTTTGAACAACCAGTCGCACTTCTTCTTTTCCACGATGCTGTTCGCGGACCTGATACATCCAGTGGCTGTGATCGTTGGCCTCGGCTTTCAATTCACCATCGACGACGTTACGCAGAAGCTCGGTCGCCGGCAATCTATCGCCACTCGATGTGCCTGCCGGCCAAGCCGGAGCACAGATCCCTACAAAGGTCGCGAGCATCGCAATGCGAGTCGGCCAGTCCGAGATGAGCTTTTGGCGCACGAACACTGATTTCCTGATGGGCGTGTTAAAAGCCCGTAGCCACATATCCGATAAGGCACGTGTTAGAGCCGGCTATATTCGATTGTGCATTTCTTTTTTGGGATGCACCGGTGCTTCTAGCGCAAGTTGCTAGCTAAATGAAAGGAAATCGAATGTATTCTGTAATCGCGCGGGCTGTTCGTTGTAGCTGAAAAGAATAGACTTCACGCCAATCCCCCTTCGAGCGCACCGCATCAAAACTCTCGAGGTGCCCTATGATTCGAAAATTAAGGTCCGGTCAATACCGGCTGTACTCTCGCAAAAAGAACCCCAAAACTGGACGCCGACGCAATCTCGGCACGTTCAATACGAGAAAAGCCGCACAGGCCCACGAGCGTGCGGTTCAATACTTCAAAGGCGGCTGAGCGCTTTTTGTTCCATCATTCAGCTCGGCGACAAAGCGCAGCCCGCCCTATTTTCGCGCGAGAAAAACTCCGACCGACACAGCAAACATAGCCAAGGTGGCGATCCAACCAACCACTCTCAAATAAAGAGGAATCGCAAATTTTCCCATTACTTTTCGATTTGTAGCCAAATGCACAATGACTGCCATCATGGGCGCAGCAATCACGCCATTTAGCACAGCCGCCCAAAATAGAGCCCGCACCGGATCAACGTGCCAGAAGTTAAAGAAAACTCCGACCAGTGTTGCAAGGGCAATCGTCAAATAAAATCCAGGCGCCTGTTCGGGCTTGTTTTCCAGGCTGGTTCGCCACTTGCATGCTTCTCCCACGGCATATGCTGCGGAGCCAGCCAACACCGGAATCGCCAGCATGCCAGTGCCAATTATTCCGCATGCGAATAGTCCAGCAGCCCAGTGTCCAGCCAGGGGTGCTAGCGCCCGTGCCGCCTGCGCTGCCGTACCTACTTGTGTCTCTCCGTGTGCGTGAAGTGTGGCGGCCGTCGTCAAGATAATGAAAAAGGCCACGAGGTTGGATAAGGCCATACCGAAATATGTGTCCCAGCGAATCCGACCAAGTTGAATAGTAGCTTGTCGTGGTGCCCTTCTTAGGGCCTTCTCTCCATGGTGGTTCTTAACTTCTTCAACCTCCTGAGAGGCCTGCCAAAAGAAGAGGTACGGGCTGATGGTAGTTCCGAGTACTGCGACCAGACCAGTCAAGTACTCTGTGCTCCACGTCAGATGGGGGAAGATCGTTGCGTGGAGCACCTGTCGCCACGATAGTTGGACATAGAAAGCTGCTGCGACGTAAGCGAAGAGTGAAAGAGTCAGCCACTTTAAGTACTTAATATAGCTTGAATATGGTACGAACATCTGCAACAGCAAGGACGCCACACCAAATAGAAGAACGTAAAGCCAGGTTCTGCCAGGAATCAAAAGTTGTGCCGCTGCGCCCATGGCTCCGATGTCCGCCCCAAGGTTGAAGACGTTGGCCACCAGCATCAGGGCCACGACAAGATAAAGCAGCCAAACCGGATAACATTTTCGGAGGTTCGCTGCGATGCCAGAACCGGTCACGCGACCAACGCGGGCGCATATCTCCTGAATGGCTCCCATCAGGGGATAGGAAACCAGCATGGTCCAGAGCATTCCATATCCGAACTGTGCGCCCACCTGAGAATAAGTGGCGATGCCACTTGGGTCATCGTCGGACGCGCCGGTTACAAGTCCGGGACCCAGTTTTCTAAGTGCGGATCGAACTTGGGCTGGCCACTCGGCGTGACCGCCGTGTTCGATAACGTTTGATTCGGTCGCATCCCTTGGGCTTGGGCCTGTGCCGGACGGATATTCGCTGACAGTTGGCATAGTCAAAGGCGCTGGGCCCCTCCCCGTGGACTTTCGACCAAGTTCCCTGCAGTCTATTAGTTGCACCAGAGAGAGCAGAAGATGGATTAGTCTCCAGCCTCATCGGACAACCGGCCGCGAAAGAAGTCATTTAGGGGTTCGCGAGTTGGGCGGCCGCCCTAAAGCCTGCCGTATCTTCATCCCCGAGTGTGTACTACAGTGAAGACCGTATTGCTCTCTGCGTATGGCCCTGGGTTATAACCACTTCGTTAGTCCTGATTTTTTTGATCACTGAAACCAGTCGACAGCCAGATTTCGAGGCTCGGGTACTTTGGGCTGAGAAGCGTGGGGTGTAATCTAGCCTTCGCAGTCAAAGAGAGCAATGCAACAGAAGATAGATCCCGGCGTACCAGCGGCTTCGCAGAATAACTGGGAGTATTTGTTTGAGGCGGCGCTGCTGGAAGCCGAGCCTGCCATGATTGAACGGCGACTGCAAAGTGCAAAGGACGCCATCATGGATCGAATCGAGGATTCCTTCGATAAGGCTTCATTCTTGGAGCGGCACAGGTGCTCCTGGCTGCCCTGAACACGATCAATGAATTCCAAAGACCCAACGTCGATGATTTGCGGCACCGACCCTCGCAAACCTTTGGCCATGGGGCATAGGCGACCGAAACAGGCTCACAGAGGAGTACACAATGAAAGACAAGTCATTTTCGAGCTTCAGCGACATTTATCGAGCTGCATTCGCGGAACCGAACCCCGCCATAAAGCAGCTCCTGCTCGCGGAAGTAAAAAAATCGCTTGATCATTGGGAGCAAACGGCGCGCGATGGGATGGCTCCCCCGCCAAAACCTGTAGTTTCGGTGTCCAATCCGAGAGTTTTCACTAACCTTGCTTAGAACCTGAGAGTAGCAGGCCGCCCCCGGCACTCGCGCTAAGAAATTTGTCTAGAAGGAAATGGGAGGCGTGACCACTCCTGACGTCGTTGCGCTTCGGACGGGTCTAAACCAGGGAAACGACAAAAACCTGGACCGCCCCCAACCCCAGCATAGAACTAAACGACGTTAACGGCTAAGGGAAGAATCCGCCATCCGGTCTTTCGGACAGGGTGAGGTAAAAGTGAGCGTAGGAAATGGTGAAGAGCTATATATCGAAGACTCGATACGCAGATGCTGGTTGCTGTGCTTGCAACAAAGTGATCGCCACGTTGTGAACCGGGATGCCTGCGGTCGTTCGTCCTTCCATCTGTCCGTGATGGGCGTGGCCGTGCAACACCATGTCTGCACCATGGCGATCTACGACCTCAGCCAAACGCGATGTACCAAGAAAGGGGAAGATTTCCGGCGGCTCACCCTGAACGGTGGCTGCAACGGGTGAATAGTGAAGCACGACGATACGTTTCTGTGCCCGCAACTGCGCCATGGCGCGTTCCAGTTTCAGAGCCTCATCGATGGAAGCCTGCACAAATTGCTTGATCTCAGGTTCACCGAACGCCGTTAGTACGCCCCGTCCAAAGCCTCCAACGAAACCCTTGGTGCCGGCGAATCCTATCCCATCCCGTTCGTAGGCTGTCCCATCCAGCACTTTGATGCCTGCGCTGGCCATCATTCGCGTCAACTCCGCCTGTTTGCCGCTCTCATAGTCATGATTTCCCAGCACCACAACTGTGGGAACCCGGGAGCGGACCACGACATTCAACAAAGGTTCCATCTCGTCGGGCTGGCCGCCGTTCGTAAGGTCTCCCGCCAGCACCAGAACGTCGGCTACGTCGCGTACATGATTGAATTGATCAAGCAATGCGCTGTGACGCGCCGCCGTGAAATGCAAGTCTGCAGTGGCCGCGATTCTCATATCGTCAGTCGCCTGTACGCTGTCCGACGACTTAGCGCACCGTCCAAATGCGTTGCAGTCGGCGGCCGCGATACTCTTGTATCAGATTTTCGAGGCCCCACTCCTTTACGTCGATGGCAAACATCTTGTCGTCAATCAAGCTACCTCGAAACTTTGCGGCAGGAGCGGGATGCAAGATAACGTCCTGGAAACGGGCGACTAAATCCTGCCAGACATTTTTAGGCACGTAGTGCGTTTGTGCCGGATAGACATAGCGGTACAACACCAGCGCCCAAAACAGAATCTCCCAGTGCTCCCCTATCAGCAGTAGCACCCGCTGCCAATCGAGTTTCCCTTGCGTTCGATAAATCACATGCGCAATGTCTGCCCCGTCAAAGCGCTCCCGGCGGGTGACAAAGAGCTTGGAAACCAAGAGTTCTTCGGGGCTCAACACATGGGTTCGTACGCCATGTACGACCGCCGGTCTGGCTCGCGAGATCCAGGAGTCCTCTACCACGATAGCAGCATTGCTCATGCCGGTGATGAGATCCACGTAGAACGCATTCCGATGCGCCTTATAAAGCCAGACCGGATCACAAACCTCGCACTCGAACCCTTCCTCTCGAAGCCACTTAAGAGCTAAAGCGGCGCTCTCAGGGGTTAGAAATACGTCCAGATCCTTTGTGTCACGGAAAATGCCGGTGTGTTGTTGAAGGGCAAACGCCCCTGCTACGGCGTAAGAAACAGCCTTGGTCTCAAATAAGGTAAGAACTTCGCGGAAGAGAATACGCTGCTCCTCCGGGATTCGCGCCGGGTCCGATGAAGTTTCGGGGACACTAGTGGGCGAATTCTGCAACGGATGCTCGCGCATGCGGTGCTTGGATGTTCCCCTACCCACTTACGGTTGTAGCCGACGGAAGAGGCAGAAAAGCCAGAGGATAGCGCTCGGGACCAATTTGCAGGGTCAAGAAAACAGCTCGCTGCGAAATCACCTGCGCGGATCCGGCGTCGGCGGACCGGCCAATCGGGTTACCCATTCTTGCGGCAGCGCATTCAAGAACTCCAGAAAGACAGCGTTCGTCCACCCGAACCCTATGATGTTGCCCCGGTAGCCTTCCGCCAGCTCTATATTTGAGGAATCCGTTACAACATTGTATTTCTCGCGGATGTTTGCGTCCCGCTCGAAGTTGGCTAGCACCATGGCGAGAAATTTGTAGGAAACGCGGTTCGCATCCGCGTTGTGCCCGTAGCGCCGCAGACCTTCGGCCGCAATCAATTGGATAGGAGCCCAGCCATAAGGATAGTCCCACTGCACACCGGTCTCTTTGGTTCCCATGGCCAAGCCGCCTTCCTGTTCGAAGAGGTGGAGGTTCTTAACCACGGCACGCGCCTGCGCGACCGTCGCAATCCCAACCCACAGCGGATAAAACGTGGACGCGTATTCATACGAGGACAGTTTATTCCTTTGAAAGTCATAATCGAAGAACATCCCACGCCGCCGGTTCCAGAGGAGAGTCTGAATAATCTTGCGCCTTTTCTGCGCTCGCTTGTGCCATTGAATGCTGGCCGATTTGTCTCCTAGCCACGCACTCATCTTCTCCATGTCCATTTCGGTTTTATAGAGGAGGCTGTTCAGGCATACGGGGGTGTAGTGGTGGGTTGCTGCGCCATATGGTCCGAAGCGGAAAGTGATGTCGAAGCCCGATTCACGCATACTGCGATCACCTTTGTAGTATTCGGGACTGAGGGCAACGTACTTCACCAGATCACATTTCGAATCAGTTGTAGGAGAGCTCTTATCCCCGCAAAGCTGCAGCGAATACTCGGGGTGCGGGAGCGAGTCCACGGTACTTGATTCAACCAAGTCTGGAGTCGGCTGGCTTTGCTTTAGGAAATACGCCAGCACGTCATGGTAGTAACCTACCTCGTCGTGCAGTCCTTCGGGAACCGGCCCCTCGCCAAAGTCGTAGTAGCGCGAAAGGCCGGTTGTCCCTGCCAAATGCGGCTCGCGGACCCACATTTTGTAGTCCTGGTCGGCATAGTGATACGCCTTGGCCAGCCATTCGCGGCTCGCCTGACCCCGCGCCTTGTCCGCCTCATAGACCGCCAGGATCATAGAACTCAGAAACGGCGGCTGCGAACGGGTAAGGTAGTACGTGCGATTCGCGTTGAGGACGCCGCCGTAATGTTCGATTTCAAAGAAAAAGTTTTCCACCATGCCCCGAGCCAAGTCGATTTTGCCGGCCCGCAGCAAGCCGCGAATGATGAAATAGCTGTCCCAGCCGTACATCTCGTTGAATCGTCCGCCGGGAACGACATAGGGATTCTCGAGGAAAAGCAGGCCGGGAGCAGCAATTTGATTGCGCGTTACTTGTCCTGGTCCTCGGATAATGATCGGAAGATGTTCCACCCGAACATTGCATTCCCGTGAAAGTCCACCGACTGTTGGTGGAATTGGCAAATCGGCGGGCACGTAGAGCACCGCAGTTTCAACCAGCTTGGGATCGACAATACCCTCGCAGGTAGTGGTAGAACGAGTCAGAGCGGTCCAGCTAGAAGAGATGTATGCGAGGATCCCATCCAGTTTTCGGCTTCCAACCGGCCCATGCTCCAAGCCTTGCGCCGCGGCACACATAGACCACAAGCATAAGACCAGCAGTGCAATTGCCCAAGCCGCAGGTGCATTCTTATGCATCGGACAGTCCCCTATTCCTTTTCCGTCTCGTTGTCTAGTCTTCGCGGCCTGCTGACGAGGCCTCCTGACGAATGGATGCCGCCAATCATCCGCCAGGTTACTTGGAACGTAGGCTAGTAGCGAGTGAAAACATACCTCAATATCCGGGAAAAGCTGTATTGATGCTTCCGAAGGGAAGAAGGACAATTACCGTGGAGATCAATCTGTCGATGGGATTGTTCAACATGTTCAAGCCTGGTGATATGGTTCCGGCCTCCGGTGTCTACGCAACCTGGCATTCGACACCGCACGCATTGATTGAGCACACAATGTGCGTCGAAGGGCAGCGCTTTCCCGGCTGCAGGCTGTGTCCTCTAGGTGTGCTGTATCGGCTGGAGAAACCGGGCGTCCCCATATTTTCAGCCACGAATTTGCCCGAGCAGGGTTTTTCCGCCTGCTAGAGCAGCTACTTCGTTTTGCTAACCGGTGCCCATCCAACTTCAGGTTGTATCTACGCCCATAACCAAAATGAACTAGGAGGTTTGTATGCGACATTTATTACTTCTACTATCGGTGCTGCTACTTAGCGTTTCCTGGGTGGCAGCGCAAAGCGATCGGAGCCAAACCGGTTCAAGTTCGGCGGGTCAAGAAAAGTCCGCAAATACAGGCAGCCAGATGACAGTTCAAGGCTGTTTGAGCGGCTCAGAGGGCAACTATACGTTGACCGACAAGAGCGGCAATACCTACCAGCTGACCGGAGACACCGCGAAGCTCAGTGAGCACGTCGGCCACGAGATCAAAGTCTCCGGCACGGCAACAACAGCAACCACGTCGTCCGGCGGAAGCAGCGGCGCGATGGGTCAAAGCAGCGGCTCGTCCCAAAAAGCGATCGAGGTGAGCTCGGTTAAACACATGACTAAGACTTGCCAGAGCGCAGGCACATCGCACTGATTCGACGGCCGCATGAGCCCAGCCTCACGGCTGGACTTTTTCCTTCTCTCTGTTCCCGGAGAAAATCGTTTACTGATTTACTCGCAAAAGCATCAGCGTGCCACTCTCCAGCTTCACGTTGTTCTTTTCCGAGCTGATCACCGACCCTTGCGCCGTATTCGCTGCGGCTGACAACTTAAGATCAGCGATTCCAACCACTCCTTGGGTGTTGCCCGTGATGGGCTGACGGGCGTTTGTTCCGGTTTGGCCACTGCTGGGATAGTCGCCGCCGGCTGCAGGATTCGCCGCCTGCGAGGGTGCTCCCGCCCCGGTCGACCGTCCGCCGCTGTTGCCTGACGACGCTCGGCCCCCATAAGGCCCGGAGGTTGGTTGCTCGCCACCGGCGTTATTGTTATCGCTGTTCGAACCCGGGGGCGCAATGATGGCCTGAATCGACATTGGCAACGCGACGTCGCCACCATTCTTCATCACCGCGTGGTCGAAGGCGATGCCTACTTGTGAACTTTTCTGCTCCTTGGTGCGCGCCTGAGCTTCAGTGACGTGTCCCACCACCTTCGTATCCTTCGGCACAATCACTTCGCCATTCCCGGCCTTCAGGTCTTGTGTAACCTTAGCCTCGATTTCGTCCCCAGTCTTCGCTTTCTTCGCATCGACGCTTTTTGTCAGCTGAACCGGGATAACGCTGCCGGGCGCAATCCGCGAGGTCCCGCTCGCCGGCTGCGAGGCGGGTTGAGATGTCGCCGGACTCTGCGTCGTCGGAGCACTCTGTTGACCCTGTGGCGCGGCGCCATTGGGCGGCGGTGGCGTCGCGTCCTGTGCCAGGGAGATCCCGCAAAGGGCCACTCCTGCAAAGACTCCAGTCAAAAGCTTTTTCATAGAAACCGTCTCCTTCCGTGTTGGTGATTATGATTTTTGAAGGCGCATAAAGCTTAGATGTGGTTTTAGGGACAAGAGTAGACTCTTGAGCCGAAGAGCTGAATAAAAGGCTGAAAGGCATTGGAGGCGGTGTAAGGAACGAAAAAAACCTGGTGCGAAAACCGTTCTACAGGCGCAACTTTATGAAAACACGTTGTTTATAGCGACATGCAAGAAAATGCAAGAATGGGACTTTTTTATGCAACCAACGGAAGAGTCAATCATCCAAGTTAAAACCTATGGGTTAAACCCTGATTACACGGAGAAAGTATGCCCGCCCTTCAGGAACAGCAGCACGATGGCAGAGAAGCCCCTCCCACTTTTCGTCTGGATGTCCAACTTCACGATTTGCTGACCAAGTCACCGGCTCCCAGGCCTGTGTTGTTACCCGGAAATGGCAATGACAAATTCCCCGAGCCGGTTTTTCCCCAGCATCCGAAACTGCTGGCCCAAGATGACAATTACGAGGAGAATCTCGCCCTGGCTCGCGCCGGCAAGCGGCGCTGGACTGCTCCCCTTGTTCTCAGAGCGATGAACGGGTGGCTCTTCCCGTATATCAAGTCCCGAGTTTTGCCTGGGCCCTTTCATCCGATCATTGCCTATCTTTTCACTGAGTGGAAGTGCAATCTTGACTGTCATTACTGCTGGGCGTTCGACAACAGCGTAAAGGGCATGAGTGAAGAGACCGCAAAGCGCTCGATTGACTGGCTGCACTCCACCACCTGCCGTGTACTGGCGTTCATGGGCGGCGAACCCCTCCTGCGCCCGCAGTTGGTACATAAGATCAGCTATTACGCGGCGAAGAAGGGTTTCTGGATCTACATGCCTACCAACGCGCGCTTGTTACGTCCGGACGTAATCGATCGATTGGCGGACGCAGGTGTCGCGATCTTCAATTTTGCCGTCGACGTGGTGGACGAGAAGCCGGGGCTTGCCAAGGCCTTGACTCCGGTGCGCAAATATTTCGACTATCTGCTGCGCAAGCAATACAAGTACGGATACGCCGTCTTCTTCAATATCAACATCTGCCGCAATAACCACGAGGACGTGAAGCAGTTGACAGAAATCGCTCGTGATCACGGTATAGCAACCGACTACCACATCAATGAATCTCCCATGATTGAACAGAACCATTTCAAGCACTATGACGCCAACGACACTTTCATCCATCCGGAAGACTGGCCCAAAGTGGATGAGTTGGTGGACTGGCTGATCGAGAAGAACAAATCAGGCTATAAGATGGTGAACTCGGTGAAGCGCCTGCAAGACATGAAGGAATTCCTGCGTGGAAAGGTGGAACCCTGGAATTGCCGTGCCGGCCAGAATTCGATCATTATCCGTGTCGACGGCACTCTAGCCCCGTGCTTTCCCATGTACTCTGCTACCCATGATTGGGGTGTCATTGAAAATCACAGGTTTGATGTCTCACAATTAGACGAGATGAAGAAATCTTGTCAAACTCATTGCTTCTCGACCTTGAATCACAACCTCGGTTTCTGTTACAACGACACCAGGGTCATTAACTGGGTCTTGAGCCAGGCAGCTCATGGATTCCAAGGCGTGACCGGCAGCTTCACCTAGTTTCACCCTGAGGTGAGGTTTTTGTAGTTAGGCGGCTCCCTGCTGGGAAGTCTGCTGCGGTTTGTTGCAATATTCGGCGCCCGCGGGTTTTCGTCATGCAACGACCCTTGTGGCGTTAACATCGAACCTCCTTTTCGCAAGCTGTAAGGAGTTTCAGATGCGTTGCCATAGCGAGTTCCAACCACTCGCTGAAAGCAAGTCCTGTAGTTGCGCATCGGTCCGCGTGCTGTTGCTCACGGACTCCTCAGTTATCGTCCGCCTCACCCCAACAAATCAAAACACTGCATACGCCGGAGGAAGATAATGGCGACCCATCTCGTTCGAATTGAAGACGATGTAGAAATCAAGCAGCGGCTGGCTGCCGAACGCGCGCGCCTACGCAAGATCGCTGGTCTGGACGCGCAGGACCATTTTCATCGGCCGGTGGAGCGCGCTTTTACCGCCGAGGAGCGCAGCCAAGTCACAATTCTCTTTGGAGGTTTCACCTGGAAACACGAAGACCTGATCCGCGCTGTCTTCCAGGGTTGCGGCTACCGCTGCGAAAAGTTGCCAGTGCCGAACGTGGCTGCCTTCCAGACGGGCAAGGAATTTGGCAACAACGGGCAATGTAATCCCACGTACTTCACCGTCGGCAATCTGGTGCAGTACCTCCAGTTCATGGAGAAAGAAGGGATTCCTCGGCAGAAGATCCTGGACAATTATGTTTTCTTCACCGCCGGCTCCTGCGGCCCCTGCCGCTTCGGCATGTATGAAGCTGAGTATCGTTTCGCGCTGAAGAATGCCGGCTTCGACGGCTTCCGGGTACTATTGTTCAAGGACAGTGACGGGATCAAAGCCGCATCCGGCGAACCGGGGTTGAAATTTACGATCGACTTTGGCTTCGGCATGCTAAACGCGATGCACCTGGGCGATGTTTTCAACGACTTGATCTACCAGGTCCGCCCCTTCGAGGTGAATAAGGGCGATACAGACCGCATCTTCCGCGAGGCGGTTGATGGCTTGTGCGAGGACCTGCGTAATCGTAAAAGCTTCGAAATCGAAGAACGCGCCCCAACCTGGCTGAAGCCCAAGTTCAAGAACAATAAGATCCTGCGCAATACCGCCAATGTGTTTGGCAAATGGCATGAGCACATGTGGGGCAAGGACTATCTGAACGCACTCGATAACGCCCGGAAAAAGATGGACACGATCGAGGTGGACCGCACCAAAGTGAAGCCGGTGGTGAAGATCACAGGCGAGTTTTGGGCACAGATCACCGAAGGCGACGGCAACTTCCACATGTTCGACTTTCTGGAGCGTGAAGGCGCGCAAGTGGTGGTGGAACCCATCGCCACGTGGGTCGCCTACCTCATGTATCAGGCCAAGGCGCACGCCATTGCGAAATGGCCGGTGAACCGCCCGCACCGCACTCCCGAATGGTATGAAGTAAAAAAGCAGTTGGCAAACTACCTCGGGCTACATAAGAAGCTTTGGGGCATCGGGTTCGGCGAAAAGGCGTGGAACTTCTTCTACCATCGCACCATCAAGCACCTGGGTGGAATCACGCACCACCTGGTTCCCCAGACCGAACTCGCCGAATTGGCGCATCCCTTCTACAACCAGTTCGCACGTGGCGGCGAGGGCCACCTTGAAGTAGGTAAAAACGTGTACTACACGGTGCATCACCTCTGCCACATGGTGCTGGCGCTGAAGCCGTTCGGCTGCATGCCTTCGTCACAGTCCGATGGAGTTCAGTCGGCGGTGGTCAACAAGTTTAAAGACATGATCTTCCTGCCCATCGAAACCTCGGGCGAAGGCGAAGTCAATGCCCACAGCCGGGTACAGATGGCGCTGGGTGAGGCCAAAGTCAAAGCCAAAACCGAATTCGAGCAGTGCCTGAAGCAAACCGGCAAAAGCATGAACGAAATACGCGAGTACATTGCCGAGCACCCGGAACTGCGGCGGCCTTTCTATCACGTGCCGCATCGCGAAGGCGTTGCCGGTACCGCAGCCCAATTCATCTTGCACGTGAGTGATCGGATGGACAAGAGCACTCGACTGTGGAAACGCTCGCGTGTTCCTGGGATCACCATTCCAAACGCCGCGTGAGATTGGCCGATCTTCATCACTTAAGACGTATTCGTCGCTAGGCGGAGAAACGATGCACGACCATCTGGGACAAGAACAGAAGCCAGCACAGCTCTTCCAAATCGCTCCGGCTCCGATGCAAAAGCCGGATGACCACCACACCCAATTCCTGGTGGGGCTGGATGTGGGATCGACCACGGTGAAAGCCACGGTCGTCGAAGCGGCAACTGACAAGGTGCTTTGGCAGGACTACCAGCGCCACGAAACTAAGCAACCGGAGAAATCCCTGGAATTCCTCCGGCGTATGGAAGCCGAGGTTGGCATCAACTCCCGCAACACTCGCATGTTCATGACCGGTTCGGGCGGAGGAGCGATTGCCGATCAGATCGGCGCCAAGTTCGTCCAGGAAGTCACTGCGGTTTCGCTGGCCGTGGAAAAACTCCATCCTGAGGTTTACTCGGTCATTGAGCTTGGCGGCCAGGACGCCAAAATCATCGTCTTCAAGGATGACGACGAAACTGGACGCAAGAAGAAAATTCCCTCGATGAACGACAAGTGCGCTGGCGGAACGGGCGCGGTCATCGACAAGATCAATGCCAAGCTGAAGATCCCTCCCCTTGAGCTCTGCGAACAGAGATACAAGGGGATCAAACTGCACAAGGTCGCCGGCAAGTGCGGCGTATTTGCCGAGACCGACATCAACAGCTTGCAGAAGGTTGGCACTCCGCCCGACGAACTGATGGCGTCGCTGTTCGAGGCCATCGTTCTGCAGAATCTCAGCGTGTTGACACGGGGTCACACCCTTCGTCCCCACGTTTTGCTGTTGGGTGGGCCCAATAGCTTTATTCGTGGCATGCGGGAAGCGTGGCAGGCCAACATTCCCCGCATGTGGCAAGAGCGCAAGGTTGTGATCCCGGATGGCGCGAAGTCTGATGATCTGATCAAAGTCCCGCAGAATGCCCAATACTTTGCTGCCTTGGGCGCGATAGAGTTTGGCAAGAGCGAGGACGACGGTGTCGGCTGCTATCAGGGATACGAGAAGCTGGTGCACTACATCGAATACGGTCGACAGGAAGAAAAGGCCAAGTCGGGCGCCAAAGGGCTGACCGCAGGCGAGAAAGAGTTGGAGGATTTCAAGGCCGCCTACCGCCGCAAGAAATTCATTCCGGCAACGTTCAACACGAATCAAACTGTCGGTGGATTTATCGGTATTGACGGCGGCTCAACATCCACCAAGGCCGTGCTGCTTGACGAAAACGGCGACATTCTCTGCACGTCCTATCAGCTCTCGAATGGCAATCCGATCCAGGACACGATTGAGATGTTCGAGAACCTGCGTGGGCAGGTGGAAGCGCAAAAAGCAAAGCTCGAAGTGCTTGGTGTCGCCACAACCGGATACGCCAAAGACATTCTGAAAGATGTTCTCCACGCCGATGTCGCGCTGGTTGAGACCGTAGCCCACACTGAATCAGCGCTGAAGTTCTACGAAGATCCTCACGTGATCGTCGATGTCGGTGGGCAGGACATCAAGATCATCATTCTGCACAACGGCCGGGTAAAAGACTTCAAACTCAACACCCAATGCTCGGCAGGCAACGGATACTTCCTGCAGTCGACCGCCGAAGGCTTCGGAATGGGGGTTGACCAATATGCGGACCTGGCGTTCGCGGCCCAATCCATGCCCGTCTTCGGCTATGGCTGCGCTGTGTTCATGCAATCCGACATCGTGAACTTCCAGCGCCAGGGCTGGCGGGCGGAGGAAATTCTCGCCGGGCTGGCTGCCGTCCTCCCTAAAAATGTTTTCCTGTACGTGGCCAGCATTCCGAACCTTGCGGCGCTAGGCTCCCGCTTTGTTCTGCAAGGTGGAACCCAGAACAACCTGGCCGTCGTAAAGGCCGAGGTGGATTTCATCAACAACAGTTTCCGGGCAGCTGGCAAGAAGCCAGAAATTATCGTTCACGAATTCTGCGGCGAGTCCGGTGCAATTGGCGCCGCGGCCGAATCACTCCGGCTATGGCGCAACGGCCAGCAGACCACCTTCGTTGGCCTGGAGGCCGTGCGCAAGATCGAGTACCGCACCACGCGCAACGAGTCAACGCGCTGCAATTTTTGCAAGAACAATTGCCTGCGCACTTTCATTGACATCCGCACCGCTCCCAAAGACGATCTGAGTCTCGTGGCCATACAGAAGGTCACCAAGGTCCCGCTCATGCATGGCGAGCAGCGCCTCATCATCGCCACCTGCGAAAAAGGTCTGGTCGAAGATGTCAACGACATGAAGGACATCAAGGCGGGCCTTGACCAGATCAAGGAAAAGCATCCAAATTTCGTGGACATGGCATCCCGCGAAGTCTTCCGCCCGGTCAATCCCGCGAGTGTTGCCGATCCCATTCCAGTTGCCCGATTGTGGAACAAGATGGTTAAAGAGCGCGTACCGCTCATGGAAAATCGCAAGAAACTGCGAGTCGGTATTCCACGGGTGTTGAACATTTACACCTACGCACCGCTCTTTAACGGATACCTCGAAAGTCTCGGCGTGCAGCCGGAAAACATCATCTATTCCGATTACACCAGTTCCGAGCTCTATCGCGCGGGCGCAAGCCGTGGGGCAATCGATCCCTGCTTCCCTGCGAAAATCGGCATTTCGCACGTCTATAACCTGATCCAGGAAAAGCATCGCAAGAAGCCGTTGAACGTCATCTTCTTCCCCATGTATGACGTGCTGACTTCTCCCTTGGTAAAGATTGTTGGTGCCAATGCCTGCCCGACCGTAACCGCGACGCCTGAGACGGTGAAGGCTGCTTTCACCAAGGAAAATGATGTATTCGCTGAGCACAACGTCAAGTACCTTGATCCGGTGCTCAACTTCGCTGACCGCAAGTTGTTCGCGCACCAGATGCTGCAGGCCTGGCAACCGATCCTGGGGCTGAGCTTGGAAGAAAACGACCGCGCGGTTGAGGTAGGCTACAAGGCGCTGGCCGACTACGAAGCCAGTATCCGCAAGCGGGCGCGTCAGGTTCTCGACCAACTGGAACGCGAAGACCGCATCGGAATTGTGATGCTGGGCCGGCCCTATCACCACGATCCCGGTCTCAATCACGAAATCATGGAAGAGTTCCAAAAGCTGGGCTATCCCATCTTCTCGCAGAACACTTTGCCGCTCGACGAGGACATGCTGGAACGCCTGTTTGGAGACGAGGTCCGCGCCGGAGTGATCAGCCATCCGCTGGACATCAGCGATGCCTGGAAGAATTCCTACTCCTGCAGCACGAATCACAAAGTATGGGCGGCGAAATTCACCGCTCGACACCCCAACCTAGTCGCGCTTGAAATTTCCAGCTTCAAGTGCGGCCACGACGCTCCGATTTATGGAGTGGTTGAGGGCATCATCGAGCAGTCGGGCACGCCTTACTTCTGCTTTAAGGATCTGGACGAAAACAAGCCCTCCGGATCGATCAGGATTCGGGTGGAGACAATCGACTACTTCCTGCGACGCTACCGTGAAGAAGTCATCCGCAAGCGTAAAGCGGCGGAAGACATCGAGGCGCAATTGGCTGCCTTGGAGGCCCAGCTTCGCGGCCAAGTCTCGCAACCAGGCGTGCAGTTCGAACCGCAGCCGCAGGAGATGGCGGCGGATTAGGCAGGGCACTTGGGGCTTGTGATTTGGTAGCTCCGTCTTCGCCTGTCGGGATTCCGACAGTTTCGAGCGCCGCGTGCGAGGCAGGCCAACGCAACTCGGTTCTCGAATTGTAGCGCCCATTCAAAAGCACGGGCACATTCAGATCTTCCCACTTGGTCTCTCTCTAGATCGTCTTCAGCAAGTCCTCTTCCATCTGCCGGAGATTTCAAGCGACGCCCGAGGACGCAGCAGCAGCTATTTGGGGCGTAAGGCGATGTGCGAAGGGATATCGCAAGCCATGGTCCCGTATTCCAGTTTCACAGATTATTTTGCAACCGATGATCGAGAAACTGCTCTACCAAGCGTATGCTGGCCCTCAATTGTTCGGCTGTCTGCGCGATTTCGCGGTAGACACCGCAACGCTGCCACTGATGCGGCGCCGGGTCTTGAGCTGAAGAGGCATGCGTGGCATCGCGGAACAGCGCGGCCAACAAACCCAGGACATGCCTAAATCGCCGGAAATCCCGAGTCTTTGGCGGCCACTGCATACACCGACCTTTCGCAACTTGATTATCGCGGACGTTGTGTCCGACATCGGCGCCTTCATGCAGAGCACGGGTGCCGCATGGCTCATGGTTTCGCTTAACGCCGGCCCGATGTATGTGGCGCTCACCCAGACTGCCTCTGCTTTGCCATTTTTCATGTTCGCTCTTCCGGCGGGAGCAATCGGCGACATTGTCGATCGCCGAAAACTGATCCTCTACACCGAGACGTGGATGGTCGCCGTTGCCCTCGTGCTTGCCATATTAACCATCGGTGGATTCATCGCCCCGCTGTCGCTCCTGATTCTGACCTTCGCGTTGTCTGCGGGAGACGCATTCGAGACGCCCACTTGGCGGGCTGTCCTGCCCGAGCTCGTTTCAAAGGAGGACCTTCCGGCGGCGTCAGCACTCAACGGCATCGAATTCAATCTTGCACGCGCGATCGGACCCGGTCTTGCAGGCCTTGTGATTGCTGCTGCAGGCGTTGGCAGTGCGTTTTTGCTAAACGCGGTGTCTTTCGCCGGCGTCATCTTAGTTATCGCGCGCTGGAAGCGAGCGACTCACAAGCGGACGACCCCGCCGGAAACAGTGGCGGGTGCAACGGTAGCGGCAATCCGTTACGTCCGCTACTCACCCGCAATCCGCACACTGCTGACTCGCACCGGATTGGTGATGTTCTTTGCGAGCGGGCTTCTCGCCCTCTTGCCTTCCCTTGCTCACATCGTGAAGAACAGTCCAACGGTGTACGGACTGTTACTCGGATGCTTTGGATTGGGGGCAGTTTTAGGGGCCCTCATAATGCAACGCGTGCGCGCGCGCTGGTCAACCGAAGCCGTGGTCGCCGCTGGGGTCGCTGTCTTCGGAGCTTCTACGCTGGCAGCAAGCATGTTGCACTCTCTGCCCGCACTGAGTGCAGTGATGCTCGTAGCAGGGGCAGCATGGATCGTTTTCCTATCCCTTTTCAACGTACTCGTTTTGAATCACGCGCCGGGGTGGGTTCGTGCCCGCGTGCTGGCGATTTCCACATTGGTCTTCCAGGGAGCGATTGCCGTGGGAAGCGCCGCTTGGGGCGCAGTTGCTGCGCGGCTTGGCATCGGTACTACACTGCTATATGCCGGCGCGGGAACCGTCAGCATGACTGCGTTGGCATTCTTCTTGCCGCTGCCGGACGAAACTGTCGATTTAACTTCCTGGAACCATTGGCGATTGCCCCCTGTGCAGAGCTTTGCCATGCCGACAGCCGATGACTTAGGTCCTGTGCTGGTAACGGTCGAATATGAAGTCGCTCCGCAGGAGGCTGCTGACTTTCTCAAAGCGGCTCGTCAATATCGACGGATTCGACGCCGCGACGGCGCGCAAAGATGGGGCATCTTCCGCGACATGGAGAATGCACATCGGTACGTCGAAACCTTCATCGTTGGGTCCTGGGCAGAGCATCTCCGCCAACACGAACGGTTCACGCGCGCGGATCGCGAGACAGAAGAGCGAGTGTTGCGATATGTCAAGTCGGAACCGAAAGTGCACCACCTGATTTCGGTTGAAACGACAACACGAAGTGACAGGCGCGTTGTTCCTGACCAATGAGTAAAGCGACTCCAGATGGGAAGCCCCGGAAACAATTAAGGAATCAACAGGATGAAAAGTATGGTAGCGCTACCGAGAATCGAACCCGGGTTTGAAGATTGAGAATCTGAAAGCTCGGAAAGCTCCCCGAGAGCTGCCGTTTTGCAATTAACTGAAACAAATCAATTCGCCCTCGCTACGAGACATGCAGGGCATTTCCTGTACCTGCTTTTCTACCATCTCCGGCTGGGCTACGTCGTAATCGATCTCAAGATCGAAGAATTCAAACCGCCAGCATTTCGCCTCCGTATCCACAACCCGAGTGGCGCGATGATCTTTTCCTAATTCTTGGCGAACGTCGTTGGCCGCTGGACCCGATCCCTGCTGTGCAAACCTGGGCAGATGCGATCTTCATGCGCAGCGAGTCATAGCCCCTGAATTAGGAAACTGACGGCCTGCCTGAGGACAACCGCACGGCCACACGGATGCTTCGCAGTATCGGCGGCTGAACTTCAAGAAGCTATTTGGGCAACAGGCAGCGAAAAGTGGAAGACTGAGCATCGCCCAAGCTGACTGATGACTCCGATCTTGCCTCCGTGCAATTCGACGATTGCTTTAGCGATCGGAAGGCCCATGCCGGTACCCGGAATCATCATGCGCTGATCGCGGCCCCGGTAGAACTTCTCGAAAATCATCTCCTGTTCCATCTCGTCGATGCCGTGCCCCTGGTCCGCAACACTGGTAATCACCTCAGAACCCTGCATCTCCACGCTGACCCGGATTGGGGTGCCAGCAGGCGAATACTTACCAGCGTTATCCAGAAGCTGAGAAATCACTTCGACGATGCGCTCAAGATCCATTCGCAGCGGCGGAAGGTTCGCGGGAATGGAAGTTTCGATCGGATGACCCCGTAATGCCTGCTGAGAATTCTTGGTTGCTTGATCGATCGCCTCGCGAATGTCATGCATTTCGAAGCGGAACTGGAGTTGGTGCGCATCCAACTGTGCGACTTCTCCTGCCTCCCCGACCAGGCGATTCAGTCGGTCACTTTCTTCATTAATCACTTGGAGCAGATCTGTTCTCTGGGGCTTGTCGAGTTTTGCGTCAGAGAGCAACGTTTCGGCCGAGGCCTTGATGGAAGTTAATGGCGTACGGAAGTCATGGGTAACTGAGTCCAACAGAACGGACCGCAATCGATCGCTTTCGCGAGCGGCTTCACTCTTGGTGAGCTTGTCCACAGTGTTAGCACGTTCGATCGCGATCGCTACCAGGCTGCCGATAGCCTCCAGGCTCTCGCGGGAGAGATCACACCCCGAGAGTCCCAGAGCACCGACGGAGCGGACCCCCATTCGTACTGGCATGTAGCAGACCCTTTGCTGACGGTCCAACACGGGTTCTCCCCGATCACTGATCGCCTTCAGTTGGTCTCGCGGAAACAGAGTACGGCTTCGATCATCCAGGAAATACGTTTCTTGCTTACCTTCGAGGAAAAGAGCAGCGCCGCTAACCTCAAATGAGTCTGCGATGTGTTTCGGAATGATATTAAGCAACTCGAAAACATTTTCGCTAAGCCACAACTGTTGACTAAACGCGTACAGCCGCTCAACTTCCCTTCGTCGCTGGTCCGCGTATTCGGTGCCGCGTCTCGCCCGCTCAGCAAGTTGACTGGCAATGCCCGCTGTGACTAAGAACGCAGCGAGAGCGATCCAGTTTTGCGGGTCGGCAATTGTGAATTTGAAGGGCGGCGGCAGAAAAAAGAAGTTGTAAGCTGCTGTCGCAAGCAGCGCGGTGAAAGTAGCGTATCGTAAGCCCCAAGTCGTCGAGATCAGCAATACGGCGATCAGAAAACTGAAGCCAACGGTAGTGGGGTTAACATGCAGCCATCGCCAGAACACCATGACAATCCCGGCCACAATCAGAGCACAAGTGATGAGACGCAGGATCGGATTGTTAAATGGCCGCTTCACGTGCGAGGATTCTAATCGGTCCGACTTCTGGCCGCCTACGAGGATAATACACACCAATGCCGAAGACACCCGAACAATGGCTGGAAGAAACGGCGCCCCACAAGAAAGAGCCCATCTTCAAGCTATTCCTGGGCTACGCACCGGGCGTGGGGAAAACCTTCAATATGCTAAGCGAAGGCATCCGGCGGCATAGCCGCGGCGAGGACGTGGTGATTGGAGTTGTCGAGACTCACGGGCGAACCGGAATCGCGGAGTTAGCTTCGAAATTGGAGACGATCCCACGCCGCAAGATTCAATACAGAGGCGCGACCTTTGATGAGATGGACCTCGATGCCATTCTGGCCCGAAAGCCGCAGGTGGTGCTGGTCGACGAACTAGCACACACGAATATCGAAGGCAGCAAACACGGAAAGCGCTACCAGGATGTGATGGATCTGCTGGACGCACAAATCGACGTGCTCTCGACGATGAACGTGCAGCACATCGAGAGTCTGATTCCGACCGTCCTCAACATTACCGGCGTCCAGATCCGTGAGGCCGTTCCTGACTGGGTAATGCAGAAGGTCAACGAGATCGTATTAGCGGACCTGACGCCGGAAGCGCTGCAGACGCGAATGCGACGTGGAGACATTTACCCTCTGGACCGTGCAGAGAGGGCGCTGGGACATTTCTTTCGGCCCGGCAATCTGATCGCCCTTCGTGAGCTGGCATTGCAGCAAGTTGCCGGCGCAGTGGACCGAAGCCTCGAGTCGTACCTAGAACGCGAAGGTCTCGGGAAGAATCTGGGATTGCGGGAGCGAATTGCTGTGTGCGTCAGTTCCAGTCCTGCGGCGCAGTACCTCATCGCGCGAGCCGGGCGCATGGCCCAGCGGATCGATGCAGAACTGTATGTTCTCTATATCGACGTGGGTGCCGACGAGGACCCTCAAGACCAACGCAGCTTAGCCCAGAATCTACGATTCGCCGAAAACCTGGGTGCTAAAGTCGTCCGGGGCAAGGGAAAGAACATTGCAGAAGAGGTGGCCAGAATCGTCCGGGAAAACCACATCACACAGGTGGTATTCGGACGTTCGGCGCAGAGAGGCTGGAAACGGTATCTTTATCTTTCGGCCATACACCGATTTTTGCGTGATGCTCCTCCGGTCGACGTCCACATCGTGACACAAGAAATGAAGTGAGAGATGACCAATTTCGATAAACGGAACATTTTAGTAGTGGACGATGAAGCCCAGATTACCCGTGTGCTCAGGACCACTCTATCAGCCCAGGGCTACATCATTCGAACCGCAGCCGATGGCCTGCAGGCGCTGCAAGAGATGAAGACTTGGCCACCGGACTTAATCATCACCGATTTGCGAATGCCAAACATGGATGGCCTACAGTTGTGCCGAAAGGTTCGGACTGAGTCCGGTGTCCCGATTATCGTTCTGTCGGTGAAGGGCGAGGAGACAATCAAAGTAGAAGCGCTCGACGCAGGTGCCGACGATTATGTCACGAAGCCCTTCAGTGTGAACGAACTGATGGCGCGAGTACGCGCGGCGCTTCGTAGAAGGTCCGCTGTGGAGCAGCCGGAGAATCCAGTCGTCGATATCGGCGATTTCCATATCGATATTCCACGCCGACTCGTGGAAGTAAAGAATCAAGAAGTCCACCTCACCCCCAAGGAGTTCGACCTTCTCGTCTACCTCGCACGGCATCCTGAGAAGGTCCTTACACACCGCGCTCTGCTGGCAGCGGTGTGGGGGCCTAACAGCGTGGAACAGACGGAGTACTTGCGCGTATGCATCGGCCATTTAAGAAAGAAGCTCGAACCAGACGAAACCGTTCCACGCTATATCCTCACGGAACCTTGGGTTGGGTACCGCTTTGAGCCAGGAACGTAAGCTGCGACAGTTTTTTGCGGTCACATAAAAACCGACTCTGATGATTTCAACAATAACCGAGAGCCTACGGATCCTGATTTCGCACTCTCAGTGGCGCGAGGCCGCTGCGCTGCTGCAAACATGCAGTGCATCGGACGCCGCCGAGGCGTTAAGAGACCTGCCTTTCGAACAGGGACGCCTCTTGTTCCGCCGCCTTTGGATGTTACCGCGGCGATTGTACCTCGGTTTGAGGCCGAGGCTGTCGGCCATAGCGCAGCCGATTGCACAGATCGCCGCGTCTGTTCCGGCGACTGCGCTGTTTCCGATCATACTTCTGGTACTCACTCGTGCCGGGGGTGGCCTGGGAATTGGGTCTGTTGTGCTGCTCGTCCTCGGTACGCAGTGGTACATCCTGTTTAACGTGATCGCGGGGGCAATGGCAATACGAGCAGATTTGAAGGAAGTCTGCAGCACTTACCGCCTTAGTAGAACGGAACGATGGCTTTGCCTTTTTCTGCCGGCAATATTTCCTTATCTCATCACCGGGCTTGTCACGGCATCAGGTGGCGCATGGAATGCCAGCATTGTGGCTGAATACGTTCGCTTTCGCGGTAAGACCATCTCCGCGCCTGGTCTTGGCGCAATTATTAGTGAAGCGACAGACGGCAGCAATTTCGGGCTTCTACTCGCGGCGACAGTGGTGATGGCGACGATCGTCGTTACGATGAGCCGACTCGTCTGGAGACGGCTCTACGCAACCGCTGCAACACGATTCAAGCTGGAAGGATAATCCCGCGGAACTTTCCTCCACCGATTTCCCGGATGCGTATTCTTCCCTCTACCTTTTCAGTCTCAACTCACTGTTTTCGGAGGTGCGATCACTCAATATCCAAGGAAGAAACGGGACCTTCTTTCCACTCATCTATCCCCCAAAAGTTTTATGAACTCTTTACGAACCTTTTATTCGAAATTTACGGATTTTAGTGTCCAATCGTCGGTAGCGATCTGGGGGTGGGAAGTCATCGCCAATAGGGTAAACATGCTGACAAAGTACGTCATAACAGTGCTGTGCGCGGGTGGGACCGCATTTTACCTGCGATTCCTGTTTGCACTGTGGAAAGAATGCGGGCCTCGGTTCACTCGACAGGGTAGGCCCAAACCTCCTCGGTTGCGGTTGCAAAGGATCTCAGAGCACGGCGAACTTCCATTCGAAATCTCCCGACCCAATGCAGCATTACAGATAACTGAAATACCGCATCACACAACTTTTAGAATATTGAGAGGGGACTTTATCTGATGTCGATCCACGAAGTAGCACCGGAACAGTTGGCACAACTTTTTCACCACTTTCACCACGCGCTCGCTCCCGACTTCTCTTGTGCAGAGAGAGTGAGCTCCGACACGTGGGACCAAGTTCCGGCTCAGGAAAGAAGCCGCTTAGTCGCTGCGGCGCGTCTGGCATTGCTTGAATTGTCTGCGATCGCCCGTGAGCAGGAAGATTCGAGACGATATTTTGCCAAGCCCGGCGACGCCGAATGGGGCTGCTGAACGAGGAGCGGATTTGGAGAATAAAATGGCAGGAAGGTGGAGCTTGAGACACTTGTTTAACGACCGCTCACATCGAGAAGAGACTGATGAAGCCATCGTGACGACCGGTACTATCGATATGGGTGACTTTCGAATCGACACGGTGCATGGCTCGGCGACGCTGAGAGGTCATGACTTGGCCTTAACGCCAGAAGAGTTCGAGGTCCTAGTCTTCCTGACCACTCATCCGCAACGGTTTGTGACTCCACGCACGATGTTGGCGACAAGTTGGACCCGCGGCGGACTTCATCAAACCGAATTCTTGAAAGCCTTGCTGGGCCTTCGCAAGAAAATCGATGCACTGTCGTCAGGAAAGCAGTACCTGCGAACTGAACCCTGGGTCGTCTATAGGTTCGATCCCAATTCTTCTTTGGCCACCTAAGTAATCGCAAACCAGTGCCCACCACACTTTGGTAATCGGGCATCTTTACGAACTTTTTATGAACTTTTTAGACCAGTTTTACGCCTTTTGCTCTTAAATGAGAGTTACTCCTTGAAAAGGGCGTAAGCGAGTAGAAAGGTAGGTGCGCTTGAAAACTGAACGAAAAACACAGCTCCAACTCCTGTTCATACCGCAGTTTGGTCTTGTGATTGTACTTGCTTCATTCTGCTTCCTCTCGTTGCAGGCGTTGGCACAGAACGACCAGCAGGGGACGATGACCAGTTCTCGCCTCGGTAATTCAACGCAGGCTGCGTCAAACCCCGGTTCTGCCTCTAATGCCACCGATGCGGAAATTCTTCAGGAACTCGACAGAATGCGTGCTCGGATTCAAGAGCTCGAGTCCCGACTGAAACAGCGGTCCGGCGAGGAGGTGGCGAAGGATTCCGTCCAACCGTCTTCAACAGCAACCAGCCAAGTCCTGAGTAGCTCCATTTCTGCTTCGCAGGGCGTGGCGGAACAAAAAGGCGCCGCGGACAGCGAGAGTGGCTCCACGAAAACTCCAAAGGCGGAGCCCTTCGCCTTCGCTGACTGGACCTGGCTCAACGGCAACCCGCGTACGAAAGAGCCGGCGTTCGATTCAAAATTCTTCACTCCCGAAATCCGGGCGGACGTTGCCTATCACTACGACTTCAATCACCCTAAAGACGATACGATTGGCGGTTCAAGCGAAGTATTTCGCTCGAATGAAGTTGGCCTTACGCATCTGGGTGTGGGTGGAGATTTTCACTACGACCACGTTCGTGCACGCGTGCTCAGCCAGATAGGTTTGTATTCAACCGCAACGCCGCGCAACGACGCCAGCACTGCGCGGGGCCAATGGGATCTGGCCAACGCCTACCGGTATGTCAACGAGGCCTATGGTGGGTATCACTTCGATGCGCTGCATGGCATCAACGTCGATGCCGGCATCTTCCTGTCGTACGTAGGCCTGTTCAGCTTTTACAACTTCGACAACTGGGCTTATCAGCCTTCTTACGTCTCTTCGAACACGCCCTGGTTCTTCACGGGAATGCGCATCCAGGTATTTCCCACCGAGAAGTTGAAGATCGAGCCTTGGATCATAAACGGATGGCAGTCCTACGGGCGCTTCAATGGCCGGCTGGGTTTTGGTGGGCAGGTCCTATATCGGCCTACTGGTTGGCTTGAGATTCTTTCGAACAATTACGGGGCAGGTGCGGACGCGCTGGGTATTCCCACTCGCACCCGCTATCACACAGATAACAGCATTGAAGTGAAGTACTACGACCATCCGGAGCGCTTCTTGGACAAAATGGCCTTCTCGCTTACAGGTGACGCAGGCTGTGAGAGCGGTGGCGGCGTGAATTGCACGGGCAATCGCAAGAATGCGCAAGGACAGGTCGTGGCCTTCAAGCAAAGCTTCCTCGGTTTCATGCTCTACAACCGCTGGTGGTTCCACAAAGATCGTTACGGCTTTACGCTGGGCGGCGGAAAGATCAACAATCCCGGGCGATATTTGGTGCTGCTGCCGCCAATCAACGGCGCAACCGCAGCTTCGGGAACACCTTACTTCACCGAGAATCCCGGCGATCCGTTCAAGGCGTGGGATATGTCCGCAACCTATGACTACATGCCAAGCCAGTACATCACCTTCCGGTGGGAGTTCAATCATCGCCACGCCAATGTGCCCTATTGGAGCGGCCCGGGCGGAATTACACCTCCAGGTGGCAACACCGGGGCTCCCGGTTCGATTGTTCCGGGCTTTCAGCCAGATCTTCGCCACACGGAGGATCGCGCCACAATGGCGATTCTCGTCAAGTTCTAGTCCGAAAGAGTTATCAAAAAAGGACGCACGAGTCTCTCGTGAGTGCAGCAAAGAGGTTCGTTGTACTTGAACAGATTTACTCTCGGAGGGGGTTATGCAAGACATTCTTTGGATCACAGTAACAATTGTATTTTTCGCCGTGTCGCTCGCATACGTGCACTTTTGTGAACGGGTTAAATGAGGAAACGAACATGAGCCTCGAATCGATGATCATGCTTGCCGTCAGCGTGCTGACGACTGTTTACCTGGTTTATGCACTGCTGCGTCCGGAGAAATTCTGATATGACAGCGAACGGCTGGTTTCAAATTCTGTTGTTTCTAGCGATTGTTTTGCTGGTCACAAAGCCGCTCGGTGTCTTCATGACACGGGTGTTCAACCGCGAAAAGACGTTCATGGATCCTGTGCTTCGCCCGGTTGAGCGACTTTTGTATCGCGGCACGGGCGTTGACGAAAACCACGAGATGCGCTGGACCGAATACGCGATAGCCATGCTTCTGTTCAGCCTGGTTTCGATGATCGTCCTCTATCTGATGGAGCGGCTGCAATGGTATCTGCCTTTCAATCCGCAGAAGTTTGGGGCAGTAAATCCTCCCGCGCTGGCATTCAACACAGCGGCATCGTTTACCACGAATACGAATTGGCAGAACTACTCTGGCGAGACCACGATGAGTTATTTCACCCAAATGGCTGGCCTCGCCTATCACAACTTCGTGTCTGCGGCGGTCGGCATCGCTCTAGCCATCGCGTTTATTCGAGGCGTTGCCCGTCGGCAAATGCAAACGATCGGCAATTTTTGGGTTGACCTTGTTCGCTCCAGTCTCTGGGTTTTGTTGCCGTTTTGTATCCTCGGCGCTCTCATCTTGGTTTCGCAGGGGGTAGTTCAGAATCTGAAGTCATACGATACCGTGAAGTTGGTTGAACCGATGCAGGTTCAAAAGGTCGGTCCGGATGGAAAACCCGTAGTAGACAGTCAAGGGAAGCCCGTCATGGACACGGTCCGTGAGCAGACGATTGCACAAGGTCCCGTGGCGTCGCAGGAGATTATTAAAGAGTTGGGCACAAATGGGGGGGGCTTCTTCAATGCCAACAGCGCCCATCCGTTTGAAAATCCAACGCCGCTTTCCAATCTGATCGAACTGGTTTCAATCTTTGCCATTGGCAGTGGGCTCACGTACACACTGGGACGAATGACGGGATCGCAACGCCACGGCTGGGCCGTTTGGTCGGCGATGGCAACCCTGTTCTTAGCTGGAGTAACAGTCGCCTATTGGGCGGAAGCCCGCGGTAACCCCCTTCTGGCGGGAACGAATCAGAATGTCACCGCGCGGCAGCCAGGCGGCAACATGGAAGGCAAAGAAGTCCGGTTTGGGGTCGCGAATACTGCGCTCTGGGCCACGGTGACAACAGACGCAAGCTGTGGCGCAATCAACGGCTGGCATGATTCGTTTACGCCTCTGGGAGGCATGGTCCCGCTGGTCAACATTATGCTCAGCGAGATCATCTTCGGTGGCGTGGGCGCGGGTATGTACGGGATGCTGACCTATATCGTTCTCGCCGTCTTCATTGCCGGACTCATGGTAGGTCGCACTCCGGAATACCTGGGAAAGAAGATTGAGGCCTATGACGTGAAGATGGCCATGCTGGTCGTACTTATTTTTCCGCTCGTGATCCTCATCTTCTCGGCCATCTCGGTGGTAAGCGGATTTGGCGCTTCCAGCATCTTGAACCCCGGTCCCCACGGCCTAACCGAGATTCTCTACTCGTTTACCTCGCAGGCGGGCAACAACGGCTCGGCCTTTGCCGGATTGACCACCAATACTCTTTGGTACAACACCGCGGGCGGGATCACGATGCTTGTCGGCCGCTTCCTCATGATCATCCCCATGCTTGCCATCGCCGGAAATCTTGCGGGAAAGAAATATGTTCCACCGTCGCTGGGCACGTTCCCGGTGACCACGCCTTTGTTCACGGTGCTGCTGATCGGGGTGATCCTGATCGTCGGCGCGCTGACATTTTTCCCGGCACTCAGTCTTGGACCAATCCTTGAGCACTTGCTCATGGCTGCGGGTAAGACGTTCTAGAGGACTCTGATATGGCTATGACGACGCAACCACCAACAATGCCGCAAGTTGAATCCGTTCGGCTCGGACACTCACCGATGAAGCCTCGGAAGAAGGCGATTTGGGAATGGAAGATCGTCCGACGGGCCATTGTGGACGCATTTCTCAAGCTCAATCCGCGCAAGATGATGGGCAATCCCGTGATGTTCGTGGTGGAGATCGGAAGCGTCATCACAACTGCGTTGCTGTTCAAAGGCGGCGCAGCCCTGAAGTTCAACTTGCAGATCACTCTCTGGCTGTGGTTCACAGTGGTGTTTGCGAATTTCGCGGAGGCGATGGCAGAGGGCCGTGGTAAGGCTCAGGCGGACACTCTCCGCAAGGCACGCTCTGAAACTATTGCCAACCGAATCTTTGGCAGTGACGAAGATGTCGAGCAAGTACCCAGTTCCAAGCTTTGTGCTGGGGATCTCGTGTACGTCTCGGCAGGCGAGTTCATTCCGTCCGATGGCGAGATCATCGAGGGTGTGGCCTCCGTGGACGAATCGGCGATTACGGGCGAGTCTGCCCCCGTGATTCGAGAGGCAGGCGGCGATCGATCGGCAGTCACCGGTGGCACCCGCGTCTTATCAGATCGGATTAAGGTGAAGATCACTTCCAATCCTGGTGAGACCTTCCTTGACCGAATGATCGCGCTGGTCGAGGGTGCCGAGCGTCAGAAAACTCCGAACGAGATTGCGCTCAACATCCTCTTGGCCGGCTTAACTATCATCTTCCTTCTCGCGGTTGTGACCCTGCAACCATTCGCGATCTACTCGGGTTCGCCACAAACGGTGTTCGTTCTGGTGTCTCTGCTCGTCTGCCTGATTCCCACGACGATCGGTGGACTGCTTTCCGCGATCGGCATTGCAGGTATGGACCGTTTGGTGCAGCACAATGTGCTGGCCATGTCGGGGCGAGCCGTGGAAGCGTCGGGCGACGTGAATACTCTCCTGCTCGACAAGACCGGAACCATCACTCTGGGAAATCGGCAGGCGTCTCGCTTCATTCCTGCGCCCAGCGTCACTGAACAGGAACTCGCGGACGCAGCTCAGCTCTCGTCACTAGCCGATGAAACTCCTGAAGGGCGCTCTATCGTTGTGCTGGCCAAGGAGAAATACGGCCTCCGCGGGCGCGAGTTAAGAGCTCACGACGCGCATTTTGTGCCATTTACAGCCCAGACAAGGATGTCGGGAGTTGACCTCAACGGCTTTGAAATCCGCAAGGGAGCGACCGACACGGTCGCGAAATACCTGGCGCAGAACGGGAACGGATTGCCCAACGAAGTGAAGACGATCGTAGAAGAGATTTCGCGATCCGGAGGCACGCCATTGGTGGTCGCCGAGAAGAGCCGCGGTGCTCTTGGCGTCATTGAACTGAAAGACATCGTGAAGGGCGGCATGCGAGAAAGGTTCGATCAATTGCGTGCCATCGGAATCCGCACCGTCATGATCACCGGCGACAACCCACTTACGGCGGCTGCGATCGCGCAGGAAGCCGGGGTTGATGATTTCCTTGCCCAGGCGACCCCGCAAGACAAAATGGACCTGATCAAGAAGGAACAGGCCGACGGCAAGCTGGTTGCCATGACGGGGGATGGTACTAACGATGCCCCTGCCTTGGCACAAGCGGATGTAGGAGTCGCAATGAACACCGGCACCCAGGCTGCAAAGGAGGCCGGGAACATGGTGGACCTGGACTCCAATCCTACCAAGCTGATTGAGATCGTCGAAATCGGCAAACAGTTGCTCATGACCCGTGGAGCACTGACCACGTTTTCCATTGCCAACGATGTCGCGAAATACTTTGCGATCATTCCAGCGATGTTCGCCGGCACGTTCCCGGTTCTGAACGCATTGAACGTCATGCATCTGAAAACACCCGAGTCCGCAATTCTGTCGGCGGTGATTTTCAACGCGCTGATCATCATTGCGCTTGTCCCGTTAGCCCTGCGTGGTGTGAAGTACCGGCCGATGGCAGCAGCCCTGCTGCTTCGAAACAACCTGGTGATCTACGGCGCGGGCGGTATTATCGTGCCGTTCATTGGGATCAAGATCATCGACATCCTGATCACGCGCGTGGGCCTTGCTTAGAGGAGCGAGCAATGAAAAAGAACCTAATTACCGCGGTATTGATGACGATCGCAACCACCGTCTTATTGGGGATTATCTATCCATTGGTGGTCACTGCAATCGCCCAGGTCCTATTTCCGAGACAAGCGAATGGTCAACTCATCCAGCGAGATGGCAAAACTGTGGGATCTGCCATCATCGGACAGAGCTTTTCCGGTCCAGCATATTTCCACTCCAGACCGTCCGCAGCTGGAAATGGCTATGACGCGGCCAACACCAACGGCTCACAACTAGGGCCGACCAATCAGAAACTCATTGATCGCGTGAAAGGCGACGTTTCCGCGGCTCAAGCGAATAATCCTGGCGTACCTGTGCCCATCGATCTCGTGACTGCCTCAGCTTCCGGCATCGATCCACACATCACACCCGCGGCTGCAGAGTTCCAACTTCCACGTATTGCCAAAGAGCGCGGAACAACTGCTGACCGACTACGTCCATTGGTCGCCAGACACACCGAGGGTAGGCAATTGGGATTTCTTGGGGAGCCCAGAGTGAATGTCCTGGAACTCAATTTGGAATTGGACCAGCAGTTCCCGGCAAACAAACAAGCCAAGGTTCAGTAAACGGTGATGCCGACTTATGTCTGGCCACAGGCGGCAGTGCTTCTATCGCGAATTCTAGTTATGGCGACCGAGCAATCTATCATTGTGGTCTTGGAGGAGGATCCTTCCCTGCGGCAGATGATCCGCACTTGTCTGTAGGGCAGCGGCTTTGCTGTCGAGGGGGCGGTAGCGCGGCATGAGAATGGATCGGGGCAAGACATCGCGGGAGGCCAACTATGTTGACGCGAACGAACATCGTACGGGTCATCGTATCCATCTCAGTGCTCGCTACCGCGGCCATCCTTGGAACCGCGGTCGCACAGAAGTCAGCCGTTCCGAAGCCGCAGGACAAGCTGGCGCTCGGGCAGAATGAGGTCAGGCAATTGCTGCTCCTCATGGATGCCGACCAGAGCGGCAAAATCTCCAAGCAAGAATGGATGAAGTTTATGGAAGCGGAGTTCGACCGCCTGGACAAGGACAAGAAAGGCCAGTTGGACGTCAAGGAACTAACGCAGTCGAAATTGCGTGTAAGCCACCCTGTAAGTGTGGGTAAGTAACGCCGGCATCGCGCTCAATAAGAACGCCGAGCCCACTCATCGCCCCTTGGCTCCCGCCTCCAATGTGCGAATCGGATCGTCAATGGACAAATGGTTTCGGCGACCCTTTCGTAACCAGATCGCGGAAACAGGCCGTGATTGAGGCGCAATTCCGAGAGGAGCTGCTAGTCGGCACCGAAAGGAGAACACGAGCACGCGCAAAGACTCCTCCGACAACGGCAAAGCTCTCGCGGCGCAACCGTGGCGTGGAAGTCGAGCGCTGAGGCAGCCAGCGAAAAGCGGAGGGAGTATTATGCGGGTAACTACATGGCGGTGCCATTGTCATCGCCTCCATGACGCCACATTACCACGCGGCGGAGATGGAGCCGTCGGCAGAAAGGGAACCGTCGCGTCGCTTGCCACCCCAGGTCGGTTCTTGCCTGTGTACCGCCTTGTGTACCACGGCAAGCGCTTTTTGCCGCCAACGACCGCCAGCGACTTTTTCACCCAAAAAAGAAACCCGCTGAAATGGCGGGTGTTAGCGGATATTGTATGGTAGCGCTACCGAGAATCGAACCCGGGTTTGAAGATTGAGAATCTGAAAGCTCGGAAAGCTCCCCGAGAGCTGCCGTTTTGCAATTAACTGAAAACAAATCAATTCGCCCTCGCTACGAGACATGCAGGGCCTCTTCTGAAATACAGAAGATTGTGGCCAGTGACGGTGATTTGTGGCAGTTTTGGCCGCAAAATGGCCACAGAATATTTGCACTATGGTTTCGGAGAAAAAGCAAATGCTCCGTCGGTACCTTGGGAACTTCCCACATGCATTCACACATCTGGCGCTGATCAGCGCCGCAACCTATCTGGATAGAGTCCTTTCTGGCAAGGACGACGCAGTATGGCGCTAGCATTTTGAGACAGGGCCCATTGGTGCAAGCAAAACTCCCGAATTGCCGGCGACCCTTCCACTACCGCGCACCCAGCTCAAGGATTCGGCACGATGCCAATGCGACTATAGACGGCTGATCGAATCTGCTGCTTGCAGCCAAGGTAGCGTTCGGTGATTTTGCACCGAAACGCGCCCCAAAAGAAATTGGATCTGCTCCAACTCGTCTTCGGATGCGTGGCGGAGCCGGGCACAGGTCCGTCGCAGATCGTGCGGCGCCAACTTCGCCACTCCGATGCTTCTGGCGTATTCTTTCACGTTGTGCCAAACCGCCTTTACCGTCATCCCATCTCCCCATGCCCGCCTACTCTATTGACCCGGCGGAACAGCCTTCCGCGATCAATTGCGGCTGCGGCAAGCCAATCGACCAGTTCGGTTCTCACCCAATCGGGAACCGGATCGTTTGAATGGCTCCAAACGCTGAAGAAATATGGTAGGCACATGGGCACTCACGCCAGAAGCGGCTTCGAGACTCGCTCATCCTCACATCTGCGCCTTGCTGTTTGCCGACCACTCGGGAGTAATCCTTGGCTGGCTCCGGCAGTAGGCGATGCAAGTTCACGAGGAACCTTGTCCACATCAACTGCCGAACCGGATTTGCTGAGAACCGGGCCTTTCGAAACGTTACTTTGGAGATCAGTGCGTTGGGTTTCAGAAGTGTTGTGCAACCGCCGAGATCAAGATCACGCTGAAGCGAATCGCGCAGGCACTTTATCGGACCTGCCGGCAAAAATCCGGAATATAAGAAACCCAAAACGAAGTCTCCGCTGAAACGCACGGAATGGCTCGATCCCCTCCGATCTTCCAAACTTGAATGAAGCTATTTCAAGTCTGGAAGAGGATGTTGTGGTGCTCGGCACAGGCGTGTGGGCTATCCGTCCGAGTCAGGAAGAACGGACTGGGGCCTCTCGGGATTCCGTAGATAAGCATCAAGAAAACGAAGCAGGAATCGCGTTTGGCTGCCTATGCCGGCAAACAGCAGGACTGGAACGTCCGGCTTTATCCGCTTCATCTCCGTCCGTAACGCACTGGCAGTCGCATCGGGCAGGTCATATTCCAAGAGAACGCCGTCCACATGCAGAGTTGTCAAAAGGCGCAGGGCTTGATCGCCAGTCGTTGTGAGCGTGACCTCGTATCCAGATTTTTCAAGCATGTATTTCAGGGCGCCCATGTGCTCAGGGTGATTCTCGACGCAAAGAACTCTTATTTCGCTCATCAGTATTCGCAGTGTCCAATGCTGGGTGTTGTATGCATCCCCTTGTGTCGTTGCTCTTCCTACGGTTTGCTAAGTCGGGTTTTGCCGGAGCACTGTTCTTGCTCTCATGCCCCCCCTGACATCACGACGGATTTGCTCTTCGCGTTTCGAGGCTTTGTTGAGTTCCTGAAAGATCCCCAGCAACTCCTCTCGATCTCTTGCTTCGAGGGCGGGTCTAAAACTCTCTCCAGTTCTTGCGCTCTCCTTCATGCATAGTGAACGGTCACTGCAGCAGGGAACCAAAGAGGCCCGCTGGTCCACGCTACGGTTGGCAAGTAGGCACCATATGGCTATCTTCCGGACAGAACGGTGGAAAAGGATCGAGTGGTCCACCGCTCAGATTTCCTCCCTCACCTTGTACCAGGAACGGAATGTCGTTCACATTATTTGGAATGCTCGGGTACCCGGGAGGGGCATCCGCAAATTGGAACGTGAACATGGGAGCGTGGTACTGGCCAGAGAGGAGTCCGTTCTCCCCGTGGTGAAGGATGGGTGCTGGGGCATCCTTATCGACGCATATCTGGGGACTGGCTGGTGGGACAATAGTGCCGGTCTGCTTCGTCACCTGTGCCACTCCGTGGTGGCTGTACGCCGCGTAGACCCGGGTAACAGGCTGAAGCGCTCCATCTTTCGCGACTTCGAAGCGGAAGCGGCCCTTGTTACCTTTGGCAATTACCCCTTGGAACACGCCGACTTCCGGCAAAACGGTGCCTAGTATCCGGTTGCATGTCTCAACACCGCTGCCGGCACCGATCTCTACAGCAACAATATCCACGAGCTGAGTGGAATCGGTAACGAATCCAACAACCACCATGTTGTTCCGTGGTTCGGGCAGTATGATATTTCCGCCCTGGATCCCCAAGGTCGCATTTGACAAGACGTTGGTGCCGCTCGTATTGCCGCCAGTGCCGATCACCATTCGGGCAAGCTGAACATAAGCGGGCCCTACTTCGTTCGCCGTCCCTGGCGCCGTGTAGATGCCCAGTTTATCGACACCCACCGTGTTGGCGGAGATATAGGTCTGGGTCTTGAAGTTGGTGACGACAGCAGTGGGGACATTCTTGTACAAGACGCCTGCATAGGCGATGTAGTCACCCAGCATCAAGGGCGCCTGTGCCCAGGGGTCCGGCTTGGTTAAGCCAGGTTTCTTGCTGGCTGGCATCATAAAAGCCTGCAAAGGTGCGCCGGGCTGAAAAAGCGAGTCATGATTAGGATCTCCGATTGGAGGATTCAGCGGGCGGTTGTAAAGCGGGCACTCCAGGTCAATACTCGGAGGCGCCACCCGTGGGATACACATAGGGTAGCCGTTGCCGCTGGCGATCGTGGGATTTTCATTGTCCACCGACCAGCGCGGGTCAGGGCTGTGCGCCAAGCCGTAGCGACCCGTCGGGTCATTGATTTCAATGACGGTACCGGTGTTCTGTTTGCCCAAGGTCCCGCCCACCTCAAACCGGCCTTTTGCATAGTCGATAAAGGTGATGAACCCCTGACCGCCATTGCCCAAATCCTGGCCCACGGGAAGAATCAGTCCCACGATGTAGGTGCCGGGAGGGTTCTTGAGCCCAGTGACGTTATTGAGAGTCGTGCCTTTGACGTCAATGTTCCCCGATACAATCGCGTTGAAGGGCAGGTAGGGACTCACTCCCCGAACTTGTGCCGGATTGTCGAGCAACGCCAGCCCCGTCTTGTTTGCAGCAATGGTAGGGGCGACGTCGTTGACCGGGGCTGAGATGGTAGGATCAAACAGATCCCTCCATTTCAAGGTGTTGGCCGGAAACTGGAGTACGCTGTTCTTAGGCACAATCATCCGGACGCCGTTCATTGTTAACGTGCCGCCGCTGTCCGGGTCAGCAAAATTATCCACCGTGGCCGCCTCGATGTAGCCTGCTTGGCCGAAGCCTGGTGGCACGTTGCTGTTGAGCACAGTTACTTGGGCACTGGCCTCGAATCCGAACAGCAAGGCAAACGCCGAGATTAAAGCCAGAATTGTCGTGGATTTCCGTGTCATCAGATTCCTCCCGATGCGTATCTCGCCCCTCATGGGACTCTTCTCGCTGGACGTTCCTGCCTCCATGCCACTCACATGAAAATTGGGCCCCTGCGTAGAACGCTGCGACCCGTTCGACTAGGGTTGCTGGGGATCCAAGCCCAAGAATGTGGGAAGCTCCGTTGCCCGACCGTGGCTGCCCACGGCTGGGATGTGTATAAACAAATCCTTCGACGAATCACTCTTTGGGGATCCGTTCGGAACCCTCAGCTCGGGATGATCGAACGGCCCTTTTTCAAAGGCCACTCGGTCATCCTTGAGGCCCTCAGCCAGAAAATCCACCAGGGCTTCAATATTTGCCTCAGCAACGGGGTTGAACTCAGGGAACGCGAACGGCGGAATGCCTTCGACGTCTACCGTCTTATCGTGCAAGTTGGTGTTGGGGAAGTTTCCACCGCGAGTATAAAACTCGACGACTTGGCGCAGGGTTGCAGAATCGCCAACGTGGAAATAGGGACCGCTGAACTTAATGTTCCGCAGGTTGGGCGCTTTGAAGGCGCCGTTAGTAACCCGGCGGGGCAACATTGGGACATCTGGGATAAACCTGGCTACATCTGGGGGCAGGCATCCTACATGGGGTATCGGTGAGCCGGCGCAGGCTGGATTTCCTCGAAGCGCGGTCAGCTCCACCAAGGAAAGCGGGAACGGCGCATTCGGACCAGTCGCGGATCCTCCGCTCGAAGAAGAGTCCGGCAAGTTGCCCTGCAGATAGGTGAATTGAGTCGGCGAAATGACCGTAGCGACGGCAAACACGCCGTTGAAGCTCGCGTCGCCGACCCCGAAGATCGTGACGAATTGCCCTGCAGCCAAAGGATTGCTAGTTGCGGTTGTGACCGTGACTGTGCTGGTAGGTGGGACGGTAGGCGGGATCACCGCAGCCCGCGAAATCGACGAGATACCAACATTGGTTCCGATCAACGGGTTCATAAATTGAGCGGCCTTATTGGCCGTGGCGCCCCGCCCTTTGTCTTCGGTGTGTGACGGACAAGTGGATGGGTCTATTCCAGTGATACAGCTCCGCCGCACGCCGATGTTGTACATGCCGTGGTCATAGTTGGCCTCTTCCGCGTTATCTCCCATGATCATGAATTCGATTGCCTCCCCCATCGCCAGAGAAGGCACGCCTTGGGCATCCGGCTGGTAATCCAGCACAGTGTGCCCCGTTGTCACCGGAGGAACGTGACAGTCGGCGCAGTGCGTGCCGAGATTAGGATCGTCGTCTTCAAAGAGGGACAGACCCAATCGCTGTCGCTCGGTCAGAGCATTGGGCTGCGGGGGGATGGGATTTCCGTGATTTGCTCTCACGGGATGAGGTGCCCCCATGAACCGGTCAAAGGGTGTGTTATCGGAGACGAGGGTCGCCTCGTAAGCTTGCACCGCCAAACCAAAAAAGAGAGAGAAGTTAGCTTGCATTTGGGTGTAGCCATTGAAGAGGTCAGGGCTATCCCACCACTGCTTCTGGAACGCGGCCTTGACCATGTCCTCATAGGCGACCTTTAGACCTCTCGAGCCTGAGAGGGTTCCATCAGGATTCAATACAGCCCGCGAGAAGTTGCCCAACACGCTGTCCTGAGGATGTACAAATTGTTTTGCCAGCGGCCGCAGGCTTACCATCTTCTTGCCGACGTCGGAGAAGGTACGCTTATCAAATGACATCGCGATATTGTTGGTAGGTACTCCTGCGGCGACGGAAGCGAGGCTGGAATTCGTGATACGGACGAACACAGGTGTCACCACGCCATTAATGACTTCTTTGACAGTGCTGGACCGGTCACGGAACCCGAAGGGGTTCACACCATTAAAAACGAAGCTGGCCTTCCCATCCCAGAGATTGTCGAAGTTGAAAACGGCATTGATCATCGTCGGAGCGTTTCTCGGCATCGCCCGGCGGACCCTGCCACCCGTATTGAGCATTCCGGGAGTCGCCGTGTTGAAAATATCTGCTTCAGGCATTGAGCATTCGGCCGCGCTTCCAGGTGTAACGCCGCAGAATAGGTTGAGACGCACTCCCTGCGAAGCCATAATGTCGTTTGTGTCGCGGGCGACATTCGCAAATTCGTCGAAAATCGTGACCCCCGGTCCCCGGGGAGTCAGTTCGGTGGGCCGGAACCAGTCGTTGATCGGAAAATCGGCGCTGGTTACCTCGTAGTTCGGGCCGAATTGCGGGAAGCCCGGAACGTTGAGCTGCGCAGGCGGTGGCTCGACCGGGCCCGGGGGATTCGGGGTAAGGGGATCGTTGGCGGTATAGGGAACGGTGGCATCGCCCCAAAGGTTATCACCACCAAAACCGTCCCCGTTTGGTGCGATGTTATTGTGGAAATTTGTGTCGCTCAGGTTCGGGGAAATCTGGTTCTTGCTGCGGACATCTGCGCCGGCGTTGAAATGGCAGGTGGCGCATGCCGTAACGCCGTCGCTGCCCACTTGCATATCCCAGAACAAGGCTTTACCCAACCGGACGAGCGCCGCATGGCTCTGAACAATTTCCGTGGTCAGAGGCTGAAAATTCAGGTCGGTTCCCGGACCCGGAATGTTGCTGATCGGCGCCACAATGACCGCCGCCAGGGGTTCGGGCACCGGCACTTCTTTCAACGACACCACTTGATCCACAGTGACACCGGGCGCGACGACTATTGGGTTGAAGAACTTGTCGCGCTTATGCAACCGTTCGCCCCTGTGCAAAGCCGAATTGCCGCGACTGGCTACTACGGCAAAGGCGATCATGGTCAAGCAACAGCATGTGTATGCTATGACCCTGGTCATCGTGGTGAACCTATGGTTGGCCGGAACGGGTTTCGACCCTTTTTTCGATGACGTTTTCATATGGAGTCCTTTTGTTGCGGCTTTGTTCGGACTATCGCCAGGATCCCAGCCTACTCATCAAGATCCCATGAGGAGCGATGAGAAAACCGGCGGACTAAAATTCGGGGCTTACACCTTTTGGCTTAGGTGAATTTCTAGATGGCCTAATCTTTATCTCGCCGGCTTAGACACGGCCCGTAGTCTGTAATTAGGTCGCCAACGACGGCGCTCATTATCCACAGGTGGCCTTGAAAGTCAACAGGAAAATAAAGTCTGATTGGGCTACTCCCCGTGATCCGCTTGGGTTTCGGCGTTTCTCGTGGTCACCAATTGACGTTGAAGAAGCCCGTCAGTGCGACCGAACACATTAGTGAAAGAAGATCCTTAAGCTCGCCCCGGGATCCCAGACTGCTGGAACGGCTGCAAACGTTCCGACGCGCGGTCACGATGATGTTCACCGATCTCAAGGAATCCACCGAGTACTTCGAGAATTTTGGCGATATTGCCGGACTTGCATGGTTCATGAATGTAACGATGCGCTGCGGCAGGAGATTGAAATCCGTTGAGGTCGCGTTATGAAGACTATCGGTGCCCACGGGTGCAGAGGACGCTGTCCGCGAGTTTCGACGGTTTCGGGCCGTCGTAGCTACCACAGCGCTCACGCCTGCGTTCGTCTTGCGTCTCGCACCTCGGTCTGCGCGTCTCCCGCCTCGATCTGCTCATCATCAGGAGCCACACGAAGCCGCTTGTCGATAAGCATCTGGAACATGCTGCGGAGTGGTGGGTGACTGGCGAACAGGGCGTTAAAAGTCGCGCGATCCAGGCTCAGCAGGTTCGCCTTCGTGACAGTTCGTGCTGTGGCCATGCGCGGGCTCTCGTTCACAAGAGCCATTTCACCGAAGCACTCACCCGGACCCAGACGAGCCAGTGACTGCTCGTGCTGCGGGTCCTCCATAAGCATCTCGACTTCACCATCCACGACGATATAAAGCCGATCGCCGCGGTCTCCCTGACGGAAGATGATCTGGTGGGGCTCGAAATGCTCTCGGCTCAGGCTAGCCGGTTTCCCAAGCTTGAGCTGGACGATGTCGGGTGGCAGTAGCAGATCAAGGAACCAGTCGGTGGAGACTCTTAGCTTGCGGTCGAAGCCGGGTAGCTTCATCAGATAGATCGCGCGCCACATCAGCCATGCAATGAAACCGGAGACTTTGAAGCCGAACACCTCGGCGACGGCTGATCGGTGACCGAGCGAGGCTAATTTTCCGAGTGCCTGGAAGGAGAACGCTTGCTTCGGTTTGCCACGCAATGTAGCGAAGAGGTTTTTCGCCAGGCAGGCAGCCTGCCGCGTGGCGTGCTGGGCGGTTGGCGGACATGGCTGCCACGTTTCGTGGTCCACGACCCAGGCACAATCGCCCAGCGCCCACACACCCGGATAACCGATGACCTCCAAGTGTTGGTTGACGACGATTCGCCCCCGCTCTTTCTTGCAGGGTAGAGCAGCTACCAGCGGATTGGGCGCCGCCGGAACCGTGCTCACGAGCGTCTTCGTGGGAATCCGCTCATCACCCTCGAGCAAAGCCGATTCGGAGGTTGCGCCGGCGAGGCGTGTGTTGAGGCGAATTTCGACTCCGCGACGTTGTAACAGTCTCTGCGAGAACTGGGCCAGGCTCTGAGGCAGTTCCGGAAGGATAAGCGGACCCGCATGGAGCAAGACAACGCGGATTTCGCGCGGGTCGATGCGTCGGAAACCACGTGCGATCGCGCGGACGAAGTCGTTTAGCTCGGCCACCGCTTCCACGCCTGAGAATCCCCCTCCGGCAACGACGAATGTTAGCAGCGCCCGGCGAAGCTCGCGATCGGATTCAACGTCGGCTTCTTCGAGTGCGTGGATGACGTGGTTGCGTAATACGAGTGCATCGCCGAGATACTTGAAAGGAAGAGCGTGCTCAGCGAGCCCCGGCTGGCCCGCAAAGCTGGTGATGTTGCCCAGCGCTATGACGAGATGATCGTATTCGACCTCAAAGGGCCGCGGTCGAAACCCGGCACTCGTTGTCACGGTCTTGTTTTTTAAGTCGATCGACTCGACTTCCCGGGTGACGAGGTTTGTCTTCGGGCAAAGGCGGCGGATTGGTGCGATGGTATCGACAATTCCAATGCTGCCCGAAATCACCTCTGGCAGCATGGGCTGAAACACCAGATAGTTTTCTTTGCTAATCAGCCCCACTTCGACGCTCGGATCGCCTTTCAGGAGCTTTTCGAGCATCATCGCCGTATAGGTGCCACCGAAGCCCCCGCCGATAATAAGAACCCTAGTTCGCGTCGGTTGCATCGGCGTCCTCCCGTGAGTGAGCCCAGCGGAGTTCCGAAGATTGTGGGCTTAGGCTGTTAAAAGTATTAGGGCACGTTAGAATTCGTCTGATTGGCATGCTGCGTAGGGCGCAGATTGGTGAATCAGGTATTCACGACCACCCTGTGGAGTACTCGAGCGCTCTTCCCAGAGCCTTCGGATCGGGGATAATAAGCTTGTGCGTGCCGAGTTCAATAAGCCCCTCCTCCTGATAACGGTGCAACAGACGGCTCACAACCTCCCGGCTCGAACCCACCATTGCAACCAGATCGTTAATGCCAAAGTTCTCGCTGATCAAGCAGGAGCCATCGGCCGCGACCTGACCGTACTTTTCAGCCAGTTGAGATAAAGCTGCGAGAAGACGGTAGGGCACTTCCCGCGACGACAGTTCCAGCATGCCAGTGCTGGTTTTCCGGACACGTTCGCAAAGTGCCTCCAGGACTTTCCACAGGATTTCGGAGCGCGTCGAAACGAAGTCACGAAAATCCTTGTGCGAGATCGACGCCAATTCTGTCGGTTCGCAGGTCGTCACCGTGGCTGAACGGGGATGTCCATCGAGCATCGCTAACTCCCCAAAGATTTCACCCGGGCCGAGAATATCCAGGATTTTCTCGCGCCCGTCTTCAGAAGCCTGGACGACCTTGACGGAGCCCTTGAGCAGTATGTACAGAGAATCCGATGGATCGCCCTGAAAGAACACGGCTGTATTGGGAGCGTATTTTCTGGCGGTGCGGAGCTTCGTCAGTTCCTCGATATCGGCCTGGCTCAGCTTCGAGAAAATCGAAACCCTAGCGGTCGCACTGACTTCTGTGACGCGTTCGAGGTGTTCGGAGCTGGCGGGATTGAACACAACGTAGGGCCCACCCTTGGCGCCGAACTCGACACGATCGTTGGAGTTCAGCTTTCGGCGGTCGATCTTTTCGCCATTGACGAAAGTACCCCCCCTGCTGCCCGCATCCACCACCAGGAAGGCACCACCTTCAGTCTGGATGACAGCATGGTCGGGCGAGACACGTGCGTCCATAATCATCAGGTCATTGTCGGGATCGCGCCCGATGGTGAAGGGGACGCGATCGAGGGCAATCCTTCGCATCTCCGAGCCGTTCACGAACGCCAGCTCTGGAGACGGACGAGGAGCTGAGGTCGTCATCGCAGACGCGGTCGGGACGGACATCCAGAGCCTCCTGAAACTGCGGATCGAAAGAATAGCACCATTTTTCGCATACCATCAATTCTCTGCGCCCTTGTTTTGAGCGGGGAACAACCGCAAGCTCTTCAGGCGAGCGCGGCCAGACCATCAGCACCTTCAGCAGCTCTCAGTAGCGTCTGTAAGTCGTAGTCGACGAGTTCCCCAATGCGATTAATGATGATGTCCGCGGATGGATAGCTAGAAAGTATCTTCGGATCCACGGCGTAATGCCCCTGTCGCGGGAACACGGTCGTAACACGACTACCCCAGACTTTCTTGACAGCTGTGAGGATGCGCAACTTGTCATCGATAAGCACATAGCTTTCTGCAGGATAGCGTTCCAGAATGTCATCTAGCTCGAACTCCTTGTGGACGTAAATCAGCACGTCGCCATCCATGGCTGCGAACAGCCCAGAGCGCCTGATCTTGAGCGGCTGAAAGACCACGTCACCGTCCGAAAGGATTACCGGGCGGCCAAATTGCTTCACATGGTCTATCACATCGAGAGCATTGGGGAAGAGTCGGTTCGCGAACGGATATTCTACGAGAAAGTCAGAAACCGTCAGCAGATTTGGGTCACGAGGATATTCACAGCGGTAGCGTTGCAACGCGCCAAGATAGTCAGCATATCCCAGCTCAGAGCGCAGCTCTTCGAAAACGGCCCAGTACCGCCGTTGATGCGCTTGTCCCACTTTCTTCTCAAGGTGATTCTTGAGGTCGGCTGAGACCCGATCATTGTCAAGCAAAGTATTGTCCACATCAAACAGGAAAACCACACTCTGGCGCATGGTGAGATTCCTTTTGCAACACGATTTAGCTGGCAGCCAAGGCAACCCGAGCCGCAGCCTGGGGCCGCCACTCTCTTTCGTCGCGAGCCAGCAATTCGTCCGCTGCTTCCGGCCCCCAGGTTCCGGCCGCATAATTGGGGAAATCGCGCGGCAGGAGCGCCTGCCAAACGTCGAGTACGGGACTGATCACGCTCCAACCAGCCTCGACCATATCTGCCCGCTGGAATAGCGTGGCGTCTCCGATCATGCAATCGTAGAGCAGCCGCTCGTAACCGGTATTGGACGCCGATCCCACGTAATCGGCGTAATTGAAGCACATATCTACCGCTCCCTGCTGCATGATCGGGCCCGGCAGCTTCGCTCCAAACCGAAGCGCGATGCTCTCCTCCGGTTGAATGGTGATCACCAGACGGTTCGCCTGCAAAGCTCCCACCGGCGTGTTGCGGAAGAGGCGAAACGGGGCGCGCCGGAACTGAATCGAGATCTCAGTAACCCTCCGGGCCAGGTGCTTGCCAGTGCGCAAATAGAACGGAACATCGGCCCAGCGCCAGTTGTCGATGAGAAGCTTCATGGCCACAAACGTTTCGGTAGAGGAATCAGACTTTACGTCGGGCTCGGCCCGATATGCCGGCACCTGTTTGCCGTCAAGGATGCCGGCGTTGTACTGTCCCCGTACCGTCTTGCTCAAGACATCCTCGGGAGAAAACGGCAGAATAGCGTGCAGAACTTTGGCCTGTTCGTCGCGCACCGCGTTCGCGTCAAAGGATATTGGCGGCTCCATTGCGGTCAGGGATACGAGTTGGAACAGGTGGTTGGGCACCATATCCCGCAGGGCACCGGAAGTTTCGTAATAGCCGCCTCGTTGCTCCACGCCAACGGTTTCTGCGGCTGTGATCTGCACGTGGTCGATGTAACGACGATTCCAGATCGGCTCAAAAATCCCATTGCCAAATCGGAACATAATTAGGTTCTGCACTGTTTCTTTACCGAGATAGTGGTCAATGCGGTAAATCTGGTGCTCATCCAGAATCTGCTTGATCTCCGCATTCAAAGCACGTGCCGATTGCAGATCTCGCCCAAACGGTTTCTCGATAACCACGCGCCGCCATCTCCCGTTGTCTTCTTGGGCCAGACCTGCTGTGCCGAGCTGGCGAACAATCTCACCAAAAAAACGTGGCGCCACGGCCAAGTAATAGAAATGATTACTGAATATGTTGTCTTTTGTCGCAACTTCCCCGAGAGTAGCTTTTAGCTGCTGATATACATCAGGATCTGCAAAGTCCCCGCGCAGGTAGTAGGTGTGTGCAACTAACCGCTCGCGGATCGCCGGGTCAACTGGCCGCGACGCGAATGTCCTGATATCTTCGGCAAGCTGCTGGCGAAACGTTTCAGTCGTGAAGGCAGTGGAGGCGACGATCACAACCGCGAACTGCTGCGAAACAAATCCTTGCTCCGCCAGATTACAGAGTGCCGGCATCAGTTTGCGTTTCGTTAGGTCTCCGGCCCCACCGAAGATCACCATGATGCAGGGATCCCCTTTCCTCGGTGCCTGAGGTCTAACGTTCTTGTTCCGGAATTCAGTTGATGGAAGCAATTCTGGCTCTCGCACGCGGCTCCTCCTCCCAAATTCGAAAACCACCTACGAATGCATTAGCGTTTTTGCCCAACCGGGTAGCGGGAGGCAGAGTTTTGAGCTTCTTTGCGTTTCCACCGCCGAGCACGACTTCTTCTGCTTGCAGGGCATCTCGAAGCTGCTGCACGACCTTGCCGACATGCTGTTGCCATTTTTTTTGCCCAAGGCGTTGCAGGCCACGAATCCCGACGTAGTCTTCGAATGTCTTCCCGCGCCTGTAGGGCAAGTGAGCCAACTCCATGGGTTCCAGCAAGCCATCGACAATCATCGCTGATCCCAGTCCGGTACCCAGGCCGAGGAAAAGCATGCGGCCCTTCTTGTAAGAGCCCAGCGCTTGCATGGTGGCATCGTTAACGATCTTTACTGGGCAGCCAAAGGCTTTTTCGAAGTCGAAGCGTACCCATCCTGGCGCCAGATTGTGTGGCTCGCGCAGAGGCCGTCCATGAATTACCGGGCCTGGATAACCGATGGAGACCACGTCATAATCCCAATTCCGGACAGCGTTCTTCACGTCTTCAACCATCGCTTTCGCCGTCATTGTGCGACCGGAGGGAACCCTGAGCATTTTCCTCCGGCCTGTGGCAAGTACCTTGATAGAGGTGCCGCCGACATCGACCACCAAAATCTTGCGCCCGTTGCTCTGCACTGTTTTTCGACCTATGCGGCTTCAGAAGATGCTTTCTTCTCCCTGTGCCCGCCGAACTCGAAGCGCATTGCCGAAAGCAGTTTGTCAGCGAAGTCAGCTTCTCCGCGCGAGCTGAACCGCTGGTAAAGAGCGGCGCTCAACACGGGCACGGGCGCGCCCTCATCAATCGCGGCAGTTACCGTCCATCTTCCTTCACCCGAATCCGACACGCGGCCCGAAAAATCAGACAAGTCAGGCTTTCCAGCAAGAGCGATCGCAGTCAGGTCAAGGAGCCAGGAAGCGACGACGCTTCCACGCCGCCACACTTCAGCCACATTCGCGAGGTTAAATTCGTATTGGTAGTGCTCGGGATTTCGTAGCGGAGTGGTTTCCGCGTCGGCCGAACGGTTTTGCTTCCCGACATTCGCGTGCTTCAGGATGTTCAAGCCTTCGGCGTATGCCGCCATAAGCCCGTACTCAATCCCGTTGTGCACCATCTTGACGAAGTGCCCCGCTCCTGCAGGTCCACAATGCAGATATCCCTCTTCCGCTGTGCCGTCGCGCCGTTCGCGGCCAGGGGTGGCTGGAGCAGAGTTCCGGCCCGGGGCCAGCGTCCGTAATACCGGGTCAAGACGTTCGACTGCAGCGTCTAGACCGCCAATCATCATGCAATAGCCGCGCTCCAGACCCCAGATGCCACCACTGGTACCTACATCGACGTAGTGGATTCCTTTCGCGGCCAGTTCTTGATGGCGCCGGATATCGTCGATGTAATAGGAATTCCCACCGTCGATAACGATGTCATCTCTGCGGAGCAGTGGCGCAAGGTCGCGGAGAGTACCATCCACTATGGCGGCTGGCACCATCAGCCATATCGCCCTCGCTGTACTGAGCTTGGAGACAAAATCATCCAGAGAAACGCTTCCTACGGCGTGCTCTGCGACGAGCGCCTCCACAGCCGACGGGGTCCTGTCGTAAACCACACACTGGTGCCCGCCGCGCAGCAGACGGCGGACCATATTCGCCCCCATTCGTCCTAAACCGATCATTCCGAGTTGCATCAGGCTCCTTTCATGGGCTCATACGAAGCTACGCGAGCGCCCGTGCGATCGTAGAATCGAGTTTGGCCAAGCCGGAGTCGATGTCGGCGTCGATGTGAACCCGCAAGGCGCGCCGGTTTCGATCGACCAGCACCTGCAAATCACCTCGCGCTTGTGCTGCTTTGACTATGCCGAAAGTGTATTTTTGTCCGGGAACTGGCAAACCATGGGCATCATCGCAAGTAACTTGTAGGAATACGCCCGAATTCGAACCGCCCTTATATGCCTGCCCCGTTGAGTGCAAGAAGCGAGGCCCGAAGCCGAGACAAGTGGCCACATGTTTGTGATCCCGCACAGCGTGTCGCATCTGCTGGAGCCGCCGCTCATGTTCGGCGAACATCGGGACATAAGCGAGCAAAGCGAAGTAGTCGCCGCGGTTCAGGCGATTCAAGTGAGAACGGAGATAGCCGACCAGCGATTTATCGGAGCCTGCAGCCTGTGCCAGTGCCGCCGCATTCTTCTCGTCCGCAAACAGCTGTATGCCACCGTCATCCAGGATGGGCTTCTCGGCCGGCAGCGATCCAGAGCGCTCGTATTCTGCCGTCAGGCTGCGGGTGACGATTTTACTCGCCTCAACGTCGGGCTGATTGAAAGCGTTGATGCCGATGATGGATCCAGCGACCGCAGTCGCTATTTCCCACCGGAAGAACTCCTGACCCAGATCATAAATGTCGCCCACTGCTACGCGGACGACGGGCTGTCCAGCCTGTTCGAGCGCAGCCACCTTCTCGTCTTGAGCAGGATCCGGCGCCGACTCCAACCGCAGGTAGGCAAATACGCGGTCCTCACCATAAATTTTGACCGGACCTAGTTGTTCGCGATCCACGGGAATAATGCCATGTCCTTCTTTACCCGTAGATTCCGCAATGAGCTGCTCGAGCCAAGCACCCAGGTCGGAAATGCCAGGAGAGGCAACGATCGTGACCTTGTCGCGACCGTTGGTGGCTAGAGTTCCGAGAACAATGCCTAGGACGACCCCAGGATTGTCATCCACGGGGACGCAAGACTTGCAGGCGTGCACCATTTCTTCGGTGCGCTCAAGAAATCTTTGAGTGTCCAGCCCCATGAGGGCGGCAGGCACCATGCCGAAATCAGATAGGGCCGAGTAACGTCCTCCAATGCTGGGCAATCCGTGGAAGATATGGCGGAAGTTGTCGCCCTGGGCCACATATTCCATCTTCGAACCGGGATCGGTGATGGCGATGAATCGGGACCCGGCTTTCTCGGTACCGATGATCTGCTTTACGCGCTCGAAGAAATATTGTTTGAAAATATTCGGTTCCAGCGTGCTACCCGATTTGCTGGAAACCAGAAACAGTGTTTTGGCGAGATCAACCCTCTTTTCCATCGCTTTGACCTGCGCTGGGTCCGTGGAATCCAGCACGTGCAACTCCGGATACCCCGGAATCGTGCCGAAGGTCATCTTCAACACTTCGGGACAAAGGCTGGAGCCACCCATGCCGAGCAGCAGGATATGAGAAAAACCTGCTCCGCGCGTATCTTCGGCCGCCGCGGCGAGCTCATGCCGGTGCGCCAATTGGTCATCAGCAATGGTCAGCCAGCCGAGCCACTTGTCTTCGTCGGAACTCGTCCAGAGGGACGAATCATGCTCCCACAAGCGACGCACCTTGCCTTCGGCACGCCAGTCATTGACGTGCGTCTTCACCAAGCCGGCGATCTCTGCGGGCAGCTTGTAAGTCTGCCGGCTGACTTTGGTGGTGACGAGCCCTTGCGTCGATTTCTCAACCGCGGTAAGGAGCTGCTGGAAGGCGTCGGAAAAAAGTTTGAGGCCCTCATCCAGCAGGTTCGCGGTCACCTGGTCCATGGAAATGCCAAGCTTCTGCAAAGTGTCCATGTGATCGTGCGCTGCTTCAATGTCTTCGACGAGACTCAGCCGCGCCCGGCCGTGGTCGCGGAAAGCGTTGAGCGTGGCCGGCGGCATGGTGTTGACAGTTTCAGGGCCGATCAATTCCTCCACATAAATCACATCGCTATAGTTGGGGTTCTTGGTACCGGTGCTGGCCCACAGTACGCGCTGGGTCTGGGCACCACGCTTCGCCAGTTCCTCCCAATGCTCTCCACGAAAAATATCGACGTAGCGCTGGTAGGTCAGCTTTGCATTTGCAATTGCGATCTTTCCAAGGATGCTGCGCACGAGAGCCTGCTCGGCCGGATCCTTGGCAACTTTCAGTTTGGCACTAGCCAAGGCATCGACCGCGGAATCGATGCGACTGATGAAAAAGCTGGCCACGCTGGCGACCTTGCCTACGTCCAAGCTCCGCCGACCAAAATCTTCCAGGCCATCAATGTAAGCCTGTGCGACCTTCTCATATACCGACTGCGAGAACAGTAGCGTGACATTGACATTGATACCCTCGCTAATGAGCTGCCGGAAGGCAGGAATTCCCTCGGGCGTCCCCGGCACCTTAATCATTACGTTGTCGCGTCCCACCGACTTCCATAGGCGCCTGCCTTCCGCCAATGTGCCGGCAGTGTCATTCGCGAGATAGGGTGAGACCTCGAGGCTCACGTACCCGTCGCGACGCCGGGATGACTGATAGACAGGAAGCAACAGATCAGCGGCGTCCTGGATGTCGCGGATCGCCAGTATCTCGTAGCGAGCCTTGGCATCAAGCTTGCTTTGGCGGGCAAGAGACTGTAAGAGATCGGAGTAATCTGAGCTGCCGGCTACCGCCTTCTCGAAGATGGCAGGGTTAGAAGTGACTCCACGCAGCCCGTCATTGTCGATGAGGTGTTGCAGTTCCCGGCTGGTCAGCAAGCTGCGCCGGATGTAATCCAACCATACTGACTGGCCGTAGCCTTGTAGTTCGCGTAATGGGTTTGACGGCTTCGCGGGCTTTGCTGTCTGAACGACTGCTGCTGGTTGCATGGCGTCGCTCCTAAATATCGACGGTGGTTTGAGTGTCGGACTCTGACGGTCTTACTGCTTGCCGGTTACTGCCTTCCTGACAAGAGCTCTCGCGCAGTAACCAGCACGTTTTCAGATGTGAAGCCGAATTTCTTCTGCAATTCTTTCAGAGGTGCAGAAGCACCGAATGTCTTCATACCGATGGCGCGGCCACTGGACCCGTGATAGAGCGCCCATCCCATGGTCGAACCCTGCTCCAAAGAAATCCGAGCGGTGACTTCTGGCGGTATGACACTGTCGCGATATCGCTGAGGCTGCTGTTCGAACAGCTCCCACGAAGGCATGCTGACTAGACGGGCCCGCACCCCTTCGGCGGTCAGTGTCTCGTAAGCCTCGATCGCCAACGCAACCTCACTCCCTGTAGCGAGAAACAGGATTTCTGGTTTGCCCCCGGGCGCATCGGCCAGAATGTAACCGCCCTTGGCGACACCCGAAGCCGGGGCGTAGCGTGTGCGGTCCACCGTGGGAAGCGCCTGGCGCGCGAGTACAAGAACGGCGGGCTTGTGGCGCAATTGCATGATGACCCGCCACGCCTCAACCACTTCGTTGGCATCTCCTGGACGAAAGGTAATCAGATTAGGTATTGCGCGCAGCGAAATGAGCTGTTCGATAGGCTGGTGGGTTGGCCCGTCTTCCCCGACCCCGATCGAGTCGTGTGTGAAGATGTAGATGACGGGGATTTCCATGAGCGCAGACAGCCTGATCGCAGGACGCAAATAGTCACTGAATATCAGGAAACCCGAGCCAAAGGGCCGAACTTTGGACAACGCCATACCGTTGAGAATCGAGCCCATCGCGTGCTCACGGATGCCAAAGTGCAGGTTGCGACCGCTGTAGTTCGCGGCAGTAAAGTCGCCTGCCCCATCAAAGGTTAGGCGAGTCTTGGTAGAGGGCGCGAGATCGGCGGATCCGCCCACCATCCACGGCACATTGCGCGCGACCGCGTTCAATACCTTGGCAGAAGCATCCCGGCCTGCGACGCCTTTTGCATCGGCAGTAAATTCCGGGAGATCACGGTCCCACCCTTCGGGCAGTTCTCGGCGCTGCATTTTGTCGAGATGCGAGGCCAACTCTGGATTCTGGTCGGCGTACTTGCGAAAAGCTTCCTGCCACCGCTGGCGGAGTTCTGCACCGCGCTTGCCGATTCCGTCCTCGAAGTGCTCTCTTACCCCTTTGGGAACGAAGAACTTCGCATCTTCCGGCCATCCGTAGTTCCGCTTGGTTAGGCGGATTTCCTCTTCCCCGAGTGGCTCGCCATGGGCAGCACTGGTGTCCTGTTTGTTAGGCGCGCCGTAAGCAATGTGGCTGTCAACAATGATCAGAGTTGGCCGATCATTGGTTCGCAGGAAGGTCTGAAAGGCCCGCGCCAGCATCGACTGATCATTCGCATCTCCTACGCGGGTGACATTCCACCCATAGCCGAGGAAACGGGTCGCTACATCTTCGCTGAACGACCACTCGGTGTGGCCCTCGATCGTGATCCTGTTGTTGTCATAAATCCAACAGAGGTTCGAAAGCCTGAGATGACCGGCCAACGACGCAGCCTCTCCGCTAACCCCTTCCATCATGCAACCGTCGCCACACACCGCATATACGTTGTAATCGAAAAGTTCAAAGCCGGGACGATTAAAGTATTGCGCCATCCACCGTTCGGCAAGCGCCATGCCTACGCTGGTTGCGACACCTTGGCCGAGCGGTCCAGTCGTGGTCTCGACGCCTGACGTCCAGCGGTATTCGGGGTGTCCTGGACACTTGCTCTCTAATTGTCGAAACTGTTTAATGTCCTCCAGCGTGACCGTCCACTCGCCTCGGCTTTCGTAATCCGAGTCCACTGCCCGGACGCCGCACAAGTGCAGCATGGAGTACAAGAGCATCGACGCGTGACCGATGGAGAGAACGAATCGGTCTCGATTTGGCCAAATCGGATCTACGGGATCGAAGCGCACAAACTGCTGCCACAAACAATAGACGACGGGAGCCATCCCCATTGGTGTTCCGGGATGGCCGGAGTTCGCGGCTTGCACCGCGTCCATGGACAGGGTGCGGATCGTATCAATGCACAACTGATCCATCTGTTCGCTCGGCAGTCGAATGGGTATAGCATTGGCAGACATTGATGCCTCCCATGGATCCTTCGCAACCCGCGATCGCGCTATTATCAGTGTTCTTGGCGCCTTGTCAAGCCAAGTAGAGCTTATATTTGTAGGCTAGTCCGCCGATCTCGAGGCGGACAGCAATCGGGGTTGGCTGGCACCGAATGATGCCGACTCAACTCTCGAAGTCGCTCAACTATGCCCTCAAAACGCGTGATGCGTACAATCCCATTTTAGTCAACGGGGATTGTCTTGTACGCACGTAAGCGTATTGGCAGTAAGAAGTCGCTGACAACCTCGAACCTAATTCGACTTGACATCCCGGAAATTCAGCCATACAATCCCCGGCTGACTCGCGACCCTTTTTCGCCAATTCCAAACTTCTTCTCATTCTTCGCGAGACGGCTTCCTGGATTTTGTATGAAGACCCTGGTGTTCGACTCTTGTAACGATTCCCCGAGTTTAGACGCGTGAACGCCACCGCGCGGAGTTCATTGTGTACCTCACAGCAGTCGTAGGCCGCGTTTTTTCTTGCTAAGTGGCGTAATTCGTGAGCCGCCGCAAACGCGACGGATCAGGGGGGATGTGCATGGAACCACTTAGTGTAGTCCTCTTCCAAACCGACTCCAGAACTGCTCAGATTCTGGTGGAGAAGCTTTCCCAGTATGTTTGTTCCCTTCATCTGGCGCGCACTCGTGACGAGATCCGCCCCAACATTACCCGGCATCGGGCGGAGGCGCTGGTGCTGGACCTGGAAAATTCCTGCCTGAGCGAAGTTAAGCGTTTGCACCATGAGTTCCCTGGCCTATCCATTGTCTGCACCCACAGATTAGCGGATGAGGAACTCTGGATGGAGGCGCTCAACCAGGGCGCGGCAGACGTGTGCGAACCACGAAACAGTCACGATATCCTCCGATCCGTGATGCGACAGCGGGTGCTCGGTGTAGCTGCCTGAAACATCTTGACGCAACTGAGGAGAATGTGTGCTCAACTGTCATGATTTGATCAAGCTAGGACTCTACACAGGAACCGTAGGGATGTTGTACCTCCCAGGGCAGGTCGGCCCATTTACTTTTCGCGTTCGGCAGGAAGGATGAATGCAATGCCAAATCGACGTGACGTGGAGAACGCTCAGAAGAACAGGCTGGAGATCGTAAAGGCAGGACTCAGCAGGCGCGAACTCTTCAAGATGGGCCTTCTGACCACTGCGGGTTACCTTATCCCCAAGAACGGCCTAAGCGCCTGGGCTACTAATGGCTGTTCACCCGGGCAGTGCCAACTGGGATGCAGCCCGCCGATCGCACCCTTCCTTGATCCTCTCTACGTTCCGCCAGTGCTTCTCGCGCGTCCGCTGACGGACCCGGGGTTTACTCATCCTCCCCGGCAATGCCCCAACCACGGAGTGAACCCAGCGAACGGACGCCCGTTCGAGGGGCGTGGCCAGTTCAACGGGCATGTGCAAAAAGGCAAGGACTGCTTCCAGTTTTACAATCGATTTCCCCCACAGCATTTCTACATTGAGCGGCTGCGGGCAAATCCAAACTTCAGGATCACATCGGATACGAGCATTCCCGACCAAACCATCTGGGGATTCAACCAAGGCGGCGATGACCCCGCTATGTTTCCTGGCCCCACGATCGTGACTCATTATCAGCAGCCGGTCCTGATTCGCCGCTTCAATGAGCTGCCAACGCAGCCCCAGAATGGCGGTTTCGGCGTTCCTGAGGTGTCCACCCATCTGCATAACTTCCACTCCGGGTCGGAAAGTGATGGAGGACCTTGCCGCTACTTTTTCCGGGGACAATATTTCGATTATTACCACACCATGCACCAGGCGGGGTTTGACTCCGATCATCAGCCCAACGGAGACATCAACGAGTCGGCAAGCACGCTGTGGTACCACGACCACCGGGTGGACCACACGGCCGAAAATGCATACAAGGGGTTAGCGGGATTCTACTTGATCTTCAATCAGTTTGACACCGGCGATGAGGGCACTGGATTCCACCTGCCCAGCTTCCCGGATTTCGACATCCCACTATTCCTGACCGATAAGTTGATCGATCCCGCCACCGGCCTCCTCTGTTTCGACACTTTCGGGCTCGACGGCCTGGTCGGTGACGTCCAGTTGGTCAACGGTAAAGTCCAGCCGTTCTTGGAGGTGCAAGGGCGCCGGTACCGCTTCCGCGTGTTGGACGGCGGACCGTCGCGCTTTTATGAGCTCTTCCTCACCGATCCCAACAATCCGAACCAGGTGATTCCTTTTTGGGTAATCGCTAACGACGGCAATCTGTTGCCCAAACCGGTGCAAGTGACCAGTTTCCGGCTGGGGGCGTCGGAGCGGTACGACATCATCATTGACTTCAAACATCTTGGTCGCAAGTTTGGGACAACCGTCCTTAATCTCGAAAACCGGTTGCTCCAGACCAATGGGCGCGCGCCCACGAACACGATCCTTCCCGCGGGCCAAGGTACCACTTGTGTGCAGTTCAGGATTGGCGCTGATGTTCTCGACGGCAGTGTTGATCCAGCCACGGGACCGGCGTTCTACCAGTTGCCCTCTATCGATGTGCCGTCGCGGGTTACCCGCACCTTCGAGTTCGTGCGGCAGAATGGCGAGTGGAAAATCAACGGAAAGCCTGCAGACTGCACCACCCCCAAGACCGCGATCCGTTTCACGTGCCAAAGAAACACCTCAGAAAGGTGGATCATACGGAACAACTCCCATGGCTGGCAGCATCCCATCCACATCCATCTGGAAGAGTTCCGCATCCTGACGCGGAATGGAGCGCCACCGACACACGTAGAACACTCGCGGAAAGACGTGTGTCGCCTCCAGTTCGGGGAGGAGGTTGAGCTCTTCTTCCGCTTCCGCGATTTTCGCGGCGACTGGCCCATGCACTGCCACAACACCGTTCATGAAGATCACGCCATGATGTTGTTATGGGGAATCCAGGACGTGGGCGACACCAACCCGAATCCATAAAGTGGCAGGCCTTCTGGGGATGGCGAAGACAAAGGATGCGAGACGGAAGACAAAGGGGGTAGATTATGCCACGGATGACGCGAAGGGGATGGTTGGCGGTTGCTGGATCGGCTTCGGCAGTGGCCGGCTCAGCGAGCGGACTGCTTGCAGCAGTTCATGATCCCTCGAACAATCCACCGCGCGGTTTTCAGCAAATTCCCCCACGTGAGCTTATCCAGCGGCGCCATCTGCCGAACGTTGAGCTGATAACGCAAGTTGGCACGAAGGTGCGTTTCTACGACAATCTCGTCAAGGACAAGATGGTGGTTATCAATTTTATGTACGCCCATTGCGAGGGGCTCTGTCCGACCATCACCGCGAATCTTGTCCGGGTCCAGAAGATTTTGCATGATCGTATCGGGCACGACATTTTCATGTACTCGATTACCCTCAAGCCTGAAGAAGATACCCCCCAGGTTCTGAAGGAGTACGCGGATATGCATGGCGCCGGGCCCGGCTGGCTGTTCTTGACGGGCAGGCCGGACGATATCGAGTTGCTGCGGCGCTCGCTTGGGTTTACCAACTCCGATCCCATTGAGGATGCCGATAAATCCAACCACATCGGCATGTTGCGAATCGGGAACGAGCCCATGCTGCGCTGGTCAGCTTGTCCAGCGGAGGCGCACACGCAATGGATCGTGACCTCGATCCTCGCAGAAGCGGACAATCCGCTCAAGGGAGGGTAAAAGAGGACCGCACCGGTGCGTCCGGAAAATGGAGCGTTGGCAGCACGTAAGAGACCTGAGGCTGCTGGACCGGGACAGAGAGTTCCACACCGAATCGTTGAGCCGCTGGTGAGTAGATGAGCGTATCGCAACCGGCAGCCAACGCGTGGGGCATCACTGATCCGAATGGGAACCAGTGCTATTTCCGTGAAGGGGTCGAGAGGCTACCGATGCGTCCTAAGTTCATGAGGGCACGCTCGGCAAAACGCGTCGCCCGCGCATGGATGGCCACGTTGATGTTGGCAACTTAAGTGGAAATCCTGGGTGATTGGCACAACAGGAAGGTTGATCGTGAAGAATCTGTCAAAGGTTTCGCGGCGTGAGTTCGTGACACTCGCCGCCACGGGATTGAGTCTGGCTAGTCCGGGGTTCCTTGCCTTGGCACAAAAGGAAGCTGTAGGCAAACCCCGGTCACTCATCAGCGCTGACGAAGCGCTGCGAGAACTGCTCGATGGCAATGAGGGTTTCGTGAAAGGGCAACCTGCGAGTCCGCGGCGCAGTCCAGAAGATTTGCGCAAACTCGCAGAAGCCCAGTATCCCGAGGCTGTTGTCGTGTGTTGTGCGGATTCCCGAGTGGCGCCGGAGATCTTGTTTGACGTGGGTCAGGGCGACATCTTTGTCGTACGTGTAGCGGGCAATGTGGTAAACGGCGCGGGCGTGACGGTCAAGGGCAGCATTGAGTACGCGGTCGGTGAACTGAATGTACCCCTTATAGTGGTTCTGGGTCACAGCGGCTGCGGCGCGGTCAAGGCTGCCATGAAGCACATTGATGCCAAGGATTCATTACCGGGAGCGATCAACGGCCTGGTGGAACTTATTAAGCCCGCCGTCGCTCAGAGTAAGGGAACACCTGGCGACGCGCTGGAAAACGCGATTCGGAAGAATGTGGAGATCGGTGTTGAGCGGCTCAAGGAACTTCAGCCGATCCTGGCACCGCGGGTCAAAGACGGCAAGCTGAAGGTCGTGGGTGCCATATTCGACCTGCGCACGGGGGTGGTGACGCCGCTGGAGCGTGGAAAATCCTGAAAGCGTTGAGTCACCCAAATCAGAGTTTCCTTGAGATGTCCACTGGTTCGCGACGCTGGCGGAGGCCAAGTAGACGCAGTAGAAGTTCCGGGGTTAGCCAGCGTAGCGAATTGACTTAGAATGAATAACGGTATTCGAGCCGGACGATGTGCTTGTACCAATCGTCGTGAGTGAGAGCTTGGCCGAAGCCAACATAGAAGGAGTTGCGGAAGCCGATGCTGGTGCGCACTCCTACTTTCAGATTCACGATGTTCAGGCCACTCACCTCGGTTGCGGCCGAGTCGACAGGTCCTCCCGGTTGGCTCTGGAATCCGCTCAGTACGTGCCAGCCGAAGAGTTCGACTACGGGCGCCAGCCTGACGTGGTTTCGCTGATACAGCTTGTAGCTTGGGCCGATTCCGTAGAAGAAGACATCTCCTGCGAACCCCTCGGAGGTAGGCGAAGACGTAGTCGAAACTCCCGCAGATCCGCCGATGGGATGCCAATCGCCGATCTGGCCTTCGAGAGTCCACCTCTCCGAAAAACTGTGGTACAAGAGCAGGGATGGCTCCACGCTGTAGTGATTTGTCCCCAAGCCCCGCAAGGCGTCACCCGAAGGAAAATAGCTCTTGAACTGGAACGTGAGGTATGTGCCCTCAGACGTGACCGCCGCGAACTTGAATCCCGCCTGCACGTCAGACAATCCGGATTGGTTCGAGAACCCCGGAAACGGTGGTATCTGCTTAAAGCCCTGCGGCTGGAGCCAGCGTATCGGGACTTCCACAAACGCCGAGAAGCGGCGGTGCGGCGAGTATTCAACATTCATGTAGAGTTGTTGGAAGTTTATGGAGTTGGGTACGCCGGTGGGAACACCGGGACCCGGCCCAGGCGCTTTGGGATCGAACGCCAGAAAAAGAGGGGCATTCGACGGCAGGAACGGCAGGAACTGTTTGCTCAGGAAGCGAGAGCAACCGCACTTGGCATAGAAGAACTCCGAGCGATCGGGAAACCGATCTTCGAAAGCATCGTCGAAGCGGATGCGAATCTGAGAACCGACGATCGGATTGTCAATATACCCGACCATGCTGCCCTCAATGGGCGGCCGAGAGGGTTCCTTGGTCTTCTGAGCCTGCGTCGCCTTGCTGGTTTGAGGGGGCAGCGGAGCCGGCTGCGGATCAGAGAAAGACCCTGATCTCCCATTCGCGCTCGAAGCCAACGAGGCATCCGTTAAGCCCGGTGTAGCAGAAGCAACATCCAACGGCCCGGCGCCCGGTCCGGGCTGCTCGTTCATCCGGATCGAGTCCGTCTGCTGCGCGATCATCGTGATGGGTAGAAAAACGACAAGAATCAGAATCAGCCTTTTCATCGTTCGTCTCCACGCAACAGTTTGTGGTTCCCCCTTGTATTTGCCCAACGCGCCGCCAAGGTTAGCATATCTAACCTCGAATTCGCGATAGTAAGGCAGATTTCGCTTTTCGTTGCTCCTCCAAAAACTCTACCCGGCGATGAGACTTGGCTAGCGCTCTTTTTGATCTCCGGATTTCACGAGCCACTCGTGAAACCTCCGGGTCTTATCGAGTTCATTGGCCAGCGGAGAAGCAGGCGTGGCCAATTCCTCGAAGAGGGCGAGCGCTTGCTGATTTCGCCGCCGGGCCAGGTCCATCTGGTTTTCATCCGCCAGCAGGATTGCCAGGTTTTCATAAAACTGCGCCAGTTCCATCTTGTATTCCCCATTGACGGGATCTTTGTTGCAAAGCCCTTCGTGAATCGCAATCGCGCGGTTGAAGAGCTGTTCCGACTCCGACGTTCGCCCCTCCCGTCGCAGCAAGTTGGCAAGGTTATTGTAGACGCGGGCCAAATCCTGCGAGGGCGGCGGATTCCTGTCTCCCGCCGAGGCATCCGCGTTCTTCTGGGCTAACAGCTCCAGCAGTCCAACCGCCTGCCGGAAATCCGATTCCGAATTGGCGAGATCTCCGATGTCGTAATGGAGAATCCCGCGGTTGTAGTAAGTGCGAGCCAGCTCCTGCGGGTAGCTGGGATTCCCTGGTATCTGGTTCACCAGCTCCTGCTGCAGGCGCAAGGCATTGTCATATTTCGTTTCCGCGTCCGCGCCGGAGTACTTCACGGGCTTCTGTGCTCCCTCCAGCCAGATCCTCAGAGTCTCGCCCAGCCAGTTATACGAGTAGGCCTCCGCTTGCCGGTAATCGGAGTTGTGGGGATGCTGCTTTGCCAGGCTCTCCAACTCGGTTATGGCCAATTGGTACTCATCCACTGCATCTTGATACTTCCCGAGCAAACGATGGATGTCGCCCAACCTGGTGTGCGTCCGGGCCGTTTCCAGGCGAAAATTCTCGCTGCCGGGATCTTGCTTGCCTAAGTAGTTGACATAGAAATTCTTTGCCTTCTCCAATAGGCCGTGCCGGAATTCCTCCATCTGCGGAGTATCCGCCGCTTCTCGCGCCTGCTGGCTGCCCGCCGACGATAAACTCTCATCCACCGCGGCCTTGGCTAGCTGCAGATTGGCCTCGGCACGGCGCTTTAAGTTCCAGGCGACATAAGCCAGAGACGCAGCCACCACCAACATGATTCCCAGGACCGCAGCCGCCCATTGGACATGCCTCAGCTTTCTCCTTCGTTCCTGCGCCCGCTCGGCGTCAATCCGTGCTTGCTCCTGTTCGCTGCGATCCAGAAACTCCATTGCCCGCGCGAAGGCTGAGTCGTAACGCTCTGCCCAGGCCGCGGAGGGCCCCTCCCGGCGCTTCCACCGCAAGCCGAGTTCTAGTTCCGGGTTTCGCCACAAACCCGCCGTTCCTTGCTCAAACCAGGAGGCGGCCTGCGAAAGACGGACATAAGTCGCGGCTGATGTTCTCTCCTCTTCTGCCCAGGTGATCAGGCGCGTCCAGCAGCGCATGAGACTTTCATGGGAGACATCAATAATTGACCGCGAGACCAGTGGAACCGTGGCTGGCGGCATCAGAAAACTGCGTCCTGGGTGGCGGAAAACCTCGATGACTTGGACCACCTCCGCCTCGGGCGCCTCGCAGATCGCAGCGAGGTTCTGCACCGAAGTCGGACGTCTTACTCCCCGGGGATCTGAAAAAGTGTCCGTCAGGGCTTTGAATAGTCGCTCCGCAATCTTGTGGTTCGCTTCAGAGCCGGTTTCGAGAAACGCCTCTTCAGCGTGCAGAGATAAAGCTTGCTGCAAGGTCCCTACGGCTTCGTAGTTGGCAATGTCGATAGGCTGACCTTGACTGCGATGCCGTTTCCAATGGTCCCAGGTTCGCATTAAGGCGTGCTGCAACACGGGAAGCTGGTCCTGATCGTCTCCCAAATCATTGAGCAAACGTAGAACCAGGCGCGGGGCGATTTCTCCACCTGCCACCGCGATGGGGCCGGTGATGGCGGAGCGCAGTTCGTCGCGAGTCATGCGCGGAACCAGGTACTGGCCTGCGTTGACGGCCTCCGGAAGACCCGGATACTCCATGCAGTCGCCAATGAAGTCCGAGCGCATGGTCAGCACCACGTAGATCGGGACCTCTTGCTGCTGCGCCGCTTCCAGCAGCAGCTTGACGAATGCCACGGCTTCGTCCCTGGAGTTCTCAATCTGGCGGCTTCGCCGGAAGCGGAACAGCTCCTCGAATTGGTCGACGATCACGAGCAGATTGTCTGCAGGCGGAATTCGTGCCTGCCGCACCGCGTCTACCAGCCCGAGAGTACTGCGTCGCAGAGTTGCTTCCAGCAGCACCCGGTTGGTGCTGGCCATCTCGCCCTCGGTTCCCAGCACGCCGGATCGGTTGAGTGCCGCAGCCACGTGTCCGATGGGGTCTTCCCCCGGCCGCAGCGTGGCAACCCGCCAGGTCGAGCCGGCCTTCACCATGAAACCGCTGTAAAGAGAGGGAATCAGACCGGAGCGGACGAGCGATGATTTTCCGCTGCCGGAAGTGCCCACGACCGATAAAAATCGGTTGGCACGGAGCCGCCGCAGAAGTTCGTCGATTTCTTTTTCGCGGCCGAAAAAGAGATGATCTTCGTCCGGCTCGAAAGGGCGAAGGCCCGGAAAAGGATTGAACAGTGATCCAGGTGGCATCAACCCTTCTTCTTAGCCTCGCAGGCGCGAGATGAATGGCTGCAATGGTTCAGGGGAAAATCCATCCCACTGAGGGATCACCAACGCCTCGTGCGTTCGGAAGCGCTCCTTGTCCGAGGTTCTCGGAGGCACCAGGGAAATCGCCACGGTTGGCATGGGCTTGCTGCGGCCATAACCGGGGCTCTTCTGCAGTTCACGGAGCTTTCGGCGCAGCCAGCATTCGTTACCCGAGCCAAAAAAAATCAGGGCTCCGTCGCAACTCCGCAGGTTCTCTTCGTGATATTCGCGAATTTCCGCCTCGTTGCCCTCGAACACCGGTCGGATAACTTCTAATTCTTGTTCAAACAGAAAATCTTCCCACGCCGAAGTAATGACCGCGTCGCGCTGATCGTAGATGAGGTAGAGCCGGGCGTGCTCCCTGCCTGCAACAACCGAACTGCTTGGTCGGGGCACTGTGGGAGCGGGTGCGGGCGCCAGCTTTTGAGCCTCTTTGAGCCGATCCTGGATCACGGTCCTTAGATCTTCGAGAAAGGTCTCCAGCAAGTCCGCCCCTACTTGGATCCGGGGATCCATTCGAAGCTGCTCAATGACCTTCCGTTGACGTTCGTCTTCCACCTGCAGACCGGGAGGAATCCATAACAGGCGAGAAAAATCGCCCTTCTTACCTCTTTCGACCGCGAGTTCGTTTTGAATCTCCAGTAAAGACTCCGTACCTCCTTCAGGGACTAAGCTGTAGGTCTTGCCTATCAAGTGAATCGACATCTGGCATTGAGCCAGATCCGCGCGCACAGTCTCCTTCAGTTCCGATTCGACTTGCGGTAACGCGTTAGACGGGAGCATGGTGTAACCGTGCTGCTGTAAATCCCTCTTGATGACTTCGCGCTGTTCCCTTAGGTCGAAAGTGGTTTGCGCCAAAAAGACGGCCCTTTGAGCCTCATCAGCCTTCGGAACGACCGCCATTCCTGAGGCTTCCACCATCTCGAGCAGGCAGCAGATATCATGGGCCAAGTCATCTAGCCGCATCCAGAAATCCCTTTGCGCCGCGGGCCCGAACACTTCGTCCAACTCGCGCACTCTTCCGGTATCCGGGTCGATGTTGAAGAACTGATAGCCCAACAAGGACTTCAACTCCGGGGGATGCAATTCCAAGGGAACGGGCGTCTTTAATACCTTGAAGATGCGCGCCTTAGCGCGAAAATGGACACCACCCTGCTCTTCCGCGGCTTTCCAGAATTCGGCCAGCTCCCTCATCGCCCATTCTGATTTGACATACAGCGGCGAGACCACCGATATAAGCGAGGCCACGCGGCGGAGTCGCTCGATCAGCGCCTCCCCAAAGAAGTCGTTGCCTTGAAGCTTAGGATCGCGCCAGATCTCAGGTGGTTTGCCGAGGAGCTGTCCAACCCGGATTTCCAGCGCCCGATGCAGGTTCGCGACCCATCCCTTGTGCCCTTCGATCAGTTCCACGTCATCCAGGTGCGCGTAGCTGATGAAGGCATCTCCCTGAAAGTTCATGACTTCCTCCCAGGCAGTAGGAGGAGGTAGCTGCCAGTCGCGGAAACTGAATGGAGAACACCGGCCATGTCAAGGGCTCAATCGATTCGCGGTCTGATCCGCAAGTCCACGGGTGAGTTTTATAATCCAAGCCAAAACGATTAGCAAGTCTTTTCACCACAATGTTATAGACGCTCTCCTGACGCCGTCTTGCGACGCAGTACGACATAGGTCGGAAAGGTTCCGTACTTTTTGGCCATAGAAGTTTGCCCTACATAATCGCAACGAAACTCCTTCACCCCTTCCGCCGCCGCGAGTGCGGCAAATGCCTGACTGGCATAGACTTGACCGGTCGGCGTAATCGGCTCAATGCGCGCCGCCCGGCTGACGTTGGCTCCAATATAATTGGTGCGCTCGGTCACGGGATCGCGGCAGGAATAGACGGGTCCGGCATGCAGGCCGATGCGAAGGTTAAGATCGGGTAGACCATGCTTTGGCCAGTCGGTGTTGCGGACTGCGTCGCGTAAATCGAGAGCGAAACTGCCGGCATCTAGGACGTTCGAGAAAACAAAGTAAAGGCCGTCTCCCCAGGTGTTCTTGGCTAGTGGCCGGTGCGCTGATTCTGCTGCTAGTCTGCCTGCAAGTCCAAGAAACTGCTGCACAAATAAAGGGGCTTCTTCATCGGAAAGTTTACTGAATCCCTCAGCATCGCCAAAAAGTAAGGCTCGGATTTCCGGGGCAAATTCAGACGAGGCCTCGCTGGCGTGGCTCGAAACTGTCGCCGGAAAAGCAGCGGCCTGCCCAGAGAGGGCGGGACACTCGCGACGGAGAATCTCCAAATCAATGACTTCCACGTTAAGATCAAGTCGCCGCCAGCGCTCCACGGTTCCTGCGGTGCCGCTCACGCCATTTCCCGCCTTACCATCCCATACCGCCACGGGCACAAGTTTGGTTTCGAGTTGTTCGGCGCGCATGCTTGCCAATCCATGCAGCATCAGATTGGCGAATTCGTAAGAGACATCGCTACCCATCTGGCACTGCTTTGAAACTTCCTGAGTCTCAATCGCTTCGGCGATTACCTTGTCGAATCGCTTTCCCCAATCGCTGCTTCGAACAATCTCCACGCAGTCCTTTTTGAAGCGCTCCGTTTCATAGGGCAGGATCACGTAACTCTCGCCCTTCATCTCCAGCATGACTTCGTGGAAAAGGATGTCAGAGCCACAGGCTCCAGATGCATAGCCAAAGCCCGCGTTCAATTTGCTTAGACATTGCCGTATAGCGGCCTTCACCGTCGGTTCGAGCTGGGGGGGGAATCGTGGTATCGATCGGTCGTCCCGATCGACCATGTGGCCGACGAAGACCGCCACAGTGGGAAATCGAAACAGCCGCTCGATGCGTGCTCCGTCTTCGTCCGGGGCAACGCATTGCATCAACAAACGAGCATTGTGACGGGTGGATTGCAGGCTCCCCCAATCTCTCTTTCCCAGCTCTACAGCTTGGCCATACCAGTTTTCGGCTTCCGGCCAGTCTTCTACCAGAAGCGCGGCTTCTCCCAAGGTAGAAAAAAGCCAGTAACGCTCCCCGTCCGTGTCCGCGACTCCTCCGAGCCTCTGCCGACACTGTTTTCTGACTTGGCGGGCCAAGGCGGCCGCCCTGTCTCGATCACCCAGCAAGAGCGCGAGCGTGGCTGCATTGATCCCGCTCCAGTAGCCACCGCTCGTCTCATACCCCTGCGCATAAAATTCGTACGCCCAGCGCAAGTGCTGACCTGCTTTAGAAGCATCGCTTTCTTCACGGGCGAGATCTTTGTGCGTGCGAGCCAGCAGACCGAGGGTTTCCTCATCCCGGTAACCGTCCTGATACAGACGCTCGAGCACCTTGTTTGCGGACCTCGCCGCACCACTCCGGGCCAGGGCCAGCGCCAGAACCTGACGCAGACGGACATCCTGCGGAAAGGACTTTATCCCTTCAGCAACTACATCGTAAGCCACCAGTGGTTCGCCCAGCTTCAGCATTCTTTCGCCAAGTAGCCGGTAGGGTTCCGGGTTGACTGACCAACTCTCGGGATCATGCGCACGCCAGATTGCTTGCAGCGCTGGAAGAGCTTGTTGCGAGCAAGCTCCTATTAGTTGCGATCCGCTGGTGAGTTCTCTCTCCGAAGCAAAACTGGCGAGTTCTCTGTCCGAAGCAAAAGAAGTCCCTTCTGAGGAAACGCGCGTGCCCGCTGGCGCCTGCATCGTGTAGCCCATTGCCAACAAGGCTTTGATGGACTCCATGGCGATTTGGCGGTCGTATTGCCTTTCCGATTCGGGAAGTTGCTCATAGGGGACCAGGTTAGGATGCTCTTTTCGCGCATCGTCACGATGCGATCCGTAGCGCCATCCTTCCGCGATCCGCAGCTTGGCCCAGTTTTCGTGAGCGTTTTTAGCGAGCCTCTCACTCAATTGGGTGATTTCCGGGCTGAGAGCCACGCGCAACGTGTCGATGGGTCCCGGTTCGTAGTGCAACAGGTTGTTCCCCCCATTCGGTTGCTCGTCCCACATTCTAGACGAAATTCACTTCTTGGACTCGAAAACGGTAGCCTGCGCACAATCCATTTCACCTACTCGCGACGTTGTGAAATTTTTCATTTGGAGCGCCTCCGAATCGCTATGCGATGCGGAGCAAGATTGCCGAAATTGTCATCCCAATCCCGATTTTGCGGCTAGGGATGAAACGTCAAACTGGTTCGTTTTAGCTACTGCTAACTTCGCCATATTCACGTCACTTGGCACGGCCAACTTCCAATCATTGCCTATTAAGTGCCGTTCATCGCACCGGCGAATGGCCAACGGCCGTTGACACTTCGTTGGTGGCGCAGTATGGTGCCCTTTGATTCTGCAGCAGAATCCGTGGTTTCGGCTTCGGTGGAGGACACCATGGATGCAAATGGACTAGCCCGAGAGCCCTCGATTTCTAGCGAACCAGGGGACAACCGAGACTACGCCAAGATATGTCAGTTCGATGCCGCGGCGGCAGGCCAAATTCACATGGAATTCCGCGAGCTTGCCCACCAGATATTCGAAGTGGCTGCAGCGATACCGGGTGTTGCGGGTGTGCGCCTCTGGCAAATAGCGGACGGCGAGCCGACAGTCTGGCAGGAGAGCGGGATACTGCCCTTACCCGACAAGATCGCAATCGAGGGTGCCACTTCGGCCCATGCTTCTGCCGGAACCGAGGTTTACCACTGGGTTTGTCCGGTGAAATGCAGCGGAGACATTGTCGGCGTCCTGGAATTTTGCAGTCCCGAGCCCATGGGCAAGGACGCGAGGAATTCGCTCGAGAACCTTGCTCGCGTTGCTTCGGCCGCCTGGAACAACACAATTCACCGGCAGGTGGCGGAAGAACTTTCAGCGATTGTCCTGGCCACCAAATTACTCAACTCCACATTGGATTTGGGAGAGCTGATCAAGATCATTTTACAGCTTGCCACGCGACTAACGGGTGCCGAGCGCGGCACTGTCTTCTTGGTAAATCGCGAGCAGAACGAGATCTGGTCACTCGTCGGATTGGGCCTGGAGGAGCAAGAAATCCGCCTTCCCATTGACCGGGGCGTCGCCGGCTGGGTGGCGCGCCACGCCGAATCGGTCAGACTCGAGAATGTATATGCCGATCCGCGCTTTGAGCCCACCGTGGATCGTCGACTGGCCTATCGCACCCGTAACTTGCTGGGCCTGCCGATTCGGAGCAAGGATGGGGAGATCCTCGGCGTACTAGAGTTGATAAATAGAAAAGAAGGATCTTTCAGTGCGGTCGATGAGGACTCTCTGAATCACCTCTCGGACCATGTTGCCCTGGCGCTCGAGAATGCCCGGCTCTACCGTGAATTGCTCGCGAAGCAACGAATGGAGAGGGACCTGGAGGTAGCTCGCAACGTACAGCGAGGTTTGTTGCCCGAGCGTCCCCCGGATCTCGCAGGCTTTGAAATCAGCGTCGCCTATAAGCCATCGCAAATGGTGGGCGGTGATTACTATGACTTCGTGCCACTCAACCCGCGAGCACTGTTGATCGTCATCGCTGACGTGGAGGGCAAGGGCTTGGCGTCCGCGTTAATGATGGCTAATCTTCAAGCCACATTGCATACGCTGACTGTGCATGTGCACCCGCTCGAGCAAATTGTCAAGTCGGTGAACGACATGATTTTCTCCGATAGGCGACGGGCAAGACTCGTGAGCATGTTCGTTGCAATACTCGACCAGCAGCACCGCGCCCTGCACTATATCAATGCGGGCCATGTACCCCCCGCACTGATCCGGGTTGACGGAGAAACGGTTGAACTCAGAAACGGGGGAACGCTTGTTGGCGCGTTTCCCGATGCTACTTTCACGCGGGGGTATATCGAACTAAGCGAAGGCGATGTCCTTGCCGGTTACACGGATGGAATCACGGAGGCTATGGACGCCGAGGGGAATCAGTATGGCCTCGAAAGACTGGTGAATATGGTGCGCCGTGAGCGCACCGCAAGCGCCGAGCGAATCGTCGAAACGGCCTTGGCCGAGGTAGAAAGCTTTTCGCGTGGCAGCCCTCTGGACGATGATCGCGTGATTTTCATCCTTAAAGTCCTCTAGCCCCACGTTCCACAGAAATTAGTTCGCGCATCATCTCTGGGTCCTGGGTCGGCTCAGCAGTCTTGCAGCTTCTGCGACGTGATGAGTCGAGCGGCAGGAAGGGAGTCGCCCGCTATTCCTTGCAAACGCACCGGGAACGTTCCGAACGAAAAGCCTGCTACTTCGCAGCCCGGCGTCCCCTGCGCCGATGGTCTACTTCTAAGACGGCGCTCACTCCGATAAGTTACGTCCAAGGCGGAGTGGGTCCTGTGTCTTGGAGCAGCTAGAGAGCCTCTTGATCTCACACGGATCGTGTTAGGATGGCAAGGATTTGACGATACGAAAAGGCAAATCCGTCGTAGGTTTCTACAGAGGTACATTAGTAAGAAGAACAACGTTGGCACGCTTTGGTTGAGGCAGTATCCGGTCTAGTGGATCGCGAGCTTATCCAAGAGACCACGCCGTCGCACAGCGTCATGCGCGGGATATCCGCTGAGTCGCGTAGCATTGCGCCGCAGGGAGCCGACCAAGCCACGATGTCGCTCGATTCACTCTACAGCGTCTGCAAACAGAACGGGGCAGCGAACAGTGACCTGCAGAGTGCGGTCGGCGGATTGTTTGTCCAGGTGCTGAACCCTTCGGCCTGCTAACGCTCAAGGCTTCATAGCGCAACTGCAGAAGGTTAGTGGCGCGCTCGGTCGAGGACGAGCGCTGCCCGGAACGTAGGCGACGCGCCCCGCCCATGTCACAACCTCCCAACACTTCGGAACACAGGCGGCTCCGGGAACACCACACCGGCCCGGTCGAACCTTGGCGGAAATGGGGACCATATGTCAGCGAGCGCACCTGGGGTTCGGTGCGCGAAGACTACAGTTCTTGCGGCACGGCCTGGGACTTTCTCACCCACGATATGGCGCGCAGCAAAGCCTACCGCTGGGGCGAGGATGGTATCGCCGGAATCTGCGACCGCTACCAGGTGCTCGTCTTTGCTCTCGCCTTGTGGAACGGCCACGATCCCATTCTCAAAGAGCGCATGTTCGGCCTCACCTGCGAGGAGGGCAACCACGGTGAGGACGTCAAGGAATACTGGTTCTACCTAGACAACACCCCCACCCACAGCTATATGCGGATGCTCTACAAGTATCCGCACGCAGAATATCCCTACCGAGAGCTACTCGAGGAAAACCGCCGTCGTTGGGGCGCCAAGCAGCCGGAATACGAACTGCTCGACACCGGGATCTTCGATCAGGACCGCTACTTCGACATTTTCGTGGAGTATGCCAAGGTCTCGGAAGAAGACATCTGCATTCGCATCGAAGCGATCAACCGCGGTCCGGACGCTGCGACACTCCACTTGTTGCCCCATCTCTGGTTTCGCAATACGTGGGGGTGGACAGATCCGCGGGGTCGCGAGCCGATCATCTATCTAGATTCGCAGCGCGATTCCCTTTGCATAGTGGCGGACGATACCGCGGCGGATCCTCTCTCGAACCTACAGTTTCAGTACAAGCTCGGACGGCGTTTCCTATACGCGGAGAAGGACGGAGGGGTACTCTTCACAGACAACGAAAACAACTCCGTCCGGCTCTATGGATGCGCGAATAATCCAAAGCCTTACGTGAAAGACGGCTTTCACCGCCATGTGATTCACGGTGAAGCGTCCGTCAATCCCGCACAGTGCGGAACCAAGTCCTGCATCTGGTATCAGAGGTTGCTCGGAGGGGGCGAATCGTGGATATTGCGCCTTCGGCTGACTCCGCAGGAATTGCAAGATCCACTAGTTCCGGTGGACGAAACCATTCGAACCCGTCACGCAGAAGCCGACGAATTCTACGAAACCGTATGTCCCCCCAAAGCCACTATGGAAGAGCGCCGGATCCAGCGGCAGGCGCTCGCCGGCATGCTCTGGAGCAAGTTGTTTTATTACTGGGACATTAACCGCTGGCTGGAAGGTGACAATCCCAAATTCCCTCCGCCCGATTCCCGCAAACGCCTGCGTAATGTGCACTGGCGCCACCTGAACTCCATGCGCATTCTCTGCATGCCCGACAAGTGGGAGTTCCCGTGGTTTGCGGCTTGGGACCTGGCGTTTCAGTGCGTAACGCTGGCGCTCATCGATTCTGCGTTCGCCAAGGAAAATCTCTGGCTGCTCCTGTTCGAGCAGTTCCAGCATCCCAACGGCCAGATTCCAGCTTACGAATGGGAGTTCTCAGATCTCAATCCTCCAGTGCACGCGTGGGCGTGCTGGCGAGTGTATGAACTCGACAAGCAGCTCACCGGCGTTGCCGATACCGCGTTCCTGGAAAAGTGCCTTCACAAGCTGCTCATGAACTTCGCCTGGTGGGTCAACCGGGTGGACAGCCAAGGCAACAACGTCTTCGAAGGCGGATTCCTCGGGCTCGACAACATCGCCGTCGTCGATCGCGGCGAGAAGTTTCCGGGCGGCGCCATTCTCGAACAATCCGATGCCAC
>DATKEN010000103.1:0-2586 GCA_035512155.1 Terriglobales bacterium | reverse complement strand
GGGTCGACATCAGGATTTTCACGCGCAAGCGAAGTTCTGTCGGCGTTGGGAAGGGAAGTCTTGCATCTTGGCCCCACCGGAAGCGGCGCACTGATCAAGTTGATCAACAACTTTGTTTGCGGGGTAGAAGCCGCAGCTTTTGCGGAAGCCATGAACTTGGTTAATGCTGGTGGTCTGGATCACGAAAAATGCATCGCTGTCCTGGGGAATAGTGCGCTGGCCAGCCCATTGATCAAGAGAATGCTGACCAGCATGGAATCAAACGACTTCACTCCAAACTTTCCGCTCAAGCTCATGACGAAAGATATCGGTTACGCAATCAAGGAAGCGGAAACCTGCGGCGTTCCGCTCGAGACAGCTGTGCCCGCACTGGAAGCCTTCAGGCACGCAGTGGAGAAGGGGTTCGGGGAGCAAGATTTCTCAGCCGTTATAAAAGCACTCGCAAAGAAATGACTTCACCGGCCTTCCAATACGACTGATCCGCGCGGGCTGGCACCGATCGACCGCCCCGATTCGAATGAGACTCTCCCTTACGCTAAACTGACTGCGAAAGATCGTCGTCTGTCATGGCTTGCCCTGCTTCCGCCGTTGATGACGTGCGCGGCGTAGAGATGGCCGCTATCCGGCAGATACTGAATATTGCGGAATGCAGAGTCGCCTGTCAGCGATTAGTCGTACCCATTCCTTCTCCAAGAGAGGATTTGAGGCTGCCGAACAGTTCGAATTTGGTATAGCATCCATTGGACGAGGTTCACCATGACGACGATCGCAACCTCACTCCGAAGTGACTCAACCACAGCCCACCCATCGCAAGCAGCAATCGGTCTGGCCATCGTTCGAGTGACGATCGGCGCGATGTTCATATCGGTCTTTTTCGAGAACCTGAGGAAAGGCCTCTACACGGCGGCGGGCTATGCGGGGCTGATCAACTACTACATAAAGGCAAGCCATGCTCCGGCCGCGTGGAAGGCGGTGATGGGCCTGGCGGCAAACCACGCTGCGATGGCGGCCCCTATGCAGGGCATGACCGAGATATCTCTCGGTATCCTGCTTGTCATCGGTCTGCTTACGCGACCAGCTGCATTGGTCGCCTTTCTTTTTCTCGGCAGCCTCTGGATTTCGGAGTGGGGTACCGCGTGGGTCTGGGAGCTGCTGGTTCCGGTGCTCGCATCGCTGGGGCTCGCGATCGGACGCGCCGGCCGGAAATGGGGCGTTGACGCGTTGCTGTCGCAACGGTGGCCGTCTTCTCTCTGGTGGTGATTGGGCCCGAATCACTTGAATCTCGATCACGTGCGCGTGTCCGTTATCATCCCTACCCACAACGAAGCGCAGGCCATTGAGCGCGTCCTGGCGGATCTTGCGCCCGATCTCACGACGGAGGTCATCGTTGTCGACAGCAATTCGAATGACGGGACGCCCGAGATCGCCGCAAGAATGGGAGCCCGCGTGGTTCACGAACCGCGCCGCGGTTACGGGAGAGCCTGCCTCACCGGTCTGGCCAGGGCAAATTCCCCTGACGTGGTCGTGTTCCTCGATGGCGACTACAGCGATCGGCCCTCCGAACTGCCGATTCTCTTGGCGCCAATCATGGAGGGGCGTGCGGACATCGTGCTCGGGTCGCGCCTCCAACAGCAGCACTCTGCTGGGGCATTGCCTTGGCACCAGGTGTTGGGTAATCGCCTCGCCGCTAGCCTGATCAGGCTTCTCTATGGACTAAACATTACTGATCTCGGTCCGTTTCGCGCTGGCCGTGCCGATGTACTACGTACACTCGCGCTCGAAGAGACCACCTATGGCTGGGCGGTTGAGATGATTCTCAAAGGTGCTCTGGCTGGATTCCGTGTAGTTGAAGTCCCGGTAAGCTATTACCCGCGTATTGGAAAATCGAAGATCAGCGGTACGCTGAAGGGTACGGTCGGCGCCGCCTGGTTCATTCTTAGCTTGATAGTACGTTATTATTTCCGGCACCGAAGAGGGACATCACAGTCAGCGTAAGTCTGCTCACTTCATGAGATCTTCAAGCGAGACAGTAGTTCGTTCGTCGGGTAGCGACCGTGTGCTGGTGATTATGGCGAAAGCCCCAAAGCCAGGCTCGGTTAAGACCCGCCTTGCTCCCAGCCTTTCTCCCGCGGCGGTCACTGCTTTCTATGGCTGTCTTCTGGACGACACACTGGCGCTGGCGCGGTCATTGAGCGATGTGGAAGTTGCCATCATGTGCCCGGACTCGGACGTAAACGAATTGGCGCAATTGGCAGGCAGTGAAGTGAGCGTAGTTGCCCAGAAAGGTGATGGTCTTGCCGCGGGCCTCACTTCGGTGTTTGCCCAATTCTCGGATGACCATCGACGGCGCGTGATTGCTTTCAACAGCGACAGCCCACACCTGCCGCGTTCGATTCTCGAAGGTGCGTTCGAGACGCTGGCCGCACATGACGTAGTGGTTGGTCCAACGCACGATGGCGGCTACTATCTCGTGGGGGCGAAGGCTTCTCATCCTACGCTTTTCGGAGGCGACGGAATGGGCACCAGCAGCGCGTTGGAGAGGCTTCTATCGCGCGTACGAGATCTTGAGCTTTCCGTAGGTTTCGC
>DATKEN010000102.1:0-17813 GCA_035512155.1 Terriglobales bacterium | reverse complement strand
GCGCATGACAACCCGGGCAAGCCTTATCAGACCATTATTTACACCTGGCTGGGAACCGACACTGGCCAAATGAATTACGTCAAACATGACGGCACGCCTGCGCCATTCAAAGCAGACGTGGGTTTCTTGCTCGATCCGCTCTCCGGTATCTGGCTGCTATTCGTGACCGGCGTCGGTGCGCTGATCCACATCTATTCGACTGGTTACATGGCTCACGAAGGGGGGTATTACCGCTTCTTCGGATACCTGAACTTGTTCATGTTCTCCATGCTGATGCTGATTTTGGGGAACAACTACGCGCTGATGTTTGTAGGATGGGAAGGCGTCGGCCTCTGCTCTTATCTGCTGATCGGATTCTACTTTCAACGGCACTCGGCGAGCACTGCCGCGAACAAAGCATTCATTGTGAATCGCATCGGAGACGCCGGCTTCCTGCTCGGCATGTTTACCATCGCCTGGTATTTTGGTTCGCTGCGCTTTACCGAAGTGACGCACCTGGCGCGCAGCGGACACTTCGCCATCGGTGATCCCATCATCACTGCGGCGACTCTGCTCCTGTTCGTGGGGGCGTGCGGCAAGTCAGCCCAGATTCCTCTCTACGTCTGGCTGCCCGACGCCATGGAAGGACCCACGCCGGTTTCCGCTCTCATCCACGCCGCCACCATGGTCACGGCGGGGGTGTACATGGTGGCGCGATCGAACGCGTTGTTCGTGCTGGCGCCAACTTCGATGAAGACGGTAGCGATTATCGGGGCGCTCACCGCATTGTTTGCTGCTTCGATCGGACTGGTTCAAAACGATATCAAGCGCGTGCTCGCTTATTCGACCGTTTCCCAGCTGGGATACATGTTCCTTGCTTTGGGCGTGGGCGCATTTTCCGCCGGCGTATTCCATGTATTCACTCATGCTTTCTTCAAGGCACTGCTGTTCCTGGGTTCAGGATCTGTGATTCACGCCTTGAGCGGCGAGCAGGACATGCGCAACATGGGCGACCTGCACCGGCGCATCCCCATTACCCACTGGACAATGTTCATCGCGACCTTTGCCATAGCTGGCATCCCGCCCTTCGCCGGATTTTTCTCGAAAGACGAAATCCTATGGCAGGCCTGGTCGTCGGAGGGCGGCGCCTACCGGTTGCTCTGGTTCATTGGGTTCATCACGGCGCTGATGACCGCGTTCTATATGTTCCGGCTGATGTTCCTGACCTTCCATGGCAAGCCCCGGATGAGCCACGAGATCGAGCATCACATCCACGAATCGCCGAAATCGATGACGGGGCCGCTGGTGGTTCTTGCAGTCTGCGCGGTCGGCGCGGGATGGCTGGGATGGCCGCACAGCCTGGGTGGCTCCGATCACTTTGCCAAGTTTTTAGACCCAGTATTTGCGCGAGAGGCGGCAGTTTTTCAAGAGGAAGGAAAGGCAGGTCAGCTTGCCGCTGGGAGGAAAGAAGAAGAACACACGACCCCGATCGAATATGGGCTGATGTTCCTCTCGGTGGGCGCGGCGATAGTTGGCTGGGGTTTGGCCTGGCGTTCTTATCGCAATGCCGACAAGGGATACCTTGAACCCATTTCCGAGGCCGTGCCGCCGCTATATACGACGCTGCTCAACAAATATTACGTGGATGAAGCCTATGACTACGCCTTCACGGGACGGCGCAAAGTGGGGGATGTCCGCCTCGGCGTCATGGGTTTAGGCGAGGCTTCCTCATGGTTTGACACGCACGTGATCGACGGCACGGTCAACGCAGCAGGGTGGATGACTCGCCTCTCCGGCACGATTTCGAACTGGTGGGATAAGTGGGCGATTGATGGGGTGTTAGTTAACGGCCCGGCAATTTTGTCGCGGATGCTTTCTTATCCAGCGCGCCTGCTGCAGTGGGGATTGGTGCAGTGGTATGCGCTGGTAATGGTGGCCGGGCTGGTGGGATTTGTCGCTTATTTCGCTTGGCGTTGAGGTTTGTGTGGCACGGGCGCCACTTCGGCTTGGCTCAGTGCAAGCCTCGCCCGCGTAACGGACTGAAAAATGCAAAGTCATATTCTCTCGATTATTCTGTTCACGCCGCTGCTCGGCGCTATCGTTCTCCTTTTTGTACCCAAGGAGAACAAAGACGCCATTCGTTGGATCGCGAACATTTTTGCTCTCGCCGGATTACTGGTCTCCATACCGCTCGTGCCCATGTTCTGGGCGCAGCGCTTCGAACCCGGCTTTAAGTTCATGGAGGGCACGCCCAACAACTGGATTCCTTCGATCGGTGCCGGCTACAACCTGGGCATTGATGGCATCTCGTTTCTGTTGATCATGCTGACCACGCTGCTCGGCTGGATCTCAATTCTGTCCTCCTGGACCGCCATCGAAACTCGGGTGAAGGAATACTACATCTGGTTTCTGGTGCTGCAGACCGGCATGCTGGGCGTCTTCATGTCGCTCGATTTCTTTCTGTTCTTTGTTTTCTGGGAAGCCATGCTGGTGCCCATGTATCTGCTAATCGGCATCTGGGGCGGCCCGCGCAAGCTTTATGCCGCCATTAAATTCTTTCTTTACACGCTGTTTGGCTCGGTGCTGATGCTGCTGGGAATTCTGTTCCTCTATTTCCACCACCATGCCGCTACCGGAACATATACCTTTTCCATCCCTGAACTTTACAAAACGGCGCCGCAGATTCCTTTCCACTATGCCATCTGGCTGTTCGTGGCATTCTTCCTCGGCTTTGCCATTAAGGTGCCGATGTTCCCCTTCCACACCTGGCTGCCGGACGCTCACGTCGAAGCTCCTACCGCGGGCTCAGTCATCCTGGCCGGTGTTCTGCTGAAAATGGGGACTTACGGCTTTGTGCGTTTCTCGTTGCCATTCTTCCCCCAGGTAATAACCAACTCAGCCACCTTCTTAAATGTGACCGTCCGCGGCTGGATGATAGGCCTCTCCATCGTGGGCATCATCTACGGCGCCTTGGTCTCACTGATGCAGAAGGACATGAAGAGGCTGGTCGCGTACTCATCGGTCAGCCATCTCGGCTTCTGCACCTTGGGAATCTTTGCCCTGACCCCATTGGGGCTGAGCGGTTCGGTGTTGCAGCAGATCAACCACGGTATCTCAACCGGCGCGCTGTTCTTGATTGTTGGCATTCTCTATGAGCGGCGGCATACCCGCGAAATTTCGGAATACGGCGGCATCTCGAATGTCATGCCCGTGTACGCCACGATCACGATGATCATGTTCCTGTCGTCGATGGGGCTTCCGCTACTGAACGGCTTCGTCGGCGAGTTCACTATCCTCCAGGGCACGTTCATGGAGAACTGGAAGTGGGCAGCCTGGGCCGTGCCCGGCGTGATTTTGGCAGCTGCCTACTTGTTGTGGCTGTACCAGCGCGTGTTCTTCGGGACAGTAACCAATCCCAAGAATGAAAAATTGCACGACCTAACGCCGCGCGAAATGCTGACCTTCGCGCCCTTGCTCATTATTGCGTTCTGGATTGGCCTGTATCCCAAGCCATTTTTCCAGATACTCGAGCAGCCGGTGAATCAGATTGTGCAAACGGTTCGTCCCGGCTATCCGGGGACCAGTGGCGCGGTCAACGCGTCCGTCAAGCCCGGGGATCAGCTTCCATCCGCTGACGCAAACATGAATGCCGCGCAGCTCGCTTCGGATAGCGCAAAAGGGAGCAAATAAGTGCCCGGCGGGATCACCCAAATGTTCAGCCCCACCGACTACCTGATGGCGCTGCCCATTACCTTGTTAACTCTGTTCGCGCTAGGCATTCTGCTGATTGACTTGATGCTTCCTGCCGAGCAGAAGTGGGTAAATGCCGTGACCGCGCTGGTGGGCTTGGGATTTGCGGCAGTTGCAATTTGGAAAATCCTCAATTACCTGACAACTTTCAAGCTACTCGGCCAGCCGGCGTTGGCCAATTCCATGCTGGTCGATCGTTTTGCCATCTATTTCTGGGGCTTGTTTCTGGGGGGCGCTGCCATCGCCATCGTGGCCTCGGTGCGCTACATGGAGATTGAGCACGAGAACCACGGCGAGTACTACGCCCTGATTTTGTTCTCAGTCGTTGGCATGATGTGCATGGCGGCGGGGATCGATATCGTCCTGATCTTCATCGGCCTGGAATTGATGGCGATTTCTACCTACATCCTGGTAGGCTTTTTGCGGCGCGACCGCCGCTCCAACGAAGCGGCGCTGAAGTATTTGCTGCTGGGAGCATTTTCTTCCGGCATCTTCGCCTACGGATTGTCGCTGTTTTACGGGACTACCGGCAGCACCAACCTGCAACAAATTGCCCGCGCCCTGGGGCAACGGGTGCAAAGCAACCCTGGCCATATCGATCCGGTCTTGATCGTGGCACTGCTGACTACCGCGACGGGTCTGTTCTTCAAAATCGCCGCCATCCCATTTCATCAGTGGGCGCCGGATGCCTACGAGGGCGCTCCCACCAGCATTGCCGGATTTATGTCGGTTGCGGTGAAGGCCGCGGCTTGGGCGTTGTTGCTGCGCATATTTCTGTACGGACTCTCTCCTCTGCGTTCCGTGTACGTTCCACTGGTGGTATTCGTCTCGATTGCCACCATGACAGGGGCCAACCTGGCCGCGCTCACGCAAAATAACCTCAAGCGTCTGCTGGCTTATTCTTCGATTGCCCACGTCGGCTACATGCTGCTTGGCCTGGTCGCGGGCGATTCTCGCTATCCGACCGCCGATGGCATAAAGGGCATCCTGATCTACCTGCTGGTCTACACCTTCATGAACCTGGGTGCGTTCGCCGTAATTGCATCGCTGCGGCAGCGGAATGTAATCGGTGACGAGATTGACGATATCGCCGGCCTCTTTTTTCGTTCTCCCACCGAAGCCGTCCTGATGCTAGTGTTTCTGTTGTCCTTGGCTGGCATCCCGCCGCTGGCGGGGTTCTACGGAAAGTATTTTATTTTCTTAAGTCTGATCGAGAGTCAGCATTACATTCTGGCCTCTCTCGGTGTGCTCTACTCGGTCTTCGGCTTGTACTACTACATGCGAATCGCCAACCAGATGTTTATGCGCGAGGCACTCGATGAGACTCGGCTTCCGGTCAGCGCCGGCATGCGTCTTGCGCTGGGAGTAACGGCTTTTGCCACAGTTTTCATCGGAGTCTTTCCTGACCGATTCATTCAGTTGGTGAACTGGTCGTTAGGCATCGCCAATACGCCAACCATCGCCCGTCTGATACGCTGAGTCCGGGTTTTATGCCGCCTCGCAGCAACGATTCGTCCGGCCACGATTCTCCTGACAAGAAGAGTCCTTGGGTCCAACTGGCCGCCTATAGCCAACTGGCATTCGTCTTGCCGGCGGCAACCTGCGCTGGCTGGCTGATCGGCGCTGGCTTGGATCGCTGGCTGCACACCACATGGTTGTATCTGGCCGGTTTGATCCTCGGTATCGTTGCCGGATTCGTCGAACTCATTCGCACTGTGACTTCTTCTTCGGATTAATTTTCGTGCCCCAACTCTTGACCATGGACGCAGACGGCGACTCCTTCCAATCCGGTGCCCTCAGTCGTATCTCGAATTCCATGGTCGTCCTCGCAGTGGTATTCAGCGTAGCTGCGTGGGGAGTTTATGGTTGGCGTATCGCGTTGGGATTCGCCTGCGGATGCGTCATCGCCTACTTGAATTTTCACTGGCTCAAGCGCGTCGTAACCGCTCTTGCCGATCGCATCACCGCCGCCGGACATCCGCAATCGAGCAAGGGCATCGTGCTGCATTTCCTGCTGCGCTACTTTTTGATGGCTCTTGCGGCCTATGCTATATTCACTGTTTCCCGCGCGAGCCTCTATGGGCTCTTTGCTGGGCTGTTCCTGCCCGTAGCAGGCATCGCGTGCGAGGCCGTCTACGAGTTGTATGTAGCGCTCGCGCGTGGACTTTAAGTATCCCAGCTTCAATTGAAAGAGCTAAGCACTAAAAGCTGATTCATGCAGGAACAACTCTGGTTTACCGCGCTTCTGAACCACCTCTTCGCCGGGCCGGTCACGGCCCTTTTGCAGGCTTTCCACATTGAAGTCAGGCACCCCCAGGCGCCGATTCCGAATTCGTTTGCTATGGAGCTGTCGGTATTTCTGTTTCTGGTGGTGCTTTTTGGGTTAGTGCGGTCGAGACTCTCGGTGGAAAGCCCTGGGCCCCTGCAGCACATTTTCGAGGGAGCCCATGGCTTTATCGAAGGACAAAGCGCTGAAATCGTCGGCCACCACAGCGAAGGCTTCACACCCTTCCTGATGGCGCTGGGCTTCTTCATTCTGTTCTGTAATTTACTCGGCTTAATTCCAGGATTCGAATCTCCTACCGCGGTTCCTGTAGTTCCGCTGGGGTGCGCCATCTGCGCCTTTGTCTACTATCAGGTCCAGGGATTCAAGCATGCGGGCATTGGATATTTAAAGCACTTTGCCGGTCCTATGCCGATTCTGGCGCCGCTAATGATCCCCATCGAACTCATTAGTCATCTGGCCCGTGTGCTTTCGCTCACGATCCGCCTTTTTGCCAACATGTTTGCTGGTGATCTGGTCACCCTGGTATTTATTTCGCTGGTGCCGATCGGGGTTCCAATTTTGTTTCTCGGTCTGCATATTTTCGTTTCCTTCCTGCAGGCCTACATCTTCATTCTGCTGACGACCGTGTACCTGGCGGGAGCGGTGGCGGAAGAGCATTAGATTTTACTGTTGCAAGCCGCAAGCGTGAGGGCGTCTGCACGAGGATGACGTCAACCACCCACTGGCGGTAATTCATACTCACAAGGAGAAACACAATGCGTAAACTGAGTTATCTGTTCATGGCGCTGGCCTGTATGTTCCTGGCAGTGCCAGTCTTCGCGCAGGGCGGGGAAGCCGCAAGCGCGGTCAACTGGGTTGCCATCACGGCGGGATTCTCCATGGCGATTGCTTCCGCCGTATGCGGTCTGGCCCAGGCCAAAGCCACGGCGGCCGCGGCCGAGGGCCTGGCGCGCAATCCCGCTGCCCGTGCTGGCATTCAGTTGGCGCTGATTCTAGGTCTGGCGCTGATCGAGTCCCTGGCGCTGTACACGCTGGTTATTATTTTTGCCAAGGTCAAGTAGGAAGCATCCTGTAAATAACAAAAAGCCTCTGCACTCGCAGAGGCTTTTCTTTTCCGTTGCATTGTCAGCAGAAAACTAGAACCTTAGAGCTTTCTCTGTCCGTCCCAATCTCCGCCTTTGGTCTCAGGCGCGTGCTCCAAAGACGCCACCAGCACCCGGCGCAACCTGTAGCGGCTTTCCAAATCGGTATTTACCAGTTCAAAACCTATTTCGTTGACTCGGGCGCGGCGCAGTAGCACTTGCCCACGAATGTGGCGCACGCCCACCGCAATATCGATATTGGCCTCCGAGCCGACGCGGAGGTTATCTTCTTTCGTACCCATGCCTCCGCCCAGGCTCAACTCGCGAATCAGAATGCTCGATTTTCCCCACGAACTGCTGATCAAAGCCGACAGCGTCTTCCGCAAAACAATTCGTTCATAGCGCCGCTGACGAACCCACGGGCAAGCCGGCGCGGCGTCCAGAGCCGCGACTGCTAATTCCGCGGTTTCCAGCCCGCTGTCGGACATCACCTGACTCCCGTAACGGGGATCGATCTTGACCAGGGCTTGCGCGGCCGCAATGCGCAGCTCGCGATGATTCGCCCACTTCCACATTCTCTTGGCTTCCAAAAGATTGCGGAGCACTGGAATCGCCTCGGCTTCGCGTAGCCGGCCCAGAGACTCCACCGCTTTGACTTGCAACAGAGGCGACCGGCCTTGGGCCTCGCCCGCTTCCGCCATCACAATCAGAGGCGGGACTGCGGTGCGATCGCCGCTCATGCCAATTTCATCCACCGCTTGCGGTAGAACCAGCGGATCGAGAATCTCCAGAAGCTCGAGCAGGGAACGGCCACGGTCATGAGCAGCGCCGTATGCGACCTGACGCACAATCACGTCGTGGTAAAAGCGATTCCACTCGGGCAGTCGTACAGGCAGCAACTCCAGCATCGTGGGTACGTCGAGGCGGCTCATTAGGCCGACGACCGAAGCGGCATGACGCGGCTGCCCGGTCCTTAACATTTCCCTAAGCTGCTGCTGGGCCGGAGCACCGAGTTCGTGGGCCAGGTCCACCATGCGGTCGCATTCTTCGCGCCGCATACAGCGGAAAAACCGGTCTGCCAGATGTTCCACCGACGCTTGCGAGGTATGGCGCAGGACTTCCAGCAAGTCCGGCGGGAATTGAGGCAGGTGCAACGCTTCTTCAATGAACTCAGGAATGCGGTTTTCTACACCGATGCGCGGACGCAGTTCGGTCGCCAGCACCGGCCGTTGCTTGGCGATCCCATCCATTGCCTTGCAGAGTTCACTCAACGCGCCGAATTGTTTATGGGAGCTGGCTTCGGCGCTTAGGCGCACAAAAGCGGCGCCCAGCAGGCTCTGCATTTCCGGGTCCGCTTCTTTGCCCAGCGCTTCGCCCATCTTTCGCAATGTAGCGCTCATCACGTCCCCGCCCGCAGCCGCAAACAGATCAGCCAACTGACTCAATCCGGTTGCGGTTTTGCGACGAGACTCGTTCTCCTTCGCATCCAGGCAATTGATGTAGTTAGCCAGAATGGCGCCGGCAGCTTCTTTGTCGGCGCGATCCAGCAAGAGTTCAACGAATTGGCGCACATTGCGCGGAGGCACGCAGGGCGCCTCATGCGACAGCAACACGCTCTTCTTGCCCGCTTCCGGCACTTCCGCCCAGAACATGCGGTCCAGGATGTCAGCATGGGACTCCACCAGGATTCCAGCCTTGCCCATTTTGTCTTCCTGGATGCGCAGAATCTGGCGCAAGGTATCCATCTGCCGGCTCATGTGCTCCATCATCTGGTGCACCGCATTGACCTTCACTTCGCCCTTCTGGAAACGGTCCAGCGCGAAGCGGATAGCCATATGCTCAGCCGCTTTCATCAACAAAGGGGTGTCGTTGCTCTGGTCGGGTATCGTCGACGCCAGGCTTTCCAGTAATTGCTGCAGGTTGATTTTAGTGTTCGGATCAGTGTTACTGATCTCTTTTTGCAGAAGTTCAGGCTGCGCGGTGGGGTCGGCGCTGACCTGTCCAAACTTGGTTAGAAGGCGAATGGCCTGGATGACTTCTTCTTCTTGCAAGGGCACGACGCCCCCAGCCCATACGCCGCCGCCTTCGCCGTTAACCGGTTTACCCCCGCCGGCAGGGACCGAGACGTTCGGAACCATTCCAATGGGCACGCCACCCGCGTGGCCGCCACCTCCACCGCCAGTTCCACCCCCACCACCGCCGCTTTGCGCTCCCTCAGCAGCCGCGATCAGTTGCAATAACTTCTGCGGATCGTTCAACCACTGCTTGAATTCAGGACCGAGACTCTGCGCCGCGATCTGGGCAGCCATGGTTACGTCGCCGGTCGAGGGATCAGCGGCGACAAACTTAACTTCATTGATCCTGATCGACGCCTGCTTGTTGTCTCCAAACGTGTCCTTAATTTGCTTGACGACATCCTGGGCCTTGGTGCCGCCCATGGCGAAAGCACGCACCAGACGGGCAAAATCATCAACTGTAACCTTGTTGGAAAAGTGAATGCTGGCCAGGCCGGCTGTGGTCAGCAGCTTGGCGAAGCTCCGCTCCGCTTGCCCGGTCTCCAGCGCAATCCCGTCGATCACCAGTCTGTTTTCGGAAACGCCGAGCAGGAATCCGCCGTCGGTCCCCTTGGGCAAGCCTTGCAGCAACTCATTCCAGGCAACCTCGAATTGTCCCTCCGTGCGTTTGTGATCAAAACCATACAGACGCACGTATTTCACCAGGATGTTGAGGCTATGGACGAAGGCCCGAGCCGACGCGACCCGGCTATCTCTATTTGTGTCTGCCGTGAGAATACGCGGCTCCTGGATCTTCTAAGAGCTACCGCGTTAGGTTAATGCGAAATCGTAAGTAGATACACATTACGGAGGTAACAGCGGGTTGGGCTGACGCATCGACCGGTGTCGGACTCGGTGGGTTACGAGGTTAGACCTGGGAAGAGCCTCTTAGCGCGCTCTTGCTCCAAGCCGGCAAGCCGTTTGCGTGTTACTTCCAGCTGCGGTGCCGAAAAGCAGTGTACGATAACTGGCCAATTTTCCTTGACGAGCTTTATTTGGTCAGCGAGGGAAATGGCGCCTGTAGCCGGTCCAAGCATAAAGTCCCGCAATATGCCGGCGTCGTACCACTCCTTCGGGTGGGCAGCTGCATCCGCTACATCCACAAACCAGACAGCACGCTCGGAAAAAACCCTCACGGCCAGTTTCTCGTCGGAGAACTGCACCAATTTGTCCCCAAACGAAGAGAGCTTCTCGCGGCGCTGACAAGTCAGGCCTTTGCTCTTTAGGAAGTCCTCGAAAGCCACAACTTCAAGGGGCCAATCAATCGCCATTCTGGATTATCCTGCTGGAAGCAACTGCGTGCCGTTACAGCCGACCTTATACCCGTGTGCGGTCAAGTGCTGAATCTCCTTCTGCAAATAACTCTCTTCTCTGACTTTCCCCAGTAGAGTGACCAGCCCGAACGTGCCTCCTTGTGAGATTATGTTGTCGAGGAAGGACTGATTCGCTGCCCACCGCTCCGCCCCAGTCATCGAATTCCAGGCTCCCCCAAATCAAAGTATTGGGACCCCATTTGCTTCGCGACTTCGCTGTAATAGTCAGTGCAGTTTCCGATCACCCCATCGTTCAAAATACGGCTCCCCACGGCCTACTTGGACCAGTAGCACTGGAATTAATTCCCCGGGGCGGCGAGAATAGCTCATCAACATGTCCTCGCCAGCAAAATCTCTTTCTCCCTCTGCCTCCGTCCCGTCCCCGGCGAAGCCCACGACCCAGAAGTCCGAAAAGGCGAAGTCTGTAAATAAGATCGGCTTGGCCTTCTGGATGGACCGCGTGCTCGAAGAGTGTGAACGCGCCAGCGTGGATTTCGCCCCTGATCCGGTACACGACTTGCGGGTTGCCTTACGCCGTTGCCGCTCGATGGCCGACGGCATCATGGCCATTGATCCCGATCCAACTTGGAAGCAAATGAAGAAATCCGGTAAGGCTCTCTTCAGCCGTTTGGGAGATCTGCGGGACACGCAAGTGATGGAAGAATGGATGCATCGCCTGGACAGCCCCGGTGACCCGGTGACTAGTAAATTGCTGCAATTCCTCGCCATTCGCGAGGCCCAGTTCAAGCAGGAATCCGCTCAGGCCCTCGAGGACTTCGACCGCAAACAGTGGAGACGCTGGAGCAAGACGCTCCCCCGCAGAGCGTCCCGGCTGCGGCTTGGCAGCGACATCTTCAAGCACCTCGCTCTTGAGCGTTGGATTGAGGCCCACGACTTGCATCGTCGGGCTCTGCGGAATCGCTCTCAGGTTGCGTTCCACAGCCTGCGCATCGGGATCAAGCGCTTCCGCTACATTGTAGAGAATTTTCTGCCGCAGCAGCACGGCGCCTGGAGCGATGATCTCAAGGAACTGCAGGACCTCCTCGGAGAAGTCCATGACCTCGATGTTGTTTGGTCCACCGCTCTGCAGGTGAACGCGTTTCCCGACGCAGCAGCCCACTCACGCTGGCACGCCCGCATTATTCAAGAACGCACATCGCGAATCGACAAATATAAGGACGAGGTAACGGGCAAGGATTCTCTATGGCAGGTCTGGCGGGCAGAACTGCCGCAGGGCAAGCAAATCCAGGCCGCCGCGCTGCACCGGCTCCGCCTGTGGGCGTCGGTCCTCGATCCCGACTTCAAGCATTCCGATCGCGTGACCAGGCTGGCGCTGCAGCTCTACGACGGCTTGCCGATCAAACGGAGTCCTACCGAAGCAAACCGTCGGAACTCGAACCATGGCGATTCGACTCATCCCGATTCGAGTCATCCAGTTCAGAGTCATATTGATCAACGCGCCATTCTGCAGGTCGCAGCCTTGCTGCATGACGTCGGGCGATCGAAGCGAGAAAAGAAATCCCACAAAGCTACTTATCAATTGATCAACCGGCTTAAGCCTCCGGCAGGTTGGAGCGCCGAAAGCTTGCACATGGCAGCAGTTGTCTCCCGTTACCATCAGGGCGCGTTGCCGCATGCTGGCCAGGCGTCTTTGCGTGGACTTACCTCTGAACAACGTCAGACTGTGCTGCGGCTTGCTGGAATATTACGTTTGGCGGACGCCTTCGATTCCAATCGCGAGGGCCGAATTCAGCGCCTGCACGTCGCGCCACAGAACGGTTTTCTGGCAGTCGCTGCCCAAGGCTATTCTCCTCGCGACCGCGTCGCCGAGCGCATTGCCGGAGCCCGCCATCTTCTGGAACTAGTCTATAAGCGCCCAGTAATGGTGAGGCCGCTGGTCGTGAAGACAGCCAAAGGTCCGCGAAGGTAGAAGCCGCCACCTCCAGCGCGATTCTTTGCACCCTGCACTTTGGACTCATTCGTGCACTGTAGTAAGAGCAGAACTACAACGCATCGGCCTCTATGTGCAACGGAGTCTCGCGTTGAGGTGATTCAGTGGCTCTTGCCGCGCGCGGTCGCCAGTCTTTCCAAGAAGCTGAAGCTGCCGTAGCTCCCTGTAAGTATTCTTGCCGCGCTGACTTAAGCCTCGCCGCCCTGCCGTACACGTCAAATCTTTTGCCCCTATGTGAAAAGATTTTCATAGCCAGACGACTCGCGATCTGTACCGCCGCTGTCCTACTCTGCGTGCTACCTCTAGCCGCTTCGGATGCTTCCGCACCTGCCGAGCCCAAAATCGAGGTGCAAGCCTCAAATTCAGCCACCTCTACTTCTCAGACCCAACCCAGTGCTGAAGGAAAGACAAAGAAGTCTGATAAGTACGATATCGATCGCATTGGGAACCGGGGCATTGGCGATGGCGTGAATCTCTACTCGTTGCAGAAAGAGCGCGCTCTGGGAGAGGCGATGGCAGCGGCGATTGATCGCCAGGCGAAATTAGTTGCCGATCCCGATCTCAATGACTACGTAAACCTTCTAGGCCAAAAACTCGCCAGAAACTCTGACGCTGAGGTGCCTTTCACCATCAAGGTGATCGATTCCCCGGAACTCAAAGTCTTCAGCCTGCCAGGTGGCTTCCTGTATGTCGACAAAGGACTGATCATGGAGGTCGAGAGCGAAGCGGAGCTTGCCGGTCTGATGGCGCATGAGATCGCACACGTCGCCGCACGGCACGTGACCCGGTCCGCCACCCGCAAGCACGCTTGGAATATGATTTCGATTCCGCTTGGTCACCTGGGCCCTGCCGGGTTCGGAATCGAACAGATAGCTCCATTGAGCTTAAAGAAATTCAGCCGCGACGCCGAGATTGAAGCCGATCTACTCGGACTCGAATATATGTATGCCGCGGGATACGATCCGCAGGCATTTCTCGAAGCTTTAGAAAAATTGCACAGCAAAGAAGCCCAGGCGCACGCGCGCCTCGCCAAAGCTCTGCCCGCTGTCAGTTTTCTCGCTAGGGTGCCGTTGCATAACCAAGTCGCTCACGCATTCTCCTATTATCCGCCGATTGAAGAGCGCATCCAGAAAGCGCAGACTGAGATTTCCACTTTTCTGCCCAGCCGGGGTGACTATGTTGTCGATACCAGCGAGTTCCAGATCGTGAAAGCCAGACTCGCTTGGGCGGATCGACCGATCCTGCGCCGGCATCGCTCCGGAGACGGCGTGACCAACGGTCCTGTGCTCCGCAGGCATCCGCCGGAAGAGCCGCAATCAGAACAGGTCGCGCGATTCGTCGCTAGTCAGCCACTGAAGAGTTCAGCCCTCCGAGACGCTGTTCCGCCATCGCGGTAAGCAGCAAGGTCTCGTCCCCATGAGAGTCCGTTCGATGTAGCGCCCATTAGAAGAAGGCAAACTTGGAAACCTTAACCTGCAGGCTGAGCCACACATAGTTACTACGCCCATTGTTACTAAAGGACCAAGGCTCTTTGTCTTCAGTTATTTGTCGACTTTCCCATTTTGGATTTCACTATACGTAGCACTTGGCCTTCAGCGCAGGCTGACGTCAGTTGGCGTGCGCCAGCGGGTAGCATGACCGGAGAAGAGTGCGAATTCAACTTGGAGGAGCGCAATAATGCGCAAGCTTATCGGGTTCGCTTTGTTGTTCGGAATGTTTTCGTTGACCGCATTCGCGCAGGAGAATGCGCCAAAAGCGGAATTCTTCGGTGGCTATCAGTACACCCGCTTCGATGGTGGCCTGAACGCAAACGGCTGGGACACAGCCCTCACCGGAAACCTTAACCGTTGGTTCGGCGTGACCGGCGATTTCAGCGGCGCCTATAAGACCCAAAATGGCGTAAGTTTCAATAACTACACTTACACCTTCGGGCCAGTGGTCTCCCTGCGTCAAAATCGGACCTTTACCCCGTTCGCGCACTTCCTGGCGGGCGGCTTCCACAGCTCTGCGTCATTTGCTGGCGCTTCGGGATCTGGCAACGGATTTGCCATGATGTTCGGAGGCGGTGTGGACGTGACCGCCACCCGCCATATCGGCATTCGCGCTCTCCAGTTTGACTGGCTCTCGCTGCATGCCAATGGAAACAGCGATAACAACAACATGCGGATCTCCACCGGACTTCTGATCCGCTACTAACGACTTAGAAGTTGGCAACTCCCAGGGCGGCCGAGAGGTCGCCCTTATTTTTTCGGTCGGCGGCATTGCGGACGAGAATAGCGCTTACACTCACGACCGGATTGTTGGTGTAATCGCGACTTTTCGTCAACTACCCTGCACAATCTCCACCAACCATCGCGCCTTCATTGACTTGCCCTAGCAGCAGCCCTAAGATTTCAGCCCAATGATCGGCCAGACCATCTCGCGCTACCGCATCGTTGAGAAGATCGGAGGTGGGGGTATGGGGGTGGTCTTCAAAGCCGAGGATTCGGAACTTGGCCGCTTCGTAGCTCTGAAATTCCTGCCCGAAGAGTTGGCGCGAGACTCACAAGCGCTGGAGCGTCTTCGCCGTGAAGCGCGCTCCGCCTCCGCTTTGAATCATCCCAACATCTCTACCATTTATGACATCGGCAAGCATAACGGCAGATTCTTCATCGCGATGGAGTTGCTAGAAGGCAAGAGTCTGCGTGATTGTATCTTCTCCAAGCCACTGCCTATTGAGCAACTCCTCGGCCTAGCCGTCGAGATAGCGGAAGGACTCGAAGCAGCGCACGCCAAGGGAATTACCCATCGCGACATCAAGCCGGGAAATATTTTTGTGACCCAGCGCGGGCACGCCAAAATTCTCGACTTCGGCTTGGCGAAGGTGGCCGCGGAGCAGCACAGTTCGGTGGCATCGCTGGGTGCTGCACCCACGCTGATGAGCGAGGCCCAACTGACAAGTCCCGGAACGACCGTCGGCACCATTGCCTACATGTCGCCCGAGCAAGCCTCCGGCGAAGAACTCGACGCTCGCACGGACCTTTTTTCTTTTGGCGCGGTCCTCTACGAGATGGCCACTGGTGTACCAGCTTTCTCCGGGAACACAACAGCAAAGGTCTTCGATGCCATTCTCAACCGGGCTCCCGTTCCACCGCTCCGGCTGAATCCTGCCTTGCCGCCGAAGCTGGAAGACATCATCAACAAGGCGCTCGAAAAAGACCCCAAGCTACGCTATCAGAATGCATTCGACACGGGCGTTGATCTGAAGCGCCTGCGGCGGGAGATTGAATCCGGGCGCGCTGGGACCCTCCCGGCATCCTCGGTGCACGCATTTCCTGCCGCCGCACCTGCCCATTCCGGCAGCAAGCTTGCCGTTGTCGCCGGCGCCGTGCTCATAATGATCGCGGCTGCGGCCTATGTTCTGCGCCCCACGTTGTCCCCGCCCAAAGTCATCGGTTACAACCAGATTACACACGACGGCCAGCAGAAGAACTTCTTCGGCCAAGTCGCAACCATCGTCCAGACCGATGGCCCGCGCTTGTATTTCGAAGAAAATGTCAACGGCCGCTATGTGATCGGTCAGGTTTCAGCCGCTGGCGGGGAAACGGTCCCGATCGTCACCTCTTTCCCCAACATCACCCTGAACAACATGTCGCCCGACAAGTCGGAGCTGCTGATTGGTAGCTTCACTGGCTACGAACTCGACCAGCCTCTGTGGGCCTTGCCCGTGCTGGGTGGATCTCCACGGCGGCTTAGCGACCTGACAGGAGAGGACTCCCTTTGGATGCCGGGTGGGGATTTGCTCATTCCCCATCGCAACGACATCTTTCTCGTCGGAAAGACAGGCACACGCAGGCTAGTCGGAACGCATGGCGCCCCTTACTGGCTGCGCTTGTCTCCCGATGGGCGCACTGTACGTCTTACCGTGAACGACCCAAACTCCCTCACGCTCTGGGAAATGTCGACCGAGGGCACAGGACTCCACGAATTATTGCCCGGATGGAAAGCGGCCACTGGCGCATCGAACGGCACATGGACTCCGGACGGGAGCTATTTTCTCTTTGAGGCCTTCCGCAACAACCGAAGCGATATTTGGGCGATCCGCGAAAAGGGAAGTCTCCTTCATAAGGTGAGCCACGAACCCGTCCCTCTGACCGCAGGCCCGATCTCGTTCCATTCGCCCCAGCCCAGCGCCGACGGCAAGCAGATTTTTGTGGTGGGAGAGCAGCCCCGCGCTGAACTGATTCGCTACGACGCCAGATCCGGCCAGTTTGTACCGTTCCTGGGTGGCATCTCCGCTGGCGACGTCAGCTTCTCGCGTGATGGACGGTGGGTCGCATACGTCACCTTCCCCGACGGAAACTTGTGGCGAAGCCGCGTGGACGGGACTGAAAAGTTGCAGCTAACCACCGCTCCGATGTTGGCTACCCGGCCGCGTTGGTCGCCCGACGGGCAGCAGATCGCCTTTTTGGATCTTGAAAACGGCAACAAGAGCCTGCGCATCGATTTGATATCGGCGGCGGGTGGAGAGGCGAGGGAGTTGGCCCAGGCAAATTTCCTTCTCACGCGAGTGGATTGGACTGCCGACGGCAAGAGCCTTCTCTTTGACGACCTCGTTAACGGCGCACGCTCGGTTTTCTCCGCCGACCTGAAGAGTGGGAAGGTCTCACCCATCCTCGATTTAGGGGGGAAGTTGTGGTCCGCACCCTCTCCCGACGGGCGCTTCCTGGTCGCCACTTCAGAGGACGGTCAGCAGCTAATGCTTTACAGCTTTGCCAGCCAAGAGTGGTCGGAACTGGTAAAAGGCAACATCGGCTTCACGCAGTGGTTGGGCGACGGCAAGTACGTGTACTTCGATACCGGTTCGAGCGCCGATCCTGCTGTCTTTCGGGTCCGGGTTGCGGAGCGCAAACTGGAACGGGTGGCCAGTCTGAAGGAGTTCCGCCGCGTCGTCACGCCTTGGATCTCGTGGAGCGGCATTACTCCTGATGGCGCGCCATTGCTCATGCGCGACATCGGGACTCAGGAAGTTTACGCTCTCGACTTTGAAGCCCCCTGAAACATGTCTTCTACCCCCGCACTGCGTAAAAGGCCTGGCATACCGTGAGCAGCACATTCGCGATAGCATCTCAAAGGCGAGACGAGTTTAGCCAGTACATGGCGTCGACCTGAAGTATGCTCTCAAGCTTTTTGCCTTGCGTCGGTTTGGAGCCACTCGACTGCTGAGGGCGCCTTTTTCGCTCCGGTACGCGACCCGTGTTTCCGCCTGACTGTTGTTATCAGATGGAATGAGAAGGTCGATCCCCGATCACGGATGGCCATAAGCTACCGTTGATCAACGCACTCAAAGGTGCAATCAGAGAAAAAGGAGATCGACCTTGAAGAAGGATAACAATTCTGCCAAGAAGAGTGAACCGA
>DATKEN010000101.1:0-67587 GCA_035512155.1 Terriglobales bacterium | reverse complement strand
GAAGGCTTCTTCCTGACTTTGACTCCGGATTCAGTCAGGGAATCCGATCAGATCAGGCTACCGTTCGGGGAGGGCAAGACTTCGCCGGTGGCAGTGGAAGACGTTGCACGTGCGATTGCCGCGCTGCTCGCCAATCCGCAGCCGCACATCGGCAAGATCTATCACCTGACCGGTCCGCAGTCCGAGAACATGCATTTCTTTGCACAGGAGTATTCGAAGGCGCTGGGCCGCACAATCACCTTTCAGGACATCCCCGTCGAGCCGTGGCGGGACGAGCTGCTCAAGCGGGGCTTGCCGGTTCACCTGGTGAACCACCTGGCAGCGTTGGGCGATCTGCATCGCGCGGGGCGCTTCGACCGGATGTCGGACGACGTGCGTACACTGACGGGGCAAGGGCCGCTGAGTGTGCAAGATTTCGTCCGAAAGAATGCGGCGGCATTTACCGCATCGGCAAAAGCGGCCTGAAATGGCTGTGCATTCGAGTGAATTGACGTAACATCGCCGTTACACTCAAAACCCTCAATGAGTGCTCGCCGTTTACGTCAGTCAGATAGTCGCTGCTGCCCACAACGAAGACCTCCAAAGCCTGACATTACAGAGGTAATTAGCGTGACTCGATTCTTGCGCCTACGATAATCGTGGCAAATCGCGGCTGCGGGTCGGGACAGCAGCCATCATGGAGCATTTATGGCTTCTGCAGCTATGGCGTATGGGGAGCGTCGGTTCGGTGCAACTTACGCGGCGCGCATTTTTTTGGCTTTGGGAGTAGTTGGATTGGTCGTGGGACTCTGGTCCGCGCAGGCTGACCCGCGCGCCTCAGCACATCCAAATCTGCTGTGGGTTTCTATCGGACTGCTGTTGACGGTGCCTGTCTTGTGGGTTGTCCCGGGTAAGTCCGTTCTGATCATCAATGATTCTGGAGTGCGGCGGGAGTCCGCGCTCGGCCAGCAGGAAATTGCCTGGAGCCAGATTATGGAGACGCGCTACCGCGTTGTTCCAACCAACGTATACGCGCATTTCGGATTGCTGGGCGCTGTGCTCGCCATGTCGAGCAAGTCCGGCGCCGCACAGCTCACACTGGAACTGATTGGCCATGATCGCAAGAAGCTGAAGGTCACATCGAATTTCCGCAACGCGAAGGAGGCTATCGGGATTATTCTCGGACGAATTATGCCTCCGATGGTGCAGAACACAAAAGCGAGGTTGCAGCGAGGAGAGACAGTGCAGTTCGGTGGCATCGCACTCTCGGCAACGGCTGTCACCTGGAAGGGCGCTTCCATCCCGGTATCGGAAATCACTAAAGCCGAACTGGTGCGCAGCAATCTGCAGATTAAGCGGCATGGAAAGTGGCGCAGTGCGATCAGCGTTAGATCGGACAAGGTGCCCGATGTTCTGGTGTTCCTTGAGGTTCTGGAATCTCTGGCGCCTCAGACCAAGTCAACAGGAATCGACCCGCTGGCGCGGGTGCGCATGTAAGCCAAGTCCCTGCATGATCACGCTTCCCCACGTCTACGCAATCTTGGATGCCGCCTTCTTCTCCAATAGCGATGCTTTCCTGGCCGCGGCGCAGGAACTTGCGGCTGGCGGTGTCAACCTGCTGCAATACCGGAACAAAAGTGGCAACGGTCGGCAAATGCTCGAGCAGGCAAGGCAACTCAAACATCGACTGGGAGACTCCGTCAAACTGATCATGAATGATCGAGCCGATTTGTGCCTCGCGGCTGAGTTCGACGGGATTCATCTTGGCCAGGACGATTTGTCCCCCGAAGGGGCGAGAAAAGTGATCGGCGAGAGTCTCTGGCTTGGCGTTTCCACCCATAACCCCAAAGAAGTCACGGAAGCTGACAAGACTTCTGCCGACTACATTGCCATCGGTCCGGTATTCTCAACGGCCAGCAAGGCAAACCCCGATCCAGTCATTGGCGTTGATGGCGTGCGCCAGGCGCGGGCGCTGACGCGCAAACCGCTGGTGGCGATCGGAGGCATTACTCGTGCCAATTGCCGGTCGGTCATCGAGGCGGGAGCAGACTCCGTGGCGGTGATATCTGACTTGTTACGGGATCCCCGCAAATCAGCAGAAGAATTTCTACGGATATTGAGGTAAAGTCGGGGCAGATAAAGACCAAACGCCGGAGGGCTGTGACTACCGAGACCAAGCAACCCATCTCTGCGACTGCGGTTAGCGACTGGGAGACCCACCGCCGCCAGGACCCGGAACTAGTCAAGGCACTGGGCTTGACCAGCGCCACCATGCTGGTCATGGGATCCATGATCGGATCCGGCATCTTTATTGTGTCCGCGGAAATCGCGCGGGAAGTGAATTCGCCAGCTTTGCTGATTGGGGCCTGGGCGGTGACCGGCTTCCTGACCATTGTCGGGGCCCTGTCTTACGGTGAGTTGGCGGCGATGATGCCGCGGGCGGGCGGGCAGTACGTCTATCTCCGCGAAGCCCTGGGCCCGCTGTGGGGATTCCTTTACGGCTGGACGCTCTTTCTCGTCATTCAAACCGGGACCATTGCCGCCGTCGGCGTGGCATTTGGCAAGTTCCTCGGCATCTTCATTCCTTCCGTTTCATCTTCAAACTGGGTCCTTCACTTCGGGAAAGTGCCTCCTATTCGAATTGGACCCATGGTTCTGGGCAACATGGATGTGGGGCTGAATACCCAGAACCTGGTGGCGATTCTGGTCGTGGTCGCGTTGTCGGTGATCAACATCTTCGGCGTAAAGACCGGAGCGCTGATTCAGAACATCTTCACCACGGCTAAGGTTTCAGCCTTGCTGGGCGTGGCGTTGCTTGGGCTCTTTATCGGAAGGAACGCGCAAGCTGTAGCGGCCAACTTCCACGGAAATTTCTGGAACAATGCAGGATTCGGCGCTCAGCATGGGGTGCAGGTAGGAGTCGGCGGCCCGATGTTGATGGTGGGCACGCTCACGATTCTTGCCGTCGCCCAAGTCGGGTCGCTGTTTTCTGCTGACGCCTGGAACAACGTGACTTTCACCGCCGGCGAGGTGAAAAATCCTAGTCGCAACCTACCGCTGTCGTTAGCACTGGGCACGGGCGTGGTGATCGCTCTGTACATCGCGTGCAACTTCGTCTATCTGAGTGTGCTGCCACTGGATGGTAGCCCCACAGGCGCGACCATTCTTGAACGCGGCATCAAATACGCCGCTGAAGATAGGGTTGGCACCGCCGTCATGACCCAGATGTTAGGGTCTGCGGGCGGTTTCCTGATGGCATTTGCCATTTTGCTTTCCAGCTTTGGCTGCGCCAACGGGCTGATTCTGTCGGGAGCGCGCGTCTACTACGCCATGGCCAAGGACGGGCTCTTCTTCCGTAACGTGGCCAAATTGCATCCTACATATAAGACTCCGGCGGTTTCGCTGATGGTACAGATGGTCTGGACCTGCATCCTCTGCGTCTCCGGAAGTTACGGGCAACTGTTGGATTACATTATCTTTGCCGTGCTGGTTTTCTACATCCTGACTATCTTCGGACTATTTGTCCTGCGGCGCACTCATCCCACCGTCGACAGGCCCTATCGGGCGATTGGGTACCCTGTACTTCCGGCGATTTATATTGTGATGGCTTTGTTTATTGATGTCGTACTATTGCGCTATAAACCGCAATATACCTGGCCGGGACTGATCATCGTGCTGCTGGGGATTCCGGTCTATTACCTGTGGTCGCGGCATTCTCGCCAGGCAGCGGGAAGCGCCTCAGCTTAGCTGCGAAGGAGCAACCTAACGGATGACAAATCTGCTGGCCACCAAGCCGCTAAATCTGCTGATGGAGGAGTCGCGCGAAGGCGGCGAACACTGCCTCAAACGCACTCTCGGACCTTTTCAACTTACGGCGCTGGGTGTGGGCGCGATTATTGGCGCCGGCATTTTTGTCATGGTCGGGCTGGGAGCGCAATACGCTGGTCCTGGACTCACGCTGTCGTTCGTTTTGTCAGGACTGGGATGCGCTTTTGCCGGTCTGTGCTATGCCGAGTTCGCGGCTATGATTCCGCTGGCGGGCAGCGCCTACACCTATGCCTACGCTACGCTTGGCGAGTTACTCGCCTGGATCATCGGCTGGGATTTGACGCTCGAGTATGCCATGGGCGCCAGCACGGTATCTTCTGGTTGGTCGAACCACTTCATCGAACTGCTGAATATCTTCCACATCAAGATACCGCTATGGCTGGCTTATGATCACTGGACAGCATTGAAGACCGCCGAGAATATTATTGCTCGCCAGATAGCCCAGGTCTCGGACCCATCCCTGGTGCCAGGCTCGCAACCGTTCCTCGACAAAGTTACCGCCATCGTGAGTTCGCAGTCTCCTGAGTTGTTGCAGCGGGGGCACGATTTGCTGGGTGCGCCACACTTATTTGGAATGGAAATCGGCCTGAACCTGCCGGCCTTCCTTATCGCTCTGGTGATAACCGCGATTCTGGTCATCGGGATCAAGGAGAGTGCCAGATTCAACACTGGGATTGTGGTGATTAAGGTGTCAGTCGTGCTTTTTGTGATCGCGCTGGGCTCCCGGTACATCAATAGCAGCAACTGGGGTGTTGATTGGAGTTCGTTTGCGCCCCATGGATTCGCGGGAATCGGAGCAGGCGCGGCATACATTTTCTTTGCCTACATCGGGTTCGATGCAGTCTCGACCACGGCACAGGAAGCCAAGAATCCACAGCGGGACTTACCTATCGGCATGATCGCCTCGCTGGCGATCTGCACCGTCTTGTATATCGCCGTGGCTGGCGTGCTCACGGGGATGGTGCGCTGGCAGCAAATCAACATCGAGGCCCCGGTCGCGCGCGCATTTCTGGACCGCGGCTTGGGTACCGCGTCGCACATTATTACGCTGGGTGCACTGGCTGGGCTTACCAGCGTGATGCTGGTGATGCTGCTCGGACAGACACGTGTGCTCTACGCGATGGCCAATGACGGCCTGCTGCCGAAGAAATTCTTCGCCGCTGTCCATCCCAAATTCCGTACCCCCTGGAAGAATACGATTCTTGTAGGACTATTGGCGGCGATCGTAGGCAGTCTGACTCCCATCGAGGACATCGGCAAGATGGTGAACATCGGAACCCTGCTGGCATTTGTGATCGTGTCAATTTCCGTGATGGTCTTGCGGTATACCAATCCTGGCCAGCCGCGGCCGTTCCGCACTCCGTGGGTGCCGCTGGTTCCGATACTTGGCGTTGTCTCCAACGGATACATGATGTACAAGCTGGGCTGGGTCAATTGGGCTCGGTTGATTATCTGGCTGGCCATCGGCCTGGTGGTCTATTTCAGTTATAGCCGGCATCACAGCAGAGTACAGGCGATCCTCGATCCGGTTGAGCCCAAACCCGCACCTTCCATGGCGGACTGAGACCTACACTCAACCCAAATGGGCCTTCCGCACGGACGCGGAGGGCTTTTTTGCTTTATAGTCGGGATCGTCAGTCGTTGGTCGTTCGTCTTTGGTCTTTTCGCACAAAGATCGTATTTCACTGACGCGGTCCTAATTGAACCGGCGACTGAAATCTGAACATCTCATCTAACTAAGAAGCAACAAACGGCGACCACCATGAAGATCGTCACTGCCGCCGAAATGCGCGAGATTGACCGCGTCACTAGTGAGCGCTTCGGTGTCCCCTCGTTGACTCTGATGGAAAATGCGGGAGCCGCCGCGGCCGAATTTACGCTGACTCAATACCCCGCGGCCAAGCGCATCACAGTCATTTGCGGCAAAGGAAACAACGGCGGGGACGGTTTCGTGATTGCGCGGAAGCTGCACGAATCTGGCAAGGATGTGCGCGTCGTTCTGCTGGCCGACCGGGCGGAGTTACAGGGCGATGCGGCGGAAATGTTCACTAAGCTGCCCATTGAGCCCGTGTCCGTGCGTTCTTCGGAAGAACTGGCGAGTGGGGCGGCGGGGACGGCGCTTCAAGCGGACCTCCTGGTTGATGCGATCCTGGGGACGGGCTTTCGGCCCCCGGTGACGGGGTTGTACGCCGAAGCGATTGCGGCATTGAACGCCAGTGACGCGCCCGTGGTCTGTGTGGATATCCCGTCGGGCGCAGATGCCGATGTGATGGGCGAACAGACCGGCGCAGTCGCGCGGGCCGACGCAATTGTTACTTTTACCGCACCGCGGCCGGCGCATATTTTCGGACTTCTCACCCACGGTCCAATCGTAGTTGCGCCTATCGGCTCGCCCTACGAGGCCATTGTTTCTGCTCTACATCTCAACGTGACCACGGCGCGGGAGGTCGCGCCGTTAATCGGACCTCGTCCATCCGACTCAAACAAGGGAAACTTCGGGCACGTGCTCGTTCTGGGCGGATCCCTGGGGAAGGCGGGCGCGGCTGCAATGGCTGGCATGGCAGCATTGCGCGTGGGCGCAGGTTTGTCCACCGTCGCAACTCCCAAGTCTGTGCTGCCCACGGCGGCCGGTTTTCATCCCGAGCTCATGACCGAGCCGCTGGAGGAAACCGAAGCCGGCAGCATCTCGTTGCGCGCCCTGGAATATGGTCGCGTCGACCGATTGGTGGAAGGTAAGACGGTGCTGGCGGTGGGTCCCGGCGTCTCGCGAAACACGGAGACTGCAGAGTTCGTGCGCAACATTGTGAAGAATCGCAAAACGCCGACCGTCCTGGATGCGGACGGCCTGAATGCTTTCGAGGACCACGCCGGGCAACTGAACGGCAAAGATCGGACGCTCGTGATCACGCCGCATCCCGGGGAAATGGCCCGACTTATCGGATCGATTACCAGCGCGGTACAGCGCGATCGCATCAACATTGCCCGAAGTTTCGCCCGGGAACACGAATTGATCGTAGTGCTGAAGGGCCATCGCACTTTGATTGCGCATCCGGACGGGACGGTCTGGGTGAATAGGACAGGCAATCCTGGGATGGCGACCGGCGGTACGGGCGACATTTTGACCGGCATGACCGCGGGCTTAGTTGCGCAAAATACAAAGCGGGTTTTAGAGGCCATAGTCGCAGCGGTTCATCTTCACGGCTTGGCAGGTGATGTGGCTCGCGAAAGCATGGGGGAGCATTCCCTGGTCGCGACTGATCTTGTTAAGGCCTTCCCCGAAGCCTTTCGTCGAGTGCGGGAAACCGCGCAAGAAAAGCTGGTCCGCATCTGAATCTAGTATCGTTAGACATTAATTAATTCTCATTAGGCTGTATGTGCCTGCAAGCCTTGTAATTAGCGGACTCCCCGCATTTCCGTGCAGTAGAATCCGGACACGTTCTTCCGTAACCTGTCTCGTGCCGCTCTGCAATGCCATAGTTGATGTGGGCTATGACTCACTTTCCCCAACCCCACCCTCAGCGGCGCGCTCCCCGAGTCCACCTCGGCGGCTCGATTGCAGCACTGGTCATGTTGGAAGATGGTCAGCGCGCTAAAGCCAAACTCCAAACTGTTTCTGTCACCGGCGGCCTGCTGCGGTTGGGCAGGTGTCTGGAACAGGGCGATTTTGTCGAGATCGCTTTTCAGACGCAGTCTGGTCCAGTTCATGGCATGGCCGAGATGCTGACTCCCGTGCGGGCGCCTAGCGAGGGAATCATGCAGCCCTTCCGCTTCATCGCTCTAGGCGATGATGATCACCGCACGCTGCGCATGGTGGTCGATTCGGTAACGGACCGCAGCTTCCAGGGAATCCGATCTAGTCAGTGGGCAGTTCCTAAATCGCACTGAGAAATTTGTCCGCTGCTCGCGCCTCTGCGCGCTGCGTTTCACCCTCGATATACTGGTTTGGTGGCGTTGAACCAAATGCTGGCTATCTCACGCCAGGGTCAACTCCCGCGATCAGGATGAGCACGCAGGAATTCACCACACAATCAGCCGAAGAGACCGTCGCCCTGGGGCGCAAGCTGGCTGCGATGCTGACTCCTCCCAAGCTGGTACTGCTGCGCGGCGACTTGGGCGCCGGCAAAACCACGCTGGTCAAGGGCATCGCCGAAGGTTTTCATGCCGCCTCCGAGGAAGACGTCACTAGCCCTACCTTTACCCTGGTCCATGAGTATCGCGCACCTTCGGTCAACCTCTACCACATTGATCTGTATCGGGTGGATACCGAGCGCGAGCTGGAGACTCTTGCTCTGGATGACCTCGTGGCCGAAGACAGCGTTCTCCTGATAGAGTGGGGAGAGAAGTTCCCACACTTAGAGCGCGAGCGGGATGTGGAAATCGCGCTACAGCGGGTGGGAGAGAGCGGGCGGAGAATCCAACTTACTACCCGTTGACTCCGTGAACCGGGGCGCATTTCTTCTTTTCCGGAATTTTGGAGCCTGGACAAAATTGAGAATTAAGGGACTTGCAGTTGCCTGCCTGTTACTAACTAGTATTTTTTGCTTCACTCAATCCGTACCGCAGTCGCAGACGCCGAACGCTAACCCTACGTCGGGACAACAGCCCGCAGTTGACGCTCAGCAAACTCAGCAGAAGCCGACGTCCAACCCACCCGCCTCGCCGGCATCGCAGTCCGGAGATAAGAGCAAGGGCGATAAGGACAACACGGCCCCGGACCAAAGCGAGGGCACATCGAAGGACCGGCTTTTTTTTGCCCTGCCGAACTTTCTAACCTTGGAGAATGCCGGCCAGGTCCCGCCCCTCACCACCGGACAAAAATTCAAGGTAGTGGCCCGCGGCTCATTCGACTATATTCTGATCCCCTGGTACGGTTTTCTGGCGGGCATAAGCCAGGCGGAAGACAGCGAGGAAGGCTATGGTCAGGGAGCCGAGGGTTACGGAAAACGTTACGGGGCGTACTTTGTCGATGGAACGATCGAGAACTTTTTAACCGGGGCCATCCTCCCGTCGATCCTCCGCCAGGACCCGCGCTATTTCCAGCTGGGCAAGGGAGGATTCTGGCACCGCACGGGTTACTCCGTGAGCCGAATTTTCGTGACCCGCACCGATTCCGGAGGTCAGCAATTCAATTACTCTGAAGTAGTCGGCAGCGCGCTCTCAGCCGGGATTTCCACCTATAGCTACCATCCCAGAAGCGATCGAAACATTGGGAACACGTTCAGCGTATGGGGCTCGCAGGTGGGATACGACACGCTCACAATCGTAGTCAAAGAATTCTGGCCGGACATCCGCCGCAAATTGAAAAAGAAAAAAGAATAGGAAAGCGGATGTGCGGGGTCGGTTACTGCAATTTCGAAGACCCGGCTTTATGAGTGAATGGTCGCCAGCAAGCCACGGGTGCGTTCCACTCCCGCAACATCGCGAATAGGATGCCAGCAGCGAAGAAGGCGAACATCATACGTCGGCTCGTGCTGAATGTTTTTTGCACGCTGAATATGAAGTACAGAACCATTCTACGCTGCCCACGGGTTCTAACTCATCCGAGCCGCGACAGTCTCCTAAGTTCATCAACCACAAAGGACACGAAGTTCCACGAAGGTGTGAACCTTGGGGTTTCCTTCGTGCTCCTTTGTGTCCTTCGTGGTCAGCTAAGACGCCACGGAAACTGATCAGCACCCATTCAGAATCCCATGATGTTGTATCCGCAGTCCACGTAGATGACCTCGCCAGTGATGCCAGAGCTCGCATCGGAAGCCAGGAACACGCCGGTTGATCCGACTTCGCTCACGTCGACATTGCGGCCGAGGGGAGCCCGTTCAGCATGGGATTTGAGCATGTCTCCCAAACCAGAGATGCCGCGCGCTGCCAGGGTTTTGAGCGGTCCAGCGGAGATGGCATTCACTCGAATCTTTTTCTTACCAAGGTCGTAGGCTAAATATCGGACCGAGCATTCCAGCGCAGCCTTGGCCACCGCCATCACATTGTAGTGAGGAACTACTTTGTCGGCGGCGTAATAGGTCATGGTGATAATAGAGCCACCATCTTCCATGAGCGGAGCGGCGGCGCGGGAGACCGCGATCAGCGAATACACGCTGACGTCGTGAGCGATCCGAAAGCCTTCGCGGGTAGTGTTGATGAACTCTCCCTTTAACTCATCGGCGGGCGCGAAAGCCACGCTATGTACCAAAACGTGCAGCTTGCCGTACCGTTCTTTCAGTTGACCGAAGACGCGCCCAATTTCCGCATCATTCGACACATCGCACATAAAGGCTTCGGCGCCGGGCAAGGAAAGAATCAGGTCCTTGGCTTCCATTTCCATCCGCTCGTTCTGATAGCTGATAGCGAGCTTGGCGCCGGCGTTGTGTAGTCCCTGCGCAATCGACCATGCGATCGAGCGCTTGTTGGCCACTCCGAAGACAACGGCAATCCGACCTTCAAGGCTGGATGACATGCAGGTCTCCTGATGAAATTTGAAGAGAAAGAATAGCAGCCAGGGCTGCGAATTTACCACACCAAGTCACTGACGAGTCGCCGATTGCCGGATTTTCGCATCGACAAATTCAAAAGCCGAAGCGCGCCAGCTGCGAAACCCCAAAAATCCTAAAATCCGTCAATTCGAAAATCGCTATTCCACGGAAGTCGTCTCGGGGAACGGTTGCGACGTCCCCACCGGCCAACTCGCACTGACAAACGCCACCGCATACACCAGTCCGATAATGGCAAATCCGGCGACTAGATTGAGTTGCGCTACGGCACCCACTAGAAATCCCAGAATAATCTGCAGACAGGTGCCGGCAAAATAAAACGTATTCTGCACCCGTCCCATGAAATGCGGAGGCACCTGCTCCATGATGCTGGTATTCATGGCCACACCGCTGATCCCGCGTCCGGAACCCATCAAGCCGTAAATTGCCACGGCAATCGCCAGCCGAGGAGATACAGGAGCGACGATCATGCATATCGCCAGCATCCCCATGGAAATGGCGATGGATCGTCGCGCACCTAGCCAGGCAATGACCTGCGGCGCGTACAAAGCACTGAGAAAAGCGCCCGTGCCCCATCCAGCGTTGAGCCAGCCATAGCCGACAGCGCCGGCGTGGAACACTAGGTCACTCAGCGGAGCGGTAACCACGACCGCAGTCAGCATGGCGCCCAGGAACAACGCCCAACTCGTTCCCAGCAGAATCACGCTGGGATGGCCGCGGAGAAACTGGAAGCCTTCGCGCATCTCACGCACGAAGCGCTCGAACGCAGTCTCGGCCGCCACGATGTCGGCACGCAGCTCTGCCGGCCGGGGCACCACATGGCGTCCTTTGCGCACGGCAAAGTAGCAGAGGAACGAAACTACGTAGGTCGAAAAATCAATGACCAGGACGCCGCCCAATCCAATGTGGTTGTAGACGAATCCCACGATCGATCCGGCGATCAGCCAGCCTCCCTGAATGCCCGCCAGCAAGAACGTATTGGCGTGGACGAACTCTTCACCTGGAGTCAATTCCTGAATGAGCGCCGTGATCGTTGGCCAGAACATCCAAAAGCCGGCTGCGACCAGCGTGTTCATCAAGTACAGCTCCCAAACTTTTGTTTTGCCCAGGAACGCAAGAATGGCAACTGTGAGGATGATGACTGCGCGGGCCGCGTCGAGCATCATGACCAACCGGCGGCGGTCTTCACGATCGATGATTACTCCGGTGAAAGGGAGCATCAGCATGGCCGGGATAGTTTGCAAGACGGCAAACATGCCCAAGGCCATTTCGGAATGCGTGGCCTGCAGAATGTTCCAGGCCACCGCGGCAGAGTTCATGCCGCTGCCCAGCATGGAGATCAGGTTGGCGCCGAAGACGTAGCGCAGTGCTCGTTTCTGCAGGATGGCGCGCATACTCCAATTTAAACGATGACGGCGACGACGCCAACCGGAGACTCATCAACCACAAAGGACACGAAGTAGCACGAAAGAGTGACAGCTTAAAGGGTTTCGCTTCGTGCTACTTGGTATTTTTTGTGATTGATAGGAAATTACTTCTGCTCCAGCCGCGCAGCGGCGACATGGGAAAGCCCGGCACGGCAGTGCCGGGTAACGGTGCGCTCAAGAAGCAGTCCCGTAAGGGACGGCACTAGCCAAAGACCTGTTCTAAGTCGTAGGTTACTCCTGACTTGTTTAGGAGTGCGATAAACTCATCTTCGTACGAGCGCTTATTATGATGTTCTGGTTGGCGTTCGATGTATTCCTTGACTGCCGCTACATTCGAGCAGCTCACGCTGAATGCGCCGTAGCCTTCTTGCCGCGCGAAGTCGATCCCATGCTCACCGAGCCAGCGCGAGGAGTTTGCTTTCAGTACTTGGATGGCCTTGGCCAGAGGGATATCAGAAGGCAACGCGATTAGCAGGTGAGCGTGATTTGCGATACCGCCCACGGAAAGCACCGGGATCCCGTGATTTTTTCCGATACCCGCAAGATACTTCCACAGGGTGAGGCGCAATTCGTCCGGGATCAAATCTTCACGATTTTTCGTGCTGAACACGCAATGAATAAGAACGTTTGGATATTTGTGCGCCATTGTGGTGTCCCTTACGGGACTAGGTTCTGCTTGGTTCCTACCCGGCACTTCCGTGCCGGGCTTTCTCATGACGCTCCTTCGGAGCGGTCAGCGAAACCAGAGTATCCACAAAATAGACCGCTCGTCTGTGATGGTCATCACTAACAGTCGGTCGTGGTGTGACCGTGCCGCTCTGTCTTGCTATTCTTGGTCTTTGGGAAGAGAGCTTTGGCCATGGGACCCGCACCCGTCGCGCCTCCCAGAACAAATACACGATTAGCAAAAGCATTTCTGGCTCAATGGGGTGTTTGTAGCGGGGAAATGGATTCACCAGGTAATAAGGAAGTGGATAGAAGACCAAGAGACAAAAGAGAAGAAACGCTCCGCACTTACGATTGCGGATCGTCAGCCACAATCCCGCGAAGGCAAGCGCGCTCCCTAAGAAAAAAGTTACATGGCGCGCCACAATCAGATCGTAGCCGTCGATGATCGTCGCTTGTGGAGTGCCAATCCAGAAATAGACTGCCCGTTCCAGGCTGAACGAAATGAACTTCCCAGGGTGCTCGCGTATGAACTCCCCGACTTCCTGCCGTTTTTCGTCCATGAAACCAAGTTCTCCCAGCTCTTGGAATCTCCTCATCGCTTCGGGATCGTTGCCGGGGTGTTCGTTACGAGTCCACAATCCGGTGAAGCGGTCGTTATTGGCCATGTGCATTTCGAGCGGAAGGTTGTCGCGGATCATTACCAGCCTGCCGAAAACGGCGCGGTTGCGCGCCAGCCAAGGGCTGACGACAAGAGCTGCAGTTAGCAGGCAGAGAAGCACTCCTGCGAGTTGGCGGGAGCGATTCGGCATCCAATACAGTAACCAGATCAAACAGAACGGGAGCATGACCAGGAGAGCCGTGTTGGTCAGCGTGATGACGCCCCACAGGAGTCCAAAGACGATCCAGGCGCGAGGACGGGGTGGCTCGTGTTGCATGCGCAGGGTGAGTAGCAGGACTACACTCAGGAGAAACGCGCTCAGACTGGTTTCCCACACCACGCGCACGGGCCAATAAATTGCGTACGGAAATACCGCCCACGTCCAGGCCGCAGCGCGGGCGACTTCAACTCCGTAGATCCTTTCCGCGATGCGATAAAGCGGGACGCAAGTGAGCGCTCCAAAAATACTATTGAACGCCAGAATTATCCACGCCGAGGTGTTGCTGTACACACCAAAGAGCTTGAAAATGCCGGCCAGGATATACGGATAAAGTGGTGGTGCCCAGGCGCTGGGTCCGGTTGGTAGATCCGTGGGGGAACTGAAACCGTGCCCAGTGGCAATGGAGCGCGCAATACGTCCCATCTCCCAGCCAAATTGGAAGTGATCACGGCGCGGCGTGATGCGATAGGTATGGCCTATCGTGATAACCGCCAATCGCAAGAACAACGCGACCAGCACGATCAAAGGAAGGGAATGCCGCCAGGCTTGTCCCCGGAAAGACCCCGCTGGAGTGAGCGGTCTCTGGTGAAAGTCTGTCTCATCGCCAGCCTGCATGCGGCCAGACTACAGCATGTGCAGATTCCGTGCCATCAGCCCCGTCAGCCTAAGTACAACTTGCACACGACTTCATTCGGAGCTACGATGCCCCCGCACAAATGCGGAGGTGCTTTATGAGGCACAGTCGCTGGCCCCTCGCGCTGTTGGTCGTTCTCTACGCAGCGTTCTCTTCTCTTGTAATGCATGCACAAGTGGACAGGATCATTATTCCCGCGGGCACGCCGGAAGATCAGGCCTTGCAGGCGATCTCCAACGAGCCGGACGCACAGAAGAAGGCGGTCATGTATCAAGATTTCGTCCAGAAGTTTGCTTCGAATCCCGCGGCGGTGGCCTACGGCAACTGGCAGATTTCGCAGTCTTATCAGGCTACGGGAGATCTGCAGAAGGCGCTCGAATACGGAGACAAGGCCCTCATCGGATCTCCCCATAATCTGGACATTCTTGTCTCGCAGGCCGGCATAGCGCAACAGATGAAGAATAACGCCAAGCTGATGGACTACTCCACGCGCGGGGGCGAGGTCTGCAATTCGTTTGCTAAAGAGCCTAAGCCGGCAGGAATGAGCGACCAGGAGTTCGCGTCACACGTGGAGGACGAAAAGAACTCAACGAAAAGCTCGTGCGAATTTCTCGAGGCCACTGCTTTCAATGCGATTGCTACCGAGAACGACGCCAAGACGCGCATCAGCTACATCGAGCGCTTCACCCTGGCCTTTCCTACCTCACGCTTCGAAGACCAGGTAACTTCGTACGCCATGGTTTCACTGTCGGAACTCAAGGACACTTCCCGGCTGGTTGCCTATGGGGAAAAGACTCTGCAGGCGAACCCCAATAGTCTGGCTGCTTTGCTGCTCCTCGCAAACACATATGTTGAGGATCCAAAGCCGGGCAGTTTGAGCAAAGCCATCACATACGCTGAAAAGGCGATAACAGTAGCCAAGGCTGAATCTCCCGACGCCGATCGCTCCCACAAAGTGTCAGCGGGCGTGGCGCACTACACCATCGGCTATGCCTATTTAAAGCAGGATAAAACTGCGGCTGGCATTCCGGAGTTAAAGACTGCGGGCACCTTGCTCAAGGGACAGGATGATCAGTCCTATGCTCTGACGATGTTCCGTCTGGGTTTTGCCTATGCCAAGCTCAATCGTGTGACCGAAGCACGAGACGCGCTCAACGAAGCCGTGAGAATCTCGGGGCCGGCGCAACAACCCGCGCAGGACCTCTTGGCGAAGGTGAATGCGGCCCGCGCGAAAGGCAAATAGTCGTTGCAAGAATTGAACCTGAACCCTGAGGCCCGAAAGCCTTCCCTTAGGGTTTCACCAGTTCATCCGAGAGCAGGCGAGCCTTGAAGGCGAGATTGTGTGCCATTTGCAGATCGCCGGCAGCGTCAGCAACCTTAGCTTGTTCGACGTAGGATTGAATCTGCTTCATCGTGTCCTGCTGGCTGGCGGTGAGTTGATGGCCAGCAAGCTTTTTTAGATTTGCGTCGGTAGAGTCCAGCAACTGGGCAGTGTTCTGGCGTTGATGAGAAGCCTGTGCGTCGGTAACACTCGGAGCAATCTGCGCCTTGGGATCCGTCGTGCTGCCATTGGGTACCACAGTCTTAGCCGGGCTTGACTCCGGCTGTGCGGTCGGCTTGCGTTTTCGGTGACGCTTCTTGGTAGCGGCGGCGGCAGGCTTCTTGTCGGTTGAGTCAGGCTGCGGATTCTCAGATTGTGTAGCAGGAGCGGGAGTTTGTGGCGGTGCTGACGGTGGCTCCGGCTTGCTTTGCGCTGGGGGCGTAGGTGTTTCCGGCTGAGGAGCGGTTGGAGGGGAATCCTGTGCCCGCTGGTTCTGTTTTGCTATTACGGGCACTGCAGAGCTATCCGCAACGCCCATTGAGGGCGAAGCGACGAGCCCGCAGACGATGAGGACAGCGGCCAGAGACATATTCAAACTTCGTTCCCGGGACGTTCCGGGCGAGTGGGACGATTCTACGCTCCGGAGCGAGGCATCGCTACTCTTCCACTGCTTAGGTGCGAGTTGCTGCCTCTTTCAAGGTGTCCGACCGGGATTCAGCCATAGGGAGGCGGAGCCGGAACGTTGTGCCCTGACCCTGCACCGACTGGAAATCTACGGATCCGTAATGCCATTGCAGAATCTGGAAGGTTTGCGCCAGCCCGATGCCAGAGCCGGCTTTCTTGGTAGTAAAGTACAACTCGAAAACCTTTTCCTGGAGTTCATGCGGAATACCGCTGCCTTGGTCCCGAACCTCGGTGACCACGATCTCGTCTTCCCGCCGAGCCGAAACCGTCAGCAGTCCTCCCTGTGGCATGGCTTGCACGCCGTTGAGAACCACATTCAGGATGGCCTGCTTCATCAGGTCGGCGTCCACCTTGACAGATAGCGGCTCTGGCGGTAATTCGCAAGTTAAGGTGACTCCGTGTTGTTCCGCATCAGGCGTGGCCAGCGTAGTGACGTCCTCCAACAGCCGCCGCAGGTCGATTTCCTCTAGGCGGAGATCGCGCGGCCGAGTGAAGTCGACTAGGATCTGAACCACACGGTCCAAACGGTAGATCTCGCTACCGATGATATCCATGTGCCGCCGCGTATCAGGATCGATCTGTTGCAGCTTGTTTTGCAGCAACTGCAAGTGCAGCACGATAGCGTTGATGGGATTCTTGACTTCGTGGGCGACACCGCGGGTGAGACGGCCGCTGGCGGAAAGCCGGCGCGACATCTCTATTTCATCTTCGATGCGCCGGACCGACTCAGCATCGCGCATGGTAAGCAGGGCGCCGATCTGCGCTCCTCTTTCCTGAATGAAGTCGAGCGAGATCTGCACTCGCTTTCCGCTCGGCGACTCCACTTCGCGCTGCAGAATTGCGCTTCGCAGTTGAAAGGCCTCCTGCACCTGTACGCCCAGAGGCGAATCAGAAGAGAAAATCTCTTTCACTGTGCGGCCCAGTAACTCTCGTCGTGGCCGGCCGAGGAAGCGTTCCACGGAAGCGCTCACCAGCACGACATGCGAATCACGGGTGAACAACATCAGACCGTCTTGCAGGTTGCCCATGATCTGATCCACGTTGTCCTTCAAGGCGGAAAAGATCTCTTTGGCGTCACGCATCTGGCGGCCAAGATGCGCGATCTTCAGCGTAACCAACCCGTATTCATCGCGCCCAGCGTCCTCGGTAACCGCTTCCGGATTTCCTCCGGTTACGCTATCCAGGCTGCGGCTTAGGCGCTCCAGAGGACCCAATGCCAGACGGGAGAGTCCCGCCGCTAATAACATGGAAAGCAAAATGGCAAGAGCAGATAAGATGGCCGCCCGGCGCAAGTGGGGGGTGAGTTCGCTTTTCAGAAACACAGTGGAAACACCCACGTGGATTCTCCCGAAGGGAGCGTCATCCAATGTGAGCGGCAGGCGCACATCGTAGACGGTAGGGGAGTTGTACAACAGGCGAAATTGCTTACGGAAGTCGGCGTTCTTTACCAGTTGGAAATCGGGCCGAACAGGAATGCGCTTGCCCACCAGGTCCGGATTAGTGTGGAGGATCGCATTGCCGTCGGCATCTACAATCGCCGCGTCGTAAATCATCGGCCAGGTGCTTACTACCGATTGCAAAGCATCGTTCAGATTGCGATCGGTGCTCAGATAGTAAGCAATCGCCCGGCGCACTGCTTTCGGATCAGCAGTATTCACCTTGGTGCTGCTCAAGTCCGGGGCAGCATTCGCCGCCAGGTAGGCGAGATTGGAAGTCAACTGGGAGGCAGATTCACTAGCCGTCGTAACCCCCTGACGCAGCAACTCCGAGATATAGATGTAGGAAAACGCGGACGCGAGCACTACCACCATCAAAGTGATGGCGAGCACGAGTTTTGTTCTTCGGCGCATGCCCTCTCGTCAAGCGCTTCGACAGGCTGGGCTAGTTCGAATAACTGCCCGATACCCCGATGCTAACCAGCCGCCCAAGCGACAGCCTAGGTTCATCCTTCCTTGGCCGATGCCGTTTCGGCGGGCGCGCTGCCGTACTCCTTGAGCTTATTATGCAGGGTTTTCAGGCTGATGCCGAGAATCTCGGCTGCCCGGGTTTTATTGTTGCTGGTGGCTTCAAGAGTTTTCAGTATTAGCAGTTTCTCTGCCTCTCCCACCGTGGTGCCCACTCCGAGACGTATGGCGTCCGGATCGTCGACCGGGGGCCGGACCGTCGACAACCCAAACCCTGGCGGCAAATGCTTAGTTTCGATCACGGCACCGTCGCAGACGATCACAGCCCGCTCCAGTGTGTTGCGCAACTCACGGGTGTTGCCGGGCCAAGAGTAATTGCGAAATAGATTGAGCACAGCCTCGCTCACCGCCGCTACCTTTCGCCCGTGCTTGGCGCTCATTTCGCCGAGCAGGGTCTGCACCAGATCGGGAATGTCTTCTTTGTGCTCCCTCAGCGGTGGCATATGGATGTTAAACACGTTCAGTCGGTAGTAAAGGTCGTTGCGCAGCTCGCCGCGGGCCACCGCATCTTCGGGCACCTTATTCGTGGCCGCGAGTACGCGAACGTCCACCGTGGTCTCCACTTTGCTTCCCAACCGCCGCAACTTGCGGTCTTCAAGGACCCGTAGAAGCTTGGCTTGAGTGGGGACCGGCATTTCACCAATTTCATCCAGCAGCAAGGTTCCGCCTTCCGCCAGTTCAAAGCAGCCGGTACGTCGCTCCAGCGCGCCCGTGAAGGCGCCCTTTTCGTGACCGAAGATTTCGCTCTCGATTAAGGTTTCTGGAATGGCAGCGCAATTGATTGGAACAAAAGGTTTACCCCGGCGAGGGCTGAGCTCGTGGACGGTACGCGCCACCAGTTCCTTACCGGTGCCGCTGGCCCCGGTGATTAAGACGGATGCGGTGCTGGGAGCCACCATTTCAATCAGGCGGAAAATTTCTTGCATTTTCTTAGAGGGACCTACAAGACTGCCGAGAGAGCCTGCATCCCGCAACTTACGGCGGGTGACCTCGAGTTCGACCCGCGTGCCCAGCAGAGTCGAAGCATTCTGCAGAATAGTGCGCAATCGCGCCGTATCAATCGGTTTGGTGATGTAATCGTAAGCGCCCATACGCATGGCTTGCACCGCGCTGTCAATCGTGCCTTGAGCGGTGACTACGACGACCGCTCTAGTCTGGTCATCGGTTGCCAATTTTTCGAGAAGCTCCAGGCCTCCCATGCGCGGCATTTTCATATCGGTGACAATGATGGAAGGGGACCAACTAGCTATTTTCTCCAAACCCTCCGCGCCATCTCTCGCGGTTTCGGCGCGGTAGCCCCACGCGGACACTAGCTCAGCCAGACCTGTCCGCTCATTGTCTTCGTCCTCGACGATCAGTACTTTTTCCTGGTTCATAGATTTGCGGCCAGCAGTCATTATTGAGGCTCAGCCGATTACCTGCAAGCCTGTGAAGCCCCTGACCAGCTTTGACCCCAGCTTCGTGTTACGGCAGAAAGCGAAAATATCAATGTGAGATTTTCGGATTATTGGTCGCGGCTGAATTTAACTTAGCGGTTCGCCTAGTTGACTCTACAGGAACCCTGCGAATAATATGCCGGGTGCCAATCGTTGGGCTAGAGTTTGTGGTTCTAAGGCTCGTTGGTTTGATGGCATGCGTCTCGAGAATTTTCCATGCGGGGAATTGGTCTACGCTACCGCGATCTTGAGATTGCCCATGAACACTAGGTTGACCCGTCAGTTTCCGGAGGATTGCATGTCACTTCGTAGCAGGAAAAGCAGTCGGCGTGTGCCGTGTCTCGCAATCGCGATGACGGTGGTCGCAATGTTTCTGTTGTCGGTCGCCGCGCTGGCTCAGGAACAAGCCACGCCTAAAGCCGACGTTTTTATCGGCTATCAATGGTTGGATCCGCGTGGGAGTGTACCGATCGCGGGAACTACTCCGGTTCAGTCCCAAAATGTTGGGGGTATGCCAAGGGGCGCTGGCTTTGCCTTCGCTTATAATTTCACGAAGAACCTTGCCCTGGAAGCAGATTCCGGAGTGAACTTCGGCAAAGTGGCGAAGAACATTGAGACCGTGAGCGCCGGTCCCCGCCTGACTTGGAGAGGGGAGGGCATCAACTACTTTGCCCATACATTGCTTGGTTGGAATCGTCTAAATGATTCCTTTAGTGGCCCCCACAACCGAATTGGAGCGATTCTCGGGGGGGGGATCGATATTCCGGTGAGCCGTGGCTTCGGAATTCGTCTGTTCGAAGCTGACTATCAGTGGGTGTCCGAGAACTTTTCGAACGTAGTTCCTCCGAGCCAGCCTGGCTTGAGGCGCCCAAATTGGGGCGGGGTTCGCCTGCGAAGTGGCATCCTCTTTTACGTCGGTGGAGCGCCGGAGGTTCCACCTACCGCCAGTTGTGCCGTACAACCCAGCGAAGTCATGGTGGGTGAGCCAGTGACGGCGACGGCGACCGGCAGCAACTTCAATCCCAAGCACGATCTTACTTACACTTGGAGCAGCAGCGGCGGAAAGGTCACTAGCAAGGACAACACCGCCAATATTGATACGAATGGCCTCGCGGGCGGCAGCTACACCGTGACCGCGCATATTGCCGATCACAAGATGAAGAAGAATGGTGAGGCGAGCTGCACGGCAAATTTCACCGTCAAAGAACCGCCAAAGAATCCTCCTACCATGTCATGCTCCGCGAGTCCGGCTTCCGTTCAGGCGGGCACGTCTTCCACTCTTACCTGCAATTGCACCAGTCCGGACGGCGTGCCAGTGACGGTCAGTGGTTGGACCGCAACCGGGGGCAGTGTCTCCGGCAGCGGAGGAACGGCCACCCTGGACACGACCGGCGCTTCCGCTGGTCCGATCACCGTGAGTGCGACCTGCACTGACTCCCGTGGTTTGACGACTTCGTCTTCGAGCCAAGTTAACGTCGAGGTTCCGCCTCCGCCTCCGCCGCAGGCCAGCAAGCTGAGCCAATGCGACTTCCCTAACGTGAACAAACCTTGGCGCGTGGACAACACCTGCAAAGCTATTCTCGACGACGTGGCGAAGAATCTGCAGCAGAATGCTGACAACAAGCTCGTAATTGTCGGCAATGTGGAGCCGACCGAGAAGCGCAAGAATCTAGCGGCAGAGCGTGCCGTCGATTCCAAAGCTTATCTGACGGGAGGCGAAGCCAAGCAGGGAATTGACCCAAGCCGCATCGAGGTGCGAACCGGCAGCGGGGGAACGAAAACCGCCGAATACTGGGTGGTTCCTGCTGGCGCCACGTTCTCTGGCGAGGGCACGCAACCAGTGAATGAAGGAGTGGTGAAGGCGATTCCGGATCACCCTGCGGCGCCCAAGAGAAAGGCGGCCAAACCGAAGGCGCAATAGCGCAACAAGTTAACTGCTACTCGACAAGGCCGGTCGAGGCGGAAACTCGACTGGCCCTTTGTCTACCTCCCTTACGTAACTTGATCGCAATGGGTTACGCTGTCACTCTGGCCCGGTTAGGCACATTTTTTCGCCAGGGGCAAAGTCACCTATGAATTCGAGAGCATTTTCGGGCATCTCTCGTAAGTATCTGATTACATTAGCAATTGGACTGTTCTGTGCCACCACTTTGTGGGCCAATCAGTGGACAGTTCTGGGGCCGGATGGAGGGGATGTTCGCAGCTTGAGTTACGATCCTCGCAATCCTGATCATATTTTCCTCGGTACCAGCAGCGGAAGCATCTTCTCTTCTGAGGATGGCGGGCATAGCTGGTTCCACTTTGCGCACCTGGGTAGTGGCGACGACTACGTGCTGGATCACATCGCCATCGATCCCCACAACTCCAAACATATATATGTTTCAGCCTGGAGCGTCGAAAACCAGCAAGCCGGCGACCTGTTTCGCAGTCATGACGGCGGCAAAAACTGGGAAGCTCTTCCCGCGATGCACGGAAAATCGATTCGTGCCATGGCGCTCTCTGCTTCCGATTCCAAGGTATTGGTGGCGGGCGCTCTCGACGGAGTTTTCCGCAGCCGGGATGGCGGCGACAGATGGGAGCGAATCTCTGCCTCGAATCCCGAAATCAAGAACATTGAATCCGCTGCCATTGATCCCAAGAATCCGGACGTGGTATACGCAGGCACCTGGCATCTGGCGTGGAAGACTAGTGACGGCGGCGCCACCTGGCATCACATTAATAAAGGCATGATCGATGATTCGGACGTGTTTTCGATCATCGTCGACGCCACGAATTCGTCGGTAGTATTCGCTAGTGCCTGTTCTGGAATCTACAAGAGTGACAGCGCCGGTGACCTGTTCCAAAAACTGCAGGGAATTCCGTTCTCAGCACGGCGTACTCGCGTCCTGAAGCAGGATCCGATCAATCCAGCCACGGTCTATGCCGGCACGACAGAAGGGCTATGGAAGACCGTGGATGCAGGCAAGACCTGGAAGCACGTAACCAATTCTGAAGTCGTAGTGAACGACGTGGTGGTGGATCCGCGTAACTCGAACCGCGTTCTGTTGGCCACCGATCGCAGCGGCGTGATGGCTAGCGAGGACGGCGCGCAGACTTTCCTGGCTTCCAACCACGGTTACACCCACCGCTACGTCACGGCGATTCTGGCCGACCAAAGTGATCCTAATAGCATGCTTGTGGGAGTAGTAAACGACCGTGAGTTCGGCGGAGTTTTCTCCACCCATAACGGCGGCCAAAGCTGGCAGCAGAAAAGTTCTGGCCTCGGTGGTCGCGATGTATTCGCGCTTAAGCAGGCCAGTAATGGCGCTCTGATTGCCGGCACTAACCGCGGCATCTTTATGCTGGATCGCGATGGTTCCGAATGGCATGCGATTAACGCCATCGTTAACGAGAAAGTCTCGGTCCGCGCGGTTAAGAAGGGAACAAAGAAAACTTCCGTAGCCACCAAGACCGCAGTTCGCTCGGTGCTAGACGCTAAGGTGAACGAAATCGAAATCACGCCGAAACGCTGGCTGGCTGCCACTTCCGCGGGTTTGTTCACTAGTACGAACCAGGGCAAGAGTTGGAGTGGGGGTCCGGTGGCTGGCAAGACTGAATTTGTTTCCGTGCAGGCGAAGGGCACCCTGGTGGTTGCCGCCACTCGCACCAACGTCCTGTTTTCCTTGGATGATGGAGTCGCCTGGCAGCAGGCTGGACTGTCTTCTTATGTGACCAGCCTGTCTGGCTTGGCGATCACTCCTGATGGCGAGATCCTGGTCGCGTCGCGGGAAGGCGCTTTCCGTAGTACGGACTCCGGTACCACCTGGGAACACATGGTGAATGGACTGCCCGACAAGAACATCAGCTCGATTACCTACGACCTAACCGGCAAGCGCCTGCTGGCTACCAGCACGGCCACGGGTGTGGTCTTCGCCAGCCAGGACGGCGGGCGGAGCTGGCACCGCGGGCCTGACTCCGGGTACCCTTTGCGCCGCATCAGCGTGGTGCACGGACGTTTCGTGGCCGCTACCCCGTTCGACGGCGTGATCGTTCAGCCGGAAAACGGACCACAGAGCGCAGCGGCTGGGATGGGTGACTCGTCCAACTAGCCTGTTTGCCGAAGGGCCTTCACAAATCCATGGAGGAGCGGCCGAAAATGCCGTCTCCTCCGTTTTCTTTTGCGGCAGTCAGGCCGCTCCGTTGACACAGAAGCTTCGACACTTAAGCCGGAACGGCATCTCACCTTCCGCCTGATTACCCGCTGCTTCAGTTCTTTATCGGCAGGACTCAGACCAAGTTTGCCTGCCTCTCCACAGACGGTGCTCTCATAAATTGTTCTTCCATCACAATTGCATGTGACGTGCGCCCTTAGCAGGGCATAGGACGATTGCCTACACTTCCTCAATGGGGAGAGCCCACAGGCGCTGGGTGTTGCAGCGGTGTTCCCGATTTGGGAGGCGATTCCGCCTTTCGATACTGGGCGGCGGTGCGTTCTGCTTTCATCCAAAGTTAATTCTGATCAATGCTTTCCTGATTCGGACCCGGCAGGGACGGAAAGTTCGGTTGAGCCATGAGCGCTAGGGCGCAGTTTCGGACAGAACCGGAAGGATCGCCGGATTGGTTGATGTTAAGCGCGGCTATGGAAGCCTGCCCGGCAAGTTTGGCCGTGGTTGAACGTGGTGAGTGCGGCCGCGTCCGTTACGCCAATCCGGCCTTTGTCCAGCTGTTTGGGTATTCGCAAAACTCTGAGATCCACGGCCGGAGCTGGCCGGAGTTTGTTATTGCGGATCGCCCCGAGGCTGGCACTCCGAGTGACATCAATCTGGGCTGGCCCGCCGCGGAGTTCACCGGCCTGCGCTGCGACGGTACGCGGATATGTGTCAAAGTCTCGTGCGCCGGTTTCCGGGTCAGAGACCGCGATCTTCTGATTGTCAGCGTCCGCGATGTCACTCTGCAGAAGCGCTCCGAGCAGCAATTGCAGGAGTCACAGAAGATGGAGGCCGTCGGCCGGCTCCTGGGCGGCGTCGCTCACGACTTCAATAACTTGATCACCGGAATCATGCTCTATTGCGATCTGTTGATCGCAGGTCTGGGAGGCAATCGCCGTTTGCGACACCATGCGCAGGAGATTCGAATGGCCGGCGAGCAGAGTGCCGCCTTGATCCAGCAGTTGCTGGCGATTGCGCGTCCGCGAACGGTCAAGGAGGATGCGCTGTCAGTAAATGACATCGTGAGCAGTATGCGTGAACTCCTGGCACGATTGATCGGTGAAAATATCGAACTGGTTACGTCACTAGCTGATGATCTGGGTTCGGTCATGATCAATCCGTCCCAGGTTCAGCAGATCCTGATGAACCTGGTGCTGAACGCCCGCGACGTAATGCCGGATGGCGGCCGCGTGACTGTGAGGACGCGAAACTGCGCGGACTTTCTCGTTCATCCGACTGATCAAAAATCAAGCCTGACGCCCTGCGTTGAGATCACGGTCACTGATACTGGCTCTGGCATGAATGTAGAAACGCGTTCCCATTTGTTCGAACCTTTCTTCACGACCAAGCAACCCGGGCAGGGCAACGGATTGGGACTCGCCACCGTGTTTGGCATTGTGAAAGAGCGTGGAGGAACCGTTGTAGTGGAGAGTGAGCCGGGCCGAGGCACTCAGGTCTCCGTCCGTCTACCGCGGGTTGCTCCAGAATTGGCCCAGAAAGACGCCCAGGAGCCCGAATCGTAGAAATCCGAACTCAAGACGAGGTGATGCAACATGACAACCGTGGTTGCTAGCGCGCCCATCCTGCCCCAACTCGAAGGCGCGAACCTGCTGAATCTGATGATCGTGGATGACGAACGCGCTATTCGGGAAGCCTGCCGGGAAGTTGCCCAATCCCTGGGTTTCAACACCTGCGTGGCCGACTCGGCCGAGCACTCTTACCGCATGCTGGATGCCCAAGGCGTCGACGTCGTGCTGCTCGACCTGAAATTGCCGGGCGCGGGAGGGCTCGAGGCTTTGCATCAGATCCGCGAACGACGTGCCGATGCAGTGGTCATTGTGGTGACCGGCTATGGAACGGTTCAATCCGCGGTGCAGGCCATGAAGAATGGCGCCTACGACTATGTCACCAAGCCTTTCAGTATGGACGAACTGAAGCTGCTGTTGCAGCGCGTCTCCGGGCACTTGAAGTTGAAAACCGAAAATCGCCTGCTGCGGGAGAAGATCAAATCCAAACAAGGCTTCGGGAGCATCGTTGGACGGGCGCCCGAGATGGAGAAACTTTATCGGATCATCGCCAAGGCCGCGCACAGCAACCACCCGGTTCTGATCCTGGGAGAAAGCGGAACTGGTAAGGAAATAGTGGCACGCTCCATACACTACTCGGGACCATTCCACGACAAGCCGTTTATTCCTGTCGACTGCGGCTCACTGGTCCCGACTCTGATCGAGAGTGAACTTTTCGGCTACGTCAAAGGAGCCTTCACCGGCGCGGTACAGTCACGCGAAGGCCTGCTCGCCATCGCCGAGGGCGGCACGGTGTTTCTGGATGAGGTCGGCGAGTTGTCGGTGGACCTCCAGGCCAAGCTATTGCGTTCAATTCAGGAGAAGGAAATCCGTCCAGTAGGAAGCACCAAACGTGTCCCCATCAACGTGAGAATACTGGCGGCCAGCAACCGCGACCTGGAGCAGGCGGTGGCGCAGGACACGTTCCGGCGGGATCTGTATTTCCGGCTGAATGTACTGAGCTTGCGAATTCCGGCATTGCGCGAGCGTCGCCAGGACATTCCACTGCTGGCGGCGCACTTCCTGGAGCGGCTCTCGCGGGCCTCGGCGCAGGAACGGAGCCTGAGCGACGACGCCATGAAGGCCCTGTTAGCCTACGATTGGCCAGGCAATGTTCGTGAACTGGAAAACTGCCTGGAGCGGGCCTGCGCCTTCACCAGTGGGCCCATGATCCAGGCATGCGACTTGCCCAGCGCCATTCACAGTGTGCAAAGCACGATGCCAGCGGGAGGAAACGGCGCGGCCAAGATTGTCCCTATCGCCGACTTGGAGAAGCAGACCATCATCAATACGATCGGGCAACTTAACGGCGACAAACTGCTGGCGGCAAAGCTGCTGGGGATTGGTAAAACAACACTCTACCGCAAGCTGAAAGAGTACGCCGCCCAGGACTAGAACTTCGACAAGCGGTGGGTGGGGCGGGCCTCGCTTGAGGTCACTATATTCGTTGTTTGCGGGTAGACCGCCTGTTATACCTAATCCCTGTTTCCCGTTATTACTTTTCTCAAAATCACCGTGAACAGGGCCAGTTCCATCGAGTTGAGAACGACGTAATAAGCCAAAGGGAAGTCGTGAATGCGACTGAGGACCAACACATAAGCTGCAGTGTGGCCCAGCAGCAAGACCACCAACGTTGTCCAGAACACCAAGCGTTTCCATGCCTGACGAAACCATGAGATCAGAAACCCGAAAACCACGACCGTATTCCCTGCAAGCGCTATGCGACCCCAGTTGGGGCTGCCCCTAGGATGCCTGGCAACATACACGATCCCAGCCGTCACCAGAACAACCGCAATAACTACTTCTAGGAATATGTCGGCCAGCCGCTTCCACCGCTTCATTGGTGCAGAGACACCTCGTTCTCTTTCTCGAATCCTCACTTGCATTTACCAGCCAGGGCAGCGGGGAGCTCGTTCTGGAAAAAAGCTTGCGCCGGGTGCCCCACCCTTCCAGGTTTCTGTTTGCCGGGTGCCCCACCCTTTTCGCGCACTCTGCGAAAGGGTGGGTAAAGGAATCATTGACTACTCATCGAGGTCTCTGGGAACGAGTGAACAGCCCCAGCCTTCGCAAAAAACGCGAAAGGCTGGGCCACCCGCCCAGTTAACGTTCAACAACCTGCTGAGCGGACTGATGCTGACGAATCCAGTTCAGCCAAAGCACCATATCACGCAACGTTTCAAGCGGCTTTTCCCACTCGCGCAGAACTGGCTCAATCGGTAGCTCCATGCCGAGTTTTCGCACGAGATGTTGTCCATCGTCTTCGATGTCTTCATGGCGGGTGGCCCGGGCTAAATCGCACTCATCTTACTCTGCAGGGTGCCCCGTCCAAGCTCTGCTTGGGCGGGAATTTTCCTTAGGCGGTGTCTGCATCATGGGAAAGATTCCCATGCGCTCACGAGTCCGCACCGTCCACTGCGATTCAATTTCCACTGTCCCCGGTTCGCCGCTCACATAGTGACGAAAGCTGCTCCATTTCCAGTCGTCTGGCCGCGCGACCAGCCCCCGTTGCACTGGATTCCAATGAATATAGCGCAGCTTCTCCAAGAACTTGCGCTCGCTCCAGACATTGAAATCGTAGTTGCGAGCCTGCCAGAAGGGATTCCGCAGCTCGCAACGCCAGGGTACGCGCGACCGATTGCTTCAACGACGCAAGGCTGGCGCTAAGCCGCATCGCTCGGGTTCGTTCACCAGAAGGTGTACGTGTTCCCGCATCACCACGTAACCGTACACACAGATCCTGTACCCTTGGCGGACTGTTTCGAGGGAGGCTTCAAAGGTGGCGCGGGATCGTATGCTCTCGAAGTTCACTCGTCTGCGGTAACAACTGAAGGTAAGGAAATGAAGCTGGCCGGACTGTTGGAACCGCTTTAGCCCCCAAGGCATAGGAGAAGGTTAGTTCCAAAGCGCTCCCATTCTGTGACGAACGAACATCCCCGCCCAAGCAGAGCTTGGACGGGGCACCCTCCAGAGTAGGATTCAATCCGGAAGTTGCCCGGGCCACCCGCCGTGTGTGATATCCGATGAGTCGTTCGGGAAACGGAGCGGCCTTCCCGTCATGGGAACGACAGAAGCCAGCGCCGCTCTAAACGCAATGCTTTCATCAGTCAAAGTTGTGGCGGCAGACGTGCACGTCAAAACGCATGATTCTACTCATCACGCCTTACGCGAAAGGTCGCGACTGGGCAGTGAGGATCGAGGAAGAGATTCGGGAGCCGGTAGAAGTCGAAGCTACGCTACGGCAGGCGGCAACCAGGCTGCGCGCCCACGAATATTCCGCAGTCGTGATTGATCAGTCGTTCCTGGAAGCTGAGCCTGATGACAGCGAGATGGTCTTACAGCATGTCGGGACGGCGATCCCAGTCTACATAAATTTTGCTGTCTGCGGAATGGAACGAGTAGTGCGCGAACTGCGTGCGGCTCTGCACCGCCGCAAGCGAGAGGTCCTGCTAGCGCGCCAAGGCGCGGAACAAGGCCTACGCAATGAATTAAAAGATACGATAACGGCGATCCTACTATCCTGCGAGCTGGCCCTTCAAACCCCCCACCTTCAAGCCACAGCTGAGACTAAAATGCGCGCCGTTTATGAACTGGCTCGGGAAATGCGCATCAAACTCGAAGCCTCGACCTAGGCCGCCGCCCTCCTGGTTGTTGTTCCGCATGAAGGTTACAAGTCCCCGACAAAAAAACAACAAACAGTTGACCAACAAGTGACCGCTGAATGACAAGGTCACCTTCCGCCCGCCTTAGGCTTGTCTCATCGACAAGAGATTCAGAACCGAGGAAATCGAAAAAGATTTGGGGGACAAAGCAATGAACAGGGTTTCATTATTCGCATCCTTGATGGCGCTCAGCCTGGGAACGGTGTCAGTGTTTCACGTCCAGCGTCGGCCGAACTTTCTAAGCACGAACGAAAACGTCAGCCACATCACCGATGGCGCCTTCCGAGATGGATTGTATTTGGGCAGACTTGCAGCCGAAAACGGAGTTGCGCCCCATGTTGTCAGCGGACGATGGGCCACCGAGGCGGATCGAGCGTCTTTCACCGCAGGCTACCAAAAGGGATACGAGGACTTTCTCGCAGACCAAGCGGCACACTAAAGCCAGTGCTCGAGTATTGCCTGATCCTTCCTGTGCAATAATTTGCGCACCGCGCGCCGCCCAGGGTCCAAAAATCCTTCGGTGACCGCCAGTTCTCCCACTACAATAATCGGGCCTGGAATCAGACGTCTCACGTACACTGATCTCAGCGAGAGACAGGAGCTGCGAGTGCACGTTCTAGTTACTGCCGATACGCTGGGTGGGGTCTGGACTTACGCTCGCGAACTGGTCACGGGACTGGTGAGCCGCGGGGTTCGTGTCACTCTGGTCAGCCTCGGCGAGATTCCTCTGCCCGAACAAACCTCCTGGATGGACAATCTGCACGGCCTGGAATATCGTCCCACGGCGTTTCGTTTGGACTGGATGCAGGAAGGAGAGTTGGACCTCGAAGCCTCCTCCGCCTATATCACAGCTCTGGTGCAGGAGTTGAAGCCCGATCTTCTGCACTTGAACCAGCTGTGCTATGGCAACCTTCCCGTTGAAATTCCGCGCGTAGTCGTAGCCCACGGGGACATGATCAGTTGGTGGAAAGCGATTCATGGGAATGAGCCGAAACAGACCCGCTGGGTGAAGTGGTACAGAGAGATGGTAATTCGTGGCTTGGAGCAGGCCAGTGCCGTGGTTGCACCGACGGTCTGGATGCTGGACACCCTCCGGGCCTGCTATACGCGTCCGCGCCGCGACTCTGTGATTTACAACGGACGCAACCCAATCTTCTTCAATCCATATGTAAGCAAGGATGATTCCGTCTTGGCGGTGGGGCGACTGTGGGACGCCGGCAAGCAGGTTTCTCTACTGACCCAACATGAGCATCCACTCCCCGTCTGCATCGTCGGATCAGACGTGCCAGTGACTTCTCCCAAGATTCCCATTCGCGCCGACGTCAAAGTTGCCGTCGATCGGGTCTGCATGGCGTTAAAAGGTCCGCAAACCGAGGCGCAGCTGCGCACTCTTTACAGCCGGGCCTCCATCTATGCTGCCACGTCGCGATATGAGCCTTACGGCATGACGACGGTAGAAGCCGCGCTTTCGCGTTGCGCCATCATTGCTAACGACATTCCTTCCCACCGGGAACTTTGGGGCGATGCCGCCCTCTACTTCCGCGCGAATGACGCCAACAGCTTGGCAGCGGCGATTCGGCGCCTAAGCGATGAGCGAGACCTATGTCGCGGCTATGCCAACCGCGCCTATCAGCGCGCCCGCGAGTGTTTTACCTCCAAACGCATGATCGATGAGTATTTGGATCTGTATCAGGAGCTACTTCCGGCGCTATCAGCGGCCGCATGAGTGGCATGCTGAGTGGTGCAAGGCATTCGTAATTACCAACCGATTTGGGGCGGCCAGAGGAATTCTTCATTCCGCTAGAAGCCATCGGCTCGAAGCTGCTATCTTCATTATCCGTAGTAAGACTCATTTTTAGCGGAGGTCTCATGCCCACCGTCAAGATTACGATCAAGAAGAACGGCCCGTATCGTGTGGAAGCCCCAGAGGGCTCGATCGAGTTGGTTGACGCCGACGGCAACAAGTATGACCTTACTGGCAAACCGGCTTTTTCTTTGTGCCGTTGCGGCGGCTCAGTGACTAAACCTTTTTGCGATGGGACCCACAGCCGTATTGGTTTCCAAGCTGCAGAGTCAGCCGTGAAGAAAGCTGACGGCACGAGCTGAACCGAGACGTCTGACGCTTATTCAGAAAGCTCAAATTTCAGACTAAGCCTGCGTGCGAAGCTACCTGTGAACAATTCGCGAGATCGAGAGCTAGGCATGGGCCGCGAGATCACCCGGCGTGACTTCCTGAACGGAGTCGCGGTGGGCATCGGAGTGCTGGCGCTGCCGGATTTGGCTGCGGCGCTCGGGGAACCAGAAGCGGCTGAACCGACGTCCATTAATCCGAGCCTCACGGAAAAGCAATTTGCTCCGGAGAAAGCACCGGACTATTACCCACCCGCGCGGACCGGAATTAGGGGCAACCATGACGGCACGTTTACGTTTGCGCACAAGCTCCGGGATGGAGACTTTTGGGAAGGGGCTGGGAAGCCCGAGGCGACCGGTGAGACCTACGATCTGGTAGTGGTGGGAGCCGGCATCAGCGGGCTGGCGGCGGCTCACTTTTACCGCAAGAGCGCGGGTCCACAGGCGCGGGTTCTGATTTTGGATAATCATGACGACTTTGGCGGGCACGCTAAGCGCAATGAGTTTGAGGTGGGCGGACGCAAGGTGCTGTGTTACGGGGGAACGCAGTCGATCGAGAGTCCATCCAAGTACAGCCAGGTCGCCAGGGGTTTGCTGGCGGAGCTGGGCGTTGATTTACAGAAGTTCTATCAAGCCTACGACCAGAAGTTGTTTCCCTCCCTGAAGCTTGGCACGGGCGTGTTCTTCGACAAAGAAACCTTTGGGGAGGACCGTTTTGTTGTAGGGAGAAACTCGCTGCCGTGGCCGGAGTTTATTGCGAAGACGCCACTCCCGGATGCGGCGAAGCGCGACCTCACGCGGCTCTACACCGAAAACGTGGACTATCTGCCGGGTCTCTCCGTCGAAGAAAAACGGAAACGGCTGATGAAAATGAGCTATGCCGACTTCCTGACGAAGATCGTGAAAGTGCATCAAGATGTATTGCCGTTCTTCCAAAAGAAGACCCACGATCTTTTCTGCGTTGGTATCGAGGCAGTCCCAGCTCTGTTCTGCTACACGGACGGCGACGATTACGATGAGTTTGGATACCCTGGCTTTGAGGGCTTGAAGCTGGGCGGGAGCCAAGGGCGCGGAAACGACGTGAAACCCGACCCATATATTTTTCACTTTCCGGACGGCAATGCTTCGATCGCGCGGCTGCTGGTTCGTTCGTTGATTCCGGAGGCAATTCCGGGACACACGATGGAAGACGTGGTAACCGCGAGGGTGGACTACAGCAAACTGGATAGGGCGTCTTCTCAATTAGCGGTGAAGACGAGTATCCGGTTGAACACGACGGTAGTGCGGGTGCGCCATGTGGGCGAGGCGAAAACGGCGAAGGAAGTGGAAGTCGCGTACATGCGGGGTGACAAGCTGCTTTCGGTGACGGCGAAAGCGTGCGTGCTGGCCTGCTACAACGGAATGATTCCGTATCTCTGCCCCGAACTGCCGGAAAAGCAGCGGGATGCGCTGGCGTTGCTGGTAAAGAGTCCGCTGGTGTATACGCACGTGGCGATCCGCAACTGGACAGCGTTTCAGAAACTCGGCGTGTACCAGATTGATGCGCCGGGCAGCTACCACAACTATGTTTCCCTGGATTTCCCGGTGAGCCTGGGAGACTACAAATTCCCCGGCAAGCCCGAGGAGCCGGCTGTACTGTTTATGCTGCGGACTCCATGCAAACCGGGCTTGCCACAACGAGAGCAGAATCGAGCGGGGCGGGCGGAACTGCTGCGCACGCCATTTTCAACTTTCGAACGTAACATTCGCGAACAGCTGGGGCGCATGTTGGGCGCGGCCGGATTTGACCCGGCGCGGGATATTGAGGGCATCACGGTAAACCGCTGGGCGCACGGCTATGCCTTCCACGACAATCCGCTGTTCGATCCCGACTGGTCCCAGGAGGAAAAGCCCTGGGTGCTGGGACGGAAGCAGTTTGGCAGGATTGCCATTGCCAACTCGGATGCCGGGGGCTCGGCCTACACAGACGCAGCGATTGACCAGGCGTACCGGGCGGTGGGTGAGATTGTCAGAGCGTAGCTTTCTGCTCCGCATCTATCTGAAAACAGGGGAATAAGAGGCTGGAGGCCATCTGGCGCTGAGAATTATCTGCCTGCTTGACGTTGTCCTAATTGGTAGCTATTATAGTACATATTAGGAGGAACCCGTGGCTGCAACACCAGTGGTTCCTGATTTGGGTCTGGATCTGAGGAAGCTGCCTGACCTGACGGACGCGGCGACGCGCAAGAGGCTGAGCCCAGCCGCGATTGAGGCATTCTTCAGGATCGTCGAGAACTGGGATTTGAAAAATGAAGATGCCATGGCACTGCTCGGTGGCTTCTCTCACGGACGGTACTACGGGCTCAAGAAAACTCATAAAAGCGTGCTGACGCAGGATGAGCTTACTCGGATCTCTCTACTGATCGGCATCTTCAAGTCCCTGAATATTCTGTTCAACCGGAAGCTGGCGAGCCAGTGGATTTCTCGGCCGAACAGTAATCCGGTGTTCAGCAACGCACCACCTCTGGTCTTGCTCGTTCAGAGCGGCATGCCGGGCATGCTGGTGGTCCGCCGGTTACTAGACAGTCGTCGCGGCGGAAGGTGAATGCGTGTCCCGGCTGTGTGTAGTGTCGATCAACGAGACACGCATCGACTGATTCCGGCACAATTCGCTGACGATGGCGCCTCGGTACTGACTCGCCTTACGGACGACGAAAACCTTCTTAGCGGAATCTTCGAGCTCGACAACGCAACCAATGACCGCCTGTGGGTGGAATCGGGACGGTTACCGGGCATCGACGCGAGGGAGTTGGTGTTTGGGATTCCTTCATACCGGATCATCAACGCCGCGTTTTGCCATCCTGCACCCGACGGATCGCGCTTCAATTCCTCAGATCGCGGCGCCTGGTACGCTGCTTTTGAATTGCAGACTTCCCAGACGGAAGTGGCTTACCATCGACAGCTTTGGTTGCAAGAGACACAATGGGATGAAGAAGACACTGCCGATTATGCCGATTACCTCGCGGACTTTCGCGCCGAATTTCATGACCTTCGGGGCGCCAAGGAACATTCGGACTGCCTGACTCCTGACAGCTATGTTGCCTCGCAGGCGCTGGCGGCACAGCTCCTAAATCTGGGCTCAGCGGGAATCGTCTATCCCAGCGTCCGCCGCACCGGCGGAACTTGCATCGCTTGCTTTCGGCCCGTCCTGGCAACGAATGTGCGGAAGGGTGACAGCTTCACATTCGTATTTGCTGACTGGAGAACTCCGCCGAGGATTCGCCGAGCGTAGAAATTCGCGAAAAACTCAATTCTGTGCCGCCGACAAAGAAGGCAAAAGCCCCGCATCTGCGGGGCTTTTCGCGAACTCCTGGTGCCGGAATCTAGGCACGCTTGCCAAGCAGCTTGAGGCTACCGCGCTGTCAAGCGGAAGTCAAGGTACTCTTGGGCATGCTTGAGCGTGCCGAGTTCCAAATTGGTTGGACAGTCGTGCGGAGGACAGAGGAATCGAACCCCTCAGGCTGCATGCAGCCGTCCAACGCTTGGCAAGCGTGCCCAGTACCCACACTGGAAGTGTCCTCCGAAGCCGCGCTTGCCACGCCGCTGATTGTACGCATGCGCTAGCCTGATTCCTTGTGACGGCCATCACAAATTTTAACTTTTGTTCCATTTCGGTACGCGGGGGTGAAAATGGACTCAATCGCTGCGGGACAAGTTCTACTTGAACACGAAATCCTGACATCGCTAGATTCACTTTGTCTTCACGATAAATTCGTGTCCACCCTTGCAGTCTGGGAAGTGAGGAGATACGTCGATGATGACGGATTCTTTTGCCAGGGATCGATCCTTCATTTCAACGTCGAACCAGTTTGAGCTACTTAGTTTCTCATCGTCTACGACGAGGGTATAATGGCCCGTTTTCATAAGACCGAAATCAAATCTTCCGTTGGGATCTGTTTCGATCGCCTTTACAAAAGGCAAAGCACTTCTCCCGCTGACAGGCCAACGATATTCGTAAAGCGTGAGCTTTGCGTGTTTTCTCGCGAACGACTGTCTCAACCAGCGCACATATTGCAGAGGTCCTATGTTAGCCCCGACGACCCTTCCTCTTAATGCAGTCACTTGATAGAAGTAGCCCCTCGCCCATTGGCACGTATATCCTTGCGCCACTGCGATGAGCAGCAGAATTGCGATAGCCGCAGCTCTTCTCAAGCGTCGACCTCATTCTCGCATTCCACGCGTCCTCCTGAGCCGCGAATCCATCGAAGCCCCAACTCAGTGGAGTCAGTGCATCGTCTTCGTCTTTCGCGACATGTAATCCATCAATAAATATTGCCCCAACGTGTACGGCGTCGTGAAATACGCTTTGCCGCGGCACATCTCCGTGACTTTCTGCACGAATTGCACCAGACCGTAGTCTGAGGCCAGCATGAAAGTGTTGATCAGGATTCCGGCGCGCTTGCACTTCGATACTTCTTCCAGCGTTTGGCTGACCACCAGAGGGTCGAGCCCGAAAGCATTCTTGTAAATACGTCCATCCTCGAGCGTGAGCGCCGAAGGCTTGCCGTCGGTGATCATCACAATCTGCTTCATGTCTTTTCTCTGACGCTGCAGAATGCGCTGCGCCAGCCGGAGTCCTTCGCGTGTGTTGGTATAGTAGGGTCCGACTTTCACGCGAGCCAACTGCGAGAGTGGCACTTCTTCCGCCGAGTCATGAAACAGGATAAGCGAGAGAGAGTCGCCAGGGTACTGCGTGCGAATCAGGTGCGAAAGCGCCATGGCGACCTTTTTGGCCGGTGTGAAGCGATCTTCGCCATACAGAATCATGGAGTGCGAGCAATCGAGCATGAGAACGGTCGCGCACGAGGACTGGTATTCGCACTGATGCACCTGGAGATCGGAATATTCGATGTTCAGTGGCAGTTTCAGGCCTTCGCGCTCGATGGCGCTGGAAAGCGTAGCGGTGATATCGAGGTTGAGGGTATCGCCGAATTCGTAACGCCGGGAGGCGCCACTGGTTTCAATACCGGTCGCCAAATCCCTAGTATCATGCCGTCCAAAGCTGGACTTTCCCAATGATCCCATCAGATCACGCAGCGTCTTGAAGCCGAGAAAGTCGAGACTCTTATCAGTGATTTCGAACTTGGCCTGTGGCTGGGCCTCGCCGACCTGTCCACCCGTGCTCGCCTGGCGCGAGGGATCGTGAGGTTGGTCGACGCTGATGTAATCCTCCTGCTGCATGCGTTCGATCAACTGTTCAATTAGTTCATCCAGCGTGCCATCCATTTGCATCTGTTGCAGGCGCTCACGCATTTCCTCGTCCAGAAAATTGCCCTCGAGCAATGCCTGTTCCAGCGCGCGGCGCAGGTCGTCGAGTGTTTGTTCGCCATCGAGAAAGTCGCTATAGATGTAGTTCTGGAAACCACTCTGCAGCAGGTAGTCTGAGAGGGCACCTAGTAGATCCTCCATGCTCATTTCGCCGACGGGATCCGGAACGTACTTGCTGTAGCGAATGCGCTTCATAGAGATAGTCGTTGGTCCTTAGTCGGTGGTCGTTCGTCAAGACGCGTTACCATTGCCGCCAACGACGAACGACCAACGACTGGCGACCTAGTTGTACGGCCTTCTGCCGCGAAACGGCGGTTCCTCACGTTCGAAGGGCTTCTCAGCCTGCTTCAGTGGTTTTTCTCCCGCTGTGAACAGGCGCTCTTCATTTCGCCCGATGCGTTTGTGCGCATGCAGACCTTCCAGTACGAACTCCGCTGCGGACACCTGCAGTTCCGGACTATCTTTCGGGCCGACGGTCAACTTGCCCAACTTATCCATCAGGCCCTGGATGGCGCGCAGGGATTGCAGGGCCTCAGCGGCGCCCGCGGTGTCGGCCATTTGGATTTCTCCGCCCAGATCGAACCACTGCACGATCTGCTGCGTATTCACGCTGTTGAAGTAGCCATCGTAAGTCTTGGCAATCGCGGTACGTATTAGCTCTCGGCTCACGTGGTCCGCGCCCTTCATCTCGCCTTCGTACTCCAGTTCAAGCTTGCCTGTGATGGCCGGCAGCGCCGCGTAGACGTCGCCAATGCGAGGCACAACCAACTTCTCGTCATGGCGGATGGCGCGACGCTCGGCGTTCGAGATCACGTTCTCGATGCAGGAAATGGGCAGGCGTTGGCTCACGCCGGAACGCTTGTCGACCTTCTTATCCTCGCGCGCCGCGAAGGCGATGCGCTCGATCACCTCTTGCACAAATTTGGGAGTGTGCAGCTTGTATCCGTCGCGCTGCGTCCAGGCCTCTTGCACCGTGATGGCAATGCCTTCTTCCACCGTGGCCGGATAGTGGGTGCGAATCTCCGAACCAATACGGTCTTTTAGCGGCGTGATGATCTTGCCCCGTGCTGTGTAGTCCTCCGGATTGGCGCTGAACACCAGTGCCACGTCGAGCGGCAAGCGAATGGGATACCCCTTAATCTGCACATCGCCTTCCTGCATGATGTTGAACAGACCTACCTGAATTTTTCCCGCCAGGTCAGGCAACTCGTTGATGGCAAAGATGCCACGATTTGCCCGTGGAAGCAGGCCGTAGTGAACCGTCAGATCGCTGCTGAGTTCATGACCGCCCCGTGCCGCCTTGATCGGATCAATGTCTCCGATAAGGTCAGCAATGGTGACGTCGGGCGTTGCCAACTTTTCAACGTACCGTTCTTCCGCAGAAAGATACGCGATTGGTGTCTCGTCACCCTGCTCCGCCACGTCTTCGCGGCAGCGGCGGCAAATTGGCGAATAGGGATTGTCGTGGATCTCGCAGCCGGCAATGTAGGGAATCTGCGGATCGAGTAGCGTCGTCAGTGCGCGCAGGATCCGGCTTTTCGCCTGCCCGCGTAATCCCAGCAGTATGAAATTATGACGGGAGAGAATGGCATTCACGATCTGCGGCACCACCGTGTCGTCGTAGCCGACAATACCAGGGAAGACGGTTCCACCGCAGCGCAGTTTCGCTATCAGGTTGTCGCGCAACTCGTCCTTCACGCGGCGGGATTGCAAACGTTTTTCGGAAAGTGGGCTCTGGCGCAATTCGCCGAGCGTGCGCGGGAAACTCATGACGCAAAACCCCCAAGGGGAAACTGCTTAATGAGACTGATTATACGCCCGCTCCAGTCACGAACTGTTTTCCGATCGCATGACAAATTCAAGTATTGAGCGGAAGAAGGTCTGGCCACATTCACATTGCGTGGCCGTTGCCACCAGCCTTCTGGCGCACGTGTACGCTCCGCCGCAGTTTAGGCAGAATGGCTTCGAAATAGGAGATTACGGCCTGTATGCGTTCGGCTTCCGACTTCATGCCCAACAAAGTCTGCTTGAAATCGGGATCGAGCGGAAGTGAACCCGCGAGATGAAAAGAAAGTTGGGAGCCTTCCACCTCCGACAATTTCTCCGGTTCCGCCCCTGCCAAAGTCATAATCTCGCCGTGCAGCTTCAGCGCCTGCGCCAGTTCGTTGGCAGTCGCTATGCCCGGTTCGTCCCTAAGATAGAGAACTTCGGCCTGCAGAAATGACCGGTCCTGGTTGACCTGCATCACTTCGAAGCGTTCGCGCCCCTCTGTCACAATGTCCATCCGTCCATCGCTATATTTCTTGGTCACGGTGAGGATTTCCGCCGTGCAGCCAATCTCGGCAACCCCCTCATCTTTGGCGCGCACCACTCCAAAATGCTTTTCCTGGGCCAGGCACTCCGACACCATCTCGCGATAGCGTGGCTCGAAGATATGCAAGGGCAAAGGTGTGCCTGGGAGCAAAACCACCTCCAGTGGAAACAGCGGCAAGAGCGTGCTCATGAAACCTTCATGAATCTCACGGAAGAAAGAGCATTCAATTCCTCGATTGTACCGCAGCGCTTGACTTGACAAGCCCAGGACGATACAAGCTCCCCATGGCTTCTGAGAAGATCGAAGTTTCAGGGAAAGTGATCGTTGTCACCGGCGCATCCATGGGCATCGGCGAAGCTATAGCAAGAGTTTTTGCGGATCGCGAGGCCCGAGTCGTGCTGCTTTCGCGCGATACAGGACGCGCTGAGGCCGCCCGCAACCGCCTCGGTCACCCCGACCGCACGCTTGCTCTTTCCTGCGATGTGCGGAACCGCGAGGAGATCGATCGCGTACTCGGTCTTACGCTGCACCACTTTGGCCGCATCGATGTCTGGATCAATAACGCCGGCCGCGGAATGCGAGACTCGATCGCCCAAATGGATATGACTGCGTGCCACGACACTTTCGAAATCAATTTCTTTGGCACAGTTGCCGCCATGCAAGCAGTGATCCCAGTCATGAAGCAGCAGGGCTCAGGAACGATAGTGAACATTTCAAGCGTCGCTGGACATATTGCGGTGCCATTTATGGGGATCTACTGCGCAACCAAGTTTTCCATGAATGCGATCGGCAACGCCGCGCGCGTGGAACTGAAAAGCGCAGGCATCCACGTGATGACCGTGTGCCCAGGTTACGTGCGTACCGATTTTGGCGCCAACGCCATCAAGGGCAGGGAACTGAAGCAAGTACGTCCCGGTTCAGTTCGTGGAATCACAGCGGAGCGCGTGGCACGAGCTGTGCTGCGTGGGTATCGGAAACGAAAGCGTGAGGTCGTCGTGCCCTGGACAATGCATCCCGTCGTCAAGATTTATCAGTTGTTCCCAGGATTGGTGGAGTGGGCGATGGCCAAGATGGCGCGGACCACGTGAACAATTTGCTAAGGGAATGACAGTCCACAGTCTGAAGGCTATCCCATTTCTTCTAACATTGCGGTCATTTCCGATTGCGCGTGAGTGTTGCCGGTGCGCCTCGCCGAAGAGATCCCGTCAACCAGCATCCTCTTGGCTTCGTCGATGCGCCTGGCGCTCACCAGGGTCTGGGCTGCCATGTGATAGGCGGCAGTGTAATCGGGATGATTTGCGAGTAACTGCGCGAACTCCTGCAGAGCGCGCTCGACTTCGCCGCTCTTCGAATATTCCATTGCGAGGCCGTAGCGAGCAAAGGCGTCAGTCGGATTCTGCGAGAGGATCTCGCTCAGCAGTGCAATACGATCCACGTACAACAGGTTACTACGGACCGTACATGGTTGTGGCTCAGAATGGTGACTCGTGGCATTTGGCATTTGTTGCGCCACTAGTAAGCTTCTCGCGCCATGAGTAAAATGGCCCATCGCCTCAACAGGAGCCCAAATTTGGCCTGCCCGTTTTTCATGCCGGTGCGGAAGTCGGAAGATGGTGTCTGGCAACACCCTTCCCGTCTGCCTTTAGGGTGTGGATGGACCGGTTTTTGCTGCGCTCCGGGTCACGAGAGAGTCCAACCCACCGATGAGGAACTGAGATCCTTTTGCAACCTGGGCTACGCCACGAACTGCCCTCGCCTGCCCCAGGAGCGAACATGCGATGCCGTGCGTTTCGGCATTGCGCGCGATACCGGATCACAAATACTCTTGCTGTTCGTGTGTGAAGCTGGCCACCTTCCCACAGCCCATGGAACGTTGGAGTACGACCTATCGTCGGGACGGTGGATCCTCTCCCATGCCGATCCGCAAATTCAGAAAATGGCGGAGTGCTATCTGGAATCCTATTTATTGCGTCGCATCCCGTCGCCCCAGGGGGGATCCTGTCCAAAGGAAACTCATGACTCGTCAACCTATGAAGCAAAGTGATGATCTGATGATGGCCCGTCCGGTTCGGGATTCGCAGTCCGAGATGGCCGAGATCGTTCTTCCCAACGATGCCAATCCGCTCGGCGCCTTGCTAGGTGGACGCCTTATGCATTGGATCGATCTTGCCGGCGCCATGGCTGCGCATCGCCACAGCCGCAACTACGTGGTCACTGCCGCCATCGACCATTTGGACTTCTGGGTTCCCGTGCACATCGGCGACCTGGTTATCCTGCGTTCCTCTGTCAATCGCGTGTTCCACACTTCCATGGAAGTCGGAGTAAAAATTTGGGTAGAGAACTATCTGCTCGACAGTTGTCAGCACGTCAGCTCGGCCTATCTGACATTTGTCGCCATTGACGGAGCGGGACGCCATTTGAAGGTACCAGCCATCATTCCAGAAACTGATGAACAGAGACGGCGCTACGAAGATGCCGGCCGCCGCCGCGAAATCCGCCGCGATGAACTCGACCGGCGCCGCAACAAGATGAGTTAGCAGATGCTAGTGGTGCAGTTTGATTGTCATTCCGAACCAGCGTTCTTTGTGCGGTGAGGAATCTGGGCGAGTCGCGCGTTGCGTCGCGTTCTTTTTCGACGCAATAATCGCGCGTTTGGCTCGCTTCCCTATCAAACTGCACCACTACCCAGAAGATTGCGAAGTTGTGAGCCGGTCATATCCGGATTTACTTTTCCCCTCGCGATCATTCTTAGTCGCTGAGATGAATCGGATTTCGTAATGGATAGCGCGCTGCTGATTCATCGTCTGCACTTCGCGTTTACAATAACTTTCCATTATTTGTTCCCCCAACTGACCATGGGGCTGGCGCCGTTGATCGTGGTGCTCAAGACCCTTGCTCTGCGCCGCAAGGATGGGATCTACAACCAGGCGGCCCGTTTCTGGGCACGCATCTTCGGCATCAACTTCGTATTGGGCGTTGTCACCGGTGTTCCGATGGAATTTCAGTTCGGCACCAACTGGTCGCACTTCTCACGTTTTGCCGGAGGCGTGATCGGCCAGACCCTGGCCATGGAAGGCATGTTCGCATTTTTTCTCGAGTCGGCATTCTTGGGGCTTTTCCTTTTCGGAGAGAAGCGGCTTACCCCGCGCGCCCACTGGTGGTCGGCAGTTGCGGTGTTTCTGGGGTCATGGCTGTCCGGCTATTTCATTATCGCAACCGATGCCTGGATGCAATACCCAGTCGGTTACGAGCGCGCCGCGGATGGGTCGATTCAATTGAGTAGTTTTTGGAAGCTGGTTTTGAATCCCTGGGCTGGATGGCAGTATGCGCACAACATGAGTGGCGCCGCCATTACCGGCGCGTTTGTGATGGCCTCTATTGGAGCGTTTTACTTGCTTTGGGGCAAGTACGAAGAGTACGGACGCATATTTGTAAAAGTGGGCGTCGTGGCGGGTTGCTTGTTCAGCATCTTGCAGGTGTTCCCGACCGGAGACCAGCAGGGCCAGATGGTTTTTCGTCATCAGCCTCCGACCTTGGCGGCCATGGAGGGTCTGTTCACTGAGCAGCCGGGAGCACCGATTGTTCTCATCGGTCAACCCAATGTGGATGAGGGAAGAATCGACAATCCAGTCGTCATCCCGGGGGCGTTGGGTTTCTTGACTTATCGCCGCTGGGGAGCGCGAATGCAAGGTTTGGACGCGTTTCCCCCTGAATTTCGGCCGCAAAACATCACACTTCTTTATTACAGCTATCACATCATGGTGGGACTGGGGACCATTTTCATCGCCATCATGGTGCTGTCCGCATTGCTGCTGTGGCGAGGGAAGCTGTTTCAGGCGCGCTGGATGCTCTGGATATTGCTGCTGAGCTTGCCATTTCCTTACATTGCCAACACCGCAGGTTGGCTGACCGCGGAACTTGGCCGCCAGCCTTGGCTGGTCTACGGCTTAATGCTGACCGCAGATGGTTACTCGAAGACAGTCTCGGTGGGCAACGGCATGTTCACGCTGCTCGGATTCATGGGAATGTATACCGTTTTGGGGATTCTATTTCTGTTTTTGGTTTGTCGCGAGATCGAGCGCGGTCCGGCAGGGGAAGCGGTGGGCCACTAAAAGAGGGCTTAGCACCCGAGGTTACTAGCTGTCATGGCAACTCTTTGGTTCGTCATCATTGCGATCATGCTGACTGTTTACGTTGCCCTTGACGGCTTTGACCTCGGAGCCGGAGTGATTTATCTCATCGTCGCGAAGACCCGCGACGAGCGGCGGATGGTGTTGCGCTCCATCGGGCCGGTGTGGGATGGAAATGAAGTCTGGCTTGTGGCGGCTGCGGGCACATTGTATTTTGCCTTTCCCCAACTCTATGCCTCGAGCTTCAGCGGATTCTACCTTCCACTCATGATGGTGTTGTGGCTACTGATGCTGCGAGCAATTGGCATCGAATTTCGCGGCCACATCGACAATCTCGTATGGCAGAATTTCTTCGATGTTGTCTTCTCCGTGTCCAGTGCGCTGCTGACCATATTTTTCGGCGCCGCGCTCGGGAATGTGGTCCGCGGTGTGCCTCTTGACCATGAGGGCTATTTTTTCGAGCCGCTGTGGACCAACTTCAAGCTCGGACCGCACCCCGGAATTCTGGATTGGTACACGATTCTGATCGGCGTGCTCGCGTTGGTGACCCTCACAGTCCATGGCGCGCTTTACGTTGCTCTCAAAACAGAGAATGACTTGAGCCGGCGGGCCCGCGACATCGCCGTCATGCTCTGGCCGGTTCAGCTTCTGTTGACCTGCCTCAGCTTGATAGGCACCTATTTCGTCCGCCCGCACGTAATGAGGAATTACGGCGTACATCCGGTCGGCGCGCTCGTGCCCATCGTCGTTGTCGGCAGTCTGGCAGTCATGGCCTGGGCAAATAGAAAAGAACAAGCAACAGAACAAAAACAAAGAGACAGCAAAGACAAGCTTGCTTTCCTGGGATCGACGTTGTACATCACAGGCATGCTCGTGGGAGTCGCCTTTGCCCTCTATCCACTAGTGCTGCCGTCCAGTACCGAGCCCGGGTACAGTCTCACTATCAACAACTCCGCCGCTGGACACCACGGCCTGGTCGTAGGCCTTATTTGGTGGATTGTCGCAACCGTGCTGGCCCTCGGATATTTCCTGTTCGTCTATCGCCTGTTCCGTGGCAAAGTGCGGTTGGAAGGCGAGGGATACTGAAAGCCTTCATTGTCTTGGTCTAGACTATCCCGTCTCGGCCTTTACCCACTATGAACTCTCGTCTTAAAGACAAAATCACCATGGTCACCGGCGCGGGCAGCGGCATCGGACGCGCCTGCGCTCTCGCTTTGGCAAGCGAGGGCGCCCGAGTCGCGCTCATCGGCCGTCGCAAAGATCGCCTTGAAGCTGTCGCCCGCGAAATCGGAAACAACGCTCTGGTTGTCGCCGCCGATGTCTCGAAGAAACCTGACATAGACCGCATGGTCGAGCAGACTGTGGCAAATTTTGGCGGACTCAATATCCTTGTCAACAATGCCGGAGTCCTTCACGCCGGAACTGTGGAGCAGGTCACGGAGCAGCAGTGGGATGAAACTTTCAACGTGAACGTCCGCGGAGTCTGGCTGCTCTCCCGCGCTGTGCTGCCCCAGTTGCGCAAGGCTGGGGGCGGATCGATCATCAATATCGCGTCGGTGCTGGGCATCAACGGGGTCCGCAATCGGGCTTGCTATGCGCCCTCCAAGGGGGCGGTGGTGCTTCTCACCAAGTGCATGGCCATCGACCACGGCCACGAAAACATTCGCGTGAACGCCATTTGTCCCGCGTTTGTGGAGACTGACTTGACTGCCGCAGTGCTCCGTAAGGCGCCAGATCCCGAGGCAATGCGGCGAGAACGAATCAGCGCGCATCCCATCGGCCGTCTCGGCCAGCCTGAAGATATTGCGGGAATGGCGGTTTACCTAGCCAGCGACGAATCTTCCTGGGTGACGGGCGCCGTGTTTCCCGTGGATGGTGGATATTTAGCGGCTTAGATCGAGCAGTCATCAATCGCCACAGCGTCTTCCACCCCTCCCCTGCCTTGTATAATCGATACTTCGGCCGCTCCTAACCGCCGATCTGGAAGGTGATCCCTTGAGTTCCCCCATGCCCCCACGTCCCGGCCAACCACCGCAAGGACCGCAACCGCTGCCCGGCCTGGATACAATCATCGCCGTCGGTTCCGGCAAAGGTGGGGTAGGCAAGACCACGCTGGCGGTCAATCTCGCTATCGCGCTGGCCAGGCTGGGACACAAAGTCGGATTGCTCGACGCCGACGTTTATGGTCCGAACGTGCCGCTGATGCTTGGCATCAGCGCTCAGCCCAAGGTTCTGCCTGACAATCGCATTGAGCCGCTGGAAGCGCACGGCGTGAAAGTCATCTCAGTGGGATTTCTTAATCCTGGCGATAAGCCTCTGATCTGGCGCGGTCCCATGCTTCATTCCATCATCAAGCAGTTTCTGGGCTCAGTGCTTTGGGGCAAGCTCGACTACCTCGTGGTCGATCTGCCGCCCGGAACTGGTGACGTGGCGCTCTCGCTGATCCAGACGGTGCCGCTGACCGGCGCAGTCGTGGTTTCCACGCCGTCAGATGTTTCCTTGCAGGACGCGCGCAAGGCCATTGAAATGTTCCGCCAGATGAAGGTCGACGTGGTCGGCATCGTGGAGAACATGAGTTACTTTGTCTGCCCGCACTGCCATCAGGAAACGGATATTTTCTCCCGCGGAGGAGCCGAAAAGACCGCGACTCAATTTGGAATTGCGTATCTCGGCGCGGTGCAACTCGATCCCGATATCCGCAAGTCGGCCGACAGTGGCCAGCCCACAGTCCTCGCGGGAGAAGATTCAGGGGCCGCCAAGTCGCTGTATGACTTTGCCCGCAAGGTGGCAGCGCGCGTGGAAGAGATCAAGGCAAGCGCTACAGAAAGCGTCATTCAGATCCAGTAGCTACTTCGCTAGCCTAGGTCGCTGCCGACAGCCCTTGCAACCCATTTTGGGATTATCCCATAAACGGTTTTATACTTCCCGCGAACGACTTGCCTCTCGTGGGGAATCCAGCCTACAAGCAGTTTCGGGAACTGCTCGTCGCAGCTCGCAAAAGGGCTGACCTCACACAGGCCGAGCTGTCAGCTCGACTTCAGCGTCCGCAATCTTTCGTCTCAAAATACGAGCGTGGTGAGCGACGTCTTGATGTCATCGAGTTTGGGCAGGTCGCTCGTGCTCTTCGCATTGATCCTGCCCGTTTTCTTGGCAAACTTTACCGGGAGACTACGTGAAGATCGTGCACGTGGAGACGCTGCTCAGTTGCGGCTCGTACGCCGCGTCAGCACATTGGGCCAAGACGAGGAAATCCATACACCGGGCCGTAAAGAAATGCGTATGGCCTCCCGGCAGCGCGAAATTCACTATCTATCCGGAGGGTGGTAAGAAGCGAGGCGAAGGCAACGGGGTGGTTCCGATCAAGACAGAATTCATCAATCAACTCCGCAAGCAGAAGTGGACGCTTGAAGGCAAGGCAAAGAACTTCCTCGGCCAGGGACTCGGTGACTTCGATGCGGTTATCGTTGGACCCGAAGGTCCAATAGTTGTGGAATGGGAGACAGAGAATATTTCGTCTAGCCATCGCTCATTGAACAAACTCACGATGCTCGTATCGGACGGCGTTATCGCCGCAGGAACACTGGTCGTGCCGTCACGAAAACTCTACGTGTACCTCACAGACCGTATAGGCAACTACAAAGAACTGGAGCCGTACCTAAAGCTGTGGAAGTGCGTGCCCTGCCAAAAAGGGGTACTGGAAATCGTGGTTGTCGAGCACGATGCCGTGAGCCGCGACGTGCCGAGAATTCCAAAAACAACGGGAGGCCGCGCCCTCGGCTAGGTTTCAACGAAATCGCGGTTCTTGTGGGAGTGTATCCGGCCGCTTTCGAGGCGATCAGCTATTTCTTGTGCGAAGTCTATTTCCATCCCGATCCACTCACGTCCCCTTCTCTCGCACACAGCGAATGTAGTCCCGCTTCCACCAAAAGGGTCCATTACAAGGCCGCCGGGAAGAGTTGACATTTCCACGACGCGGTCGAGAATCTTCGTCGACAGCGCGTTGGCACGACGATCCTTTGACTTGAACTTCCAGTGCCGTACAGGCGGGATGTCCGTCCAGACGTCCTTAAGGCTTACTCCGTTCGGATTCATAGCTGACCTGTGGCCGCCGTAGTCTTTGACCTCTCCCCCGCAATGCCTGCAAGTCTGGATAGGAGTTCGGATTCGGCGGAAAGTTTTCGGCTTACCTTTTGTGTAGTAAAGCAGGCTATAGTGGCTCGGATGGAGCCGCCCCGGAATTGGGAGGCAAGCGGAAATTTCGATGGCAATCCAATGGCGGAATTCCAACCCAAGTTCGGCGAGGTGGGCTCCCAGAAGGACATTCCACCTTGGCAGATTGTAGAGGAAAATTGAACCACCCGGCTTGATGGTGCGAATACACTCGCCAATCCAATCCTTGCACCAACTTAAATATTCCTCATCCGGTTTGAGGTCGCTAAAGTTTTCTCCATACTCCTTACCCAAATTAAAAGGAGGGTCGGCGAAAACTGTGTCCACTACTTCATCTTTGATGTAGGGCAACACTGCCATGCAATCGCTGGAGAACAGGGCTCCGAGGCTCGACGCGTAGAAGGGTTTGGACTTCAACCCGGCTTTCAAGTAGTGTGAAGGATCGAATACACGCTCATCCAGCTTCAGTGCAGATTGTCGGGCCAATGCTTGAGTTCTCCTTGGGAAGTCACAATAACCTAAAATGGGTTTTCTATCAAGCTGCAAGTCGCGTTAGCATATCCCCCGCGTTCCTAATCTGGGAGTCTCCTCATTCGGATTCATTTGTGCGGGATCTTGCAAAAGTGTGGCCCTCTCCTGCGGTTCCGCTACTTTTCGAACCGCGCTAGCCGGAACAACGGATCTGGATCTTTCTCCTGCATCACCAACTCCGCCACCATCTCGCCCACCGCCGAACCGTGCTTGAATCCGTGACCTGAGCCCCCGCCGACCAACCACACCCTTTCCGAGTTCGGATGACGATCAATGATGAAGTTGTTATCGGGACTGTTCTCATACTGGCAGACACGAGTTTCGAGCAACGGCGCGTTCTTTAGCGCGGGAAAACGCAATCCGAGATATTCTCGAATAGTTCGCAGTCCGTCAGCACTCGGCTGACGTTCGCCTGAGGTCGGATCGAAATCTGGGCCGTGAGTGTCGTCGGCGACCTTGAAGCCGCGTCCATCGCTGCCGGGGATGCCATAGATAAACCTGTCACGATGGTCGGCCCATACCGGCAGTTTTTTCTCGCAAAAGCGGTCATCTCCTGCCGGGGTGCCGAAGAAAAATACATCCTGCTTGGTGGCGCGAACGCGGTCGCCGATAGTCGCAGGAAAAAGTTTGCCCAGCCAGGGTCCGCAAGCAAAAACATACTGATCAGCTTTGAGCTTTGATCCATCCGAAAGAGTTAAACCATCCCATTTGCCGCCGTCCAGATCACGCGACGCAACCGCTGCCTGCCTGTACTCGCCGCCCTCGGCGAGAAATCCCTCCAGAACCGCTTGGCACGCGATCCGCGCTGTCAGAAATCCACTTTGGGGTTCGTAGATTCCCCAGCGCACGCCCTCCAGATTGATCTGCGGCCAGCGCTTTTGGAGTTCGGCCGAGGATAGCTCTTCGTAAGGAATACCCGCCTCGCGCAGCAGAGGCAAAGACCCGCGTTCATATTGATCGTCGCCAGTCGCTGCCATCCAAAGCACACCGATGCGATGCAGAAGCTGACGATTCCATCGCTTCTCATGCTCAGTCCACAATTGCAGCGCTCTGACCACCATTTTGGTATAGGGCTGGTTCGACCCGTAGGTGCCGCGGATCACCCGAGTCTCTCCGCCGGAAGAAGCGCGAGAGTTACCCGGTCCCCAGGCATCGAGTAAAGTCACCCGCGCGCCCCGGCGCCTCAGGTACAAGGCGGTCCATCCACCGAAAGCGCCCGCTCCAATCACACAGACATGGATCTTTGATTGCATTTTAATTGCTGCCGGATGCTCACCGGCTTGCTTGAGCATATCCGCTAGAGTGAACTTCAGAAAAGGGAAGCGGGCTGCAAGGGTACTCATCCCGCCAACCGCGGCGCAACCCCTCAGCCAGGAGCGGCGAGACGTATGGCGTGCGCCTTGCCAATTCAACTTCGCAGGTTGGCGTAGTTCCGACATCTCCGATAACAGGTTCGAGGACATAAATCTACCGCCGGAAGCTGGTCAGCAAATAGCATTCTTGCACCGAGAGTGCTATTGCTTGACAGGGATGGCAGGGCTTCCTAGAATCAAAAGTGGAGAGTTTTAGCGCTGCTCCGTCTAAGTATTTGTATTTAAATATGTTTAGCGGAAGGTGATAGCGCGATCGACTCCCGAGACGAGCTAAAGCGAACCTACGCAAGGGAGTTAAATGCAGGCGGGACCACCCATCGGCGAACGGGAACGCGAAATCCTGACCGCTATCGTAGAGACTTTTATCGCTACTGGTGAGCCGGTGGGATCGCGAACCCTTGCGCGAGCCAATCGCGAGGGACTGAGTCCGGCCACCATCCGCAACGTCATGGCCGATTTGGCGGACGCGGGGTTTCTGGAGCAGCCGCACACCTCCGCCGGCCGCGTTCCGAGCGCGGAGGCCTACCGCTACTACGTCGAGCAGCTTACCGGCGAGGCGCATTTGTCTCATGGGGATGAAAGCATCATTCAGGATTCCCTGCATGGCATTTCCGATGTGCAGGAATTTATGGAGCGAACATCGCATGTGCTGTCGCTGATCTCGCGAAACGTTGGTGTCGCGGTGGCGATCGGCGGACCGAAGAATGCGCTGGAGCATGTCTATTTCTCGCGACTAGGCGATCAGAAGGTGCTGGCCGTCGTAGTCACGCGGTCAGGCTTGGTGCGGGACCGCGTGCTGCGTCTCGATCTCCCGCAAACGGATCTCGATGAGGCAGCACGCTTCATCAATGAAAATTTTCGCGGTTGGACGATGGATGCGATGCGAACCGAGCTTGCCCGGCGTCTTGAGCAGGAACGTAGTGAATACGATCGGTTGATGGCTTCGGTCGAACAGCTCTACCGCCAGGGAGCGCTGGCTGCTGAAGACTCCGCCCAGGTGGTTTTCGTGGAGGGTGCGGCGAATCTGGTCGCTGGCGAGCAGGATCGTCAACGTCTGCAGGAATTGCTGCAAACACTGGAAGAGAAGCAGAAGATTGTCGAACTGCTGGGAGCTTACCTCGACGCCAAGCAGGAAGCAGTACGAGTGGTAATTGGATTGGACGAAACTTTACCTTCCATGCGGAACTTTGTGCTCATAGGAGCGCCGGCCCGCGTGGGTGGCGAGGTGATGGGATCGCTCGCGGTGATTGGTCCGACGCGCATTGATTATCAGCACACCATGAACGCCGTTTCCTATATCGCGCGTCTGTTTGACAGAGTCTTAAACGAATCTGAGTGAGTGTCTTATGGCAAGAAGCAGCGGAAAAACAGAGATCAAAGATCGAGAGTTGGATACGGAGCACGAGTTGCCCGCATCGGATGAAACCGCGGATCAGACTATGCCAAGTGATGCCCCGGAGGGCTCCCGGGCACCTAGCGTCAGCTTAGCAGACTCCGAGTTGGACAAACTGAAAGCGGAGCGCGATAACCTTCTCGACCGCCTGGCCCGTTTGCAGGCCGAGTTCGAGAATGCACGCAAGCGGACTGCGCGCGAACAGCGGGAATTCCGCGAGTATGCACTTGCGGACGCCGTGAAGACACTTCTGCCTGTGCTGGATAGTTTCGAGCGTGCACTGCAGACCGGTTCCGCAGAGAAGTCGGAATTGCGCGGTGGGATTGAACTCATCTACAAGCAACTGCAGGACGCGCTGCAGAAGCTGGGCCTACGAACGATCCCCGCCAGAGGCGAGCCGTTCGACCCGCGCCTTCACGAGGCGGTCGAAATGGTAGAAACTACCGCCGCTGAAGATCATCAAATAGTGGACGAGCTGCAGCGCGGCTATAAGCTGAAAGACCGCCTGTTACGTCCTTCCATGGTGAAGGTCGCTCGCAATCCCAAACATTAATTCGAGCATTGGAAAGGATTTGGAGCCATTCTGACCAGCAACGGAAAACGCGACTACTACGAGGTGCTCGGGGTGACGCGGGGCGCCAGCGAGCAGGAAATCAAGAGCGCGTATCGCAAGCTAGCGCTGCAGTTTCATCCCGACCGCAATCCTAATAATCCTGACGCCGAAGAAAAGTTCAAGGAAGCGAGCGAGGCCTACGCGATCCTGGCGGACGGCGAAAAGCGCTCGATGTACGACCGTTTTGGCCATGCGGGGGTAGGAGCCGGCGCTGGCGGAAGTGGTTTCGATGCCAGTGTCTTCCAGGATTTCGGCGATATTTTCGGCGAATTCTTCGGTTTCGGAGACGTTTTTGGCCAGGGATCTCGGCGTCGCAGCCGTACTCAACGGGGCGCCGACCTGCGCGAGGACGTCAACCTGGCATTCGAGGAAGCTGTATTCGGCACGGAGACCACGGTTACAGTGCGACGCCACGAGACCTGCGAGGATTGCCGAGGCTCAGGCGCTGCGAGCGGTAAGACGCCAGTGACATGCCGGTCATGCGCGGGGCGCGGACAGGTACGTTATCAGCAGGGCTTCTTCAGCATCGCACGTACTTGTCCTACGTGCCAGGGCACGGGCAGTGTGATTACTGATCCTTGTCCAAAGTGCAAAGGGGAAGGGCGTGTCCTTCGTCAGCGGACAGTGGACGCTAAAGTTCCGGCCGGTGTGGAAGACGGGACCCGCATTCGTTTTTCGGGGCTGGGCGAAGGAGGCCTTCAAGGTGGCCCTGCCGGCGATCTTTATGTAGTCCTTCACGTCAAAGAGCATCCGTTTTTTGAGCGAGAGGGCAACGACCTGCACTGTGTGATTCCGATTTCAATTGGGCAAGCGGCGTTAGGAGCGGAGATTGCCGTTCCCACGCTCGAAGGCGAACAGATGCTGAAAGTGCCGGAGGGCACGCAGTCGGGCACCACCTTGCGCATTCGCGGCAAGGGTGTTCCGGTTCTCAATAGCCGGGGCAAAGGCGATCTGTTCGTCGAAGTTCGAGTGCAAACTCCAGGCAAGCTGAACAAGCGTCAACGCGAACTGCTCCAGGAATTGGAAGGCACCATCCGCGTGGAGAACAAGCCGCAGCGGCGCACGTTGCTTGGGAAGGTCAAAGACATCTTCGGGTAGCCTGCAACAACAAAATCATTCACCACTAAGGACACGGAGTAACACGAAGGACGACAACTCCGGGCCAAAGAGGTCGCGCTTTCCCTTTGTGCACCTTCGTGTCCTTCGTGGTTTAGGTTTTGTAATCCATGACCCGCCGCCGCTGGATCGCCGACGAAGTCTCCGGCACACATGCCGCTCTTATCGGGAACCATGCCGAGCATCTGACGCGAGTTCTCCGTGCCCGCGTTGGCCAGGAATTCGAGATATCAATCGGCGCCCGTGTTCATCGCGGCCGCATCACCGGAATCGAGAAAAGCCGGGTCGAATTCGAGTTGGGCGATGAAATCCCCGCCAAGGCCATTCCCCACGTTACCGTCGTTCTTTCTATCTTCAAATTTGATCGGCTGGAATGGGCTATTGAAAAGTGTACAGAGCTAGAAGTGGCTCGTATCATTCCGGTCATTGCACACCGTACTGACGCAAATCTCGCCTCGGCTGCTTCTAAACGCCGGGAGCGATGGCAGCGCATTGCTCTGCAGGCTTCTGAACAGTCGCGCCGTACGTCGCCTCCGGAGATTTGTCCGCCAGTGAAACTCAAAGAGGCAGTCGCGCTCCGCGGCAATACTCGCATTATCCTGGCGGAATCGGAACACACTTTGATGCTGAAGGATGCTCTTCAGTCCTCATCCGGCGACATTGTGCTTGCATTTGGCCCTGAGGGCGGCTGGACCGAAGCTGAGATAGATTTGTTTCGCGAGGCTGGCTGGGTCTCCGCATCTCTCGGAAGCACGATTCTGCGCGCCGAGACCGCAGCAGTTGCTGCGCTTGCCGTCGCGATGTCCGAAGTGCAATAGCGGGCTCACTTCATCACAGAATATCCTCGCCCGTCTCTGGTATGCTCCGCTCAATGGCAACTTCCAAGACTATGCCAAGTGTCCGCCGGTTCGAAGCAGACGAACGCCAGCGTGAGGCCATCGAACATGTTCACGGGCCCATGCTGGTGGTGGCGGGTGCGGGCACCGGGAAAACCACCGTGCTCACTCGGCGGATCGCGCACCTGATCCGCCAGGGTTACGCTCGTCCGAACGAAATCCTCGCAGTTACCTACACTGAGAACGCAACCCGTGAGATGCGCGAGCGGGTCCTGGAAGAACTCGGCGGGACCGACATCACTGGCTTGCGGGTATCCACTTTTCACGCCTATTGCAACAATCTTCTCATTGGCTGCGGGAAAAAATTTGAGGTGCTCGACGATAAAGATCTATGGATTTATTTGCGCAAGCGCCTTCCTGAGTTGCACCTGAACTACTTCGTCCGAGCGGCCAAAGTCAGCCAGTTTCTCGATGACTTGCTCGACTTCATGCGGCGCTGTCATGACGAGCTCGTGGGGCCCGAGAAGTACGCGGAGTACGTCCGGCGGCTCGGGTGCGGCGAATTGCCTGTCCCGCGAGTGAGCAAATCGAAAGATGCGGATAGCCTCAGCAATGAAGAAGTGCTCGGGCGTTGCCAGGAAATCGCCAATGTATTTATGACGGTGGAGCGAATGCTGCGGAAAGAAAACCTGGGCACCTTCGGCCACATGATCACGCGGGCCTACGATCTGCTCACTCAGAACGGCGAGCTTCTCGCCGAGGAGAGGAAGCGCGCACACTTCATTTTGGTGGACGAGTTCCAGGACGCAAATTTCGCCCAAATCAAGATTCTTCAGATGCTAGCGGGCGAAGAATGCAATGTTTTTGCAGTAGGCGATCCTGACCAGGCAATCTACCAGTTCCGCGGCGCCTCAAGTGCCGCGTTCGAACTCTTCCAGCGCAAATTTCCGACTACGAAGCTGGTCGCGTTAGAGAGAAATCGTCGCTCCACCACCCCAATTCTGAAGTGCGCATTCGCCGTGATTTCGAGGAATCCTGACAGCTTCGCAGAAGCTAGAGATACGCTGCTTCCGTACCGGCGTTCACCGTTGGTATCGGCGCGCGAGGAGATTGCACTACGTGAGGGCGCGGAATTGCGAAGTGTGCCCGTGGACGCCGTCCTTCTAACCGCCAAAGATGTTGAGTGCTCGGACGTAGTCTCGATCATCCAGGAAGGGCATGCACACTCTCGCTGCCAGTGGAAAGACATTGCCGTTCTCTACCGCCAACATTTGCATCGCGATCAGTTGGCCGCCGAACTCGCGGAGAACGGCATTCCGTTTTCCATTGAGAACATGGACGTAATGGACACGCCCGACGTGCGCGACCTCCTCGCGTGCCTGGGAGCCATCGTCTCCGAGGCCGACAGCGCCAGCCTTCTGCGGGTTGCTGCCCTGCCACAATTCACAGTCGATCCAGAGAAGTTGCGTGCCGGAATAAGGGCGCTCCCGCGAGATACGAAGGATGCCGGCGTGGCGTTGGTTCTGCGCCAAATTGAAAACGGCCCGGTCGTGCTTGATGCTTTACGCCAGGCCCGTGACGAAATCGCCAGCACACACGCCAAAAGCATGGCCGCTTTGGACATCGTCATCCGACGCTTTGGGCTAGATCGTAATTCACGGCCCCTCGTCGCCGTGGTGGACTTTGTCAGCAACTGGCAGAGTAAGCCGATTACGAAGACAGGCGAGCTTCCCGAACTACTCGAGTATCTCGAATATTTTCGTGAGGCTCGTGGGACCATCCCTCTGCCGCCGCGAGACGAGGACGCCGTGCGTTTGATGACGGCACACTCCGCCAAGGGGCTGGAGTTCGACCATGTCTTCATCATCCGGGCGAACCCTAACTCCTTCCCGTCATCGTATAAGGAGCCTTTGGTTGAGTTTCCGCCGGAACTGCGCGACTCCGACTCGGCCAATCACGGCAACCACAAAGCGTTGCACGATGAGGAGGAGCGGCGATTGTTTTACGTGGCCATGACTCGGGCTCGAGACTCGCTGACCATCTATGCTCGCCAGGGCAAAGGGAAGGACGCTACTCCGCCGGGATTCTTGCGAGACTTGCTAAAGGATCAGGCTCTGAGCCGCTGGCTTCGCAAACGTCAGGCGCGCGCTTTCCAAACTGATTTGTTTGGTGAAAGCCGTGCTCCCGAATTCCCTTCGCGAACCAGCCAATGGCTCTCCCTACCACCGGTCGGCAACCTGTGCGCCAAGTTGAGCGCGAGCGCTGTGCAGACCTATGAAACCTGCCCATTGCAGTTCAAGCTGGAACGTGACTGGAGGATCCCCGGAGAAGTTCCCGCAGCCATGCAGTATGGCGCAACCATGCATCGCGTGCTCCGTGCTTATTACGATGCGGTCCGTTTCCGGCGTCCGATGGCAGACGATGCTGTGATCGAACTATTCCGGACGGATCTGACCGCTGCCGGGATCGAGGATCGATATCAGCACGAACTTTACGAGAAGCAAGGCATTGCGCAGCTAGGCGAGTTCCTGGCCGCTTCGCGGCGCCATCCTGCTCCTACCGTGCTGCATCTGGAGGAGCCGTTCGAGATCAAGATCGGCAACGTGACGATAGCTGGACGAATTGATCGTATCGATCAGGCTGACGAAGGCAGGGTCGTGATTACCGATTACAAGACGGGAAAACCTCAATCTCAGGAGGATGCCGACGAAAGCCTGCAGCTTTCCATCTACGCCATGGCTGCGCGACAGAAATGGGGCTACCGCGTACACCATCTGATTTTCTACAATGTGGGAGAAAATAGTACGGTGATCACTCCGCGCGACGATCGTCAAGTGGAAGAGGCGAAGCTGAGGGTGGAAGCTGTGGCGACAAAGATCGCCGAGGGGAAGTTCGATGCCAAAACTGGTTTCCATTGCAACTTCTGCCACTATCGGACGCTTTGTCCGGCTACCGAAAAGTCTATTCAGGTACCCAGCGTTCTCAAGAAACCAGGCAAAAGTAATCAGCGCCAGAAAGGGAACTAGCCCTTGTGTTTTCGGAAGGCTCGATCGCGGAGAACTTCGAGGCAAAAAACTTAGGGGACGCTCTCGCGCCCCCAGGTCTGTTTTTTACTGATCGTTCTTAGTGTTTCTTTTTCTTCTTTGCAGCTTTCTTCTTCGGTGCCATGGTTCTATTCTCCCTTTCCATTTTTCATGGACTATAGCAACGGTCGTCTGTTGCAACTGATTGAATGTATAGAGTCAATAAAAAGTGATGTCAAGAAAAAAATGATGTGTTCGGACGCTTACGACCCGCACACTAAAGTCACCAGATCGAGCGGAAGAAGAAATTTTCGTCCGCGAACGATGCCGCACTCGGTTTTAGTCGACAAAAAATAGGTTGATCATGCTTCGCTTTGCATTTCGGTGGCGGTTCGAATCCCGCTCTTTATCGCCGATTACGCTCTGGTAAATTTCAACCCGTCGGTCTTGCCAGACATCTATAATTGCAGATACGAAATTGCCGCAGGAGCAGAAGAATGGCTGTTCAGGACGATGTTGTGATCATCTCCGGTTGCCGCACGCCGGTGGGAAAATTTCAGGGAAGCCTCTCCGATCTGAGCGCGACTCAACTTGGGGCGATTGTCGTGCGCGAAGCAGTCAAGCGCGCCAAACTCGACCCCAAACTGGTGGATGAATGCATCATGGGGAACGTCGTTTCCGCCGGTCTGGGGCAGAATCCAGCGCGGCAGGCGGCATTGTTCGGAGGTATTCCTCCTGAAGTAGGTGCCATGACCGTCAACAAGGTTTGCGGCTCTGGATTGAAAGCAGTCGCGCTGGCAGCTCAAGCGATAGAAACGGGAAACAGTGCGATCGTGGTTGCCGGCGGCATGGAATCGATGACCAACGCGCCTTACCTTCTACCGCAGGCACGGAAGGGATATCGTCTAGGCAATGCGCAGATCATCGATTCCATGGTGCACGATGGGCTTTGGGATATTTACAACGACTACCACATGGGGATCACCGGGGAGAACGTCGCTGAGAAATACGGGATCACGCGCGAAGAGCAGGATGAGTTTGCGGTGAACTCTCACCGGAAGGCGGTGGCCGCGATCAAAGAGTGCCGCTTCAAGTCGCAGATCGTTCCCGTGGAACTGCCGCCGAAGAAGAAGGGTGGCGCTCCCGTGATTTTCGATAAGGACGAATCGCCCCGCGAAGATACTACTATCGAAACCTTGCGCGCTCTGAAGCCGGCATTCAAGAAGGACGGTACCGTGACGGCGGGCAACGCCCCGGGAGTTAACGACGGCGCGGCAGCGGTCGTAGTCACCAGTGCCAAGCGCGCCAAGGAACTCGGCGCGGAACCTATGGTCCGAATCGTGGCCCAGGCGACGAGCGGTATCGATCCCAAATGGGTCATGATGGCGCCCGTGACTGCAGTTCGCAAAATCTGGGAAAAGACCGGATGGAAAAATGAAGACGTAGACCTGTATGAACTGAACGAAGCGTTCTCGGCGCAAGCGCTGGGGGTGATGCGCGAGCTGAAACTGGACCCCGACAGAGTCAACGTGAACGGCGGAGCGGTCGCAATCGGGCATCCTATCGGAGCCAGCGGTGCGCGCGTCCTGGTAACGCTCATCTATGAAATGATTCGTCGAGATGTGCATCGCGGAATCGCGGCGCTTTGCCTGGGCGGCGGGAATGCCGTGGCGATGGCAGTAGAACGGTAGCCTTCCGACCACAATTCATCCGGTGTCACCACTTTCGAGATTCCTTACACTCGTTCGTACGCCCCTCTTTCTAAAATTAATGACGCCGGCCGCGCCTAAAAGGCCGGGCCGGCGTCAGTTGAAAGTAACGGGCTATTGTTGTCGCCGATCTCTATTTGGAGAACTGGAACATGTCAAAGAGATCGTCTAAAGCTGGGTTGTTGAGCGGAACATAAGGATTGCTGCGTTCCGCAACCGGGTTGGGGAAGTTGTCCCGGCTCCGGCTGGTCAGCGGCTTCAAATTCCAATTCCGCTCAATGAATTTCAGAATTGAAACGTGGTCGGCGTAGCTGTGATTGATGTGCCCGCCTGTGGTGAAGGGCGAGACGATGATCAGCGGAATGCGTGGTCCATCGCCGAAGAAGTCCAGCGGCTGGATGTAGCCGGAGTCGTAGTAACCGCCACCTTCGTCAAACGTAATGAACAACGCGGTATCCGCCATCAGGTCGGGCTTGGCGGTCAGGTGATCGACGATGTTCTCCACCATGGCCTCGAAGAGGTCGAGCTTTGAAGACGCCGGGTGACCGTCCAGCAGGCCGTCCGGTTTGACGAAGGACACTGCCGGCAGCGTGTCATTGTCTATGGCGGCGAAGAAATCCGTCGCATCCTTGATACGAGTGGTGCGTTGGGCCGGGTTACCCATGATCGAGTTGGTGTAGGACTCGAAGTTGCAGATGTTGCAGTACGCGGCACCCACTAGCACGGTTGGATCGGTGCTGTCCGGATCGTGCTGGAGTTTAATCGCGGCGTTGTAGGCTCCACCGTAGTAGGCCCAGGAGATGTTCTTGTCGTTGAGCGAGTCGCCGATCGTGCGGACATTGATCGGCGGAATGGAGCCGCCTTTAGCAATGCCGGCAGTGTCAACGGTGCCGTCGGGCAGGAAGCCCGGCGAGTCATTATTGATCATGTAGAAATGTCCTGGTACGCACTTGGGATTGGGGGCGTACGGGAGAGTTTTCAGGTAATCCCGGATCGGCTTGATGCCGGGCTGAGTCGGATTGCCGCACTCGGCGAAGTTGCCATCGAAAAGCAGGTCCACCGTGTAGACGTTGTCGGTGCCCGGGAGAGGATCAGGATTGGCGATGTGTGACGGCGGCACTGTCGGATGGCCATTGCCGTCACTCCAAAAGATCGCGTCGCCGCTGCCGAGCATAACGTGATTGGCGCCGGTGCCGCCCATGAACGATTGATGGAAATTGTCGCTTATGGTGTATTGGTCGGCCAGGCGCTTCAGGACGGGGACATCGCCAAGTTCGACGTTGTAGAACGCCATCGAATTGCCACCACCGTTGTCGTCAATCGCCGGGGGATTGTCAAAAACCGAGTCGAGCTGATCAGTGTAGGTGGTGATCACGAAGGGATAAAGGTCGCTCAGGCAGCCGGAGGGGTTCTGGCGCGTGGCATTGTTCATGCTGCAATCGGATTGTTGCCACATCTCGAACAACCGGTGGGTTGTATCCCCGGTGTAGGAATCGTAAGGCAGCCTCGCTCCCCTCAGTGGAAACGGCCCACCTGGTAATCTGTTGAAATTCTGGACTCGCGTATCCGGATCAGGCTGGACAAAGGTCTGCTTGAACTGGGTTGCCGCGCCGGTCGTCAACAGCCTTAGATCGTCGAGGTCCATAGATGGCTCGACCGCTGCCAGCATGGATGTCGGCGTACCTGGAGGGAAGGGCGGCTTGGTGGGCGCAAAGTTGAGGCTGGGCGATGGCAGGGTCTGATACGGCACCTTCTGATTCGGAGCCAGGCTGATGAAGTATTTTGAGTTGTATGGCGCGATGGCCTGGAATTGTCCCGCTTTCGAGAAATGTGGGCCAGGCGTGCCGTCAGCGTTGATGATTCCTTTGGACCGCAGGTTGGAGATTGAATCCGCGCTCCGTGGCACGTATGTCGCGAAAACGTGATCGAAGGTGCGGTTCTCACCGATGAGGACAATGACGTGCTGAATCGGCGTTGCGGTTGTCGGAGCGACAGCGCTGCTGCCGGCATTGTTACTCTGGCCCAACGCAGGGTTAGCGAACGACATGGACGCGACCACAAACAAGCTGAGCGTAGCGCGCCTTCGCGACTTTTTTGGAACGGAAGTGTGTAACATGGATTCCTCCGGTAGGTAGGGGTTAGAGTGCGAGAAGGGTATCCGGCGCGCGTTACGGATTCATTAACGTAGCGTGAATGCCAGATGAATACTGTCGGTGGTCATCACTTCAAACGCGTACACACCCGTCGTACCAGTGTGCGCATCATGGCGCGCTGATTTTGAACTGATTCGGCGAGACGCGCATAGCGGAATCGCAGCGCTTTGCCTGGGCGGTGGGAATGGCGTGGCGATGGCAGTAGAACGGTAGAAGTTCGGACCGAGAGCACCAGAGCCCTCGGTCCACCTAAGTTCTCATTGATCTGAGACACGGGTTTGCTGAAAAGCGACCGATTGCCAACTCCCGCCTTTCTTGACGTAAACCCGCGTAAACATGACTTGAGCGCTGGTCTCTTTTCCCGCCAACGTCCCTTTGACATCAGCCTTACCCGTAACTACGGCAGTGTCACCATAGAGGCGAACTTTCACATCGGAAAGTTCGTTTGAGGTGAGCTTGGTCCGGCCAGTTTTGAATCCATTTACCATCTGCGACTTATCTGACATTTGGCCGTACAAGTTGATGAACGTGTACTCGTCGGCCGTCTGCTTTTCCATTATCGCCACATCCCCTTTTACAGATGCGGCCGCGCGCTCGGTTTCGAGCTTCTTCACTTCTTCTTCTGTGCTGGCGGCCCAGGCCAAGCCGAGCAGCACAGTGAGAGACAAAACTAATGCGACAACGAACCCAGTGCATTTCCGGTTCATGGAATTGCCTCCTTAAATTTTTCTACGAGATCAGTTTCTTGAGCTTTTTCGACGGTTACGGCGGAACAGATTAGGATGCCATGGCGGCATTGTCAAATTGTCGGCCCGCGTTCTGCCAGAACCGGCTTCAACATTTAAGTTAGAGCTTATACGACAAATCCCCCGCTGACGTTGATCGATTGGCCGGTGATCCAGCGGGCCGCCGGTGAACATAAGAAGACAACTGTGTCTGCGATCTCGTCAGCGTCCCCTAAACGTCCGAAAGGACTGCGGCCGATGGCACGCTTCACTACGTCCGGATGGGAAAAGTGTTCCGCGGTCATATCCGTTTTCACATAGCCTGGGGCAACGGCGTTCACGCGAATTTTCCGGGGAGCCAGCTCCAGGGCCCAACTCTTAGTGAATGAATCCACCGCCGCCTTTGTGGCGCCGTACAAACTCCTCCCCGAGCCGATCCCCACCCTTGCCGCAACGGAAGACAAATTGACGATTCGACCTCCTTCGCGCAGCAAAGGCAAGGCCGCTTGCGTCACCAGGAATACAGATCTGACGTTCACATCCAGCATCGCTCGCAAATCGTCGAGTGAAGTCGCTCCTAGTGGAGTCTGTCCCCAGATACCGGCATTGTTGACCAGAATATCGAGCCGAAGTCCCGCCAGAGAGGTGAATATCGCTTCGATCGCTTTCGGCGACTGCAGATCGGCCTTTAACAACTGTGGGGGACGGGGAAGTTTGCGCGCCACCGCCTGTGCTGCCGATTCATTGCGGTGGTAGTGGAGCAGGATCTCCGCGCCGGCTTCCGCAAGCTTAAGCACGATCGCCCGACCAATGCCGCGCGAGCCGCCCGTGACCAGCGCGGTTTGCCCTTCGAGAGATCCCATTGTGGAACCGGAGGGTCATTATATCTGTGCATTTGATTGGGTAGGCGCCACGGGCAAAGTGACCGTAAAGACAGCCCCTCCCCCGGGACCGGAAGCGGCTTCAACGTTGCCTCCGTGCTCACGCAAGATCGCCTTACAGATGCTGAGGCCTAGGCCGGTGCCGCGGCCCGGCCGCTTGGTGGTATAGAAAGGATCGAAGATATTGGGCAGAACGTCAGACGGAATGCCGGGCCCATCGTCTTGAAACGTCGCTGAGACTGAGCCGGCGCTTTTTTCGAGGCGAATGCGGAGAGTGCCGCGATCACGGACCTCGCGCATAGCTTGCTCCGCGTTCAGAATCAGATTCAGAAACACTTGCATCAATTGGTGGGGATCGCCCTCCACAGGGGGCAGCGACGGCTCCGGGAGAAAATCTGCCGTGATGTTACTCTTGCGCAAGGAATAGGCGTGCAAGTGCAACGTTCGTTGGACCAGGTCGCTGATGTTGATCGAACTCTTGCCCGGAGCGGGTGGGCGAGAGAAATACATCAGGTTCTGCACGATATCGGCGGCGCGGCGCGCCTGCTGTTGCAGCATCACCAACTGCTTTCGCATCGGCTCAGCAGCTTCACCTTCCTGCAGCAATTCAGCCACCCCCATGATGCTGGTTAAAGGATTGTTCAGTTCGTGGGCAAAGCCACCGATCATTTGCCCCATCGCAGCCAGGCGTTCGCTCTGAATGATCTGCTGCTCGAGCTTTTTCTCGACCGTGATGTCTCGCACAGAGACGATCACCCCGCTTAATTTGGTTTCCGCGTCATACAGCGGGCTGGCATTGGCGCGCATGGTCCGCCAGCTTCCGTCGTGGTGGCGTGCGGCATATTCGGTGAAGCCGAACATCTTGCGGCCCGCTATCACGTCACGGTAGAGAGCCACGAATTCCGGTGAGGGCTCCTGCACTTCTTCTACCTTCTTCCCCACCAGATCTTCCGGCCGGTAACCGAGCTGATCACGAACGCGCGAGCTGACAAAGCTGTAGCGTCCGTTCAGATCGATCACCAGGATGAGATCAGGGAAGCTTTCCAGGAGGTAGCGCTGGAATTCCTCCTGCCGGCGCAGCGTTCTTTCCATCTCACGCCGTTGCGTGACATCTACCAGCGTGCCCTGATAGCGGATGATCTTCCCTGCCGAGTCCCAAACGGCACGCGAGGTATCGAAGAACGTACCGACGCTTCCATCCTTGCGACGCAAGGTGATCTCTCGTGTGCGCTCGCTGCCGCGATCGTCGGCGCTTCGTCCCAGCACCGAACTCTGGGTCGCATCTGGGTTCAGTGCGCTGGCCTCCAGCGACAGGAGTTCGTCTTTTCCTCCATATCCCAGCATCTGAACCAGCGCCGGGTTGGCCTCGAGCAGCTTTCCTTCCGGGGTGCTGAAGTAGACGCCTTCCTGCAAAGTTTCGAACAGTTCGGTGAAGCGCCGCTCTTTCTCGCGTTCTTCTGTAACGTCCCGGGCGAGCGTGCTAACTCCTACGACGTCATTGCCCTTTACGATGGCGTTCAATACGCAATCGAAGTACAGCACTCGCGTGCTTTTCTTCAATCGGATGCGCACCACTCCTGACCAGCGCCGTCGGTCAAGAAAACGGGACAGACCGGGTTCGATATCGGCGCGTTGCGGTTCTTCCAGGAATTCGTCCAATTTGTGTCCGACAATTTCCTGATAGGAGATGCCAAGCTGTTGCGTCATCCGCCGATTGACGGTTCGCACCGTGCCATCCAAAGAAGTGGCAAAGGCCACATCGTCGAAGGAGTCGATCAGTTCCTTGAAACTCCGTTGCGAGCGGGCGATGACTTGGCTGAGTTGGTCGAGTTGGTCGTCTGAGGGCGCGACCCCGCTGCGCTCCTGCAAGTCGTGCAACAAGTGCTTGAGCTCGGAGACTTCCCGGCGACGGCCGTATACGTAGGCTGCGAAGAGCACCGCCAATAACACCAATCCAATGGAGACCACTCCCAGGTGGTAAGGCAGATTTTCTAATCGCTCCCAGGAGAGAGCGGCAAACCCTGTGGCCAGCAGAACGAGAAATCCCAGCGCCAGGCGCCAGAGGCGGGACTCTTCCTTCTCCAGGTGGCCTGGGGTGCGTCCTGGGCGCCCGGGTTGCTTTTCGTCGTCCGTCATAACTTGCGCCCGGTTCTACTACTTTGGCGAGTTTATGTGATTGTGCAGCGTAGCCGAATCCTAGTCCACGTTGGGAGCACAAACAACGAAAACTGGGCTGGGTAATTCAGTTCGTAAACGGAGTGCCGTCCGGTCGTCACTTGACATTGTGACGACCGTCACAAAGTTCTGCGCAGCGCAAGGCGTATTGTGATTAATTACCCAAATTGTCAGCCGCTCTTCGTCACGATTGCGCTAAACAGTCTGTCACCTTGAAACACTGGACCGATGCTCTATAAGACCCTGAGTGCCGCGGTGTATGGGGTTGACGCCAGCATTATCGAGGTTGAGGTTGACGTTTCCGGCATCAAGACGCCGGAAGATCACTTCCATACTGTTGGTCTGCCGGACGCAGCGGTGCGCGAGAGCCGCGACCGGGTCCGGGCGGCGTTAAAGAATTGCGGCTACGACATTCCTCCCACCCAGATCACCATTAATCTCGCGCCGGCCGACATCCGCAAAGAAGGCTCCGGATTCGACCTCCCCATGGCGTTGGGGATATTGGGCGCTTACGGCGGCCTGAACAAGAAAGAGGTGCCGGACTGCCTTTTTGTTGGCGAACTGTCGTTGGACGGTGGTGTGCGCGGTGTGCGCGGAGCACTGCCTATCGCCATCGAGGCCCGAGGCAAGAAGATTCCCCGGCTGATTGTTCCGGAACTCAATGCCCGCGAAGCCGCCATGGTCGGAGGCGTTGAAGTTTACCCGGTCCGGTCTTTGCTCGACGTCATTCGTTTCGTGAACACGGGTAACGGCGTGCTGCCACTCAAAGTGGACAGCGACATGCTCCTGAGCGAGGCCCAGCACTTTGTAGTCGACTTCAAGGATGTCCGCGGTCAGCAATCTGCCAAGCGAGCTCTCGAAGTCGCCTGTGCCGGCGGTCATAACATACTCATGATTGGACCTCCCGGCTCAGGCAAGACCATGCTGGCCAAGCGCATGCCCACGATCCTGCCTCCATTTACCTTTGAAGAGGCGCTGGAGAACACGAAAATACATAGTGTCGCAGGCGTGCTTGATCCGGGCGCTGGCTTGGTCGGCGTGCGCCCCTTCCGCTCGCCTCACCACACGATTTCTGACGCCGGCCTGATCGGGGGTGGCGCTGTGCCTCGTCCCGGCGAGGTTTCGCTGGCGCACAATGGCGTGCTATTTCTGGACGAATTACCCGAGTTTCCGCGAAACGTGCTGGAAGTCATGCGGCAGCCGCTGGAGGATGGCACGGTTTGCATCGCCCGCGCCGCCATGTCGCTGACCTTTCCCGCGCGTTTCATGCTGGCAGCCGCCATGAACCCCTGTCCGTGCGGTTACTTCAACGACCGCTCACGGGAATGCCACTGTACGTCGCCGATGATCCAGCGTTACATGTCGAAGATTTCGGGGCCGCTGCTGGATCGTATCGATATCCATATTGACGTGCCCGCTGTGAACTACAAAGAGATGCGATCAGGCTCGGAGCCAGAAAACTCTGCGAAGATTCGCGAACGCGTCATGCGCGCGCGGGAAATTCAACTGCGCAGATTTTCTGTCTGCTCACGCGACAAGCTCTACGGCAACGCCCAGATGGGCCCTCGGCACATTCGCACGTTCTGCGAACTCTCGGCCGACTGCGAACGTCTGTTGGAGCGCGCCATGGCCCAGCAGGGTCTGACCGCCCGTGCCCATGACCGCCTTCTGAAAGTCGCCCGTACCATCGCTGATTTGGAGGGATGTGGAGCGCTGGAACCCAAGCACATCGCAGAAGCTATCCAATATAGGACGCTGGATAGGACTTTCTGGGCATAAGGGGTGTCACAAAGGCTATCGCCCGCCCTTTCGCAAAAAGCGCGAAAAGGACGGGGCACCCAAGGTTGAATTTTGGGAATTCCCACGGCCTAGTCTTCGGCGAAGGGCTGGGCCACCCGCCCCAGATCTCACCCTGCACGGCAATAAATCGGAATTATGCACTTGACAAACCCATGCGTCAAAGCTAGTATTTACGCATGGAAAACGAGCTTAACTTAGTCTCTTTGGCTCAGCACTTTAGCAATGAGGACAAGGCGCGAGAGTTCCTAGAGAAACTGCGCTGGCCGGATGGCCCTGTCTGCCCTCATTGCGGCGAAGTGGATAACGCTTACCGCCTAGAGCCCCAAGCTTCCAAGAAGGGCAAGCATGTCCGCAAGGGCGTCTGGAAGTGCGGGGGGTGCCGGAGTCAGTTTACCGTCACGGTCGGCACGATCTTCGCTGACAGCCACATTCCCCTAAGCAAGTGGCTGCTTGCCTACCATCTGCTCTGTGCCAGCAAGAAGGGCATGAGCGCCCATCAGCTTCACCGGATGCTAAAAGTCACGTATCGGAGTGCATGGTTCATGGCGCATCGGATTCGCTATACGATGAGCCAAGAGCCGTTGTCATCGAAGCTACAAGGCACAATCGAGATTGATGAGACGTACGTGGGTGGAAAGAAGCGTCCAATTTCTCTCGCCGTAAAACCGGGGCAGAGACAGCAAGACCATCGCGGGCCTTTTGGTGGGAAAGCTGCCGTGGTCTCCGTTCTCCAGCGGGGTGGACGTGTCCAATCTCAGCACGTGCAACGTGTCACTGCTGAGAACCTGAAGCCCATCGTTGACCAGATGGTTGCCGAGAACGCGCACGTTATGACCGATAGCTCTACCGTCCTAGCGGGCGCATTGATGGCACGTAAGCACGATCAGGTCAACCATAGCGTCGGAGAATACGTGCGCCGGGAGAACGGCGTGTGCATCAGCACGAACACAATTGAGGGCTATTTTGCGACCCTAAAGCGTGGTATCAACGGCGTATATCACCATGTTGGAAAGCAGCACTTGCACAGGTATTTGAGTGAGTTCGATTTTCGTTACAACTCTCGGAAGGAAAAAGACGGGGACAGAACCCTGCTGGCAATTAAGGGAGTGGGCGGGAAGCGGCTAATGCTGCGGGACTCAATCGGAAGCCGACGAGTGCAGTAGAACAAAAAATAAAGCCCGCGTGCAAGGCGGGCTTTGGAAAATTTCGGCCATCCCAGATGACCTAGGAGAAGTGTATCATCTGGAGGCTCTGATGCCAACCTGGAAAGAATTTCGGTTCGTAATCAACGGGAAAATAAACGGAGAGGACATGACTCCGCTGAATGTTCCGATGGCCCACCTCGCGGAATATTTGGCCGATTTGGCCACGTTGATGGGCCACCGAGAAAGCGTTCATTTGGTTGCTATTGCCGATGGCAGTACGGCTCCTGTGATGTACGTTGACGCAACAGAAGAATCCAGAGTCATACATCGGGTGCGTAGTGCACAACGGGGAATGGGGCCGAATGATGCAAACGTGGCTTACAAGAAACTAGACGATAGACTCCGTGACGACGATGCTATTGGCGGCATCGTCGATGTCGAGAAGAGCGAAGAGGTGATTGAGTTCCCCGGGAGAACGGTTAATCTTCCGCAGCCATATGGCCCGCTAAAGGAAAAGGCATCTTTAGTTGGACAATTGAAGCGCGTTGGTGGCTTCGACCAAACCGTCCCGGTTCATCTGCAAAGAGCGGACGACGAGATCTTCTACTGTGAAGCAGAGGAAATCATCGCCAAACAATTAGCCCCTTTGTATTCTCAGACGATTCGCGTGCACGGGATAGCGACGTACAGTAGGGGCAAGGAAGGCTTGTGGAACCTAGACAACTTTAAAATCCAGTCCTTCGATGCCAATCTTTCCGATGATAGTTTTTCCGCAACGATAGAGAAGCTTCGCGCTATCCCTGGCAACGAATGGAACCAAGTTGCCGACCCCTTGGAAGAGCTTCAGAAAATCCGCCACGGGGAGGATAAAACAACACAGTGATTATTTTTGACGCAACGTACCTCGTGGTTATGCTGCACCCCAATCCAGCCCCTGCGAAGGATCGTGACAACCAACCTGTATCCTATTTCAAAGAACGCGTTGCTAATCTGGCAGCGAAGATGGATGTCTCTAACGATGTAATTGGGATTCCTGCCCCGGCTATGGCTGAGGTGTTAGTGCGAGCAGGCAGCGGGAGAGCACAGTATGTATCGATCCTCAGTGATAGATACAAATTCCAAATACTTCCGTTTGATTCACGGGCTGCAATTGAAGCTGCGGAACTGATCGCGAAAATCAAATCTGCGGGTCAGCCATGGGATACATGGGCTAAAGTCAAATTCGACATTCAGATCACCGCGATTGCAAAAGCGGAAGCGGCTACCGTCATTTATGCCGATGACCGAGACATAGAGAACTATGCCAAGCGCGTAAAAATCCCAGTCATCAGAATTTGTGACTTGCCA
>DATKEN010000100.1:0-25938 GCA_035512155.1 Terriglobales bacterium | reverse complement strand
AGAAGAGATTGGATTCGCCGATGTTATTGTGGTCAAAGAAGTTTGTGGCGTTGGTTTTGAAGGTGTCGGCGTCGAGCGTCCATGCGTGAAAGGGAATGGTCACACCGAATTGACGTTCCTCGTCGCGTTCGCCGTTGAGCCGGATGAATCCACAATTATTGGCGTTGCACAACTGAAGTAGCGGGCCAGAAACGGTAATGAGCGGGGGGGCCTGATAGTAATGACCGTAGAAGGCGCGGAAAGTCCAGTTCAGATGGGGCACAGTGAGGGCCGCCCCAAAGCGTGGGCTGATCGCGGTTTCTGTAACACCACCAGAGAAACGCGTGGGCCGCATGCCGGCCATCAACGTCAGCCAGGGCGTTACCTGAAATTTGTCGTTGAGGAAGAAAGCTAGCAAGTTGCCGGAAGGATGCTCGGTGTCGGCGACGGGTAAGTTACTGCCGTCGCTGAAGGTCACGCCAAAGAACTCATTGTCCCGCTGGTAGAAACTGTACAGACCAACCTGCAAGTTATTTTTCGCCACATTCGCACTGAAACTTGCCTGCCCGCCACCATAGGTTGATCCGCGATGTTGGGTGGTGACGGTGGGAGTGTCATTGGGTGAACTGTCGTAGTTGGCACGGTTGTAGTGATAGAAAGGCGAAAGGGTTAACAGCAAGCGCGAATTGAAAGTGTGGACCCAGGAAAAGTTCACGATGGCATCGGACTCATGGTCCCCGTCGCGAAGACCAGAACTGTTGAATTGCTGGTTTTCAGCGTCGTTCGGGTTGGGATCGTAAGGGATTTGATAGTAGTCCTTGCGTAGGGAGGTTATCAGCCGCAGTTGGTTGGAGGGATCGACGTTGAAGATGATTGAGCCGAAGCCTCCATAGCCATTGGCGGCGTCATGAACGATCTCGGGAACCGGTGTCTGGATGCCGAGATTGCTGCGGTTCCCGTTGACGCTGGCGTAATAGGCAAATCGTTCGGTGTGGCTGCCAAAGCTGAGCTGATCGTTCGTCTGGTAGAAATTGCCTGCGCTAAGAACCAGTTCTCCTTGATTGTTGCGTTCAAAACCAGTACGAGGGACGACGTTAAAGACTCCATAAGTTCGGTCACCGAACTCAGCGCTATAACTTCCACGATTCGCTTCCATGTAGTCAATATCTTTGGGATCGAATTGCGGCCCAAGGTTCGAAGCGATATTGGTATTGGGCACAGGAACCCCATCGATCAACCAACTGGTCTGATGTCCGCCGCGGATGTGGAGCTGATCGTGCGTGACATAGGCTCCGGGAACGTAGTTGGTAATCATGGCTAGGCTATTGCTGCGCGCCGCGCCGGGAGTGCGCTCGATATCGGTGCGGCTCACGAGCGTGGTGGGGGTGGCTGAATCGGTCGGGGCAAGCACCGGCGCAGCCGATACATTTACGGTTTCCTTCGCCCCCGCAAGGCGGAGTTGAAAATGCATTACCGGCTCCGTACCAGAATTGACGACTACGTTTTGCGCAACTTGAGTGAAACCAGGGTCGGCGACGGTGACGGAATACTCGCCGATGGGAACTGCATTGAATTCAAACGCGCCGTCCGCGTTGGTGGTGCTGGTGGCAGACCAATCAGACGATTTCGCCCGTAGCATCAGCATCGCACCTTGAACAGGGCGGTGCTGCGGATCATGAACGATTCCACGGACCGAGCCGAAGATAGAGGCGAAGACGGTAGCGGCCAGCAGGAGCAGCCCGCCAAGAAGTGGAACGCGAACGAAGCGCATAAGTTCTCCAATAGGTTGGTGGGCCGGCACCTCAAGGACTACCGCCCTCGGATAGCGGCTGTTTTACCTCAGCGCTGAGGCGCCGCCCCACCAAAAGCATGCTGAGCTAGACTCACGTCCCCGCACGCGCGGGATTGCTCCGCCACGGACCAGTGGTGGAACACGTTTCGGTGAAACGATCAGGCGATGGAGAACTGCGGAGGGGCGCGGACCGAATGCGAGCGGTTGTCGCCGCTGGTCCGGTGAATCGGGTGGAGTTCGGATGGCAAGGGCACTGAGGTGGGAGCAACACGGGCAACCGCCAGGGGCACGAAATGCGCCCACAGCGAAACTGTCAAGGGACGGCAACAATCGTGGCGGCAGCAAGCGGGGGTAGATTGAATCTCAGGGTCATGCCGGCCGTCGCGCAGGGGCTTGCGCAGGCAGCAGGCATGCGGTGGCGGCGTAGAGATCGCCAGAGCCACAGGAGCGAACGCGCTCACCAGCAGCAGGATCAGTAATAATCTGGCGGTCAAACGATGCACCGGGTTCACGTCCTTCTTAGACGTCGTCGCTAGAAATCGGTTTACCGAGCGGGGATGGTTCGCTTTGCTCGTCCCTCGCAGAAACAGTGTACAAGGGTCGCTTGGGGTGCAGTGTCACAAAATTGTCAAGCTTGTACGGCTAGAGCGGGCAGGAGCGCGGCTGGGCACCTCACTTCACGCGGGAACCTAGTAAAGCGAGGCAGTGCACGCCAGATCCCTCGCCCCGCTGGTGAGCGCGGGGTGTCGGGATGACCTCTTTGTGGTTAGTGAATTGGGCGGGTTCGATGCATTTTTTGATGCACCGCCTGAACCTATATGGGTAGAAAAATCAGTGCCGTTTGAGGCAGGATAGCGATTATGACCACGATCGTCCTGCTCACCATCTCCAACATTTTTATGACTTTTGCCTGGTATGGTCACTTGAAGTACCGCCAAGCGCCGTTGTTCAAAGTCATCGTCATTAGCTGGGGCATCGCCTTTTTTGAGTATTGCTTTCAGGTTCCGGCAAACCGGATTTGGATCTTACGAGTTCACCGCGGCGCAGCTCAAGACCATCCAGGAGGTAATTACACTTACGGTTTTCTCCGTGTTCTCGGTCTTTTATCTGGATGAGCAAATCAAGTGGAACTACATCGTGGGTTTTGGGCTGATCGTGGCGGCGGTTTTTGTGATTTTCAGGAAATGGTGAGAGGCCGGCCTCAGCCGACACTGGGCATTGGTGCAGTTTGATAAGGAAGCGAGCCAAGCGTGCGATATTGCGTCGCAAAGAACGCGACGATTCGCACGGCTCGCTCGGAGCCTTCGCGGCGCAAAGAGCGCTTGCTCCAGAATGACAAATCAACTGCACCACTACCCGACACTGGGCACCAGTTGAGCGGCTAAATTCCGCTGTGGTAGCATCGTAAGTTTTGATAGGGCGATTGGTATTGGCTTGTAAGCCGTGCTCTTCTTGAAGTCCTATTTATGATCTCACCCATAGTCAAGAATCCGTTGGGACTGCCGAGCGTACGCTTGGCCGGGCAAGTGATGGTCCGTCGTGGCGATTAAAGGAGTGAACCAGTGAAAGCTTATGAGGGCGCGAATATCCGTAATGTGGCGGTGGTGGGGCATGGGCATGCGGGGAAGACCTCGCTGGTCTCGGCGATGCTCTACACCAGCGGCGCGACGCAGCGCATGGGGCGGGTGGACGACGGCTCGGCGACCACTGATTACGATGACGAAGAGGTCGCGCGCAAGATGTCGATTGCGGCCAGCCTGGCGTACGTGGAGTGGGGCAAAACTAAGATCAACATTGTGGATACCCCCGGATTCAGCATGTTTGTCCACGAAGCCAAGCTGGCGCTGCCGGTGGTAGACGCGGCCATCGTAGTGGTGGACGGCGTGGCCGGAGTCGAAGTGGTCACCCAACGAGTGTGGAATTACTGCGAGGAATTCAAGACCCCCAGGCTTATCGTGGCAAGCCGTATGGATCGAGAGCGCGCAGATGCGGAGCGGGTGCTGGAGTCGCTGACTAATGCATTCGGGCGTTCGGTGATTCCACTCGAGCTGCCAATTGGGAAGGAGAAGAACTTTCGCGGCGTGGTAGATCTGGTCACCATGAAGGCATACACCTACGAGCTGGGTGGCAACGGCAAGGGGAAGGAAACTGAGATCCCAGCTGACATGAAAGATGAAGTGCAGGCGGCGCACGAGAAGCTGGTGGAACTGGTGGCCGAGGGAAACGACGCCCTAATGGAGGAATTCTTCGAGAAGGGAACGATTCCGGAAGAGGATCTGATTCCCGCACTGCATAACGCCATTCGCGAAGACAAACTCTTCCCCGTGATTTTTGGTTCAGGGTTGGGCAATGTCGGGGCGGACCGGGTGATGGACTTCATTGTCGACTACACGCCCGCGCCGGCGGAGCATGAATGGGTGCAGGGCGAAGTTGCGGCTTCGGGCAATGGCGAGCCGCCGCGGCGCAAAGAGGCGGACACGGAGCCAGTTTCGGTCTATGTCTTCAAGACGGTTTCCGACGCTTTTGCGGGGCGAATTTCCTACTTCAAGGTTTTTTCTGGTGTGCTGAAGAACGATGTCACGCTGCAGAACTTCAGCCGGGGCTCGTCCGAGAAACTGGCGCACATCTCGATCATGCAAGGGAAGACCTCGGTACCGGTGATTGAGCTGCACGCTGGCGACATCGGGGCAGTGGCCAAACTGAAAGACACGCTGACCGGCGACACCCTGGGGGACAAGAGCGCGCCCATTCAGTATCCCAAGGTCAAGCTGCCGGAGCCAGCCATCACATTTGCCATCGAACCCAAGAGCCGGGCCGACGAGGACAAGCTGGGGCCAGGTATCCATAAATTGATGGAAGAAGATGCCATGCTGCGCTTCTTCCGCGATCCGCAGACCAAGGAATTCCTGATTGCGGGCACGGGACAGCAGCACATTGAAGTGGTGGTCTCGAAGATGAAGAAGCGCTATCACACGGAAGTAAACCTGAAAGCGCCAAAGGTCCCGTACCGCGAGACGATTCGCGGCAAGGCCGACGTGCAGGGGCGACATAAAAAACAGACTGGCGGGCATGGGCAGTACGGCGACTGCAAGATCAAGGTCGAGCCGCTGCCTCGGGGCGGAAATTTTGAGTTTGTAAACGATATCTTTGGCGGCGCGATCCCGAAGAACTTCATCCCACCGGTGGAAAAGGGGATTAAGGACGCGGCCGCGCGCGGCTATCTGGCGGGCTATCCCATGGTTGATTTCAGAGTGACTCTGTACGACGGGTCGTATCACGACGTGGATTCGAACGATTTGTCGTTTCAGATGGCTGGACGGATTGCGTTCAAGAAAGCTATGGAAGTTGCCAAGCCGACACTACTGGAACCAGTTATGGCGGTTGAGATTACAGTGCCGGATGAATTTGCGGGCACGATCATGGGCGATCTCAATAGCCGGCGGGGACGCATCCAGGGGATGGACAATAAGGGCGGCAACACGGTGGTAAAAGCGGAAGTGCCGATGGCTGAGATGCTGACTTACGGCGCCGATTTGACATCCATGACGCAGGGACGGGGAAGTTTTAGCATGGAAATGCATCACTATGATGTGGTGCCGGGGCAGTTGCAGGAGAAGATCATTGATAAGGCGAAGGCAGAACGCGGAGAAGTGAAGGAAGAAGAGGAGTAGACCCCATTTAGTTCGGAACTGATGGTAAGTAATATCTGCGGGTTCAGGAAGTCTTGAGGCCGGCAGCTCTGGCTAATCTGGCCTGGCGTTCGTCGAAGGTCCAGAATTGCTCTGCTCTTAGCTCCAATGCGCAGGCGACATGTAAGCTATCCAGCGTTCTTACGCCGAGTTTCGGCCCATAGCGACGGGCGAGATCGGCACAGAGGTCGAAAGCCTTTTCTGGCATAGGGGTTTCGATCCATAGTCCTGCGGTTTGATCGCTTCTTAAGTGACGATAGATATCCTGCGCGTCCGCTGCGGACATCCTGCGGTAAAAGACCAGCTGGGCGATGGCATGAAAACACTCTGCTAGATGAAGGGGGCAAAACCAAAGACGCGGATTCAGATTCATCAACTCTTGCGCTGCTGCAGAATGACCGTCCTGCACATAGATTGATACGAAGAAGCTGGTGTCTGCGTAAATAGTAGTCAATAGCGACCGCGATCCCTTATCAAATCATCGACTATCGACAGAACCCGATCGCCAAAAATCTTTTGGCGTCGGGCGGCGAAGTCCGGGTATTTGACCGGACGCTCTTCGTGCTGTTTTTCGGGAACAATGCGGGCAATGACGCGGTTACGCTCCCGGAGTTCAACGGTGTTCCCCGCTCTAAGCCAGGCTTTTAGGCGGCGGGTGTCTCGAAGTTGGCGGATGTTAACGGAAGGCATGTTACAGATGTGACACATTATGTGGCACATTGTCAAGGCACCTTGCACGGGCGCGACGCCCGTGCCTACATTGATAGGCCAACAGGCTTAGCGGGCTCGACAGACTTCAATGTCGGTGAGTGCGAAATCGGTGCCCTTCGCCAGCAGCGGTTCGCCTGAGGACTTGGCGAGAGCATAAGCGAAACAGTCTCCGAAGTTGAGGGCAGCCGAATGGCGGCCTTTGCCGTATTTGCGCCAGGCCGATCGCGCGATTTCGACCTGTTCGCCGTCCACGGGGACGACTAGTAGATTAGCGCGGACAAGGAAGAGATCGAATTCGCGGCCTGCGGCTTCGCCGCGTTTGGCTTCCAGAACAATTCCTGTTTCGAGTGCATTGGCGGCGGAGATGAGACGTGTGCCAGCCTCGACAATCAGATCGAGAAAACGCTTGCGCTCGGGCTCGGCCAGGAAAATAGCGACCAGGGCCGAGGTATCGATCACCATCAGTGCGGCATTCCGTGCTCGTCATACCCGAGGATTTCTTCTTCGGGTCGCGAGTCGAGGGTTGGAAGGGCGTCCACCCGATGCAAAATGTCTTCAAGCTGACTCGTCAGAACGCGGCCGCGCCGCCTGCTCCTCATCCGCTCCCATCGCTCGGCCAGAGAATTGTGAATGGCTTCAGTCAGAGACTCGCCAGTCTCTCTCGCAACTTCGCGGGCAAGGCGCTCGGTTCGCTCGTTCTTAATACTCAGTGGCATTCCGATCCCGAGCAGTATTATAGCGTAGAACCATACGCTATATAATTATGCCAGCTAACCATTTAGTACCTTCAAAATCAATATTATACGGCATTGTCCGTCACTTCTTCGGCTGTGCGGACGGTGGAACCGAGCCGTTCAGCCGGAGGTACATGGCGACGATAGCGTAGTGATCGGCCCAACTGCTGGCCAGCGCCAGAAAGGCCCAGGCGCGAGGACGAGGCTTACCATCAAAGCCTTTAATGGAATCGCCCAACTTGGAGTCATCAGCCTTGGCGAGAGCGTCACCGCAGAAATCAAACGAGGCTTTCACCGCTGCAACCAGTTTTTCCTTACTTTCGGTTCCCTTTAAGTCTTCGACTTTCGGCTGGGGAACGTCGCCAACGTTGGCGCAAAAGAAATTATTCCCCTCGACGATATGAGCCGCGAAAGCGCCAAACGACAATTGCTCTGGAGTTGGCTTATACCCGAACTTATCCGCGGGCATTTCTTCGATGGCGGCAACGGTGTTTTTCTGGCGACCGGGCAGGGCATCGCGAAGCACCGTAGAAACGGGGTTCTTGGTCTGTTGAGCGAAGACAACGGTAGAGGAGACGAGGAGCAATAACACCGCGAAAAATCGTTTCATCGACAGTACCTCCGAAAAGTGACAGCAAGGATAAACCTACGCGGATTATTGCGCCACTCAGCCGATGGACAGCAGTTCTACACGGCGACTTCGGGAGTGGCTTCCAACAGGGTTCGGGTGTAGGGGTGACTGGGTTGAGTGGTGATCTGGGCCGTGGGTCCGATCTCGACGATTTTTCCGCCGTACATCACGGCGATGCGAGTGGCCAGATAGCGGACGACCGGCATGGAATGAGAGATGAACAGATAGGTCAGACCAAATTCGCGTTGCAACCGGGCGAGCAGGTTTACGATCTGCGCTCCGACGCTGACGTCGAGGGCGGAGACCGGTTCGTCGGCGACGATCAAGCGCGGATGCAGGGCGAGGGCGCGTGCGATTCCGACCCGTTGCCGCTGGCCGCCGCTGAATTCGTGGGGGAAACGGCCGAGGGCGGATTCGTCAAGTCCGACCGCGCGGAGGAGCTCGGCAACTCGGGTGCGAATCCCACCCTTTCGCAAAGAACGCGAAAAGGGTGGGGCACCCGCGAACGCGCTCATGGGTTCGTGGATCATGAGCGGCTCGCTGACGATTTCTTCCACTCGCATGCGAGGATCGAGCGAGCCGAAAGGGTCCTGGAAGATGATCTGCATGTCGCGGCGTAGGCGGCGCACATCTCCGCGGCTGGCGGCAAGCAGGTCGTTGCCGTCGAAACGGATGCTGCCGGAAGTTGGTTCGATCAAGCGTAGTACCAGGCGCCCGAGCGTACTCTTACCTGATCCGGACTCGCCGACTAGCCCGAGAGTCTCGCCGGATTCAATATCGAGGGAAACATTTTCTACGGCTCGGACTTCGCTGGTCGCACCTCCACCAAAGATAGATTCGCCGAGCGGGAAAACCTTAGTCAGGTTGCGGACTTCGAGAAGAGCCACATGCGGATAGTAGCATTCTGCGAAACTGCTCCCCCCTCCCGATCTTTGCAAAAACCCCGATACACCGTTGACCGTAGTCCTTTGGGAAAAAGCCCGTAGCCCGAGAAATCTGGTATTCGCTGCAGCAAACGACCGTGCCGCCCTTAGATCACAAAAACGGCGGGCTGTCTTGGCAAACGAGATAGAATTATCTGGTCCAGCCTAAAGAGAAAGTACCCCTCGCGATGCCAGTATCGGCAAACCCCATCGACGAGACCTCATCAAACGACGTGTTGCCGCCACTGGGAAGGAGTTTTTTGTGCGGAAAATAGGAATTGCGCTAGGGATTATCGTGCTCATTATAGTAGTCGGTGCTCTGATTTTTGCCGCAACATTCGATGTAAATCAGTACCGCGGCAGAATTCAGTCCGAACTGCAAAAACACGTTGGGCGTCCCGTGAATCTGGGCGATTTGCATCTCAAGATCTTTCCACCAAGCTTTGGGATACAGGATCTGGCGATTGCTGACGATCCACGCTTTAGCCCGGAGGCACCCTTCGTAAAGGCCAAAGAACTGGATATCTCAGTTCGACTTCTGCCGCTGTTGCACAAACAGATCGAAATCAGTTCTCTGGATTTGCAGCGGCCCAGCGTGAACCTGATCAAAAACCACCAGGGGGAGTGGAATTTTGCTTCTCTAGGGCACCCTCCGGGGACCGGCAATTCTGGGGTTGGGCAGCCACCTTCCACCGCGTCCAAGAACAAGCAGCCTGCCTCTCCCGAGTCACAGACTGCTCCGCAGAACTCGTCGCCAGGAGCAGCAGAGCAGCAATTGTCACTGGGCAAACTGACGATTCAGGACGGCCAGATTTCTCTTTTGGACCAGGCGCAAAGCAAAACGCCATCGTTGTACGATCACATTGATGTCACGTTGACAGACTTTTCGCCCAATAGCGTGTTCACCATCGATGCTGCTGTGCACATGCCGGGTGCGGGCTCTCAGGATCTACGGCTGCAGGGGAAGGGCGGTCCGCTCGCCCAACCGGACCTTAGCAAAACTCCGTTCCATGGCACCTTGAATTTAAAACAGGTTGGAATTGTTGATTTATCAAAGTTTCTCAATTCTCCAGCGCTGAGCGGAACAGACGGCGTGATGACCGGACAGACGAAAATCAATAGTGACTCGGGCAAGCTCACTGCCGAAGGCGAAACAAATATCGAGAAAGTCAAAGTGCACGGAATGGAACTCGGATATCCCGTCTCAGCGCAATACGACCTGACCGACGACTTGCCCGTGGACCTGATCACGATTCGCAGATTCGCTGTAAAACTTGGACCGTCGCCCCTTGAGATGAGCGGGACCGTCGATTCCAAATCGACGCCGGCGCAGATCTATCTCAATCTGAGGGCAAACAATGTTTCAATCGCGGAAGCGGCAAAATTCGCAGCCGCATCGGGCATGGCCTTTTCCCAGGGGACCACAGTCACGGGCAACGTGAATGCGAATGTTCAAGCAAATGGCGCTGCAGATAAGCCGGCGCTGACCGGAACATTGACTGCCAGCAACATTCAGATGAGTGGAAGAGAAATTCCACAGCCCATACAGATCCAGACCATGAACTTAAACTTATCGCCTTCTGAGGTTCGGTCGAATCCTTTCAACATGGTTTCGGGCGGAACCACGGTGAACACGCAATTCACAATGCGAAATTACTCGTCTCCGTCACCGGTCGTGGATGCGACGGTGCGGGCACCCAATGCTCAACTACCTGCAATTTTGGCGTTGGCGAAGGCTTATGGCGTGACCTCTCTCGACAAGGTTAGCGGCGAAGGGACGCTGAACCTGGACATGCACGCCGCCGGCCCCGTCAAGTCAATCAGCGGACCGGAGATCATGAAAGCCTTAAACGGTACCATCAGTCTGAATTTCTCAAGCGTCAAGTACTCCGGGGCGAACATTGGGCACGAACTCGCATCGATTGCCGGCTTCTTAAATGCCGGCTCAACTGCTCAGTCCGCATCGGGCGTTACCAACATTCAGAAGATGGCAGGCAACATTACCGTGAAGAACGGAATCGCGCAGACCAACGATTTGCAAGCCCAGCTCGACATTGGAACCATTGGGCTTGCGGGCACGGCGAGCTTGGTCACCGAAGCCCTCAACATGCACGCGACGGCAGTGATTTCGCATGGAGTTAGCCAGAAAGTAGGCGGGCAAAATATTGGTGGATTTATGAAAACCGCGCTGGCAAACAATCAAGGAGAGTTGGTAATTCCAGCGTTGGTTACGGGGACATTCTCAAACCCGAGGTTCGAACCGGATGTTCAGCAACTGGCTCAAATGAAGCTAAAAGGGCTGATCCCGAACATCAATAATCCGGCGTCGGTAGCCAGCACGGTGCAAAATCTCTTAGGCGGGCCTAAGAACCCTGCCGAGCAGCCCCAACAACAGGCGCCGCAACAACAAAACCCAGTGCAGCAGATCCTGGGACTATTCGGAAAGAAAAAACAATAGAACGAGCAGTAGAACCGCTAGCGAATTTAGAACGGCGATATTACGGCGACGCTCCCTCAAGCGGCAAGGTCAATTTTTGTGATCCGAGGAGGTTCATGCTTCTGTTCGATTTTGCCGTGGCGGCTGATCTTCGCTAGTTCGGAGTTAAGTTCCGCTCCGACCAGCATGGCGAAGCCAATCCAATAGAGCCACGTCATCAGTGCAATGGCTGCGCCAAGCGTTCCGTAAGTTTTGTTAAAGCTTCCGAAATGCCGGAAGTAGAGACCGAGCAGATATGAGAGCGCAATCCAGCAGCTTACCGCGAGGATCGCGCCCGGTAGAGTAGCCAGAAAGCGCTGCTTAACATTCGGCGCAAGGAAGTACAGAGCTTCCACAACGAGGATAGTGAATCCGATCGCGATGGCCCAGTGAACGTACGGCCACAGCAAAACGAACAAATAGGAGAGATGAACTCGAGCGGCGAGCCATTCTCCGAATCTGGGTCCGACAATCATCACGGACAGTGCTACCAGCATCAGGGCTCCAGTCACCAAAGCTAAGCCCATCGCCAAGGGCCGCGTTTTCCAGAATGGTCTATCGTCTTGCACGTCGTACGCAATATTTAAAGCCTCGATCGCCGCCGAGAATCCGCCCGAGGCCGCCCAGAGCGTGCCGAGAATACCGAAAGAAAGGAACGTTCCCCGGTTGGGCGTGATCACATCAGACAAAACTCTGCGGACCAGCCCCATGCTATCCGGTGGCAAGAATCGTGCCATGATGCCCAGCGCCTGGTTGAAAAGGTCGGGTAACGGTAGGAAGGCAACTACGGCAGACAAGAAAATGAGAGCTGGGAACAGTGACAGGACGAAGTAGTAGGCGAGTGCTGCTGCCATCTGCAATGTATGGTTTCGAAGCAGGTCTCCGTAGGTCTGCACCAACGCAAGCTTGATCCGCGCCAGCATGACGATGCTTGGATGCAATTCCAAGGCAGACGTTTATCTCATGATTATCAGCCTCTCAAGGCACGATGATCACCGCTGCCGTTCCAAATGTTGGGCCGGGGGATTGGAAATCCGCCTCGCAGGTGCTCACACTATTACCCCCGCCACCGGTCAAACCGCAACCAGCACCATTGCGCGCATCGAATTCCAGATGATAGGTGCCTGCGGCAATCGGTCCGACGACGACGGTGAAGCTACCATTGCCGTGAATGTCGGTTGTAACGACCCCAAATTCCACCGCCGTAACGGTTTTGGTCACACCTTGCCGCGTAATTGCGGTGCAGGCACCACCACTGCCGCTGGGAAACTGGCCGAAAGTCTTGGGAAACGTGGTGCAGAAGATGTGAACACCGACCTGATAGAGCTTGCTGGGCGTCGCGCCCACCAATTTAAAGGTCACCGTCAACTTGCGTGTCGTCGCCGACACGGACCACGTGATGTTGCTATTAGTGAAATTGAGCGGCTCACTGAAATTGTCCCAGCCAGCGGTCCATTTCTCGGTCGTCGCGGAAGCACCCGCAGACAGAAGCAGAGCCACTAACAGCAAGAATGTCCTTTTCGTCAGAACCTCCCACTCATCCTCGAAGAAACGGACCGAGGGTACACCCGCTGCGCCCGGACGCACAAGCGTGCTGTTGTATTGGTATCAACTTCAGGGCCGCCGGATACGCGGACCCAGGAACCCTGTACAGGTCGGCGCCGTTCTCACACACCCCCACATGCATGCGACCTGTTCACTTTGAAGCAAATCTTTGGATCGTTTTGGTTCGCAACATGTCCATGCGCCCGGGGAACAACGGACCGCTCCGTATCCGCCAGACGCAGCTTGGAACTGAACAACAAGGGAGACTATCCCTTCATCCAGCCTCTTCCCCGCGGACTCTGCCTCGCTTCGCGTTTGCGCTTTGGCCACAGCACTGACGCCTCGCTGAACTTCTTCCGCCCTGATGCGCAGGGCTCTAAACATTTGGACCCCGAAGGGCTGGTGGCGCCCTTGGTACAAACGCTCGAGCTCACGTGCTACAAGAACGATTCCAGCCACTGTGGCGTCCATATCGCCGGAAGTCGTCCGACACTCTGAGTTGGCCGCTTGGCTTCGACAACCCGTCTGCACCGGATTGAAAGCCGCATTCAAAGCTTCCCGCTGGTGCGCAAGGAGGGTCAGCTTGGCGTCCAGCATGCGAAAGCTGCGGAATGGCTCCCCGTTAGACGCCTTCGGGCTGTCCGGGATGCATTTCGGTGCAGCGACCAAAGTCGTCGATAAAGCCGCCACCGTAAGCCATGCCATCAGACACTTCGAGTCCATCATCGACGTTTCGGCTTTATGGCTCCCGGTTCCCATTGAAGTTGATCCAGAACAGACCTGAAGGGAAATCGGTCACCAGGACATCTGGTGCTGGAAATGTCACTATGACGGACGATGTGTTGCAAGGGAATGTGGTAACGGTCTTTCATGCGGCGACAGAGTTGAATTAAGGAGGCAATCTGCTTCGCACTCGGTCTGGTCGGCCCCTTTTTTCCGGCCGGGTTATCTTCGCTGCTGAAATCACCCACGACCGAAATTCCAAGGTAGGAGTTGTACCCTTGCGCATGCGCCCCCTCACACCTTTCGGGTCTGCCCGCTTTCACACTGCCGTTGGGCATAATGAGGAAGTGATAGGCCACGTGGTAAATGCGACCGAAACACAAGATTTCGAAACCGCGCGCCCGATGATATTTGTCGATATCGCGCTGGCTCCGGGGCACTGTATTTTCGCCCGGAATCACCGCCGTGTGGTGAATCACGATCCCAGTCGGTGTGATCGTGTTAAAGAAAGAAACGACCGATAACAGATATTTCTCAATCGTTTTTTTCGGTACTGCGTTCGTGACCGCATCCGAGGTGTCCGCGTCGCGCCGAATGACGCCGCTGGCTTCACTGCTAGAAAGCACACCTGCTACACCTTCATAGGTAAGCACCTCGGCGGTCAGTTCAACTTGGGTGGTGACCGGAGATGTAGTCGCGAGAGGTGCGGCTGCCCGCTTCTGCCCTCCGATCTGCAATTCGCTGGACCGCAATGCCCGGACTCCCCCGTCACTCAACACAAAAACGAGCAAATCAGTACGCTGAGCCGGAATGCCACGACCCTGGAATTTGACGAATGTAGGAGCGCTCCAGTTATCCGCCGCTTCACGGCAGCTAGCCACTCCGCCAGCGGTAACATTCACAGTTCCCGGGGTGATCGATGGAATCATCACAAAGCACTTCGTGCCGTTCAGGACTGCATCCGGGACCGCATTCTGAGATTTCTTGGAGATTTCGTCCAGCACACGGGCCGCGCCGCCTATAGTTAGCAATGCTGCGGATTTTACATGCTTGGCTGGGTAGGCACTCCGGATTGAGGTGGCTACCAGGAAAAGAAGCACGACTTTCTTGGCGCAGCCTGACGCGGGCGTTTTGGTCATCCTTTTGCAGCTTCGGTTCGCGCGAGATTAACGCGCCAGGCTCGCCACGGGAGTTCAGCCAAAGCTCGGGCGCAGGGAATGCCGAGGGAACGGCTACGGAGCTGACTTGACTAGAGTAGTAGGTCAGCAACAGCTGTATACTAAACCATCGTGAAGGCGTGAGTATGTCAAGCTTTCCCTTGCCTGATAACTCAAGTATTACCAGCTCTCCTGAGAAGCCACGACGAAACGTTGAGCACAGCACCAATCCAATCAGGACTTCTCGAGGCAAGGAGTCGGTAGGCTCTGAACCCGAACTTCAGGCCATTTTGAAGCAGGCAATACAGGGAACAGGGGCAACCGGAGCGGCTATTGCGCTCAACATAGAAGATGCTCTGTGCTGCCGAGCCTCCACTGGTGCTTGTGCTCCAGAAGTGGGGACGCGTTTGCACGCGGGCGTCAGCCTCACCGGGCTTTGTCTCAGAACCGGCGAAATCCTGCTCTGCAACGACACTAATACTGATCGGCGGGTCGACCAACAATTATGCAAAGAAATGGGCATTCGGTCCGTGCTGATATTGCCAATTAAACAGAATGGCAATGTGGTGGGGGTGCTCGAAATATTGTCCGTCAATCCGAATGCGTTCAATCGGCATGACGCGACCGCGATGAGTAAGCTAGCCCGTCGGGTATTACCATTGCTTTCGGAGTCCGCGACAATTCCCGATCGACGCCTCGATGAGCTCTCGGACAAGGATATTGAGGCGGTAAGAGATCTCCAAAACCTTTTGGCGCATGCCGATGTACTCGAGGAGCACAACAACCGCTTGCCCGCCATGGAAGCTCCCGAAGGGAATGGGCGCTACATCGGATCACAATTGCCTAATCCACCGGTGCCTATAACGATCCAGGCGCATCCGAGTCAGGATCGCTGGTTGGCAACAGGACTGGCCGCTGCCCTCGCCCTGGTAATATGTGGCTACGGATATCATCTCAATCATCGAAGGGTAGCAAACGTCGCAATACTTCCGATCGCGGACGTGAACCACAAGCTGGCCATCCCGGACCAGCAGCAGCGTATATCGGAACCAGACACGAAGATCAATGAGCAACCGAAAACGTCGGACAGCGTATTAACAGCCACCAGGCAAGAGCTTATTCTGGTAATCCAGGAAGCAGTTCAGGGTACGGATGTGAATCGCGTACTGAACCGAGCCAACGCAGGTGATTCCATTGCTCAATACGAAATGGCTTTGCGATACGCTGATGGTGAAGGCGTACCGCAGAACTACCGGGACGCAATGGCATGGTTCGCGAAAGCGGCAGCAAATGGTAATGACAACGCGCAGTGGAAACTCGGGCTAGGCTATATCGAAGGAATCGGAGTGCCGCATGATGAGCGGAAAGCAGCGGCGTGGTTCAAACGAGCTGCGAACCAAGGCAATATCGGAGCCCAAAGTGCTCTCAGTGACCTTTACTTAAGCGGTCGAGGCGTTCCAAGAGACTACGTACGCGCTTATACCTGGGCCAGTATCGCTTCAGGATTGGGAGGAAACGCAAACGACCGATTGAGGGTCATAGGATCACGAATGACAACAGCTCGGATTAAGGATGCCCATCGGCGGATATCCAGTTGGCGGGAGCGCCAGACGCTGAAAGCTCCCCCGACGGTTACTTCCCAGAGAGTTGCCATGCCAGATTTAACAGACAAGTGAAGATACGGGCGGGTGGCCCAGCCTTTCGCGTTCTTTGCGAAGGCTGGGGTTGTTCAGGCGTCACAGCAGAGATGCGGTGACCTGATCCCCTCTTTCCGGTTAGAGTTTGGATATGTTCCTGCGCACGCTCGAAGAACTCGACCCCTCCCAATCTAGTGCACTTTGGAAGCCATGCCATCACGATTCGAGAGAGGGGGTCACTTTTGCCGTCGCCATAAATACCTACCCCAGCCGCAATTGACTTGGCCACGACTGCAGCCTAACATTGCGCACCACGCCGGGTGAGCGTTGTTCATGATTGGCCAAACCATCTCTCACTACCGCATTACGCAGAAATTGGGTGGCGGCGGCATGGGAGTGGTATACGAAGCCGAAGACCTCCGCCTGGGCCGAAGAGTAGCGCTCAAATTCCTCCCCGAGGAACTGGCACAAGATCCGCAGGCTCGCGACCGCTTTCAACGGGAGGCGCGTGCCGCCTCGGCGTTGAACCATCCCAACATCTGCACGATTTATGACATCGGAGAAGATGAGGGCCGTCACTACATCGTGATGGAGTATCTCGAGGGGACGACGCTGAAGTACCGCATCGAGGGCAGGCCGATTTCGATCGATCAACTGGTGGACTTCGGGGCGCAGGTGGCCGACGCGCTCGACGTCGCACACACTGCGGGAATCATTCATCGTGACTTGAAGCCGGCCAATCTTTTCCTGACTAAGCGAGGACAGGCGAAGATCCTGGATTTCGGACTGGCCAAGGTGGTTTCCGGGCCTCTGCCGCAATTGGTGCAGGTGGCGGCGTCTTCACCCACCATTGCTGTGGAGCACGCGCACCTGACCAGCCCGGGCAGCACCGTGGGCACGGTGGCCTACATGTCGCCGGAGCAGGCGCGCGGCGAAGACCTCGACGTCCGCACCGATCTCTTTTCCTTTGGCGCGGTGCTTTACGAGATGGCCACGGGCCGCCAGCCCTTTACCGGGAACACCTCGGCGGTCATTTTCGACGCGATTCTGAACCGCGCGCCCACCGCACCAGTGCGCCTGAATCCCAATCTGCCGGCGGAATTGGAGCGAATCATTAATAAGGCTCTGGAGAAGGAACGCGACCTGCGCTACCAGGTTGCGTCGGAGATGCGCGCGGATTTGAAGCGGCTGAAGCGAGAGATTGATTCAGGGAAGAGTGCGTCAGTCAGCGCGGCCGCGGAACCTGCGATCACACCGGTCTCGTCCGGGGCATCGGCGGTGGCGCCCTCCGCTCCGGTGGTGCAGCCGATCTCGCCAATCTCCAGTCCGGCTTCGTCGCCTGGGGCAGCGGCGCCAAGCAGTCGAAAACGCTGGTACGTCGCGGCTGCCGCAGTCGTCATCGCGGCTGCTGCTATTGGCGCAGTCCTCTACACACGGCGGGCGCACGCACTGACGGAGAAAGACTCCATCCTGCTGACCGACTTCGTCAACACCACGGGGGACGGCGTCTTTGACGGAACTCTGAAACAGGCGCTGGCGGTACAGTTGGAGCAGTCTCCGTACCTGAATGTTTTCCCGCAAGAAAAAGTGCGGGACACGCTGCGCTACATGGGGCGCTCGCCTGACGAACGAGTCACGTCTGACCTGGCGCGGGACATCTGTCAGCGGGAAGGCATCAAGGCGGTGCTGAACGGCACCATCGCCAATATCGGAAGCCAATACGTGGTGGGTGTGGACGCCGTGAACTGCAAGACGGGCGACAGCCTGGCGCGGGAGCAGGTCGAGGTCGACAAGAAGGAGCAGGTGCTGGGAGCGGTAGGGAAGGCGGCTTCGAGCCTGCGGGGCAAGCTGGGCGAGTCGCTGGCTTCGGTGCAAAAATTCGACGCGCCTGTGGAAGAGGCCACGACGTCATCGCTGGAAGCGCTTAAAGCATTCAGTCTGGGCGAGGCGGAGCGTGACAAAGGATCGGAGTTGACTGCTATCCCGTTCTACAAACGAGCCATCGAACTAGATCCCAATTTCGCCGTCGCTTACGCGCGGCTGGGCCAGTCCTATAACAACACCGGTCAAACTGCATTGGCAACCGAAAATACCAAGTTGGCATTCGAGCGGAGAGAACGGGCCAGTGAACGGGAGAAGCTCTACATCACCACTCACTATTATGACAACGTCACGGGGGAACTGGACAAGTCGATCGAGGCCTATCAGCTCTGGAACCGGACGTATCCGCGGGACTCTATTCCCGCTAACAATCTCGGGGTTGCCTACAACGAGATCGGCAAGTTTGATCAGGGGTTGGTGGAAGCCCAGGAAACCATGCGCCTGGACCCCAACAGCGCCTTCAGTTACGGGCTTCTGGGCGGCTCGTACTTAGACCTCAACCGCTTGGCCGAGGCCAAGGCGATTCGCCAGAAGGAAGTAGAACTCAAGATCGATGGGATCGGCACCCACAGAGACCTGTACGCTCTGGCCTTTCTCGAAGGCAATACCACAGGGATGGAGCATGAGGCCGAGTGGGCCAGAGGCAAGCCAGATGAATTTATGATGTTGGAGGATGTCGCGCAAGCAGTGGCATCCTGGGGCAAGCTGCAAAAAGCCCGCGAAGCTTATGGGCAAGCCGTCGAGATGGCGCAAAGAGGAAAATTCGAAGAGCCGGCGGGCGCGATTACTGCTGGGCATGCCGTCATGGAAGCAGAGTTTGGGAATTTGGCGCAAGCGCGCGACGGCGCCCACTCAGCGCTGGCCATGGACCGAAGTCGGATGACGCTGCGCCTCGCGGGTCTGGCGCAGTCCATGGCGGGCGACATCAGTCAGGCGACTGCCGCAGCAGATGAGCTGAGCAAACGCTTTCCCGCCGACACCTTGGTCAACAATGTCTGGGTGCCCTCCATCCGTGCGCAGATTGAGATCAGCCGTGGAAATCCCGCCAAGGCGATCGAATTGCTTCAGGTGGCATCGCCTTACGAATTTGGCTGGGCTTCCCGGATCCAGTCGAATTACGTTCGCGGGCAAGCCTACCTTAAGGCACGACAAGGGAAAGAAGCGGCAGCTGAGTTTCAGAAAATCGTCGATCATCGTGGGACCTGCCTAACTTTGCCAGCTTGCGCTTTGTCACATTTACAGTTGGGGAGGGCGCGCGCGTTATCCGAGGACAATTCCGGCGCTCGCACGGCTTATCAGGACTTCTTCGCGCTGTGGAAAGACGCCGATCCGGACATTCCTGTGCTGAAAGAGGCGAAAGCAGAGTACGCCAAGCTGCAGTAATGTAGGCGCGAGCGTCTCCGCTCGTGCGCGGAAACCTGTCCGGTGGAGCAGCGCTGTTCTGGTGCCGACCAGAAACTGTCGAGCTGCGCTCGACCCGACAGGCGAGAGCGCTGTCTCCACGTAACCCATAACGATCCGAAAATCTCGCGGGCGAGGCGCCGGCGCTAATTCCTACATACTTACGTCTTTGATGTGGGTGGCGATGTACCACTGGTTGCCGAATGCATCTTTCACTCCGCCGCTGCGGTCCCCGTAGGGGTGGTCGGTTAGTTCCGCGATCGACGTGGCCCCCGCCGCGAGCGCACGACGGTATACGGCATCGCAATCCGGAACGTACAGATAGAACATGGCCGGCATGGGCTCATACTTGCCGTGGGCTTCGCCCATCTCCAGCACCGAGTCGCCGACGCGTATCTCAGCATGATGAACCACGCCGTCCGGCGATGCGTATTTGGCAATCTCCTTCGCCCCGAAGGCCCGTTTCAAGAAGTTGATGACAGGCTCAGCCCGCAGCGGATGCAGATACACGTTGACACTGTTCAGGCCTTTGGGAGTGTAGGTCTCGCCCTGGTGAGTAGCGATATACCAGTAATTTCCCGCCGGATCCTTCACGCTGCCGGAACGCTCCCCGTATTCCTGGTCCTTGGGCTCATCAAGGGAGGTCGCTCCGGCCTGCAGAGCCTGCTTGTAAACCGCGTCGCAATCCGGGACATAGAGGTGGATCGCATGGGTATTCGGAGTCGCCTTGAACTCACGACCCGGGATGCCGCCGCCCATCATGATCATCGAATCTCCGATGCGCACCTCGCCGTGCAGGCCACCCGCTGCTCCCACAGTGCGGAACGTCTCTTCAGCCCCGAAGGCCTGTTTGGCAAACTCCATCAGCGCCGGTCCATCCAGCGCGATCATGTATGGCGTAACCGTGCGGTAGCCTTTGGGGACCGGACTCACAGCCGGCTTCTTGGCCTCCCCCTCTTTCATCATTGCCCGGAAGCGACGATGCATTTCCCCGACCGACATCTCCTCCTTCACCGTGGACACACTCCACGCGTATCCGAATGGATCGAGCAGGGTTCCCTCGCGGTATCCATAGAACTGGTCCGTGGTGGGGCCTGCCAGCTTGGCACCCGCCGCCACAGCGCGCTCCGCGAAGGCGTCCGCGTCCGGCACCATGATCCGCATGCTGACTGGCGAACTGCCCATCGTCTCTGCGCTGTACCGTCCCCCTTCCGGCCACTCGTCGCAGAGCATGACGACCGAATCTCCAATCATGATCTCAGCATGCGGGATACCCGCTCCCGTGTCGAAGCGCATGGTTTCTCTCGCTCCGAAAGCCTTCTTATAAAATTCGATTGCCTTCGCCGCATCCTTGAAAGCCAGCCTCGGGGCTGCGAAGGTGCGAGTTGCAGCAATGGGTTCTGCTGTAGTTGCCATTGAAACACTCCTTTTAAGATCAGCTTTTAAACGTGCTTTGAAATTTTCGCGCGGCAGCTGGCGCAATTCGGCGGCGATGCGCAGCAGCGGCAGCAGTTCCGAATCCGCTGCTGGAAGCGTGGCATCCGGTTCGGCGAGAAGGGCATTGATTGCCTGATCGAGTTGGTCGATTAGAGAGCGCTTAGGCATTGGCACCCTCCATCTGCGCCCGCAATTTCTCGAGCGCGCGGAATTGAAGCTGTTTCACCGCGCCCTCGCTGCGTCCCAATTCCGTTGCGATCTCACGGATACTTTTCTCTTCGGCGAAACGCATGGTGATGACGCGCCGCTGGTCTGAGGGAAGCTGGTGGACAAGCTTAAAGAGCCGCGACTGATGATCGATTGCCTCCACATTCATCTCAGTACTGCCTTCGGGAGGATCTTCGACAACCTCTTTGGCTGCGCGTCGTGAGCGATCGGCGATTGCGTTGGCGGCGATCCGGAAGAGCCAGGCGACGAAGGGAACGCCTCGCCATTCGAACTGCCGGATATTGGCCAACGCTTTGTGAAAGACATCGGAGGTCAGGTCCTCGGCCACGTTGCGGTCATTAACTCGGCGCACAATGAAGGCATAGACCCTTTCAAAGTGAATTTCATAGAGCTCCGCAAACCGGGACGGATCTTTCTGCGCGGCCTCGAGCAAAAGACGGTCGTCTGCCGGGCTCAAGCCGGGCGCGTCTCTGCGTGCCGCCTTCGATGCCGGTCTGCGGACGACCATCGTGCCTCTAAGTGTATAAACTGCCGGGCCTGTGAAAGGTTACGGGGCGATGATTTTACGCAGAAGAAATGACGACGGGCAGCTGGAGACATCATCAGGCCCTCCCGTTCCCCGTGGTAGAATTTGCCAAGGATTTCTTCCTCGAGAGCCCAGGTTTGATTGAACTCGCACCTTCGATCTTGTCGGCTGACTTCGCCCATTTGGCGGACCAGATCCGCAGTGCGACTGAGGGCGGGGGAAGCGTAATCCATGTGGATGTGATGGATGGACACTTCGTCCCCAACATCACTCTGGGGCCGCCGGTGGTGAAGTCCCTGCGCCGGGCGACCGATCTGCCGCTCGATTGCCATTTGATGATCGAGAATCCCGACCAGTATATTCCCGAGTTTACGGAGGCTGGAGCGGACTGGATTTCGGTGCATCAGGAAGCCTGCCGGCACCTCAACCGCACGCTGCACCTGATCCGCACGCATGGCGCCCTGGCCGGGGTGGTCATTAACCCTGCTACTCCGGTGGAAACGCTGAGCGAAGTGCTCGACATTGTGGATTACGTTCTGGTTATGTCTGTAAATCCGGGATTCGGGGGGCAGAAGTTTATTCCCGGAGCAGTGCATAAAATCAGGCATCTGGCGGATTTGCGGAACCAGCGCGATCTCGGTTATCGCATCGAAGTTGATGGCGGGATCGACGTCACGACGGTGGCCGATGTAGTGCGAGCCGGGGCGGAAATTTTGGTGGCGGGCAACGCGGTGTTCGGTCAAGGTGATCCAAAGACTAACGCTCAGAAATTGTTGAAGATGGCCACGGAGGCCAGCCTGCAGAAGGTATAGGAAGTGGCGGGAAAACCGCCAATCGGCAGGGACTCTGGCGCGACAAATAAGGAATTTCGAGGTCTTATGTCAGGTCGTATTCCGATAATTTTTCTTGCGGGCCTATTGATTGTCACGGTCGCCTGCACCAATAAGAAAGTCAACAACCCAATCGCCAATATTGACTCCAAACAGCCGGATAAGGTGCTGTTCGATCGCGCGATGGACGCCATGAAGCACAACCGGTTCGACGTGGCGCGGATCACGCTGCAGACGCTGATCAATACTTATCCTGACTCTGAATTTATTGCCCGAGCCAAGTTGGCTGTGGCCGATTCCTGGTACGCGGAAGGGGGCTCGACTTCGTTGGCACAAGCGGAGGTCGAGTACAAGGACTTTATTACCTTCTTTCCAAACATGCCGGAGGCGGCTGAAGCGCAACTGAAGATCGCCAACATCCACTATCAGGAGATGGAGAAGCCAGATCGCGACTACACCCATGCGGTGCGCGCGGAGGAGGAATATCGGAGCCTGATCCAGCAGTTTCCGGATAGCAAACTGGTTCCGGAAGCCAAGCAGCGCTTACGGGAAGTTCAGGAAGTGATTGCAGAACGCGAGTTTCGCGTGGGACGCTTCTATTACCTGCGTCAGTCTTATCCCGCGGCCATCGCACGGCTTCGTTCCCTGGTGGACAAGTATCCGCTTTACAGCAGAGCCGATGAGGCCTTGTATCTGCTGGGGCAGTCGTATGAGAGCGAGGTTACGATGCTGCGTGCGCGCGGCAAAATGGACGAAGCCGCCAAGTCGCGCATGATTGAAGATTTCACGAAGAGGGCGGCCGACGCATATTCCCGCATCCTAACCCGATATCCGATGATGGATCGAGCGGACGATGCCAAGGCTCGGCTCCAAGCCTTGCATCAACCGGTGCCGCGGCCGACGAAAGCTGCAGTTGCACAAAATAAGGCGGAAGAAGAAGGCCGACGCACAACCCCGATGTACAAGCAAGTGATGAGCACATTCAACAAGCATCCGGACGTGGCCCCGTCCGCGAAGACAGGCGAACCTACCCTGGTGGATCCGCCGATGAGTAGCGCCACCGAGGTGGCACAGCAGGCGAATCGCGCCATGGTTGGAAACGCTTCCGGTTCGATGGGCAACAATTCCGTATCAGTGGAAGCCGTGGGCAAGGGAGCGCCGCCTCCGGACCAGCCCGCGCCGCGCTCCGATGTGACTCCGAGCATCAGCGCTGCTGCCCCGCCCAGTACTTCGGCCGCGACCCCGGCTGCGTCGTCCGACGCCAATGAGCCGAAACCGAACGTTGCTGCCGACCTGAACGAGCTGAAGCCCAATGTTGCCAGCGATGGTGGCCAGGCTATGCCGCCTCCGCAACAAGTGAATGAGATTCAGGCCGGCGGGAGCGGGCAAGCCGCAGCGGGCGATGGGAAAGATGCGGATTCGTCGTCGAGCCAGACCCAGGACGACAGCTCGTCTTCTTCCAGCAAGCATAAGAAAAAGAAGGGTCTCCGAAAGGTTGTTCCTTTCTAAACGAAGGCGCCGCGGATGCGGCAGCATGAAGCAGCTTCAACCCACTCGTGACTGTCCGGTGGTAACGTATTACCCTCTTATTCTCATTGACTTACCTTTTGGCAGCGGTTAACTTCACGCTATCTCCCCCTGACCAGAGGACAGCCCTTGGCGCGAAGAATCCTGCTCGCCGATGACAGTGTAACTGCCCAGAACATGGGCCGGAGAATCCTCAGCGATGCCGGCTACGAGGTGGTCACGGTCAACAATGGGTCGGCCGCACTCAAGAAAATTGCAGAACAGAAGCCGGACTTGATTGTGCTCGACGTGTATATGCCGGGCTACGGCGGTCTGGAAGTTTGTCAGCGGGTGAAGGAAAATCGCGAGACCGCACGCATTCCCGTGCTACTCACGGTCGGCAAATTGGAGCCCTTCAAGCCAGAAGAGGCGCGCCGGGTGCGGGCCGATGCGTTCATCGTCAAACCATTCGAAGCCAGCGAACTCCTCACTGCCCTTACTAAGCTCGAAGACAAAATAGTCCCTCAAGGACCGCAGAAGCCGGGACGTTTTGCCAAAGCCCTGGCCGCGATGGAGCAGTCAGGTTCGGCAGACTCGTTCGGCGATACCGAGACTGGATGGAAAAATCGCCTGACCATACCGCCACCTCCGGCTAGGGCAACTGAAGGGGAGATACCGCAAGTGGCAAGCTCGGTGGTCCGCGAGTTGTGGCGCGAACAGGAGTCCAAGCCGGTTGATCCGAAGCAGGAATTTGAGCGTCCCGTACCGGCTGGGCTTCCGCCCGATATCACGCCGGAGGAGATTGCGGCGATTACCGCAGCGGCGGCTTCGTTTGGAAGCCAGCCGCAGGAGCCCGCAGCACGCTCTGAGGCTGAGAAAAGCGAAGCGGAAGAACCCAAGTCTGCAGTTAGTTCGGCCGCCATCGATGAGAGCCCAGCTGAGGCAACGGCGGCCACTTTTGCATCTGCTCCGCAAAGCCAAGGGCCGGTCACCGAGGTTGAGCCTGCGTCAACAGCAGCTCCTCCTACGGCGGAAACAGCAGCGGCGACGGAAGCAGCGAAGGGAAACGAATCAGGGGCGGCGGAAAATCCGATTGCAACCGATTCTCCCGTGATGCCAACCCAGGCAGATTCAGGAGACAACATCGCGGCCGCGACTACGGAGCAGGCTGCAAAGCCTTGGACGGCGGACGCCGAAGTCATGGCAGCAATTGCTTCTCTGGCTCCGACCAATGGGCATGCCGATGGTATGGCTCAGACAGACGGATTTGTAACAGCCGCAGCGCGCCCCGAGGAAGAAATCCCAGTCATTGTGGCAGCAACAGTGGCGAGCGCAGCAACGGCGGCGGAATCAGCGAGCGGCCCCCGATGGATCGCCGAAGCCATTCCGGTGCCGGAAGACGAAAGTACGTTCATTCTGCAACAAGAAATGGAAAAGGCTTATGCCGCTTTCGCGGCGGCCGATGCCGGCAGGGCGAGTTACGCAGAGTCAGTGGCGATCAACACGGCGGTAAGTGCTGGTGAGAGCGTCGGGGCCAGAGCCGAGCAATCTTTGGTTGCAGAGGCGAGTGTAAGCGAGTCCACCCCGGCCCCGGAAATCATCCCGATGGCGCAGGCTGAAGCCAGCAGCATGATTTCAGGTATTAAAGAAGTTGCCTACGCGGCGGGGGCATCGACCAGCGCGGGGAGTGGACATGCTTCGGCTCCGGAGGTGACATCGTCCGCCAGTGCCGTTCCACCGCTGGAAATTGCTACGCGAGCTACTGACGAAGGCGACAAGCAACGCGAAGCCGAACTTGCGGCCGCCTGGCAGAACTGGAAGCAGATTCGGGAGTCGATCGTGGGATCGCAACTGACGGCACAGATCGCGGACGCGGCGGCTGCCGGATTGAAAGATGTTCAGCCGGAAGAGGCTTCGCCTGTTATGTCAGAGGGAGACGAAGGGGCCGCAGAATCCGAAAGCGATGAATCTTCGACCGCGGCCGGCGAATCTACCGCGATCGCCAGCATTGTGGAAAGTGTCCTGGCGGAGCTGAAGCCGAAGCTGATGGAAGAAATCGCAAAGAAGATGAAGACCGACAAGAAAGACAAAGAGAAAGAAAAAAAGAAGAAGAAGTAAGCGCGGATGCGCGT
>DATKEN010000099.1:0-2348 GCA_035512155.1 Terriglobales bacterium | reverse complement strand
TGCCGATCTTGAACATACCGACAAGATCGGCAACCTGCTTGGCGAATTTCAGAGCGGAAGATAAAGAATCAAAATCAAGAGCTACGATCAAACTGCTGCGTGGATGGGCATCGAAGCTCAACGTTTCTGCGGCAACTCCATCAACTCGAGCCGGACCTGGCTCACACCCGAATGGATGAGGCCGATTTTCCGGGCGACGCGATAGGATACATCAATTTCGCGTCCTTCTTGATAAGGACCCCGGTCATTTATGCGTACCAGCTCAAATTTCCCGTTCCGCGTGTTTACCACCCGCACCAAAGAGCCGAACGGGAGATGGGGGTGCGCGGCAGTGAGTGCTTCGCTGTCGAAGATCTCGCCGTTGGCCGTCTTGCGGCCATTGAACCCGGGTCCATACCAGCTCGCATTACCCACCCAGGCCTTGATCGCCTTTGGTGGTTGGCTCAAGTGCGCCACGAGAGGTGCCTCCATCGCCGGTGCGATGAGGAAAAGCAAAGGAACCCAGCGGAGTGCAGCCCAAATCACAAAGAGTCGGTTTCTCATAGTGTTGTTTTTGTGCTACAACTTCCCGAAAAGTGTAGCTAAAACGGGTCGCTTTGTCAACGAATTTCTGCGATTAATTTTCCTATTATATCGCTGATTCTGCTGGCTTTAACTTGTACTAGAGCCTTCGTAAGGGGTCTCAAAAGTCGCTCACTGGCCCTCGGGTCAGCAAAGCTGGCCGTCCCCACTTGAACGGCCGATGCACCTACGGACAGGTATTCAAGCACGTCTTCCACCGTCTCTATGCCGCCGAGCCCTATCACAGGTATCCCTACTGCTTTCATGGTTTCCCAGACCAGGCGCAGGGTGATGGGCTTGATGGCGGGGCCGGAGAGACCACCCGTAAGGTTCCCTAAACGTGACCTCAGGGTGCGTGCGTCGACGGCCATGGCGGGATAGGTGTTGGCCACAGTCAGGGCATCGGCTCCTTCTGATTCAGACACTCGGCCGATAAGTCCAATATCTGCAACAAGAGGGGACAGTTTCACCCACAGGGGGCGGCGGACTGCCGCTTTTCGAGCGGCGGCGACCACCTCGGCTACTTGCGTGGGGTCGTTTCCGAACTGCAGCCCGCCCTTTTTCACATTTGGGCAGGAGATATTTAGCTCGTAGCCCGCCAAGCCCTCGGCATCTTCCAGTACGCGGATTACCTCGACATAGTCCTCGAGGCAATAGCCGAAGACGTTGGCGAGCACCGCCGTATCGTATTTTCGCAGTACCGGGAGCTTTTCGTCGACGAATGCGCGGACCCCCACGTTTTGCAGGCCGACAGCATTGAGCATGCCGGAGGGCGTCTCGCAGAGCCGCGGTGCTGGGGCGCCTTCGATGGGGTCGCGGGAAAGACCCTTGGTGACGAAACCGCCAAGGCGCTCTAGATCAACGAGATGCGCAAACTCAACGCCGTAGCCGAAGGTTCCGCTGGCCGCGAGAATGGGATTCCGCAGGCGCAGGGCGCCAATCTGTACGCTGAGATCGACAGCGTCCGCGGCACTCACTTCGACAGAAGCTTACCACATGAAGCGGCCGTGGGCGCTGAAGGACACTACTTGCCTAACGCCTGGGACAGGATGTGTCCATCGCGAGTGGCCAGCGTGATTCCGCAGAGAGACGCAAGGGTTGGGGCTATGTCGGCGGGCGTAATTGCGTCGAAGTATTCTCCGTGGCGGATGCCGAAGCCCATGAAGAGAACCGGGACGTGCTGATCATAGTTGTAGGAGACTCCGTGGCCGGCGCCGTATCGACGTTTTCCTGGGGCTGAGCGGTCCATGAGCCAATAGGGCTTGGGAACGATGAATAGGTCGCCGCTGCGTCCTGGGAAATAGCTATCGGCGATGGCGCTGCGCGTTGGACTCTGCGTCGCTGGACGATTTTTTACTTGCTCGGCGCGAAAGACCTCGGCCACGCCGGGCTGGGTGAGGGCGGCATCGATTACTGCACGCATGGCTTTGTCGTCGTGCCTTAGCTTTTCGTATACGTCGGGAGCGAAATAGACCTCACTGCCATTAATATGCGCGGTGGCTGGCTTAGCGAGATGGAAGGGTTCGAGCGCCTTCTCCATGCGTTCTTGCAGTTCAGCCAGATGGAGCACGCCGACATCTGCGCCAGTCTTCTCCATGTCTTCGGGCACCGGAGCGACTCCGTGATCGGCGCTGAGGGCCACGATGTAGTTGCCGCGACCGACCTTTTTATCGAGATGCGCAAACAGATCGGCCAAGTCTTTGTCGAGACGCACCAGGATGTCTTGAACTTCCCAACTGCGCGGGCCGAACGCGTGGCCGACGTAATCGAGCGAGGAATAACTAACT
>DATKEN010000098.1:0-3402 GCA_035512155.1 Terriglobales bacterium | reverse complement strand
ATGCCCGAAGAGAAAACTCCGAACGGAAAAAATGGCAAATCGGTTGGCCTGGTCGATCGTCTCAAGGCGGGCGTCAAGGAGGACCTCCAGTCCCTCAAGACGGACATGCCTGCAAAAGCAAAAGAGCAAGTCGAGCTGCTCAAGAAACCTTCAAAGACGCAGGTCTTCACCTCGATCTTCCGTCATAAACACGACGACACGCCGCGCAATCGCGCCTTAGGCGTGCTCTCCAACGTTTTCCTGCATCTGCATCCCGCGAAGATCAATCGCGACGCGGTGCGCTACAGCTACACCTGGGGCATGGGCGGCATCACGTTCTATTTGTTCATCGTCCTTACGCTCACCGGCGTGCTGCTGATGTTTTACTACCACCCGAGCAAAGTGCAGGCCTTCCGCGATGTTCTTTACCTCGAACACGACGTTCCTTTCGGCAAATTGTTGCGCAACATGCATCGCTGGGCCGCGCACTTAATGGTGATTGCCGTCGAGCTGCACATGTTCCGCGTGTTTCTTACCGGCTCTTACAAAAAGCCGCGCGAGTTCAATTGGAACGTGGGCGTCATCCTACTGGTGTTGACGCTGCTTCTCTCCTTCACCGGCTACCTGCTCCCCGACGATCAGCTCGGCTTTTGGGCCGTGACCGTGGGCACCAACATGGCGCGCGCCACCCCGGGCCTCGGCAATGAAGGCCCCTTCGCTCCGTCCTTCATTACTCCTTACAACGATGTGCGTTTTGGCCTGTTGGGCGGCTCCATCGTGGACGCCAACGCGCTCCTCCGCTCCTACATCTGGCATTGCATCGGCATTCCCATCATCGCTTCCATCTTCATGATCCTGCACTTCTGGCGCGTGCGTAAGGATGGCGGCATCTCCGGCCCCGCGGCCGTGGTGCTCGACTCCGAGGTAAAGGAGGCGAAGAAGTAGCCATGGATTGGAAACAACTATGGGAAATCCTCTCCGCCGCGGACAACGTGCCGATCATCGCGATGATTCCGCTGCTTGCTTTCTATATGTACCTGGCGTGGAAACAGGCGCATGCCAATGACGTCTTGATCGAGCAACTCGCGGGAGACGCGGCGCTGGCCAAGACGCATCACCGCAAGGCCTGGCCCTTCAAGCCCGGATGGGCAAAAGAAGTTCATGTCTGGCCGTTTCTCCTGCGCGTGGAATTCCTGGCCGCTATCATCGTCACCATCATCTTGATGGTCTGGTCCATCACTTTAAACGCACCGCTCGAAGAACCAGCGAACCCCAACCTCACCATGAACCCGGCGAAAGCACCGTGGTATTTCCTCGGCTTGCAGGAAATGCTGGTTTACTTCGATCCCTGGATCGCCGGCGTGGTCATGCCCACCCTGATCATCGTCGGCCTGATGGTTATTCCTTATATAGATACCAACCCGCTTGGCGCCGGCTACTACACCTGGAAGCAGCGCAAGTTTGCCATCGGAACATTTCTCTTCGGCTTCATCATCCTGTGGGTTTCGATGATTTTCATCGGCACCTTCATTCGCGGCCCCGGCTGGCAATGGTTCTGGCCCGGGCAGACCTGGGACCACAACCGGCTCATTTATGAAGTCAATCGCGACTTGCCTGATCTCTTCGGAATCACTTCGAACTGGGGCAAGGGCATCTTCGGAGCGCTCGTGGTCGGCGGCTTCTTCGCCGTCGGCGGCATCCTGGTCCACGCCTTTTTCCGGCGCAACAATCCGAAAGACTACAAGCGCATGAGCTTGCTGCAGTACTCGATCCTGATGGCCTTTCTGCTCACCATGTTCGGTTTGCCGATCAAAATGATGTTGCGGTTGCTCTTCCACATTAAGTACGTGTGGATTACACCTTGGTTCAACGTTTAGGATTCAGCGTTTAGGAGAAGCTGGTGCCCGAGAAGCCCGTTTCCGAAAACGATCCGGTAGTCAGCAAGTCGCTCGCCCCGCATTACGTCATCTCCATGGTCCTCCTTATGGCCACGCTCTTCTGGGCGTTATGGGATGAGGACTTCGGCCAGCGCCCCTGGAAGGCCTTTCAGCACGAATGGAAAGACCGCTACTCCACGTACCTGAAGACTGCCCGGTCGCAGTCGAGCGACTCCCAAAAGGAGGTCGAGGGCAACGCCGATTACCAGAAGCTGAAGCAAGATTACGAGAGCGCCAGCCAGAACGCGGCCCCCCGCATCAAGGAGATCAACCTAAGGCTGCGCGATTTGAGCGCCAAGATTCTGGCCGTGCAGAACGTTTTCACCGACCGGCGCGCCTATGTCAACGCCTTGACCTACAGCATCGAGACGGAAACCAGCGCGTCTTCAAAAAAGAACAAGCAAACAGACCTCGCCTCATACAAAAAAGAAAAGACCACCGTCGCGTATCCGGACGGTAAGAAGCAGGACTACGACTACGAGCACCTCGAAGAAACTTACAACGATCTGAAAAACGAGCGCACCCAGCTGAGCGCGGAACTCGGCGAACTCATCAAGCCCGTCAACGAGCGCAAAGAAAAGCTCGACGCCTACCTCTCCGAGCACATGGTGACCCTCACTCCCACGCAGATGGCCGGATTGCAGGACAAGACCGAAGCCTGGACGCCGAAGATTCTGCAGATCAATGTGCCGGAGGCCAACATCGTCGACCGCTGCGAATCCTGTCACATGGGAATTCGCGAGCCCGTTACGTTGACGGCGGCCTCCATGGCGCTGAAGGGCAAGAAACCGGATGAGTACTCGCGCGCTTTCACCAGCCACCCGGAACGCGACCTCTTAAGAATTCACGATCCGGATAAGTTCGGCTGTTCGCCTTGCCACCAGGGCAACGGCCGCGCCACCACCAGCGTTGAAAAAGCGCATGGCACTTACGAGCACTGGCTCTGGCCGCTCTTCGCCAGGGGAAATATGGAAGCCGGTTGCCAGACCTGCCATGCCGCGGACATGGTGCTGGTTAGCAACGACGTGGGCTGGACGCTCAGCGATGGCAAAGATCTTTTCCGTCAGCGCGGCTGCGTGGGCTGTCATCGTTACGAAGGCTATGACAAGGAACCCGAAGACTTGCTCTCCGTCGCGCAGCAGATCAAGCAAATCGAGCAAGAGAAGAAGGACAACTTCAAGCAAGCGGACGATTTGATGAAGCAAGCCGACAAGGCCGAGAGCAACGAGGAGGCCAACCGGCTGAACGACCGCGCCATCGCGCTCAAGGTCACCAATAGTAAGCTGGAGCTGCGCATCGGTCAGCTCGACCGCTCGACCAAGAGCCTGTTGCAAGACATGAAAAAGGTCGGCCCCAATCTTAAGGACATACGCCTCAAGTTAAACAAGAACTGGATTCCGGTTTGGCTGAAGAAACCCAGCGACTTCCGCGCCACAACCAAAATGCCGAATTTCCGTCTCAACGACGAACAGATCAAGGCCATCTC
>DATKEN010000097.1:0-2412 GCA_035512155.1 Terriglobales bacterium | reverse complement strand
AGGGCACTTCGACATAGTGGCCGGTGTTTTCGATCTTCAACGGAGTCGGGTTGTACTTGAACCTCGGTGCTGAAAAGGTCGCCGCAAGTGCGTTGTCGGGAACGATGTCGATCGGTGACTGCTTCATTCCGACCTCACCTGTGATGCTGTCGCCGCACGTGGCATCCGACTGCGCCACGGTACCCCAGTGAAGGGGACCGATGGGCGAAGCGGGGTCGTGATTCCATGCTTGTGCCCGGGTAAGACACGAGAAAGTCAAAACAGCCATCACCATTGCAAAGGGCGTCTTCATAACTACTCCTTTTGAATTGCAATCCTCTTGTCTCAAACGGGACCCGAAACCGCTTGCGGAAAGGAGGCCTTTGGGGGATGATCTTACTTTTCTTGCAAGACTTGGATACTGTCAGTTGTTTCAGGCGGACAAGTGAGCCCATACGAAGTGGGTGGTGGTGGATTGCTGGCGAAACATCGCGATAGCGCTCATCTGGGCCGAAAACGGCGAAGCAAAAGCGCAAGCTTGCGAGATGGCCTGCTAACGTCAACCACGGTGAGACCGGTGTTTCAGTATCAATTTACCAGTCTTGATATTTGGTGCCGTCCAGAGCCGTAGCCTCGGATTTGGTGTAAACATCGAATATGCCGCCACCTTCTTGCACCGGCACTGCACCCGGCATCGGCACGCTTTTCAAGCCCCAGTCAGTGGTTCCCGTCATGGGATCAACTGGAATCTTCTGCAGGAATTTAATCGTCTTGCCGTGCGTATCCACTACTCCGTTTACAAGCGTTTCAAGGTGTAAGGGGTAATTGCGGCTTCCAACAGGAACTTGGAACTTTCCCCGGTTGGCCATGCCATTATAGTGGTCAATGGCGACGCGTATCTGTTCTAAAGCGGTTTGTAACTGATCCTCCTTCTCCTGCTGGTCTTTCGGCGCAGACTTTGACTGACAAAATGTGGGCGTGGCAATCGCCAAGCAGATGGCGAAAGTGAGAAGAGTTTTCAAGTTGCCCTCCTTCTGCTTCACAATCGGACAGGTCAGAAAACACTTTGGCCAAGAATTATCGTGATGGAAATATCGGGCGTCTAGTCCTAAATGGGTGAAATATCGCGGTTACACTCATCGATCCTTGACCCAAGTTTCATGTGTTCCCCTGAATTCTGCTATACTCCGCCGACTTAAGCCGCCTTTCCCGGAGGAATGTAGTGGTGGTGGCTCTGCCCAGTGCTGCTGTGCCCACTTCGGTTCAGCTGGGCGATCACACACGCCGTCACATTGCGGCGCGGTTGCTTCCTTTTCTCTTCGTCCTCTATGTGGCGAACTATATCGATCGCACGAACCTGGCCTACGCAGCGCTGGGCATGAGTCGCGATCTGGGGTTCACCGATCGGATCATTGGTCTGGGTGTCGGAATTTTCTTCGTGACTTACGTCGCGGGCCAGACTCCTGGCGCACTGCTGGTCGAACACTGGAGCGCCCGCCGCGTGATCGGTACTAGCATGGTTGCGTGGGGACTGTTGACGATGCTGACGGCAGAAGTACGCACACCCGGCCAGCTCTACTTGGTCCGTTTCGCGCTGGGCGCAGCGGAAGCCGCCTTCTTCCCGGGCGTAATCGTCTATCTGAGCCATTGGTTCATTCGCGAGGACCGCGCCAAGGCCACCAGTAACTTCATGGCGGCCATTCCTCTGTCGTTTGTGATCGGTTCTCCCCTCGCCGGCTGGATTCTCGGCCATATCTGGTTTGGCCATGCCGGTTGGCGTTGGCTTTTCGTGTTGGAAGGAATACCGGCGATTCTGCTGGGCGCAGTTTCGTTTTTCTTCCTGACGGATTGGCCACACCAGGCAACCTGGCTCGCTCCGGCGGCGCGCGATTGGATTCAGCACAGGCTGCGCGAAGAAGCCCCCTCTTCCGCGCCAAAAACTTCTGTCTGGCAGGCTTTGACATCGCGCACGATTCTGCTGCTCGCCGCCGCCACCTTCATCAACTATCTGGCGATGTACAGTTTTGCTTTCTGGATCCCGACCATGCTGAAAAGTTTCTCGGGACTGTCCGACGTCCGCGTCGGTGTTCTGGGCGCCATCCCTTACCTTGTGACCTTCGTCGCGATGCAGGTCAACGGCTGGCATTCGGACCGCAGCGGCGAAAGACATTGGCACTCCGCGATACCCATATTCCTCGCAGTCATCGGAGCGCTCGGCCTCATCAACCAACCCCGTTCCCTTTTCGTTCTGGTTGCATTTTGCACATTGGGTGCGAACATCTACTCCTATCTTCCGACCTTCTTTGCGATCCCAACCGAAACCTTGAGCCAGTCGGTCGCAGCGGCCGCGGTAGGGATGATCAACTCCTTCGGCAGCGTCGCAGGATTTGCCGGGCCTTATGCGTTCGGCTATCTGCACGCCCAAACCGGATC
>DATKEN010000096.1:0-4594 GCA_035512155.1 Terriglobales bacterium | reverse complement strand
CGAAGTGGAACACGTGCTTGCGACGCAGTGTCTGGTGCAGTCGCGGTCGAAAACGCTGCACATTCTGGTGCATGGAAAGCGTCCCAAGGGGGTCACGGCCAAGGACATTATTCTGGCCATCATCGGGAAGATCGGGATCGGTGGCGGGACGGGTCACGTTGCGGAATACGGCGGCGAAGCGATTCGTTCGCTTTCGATGGACGGGCGCATGACCGTCTGCAATATGACCATCGAGGGCGGCGCGCGCGCGGGAATGGTCACGCCGGACGAGACCACGTTTGCTTATCTCGAAGGCCGTCCGTTTGTGCCGCGTGGCAAGGCATTTCCGGAAGCCGTAGAGCGAACGGTATCCTGCCCGCGACCCTGTCCGAAGATCAGGCGGAAGAACTCTTCAAGCGCACGGAAAAAGAAGAAGGCTATTCGCTGACGGTGAACCTGCCGAACCAGACCATCGCGGACAAGCACGGCTTGATGTTCAAGTCTGAAATCGCGCCATCACGCAAAGAAGTTCTGCTCAAGGGCCTCGACGACGTCGGAAGCAGCATGCAGCACGCCTCCGACATCGACACGTACGAAAAAGCCCAAGCCGCCAGCGCCACAATGTACGAAAGCGTAGACGTCAAGTACTACTCAAACGGCAGATGAAGCCGTTTTCACGACGGAACAAAAACCCAGCAGATCAGGATTCCAATACAGTTGAATCGCCATTGGATGCTAGTCACACTCACTTTATCTAAACTCCATAATTGATGCGAGAGACTCGGGCCAAGCTAGATATTGCATTTTCATTTCTGCAGGATTCGTTACATAAGTGCTCTGGCTTCTTTAGCTTAAGGGATTGTAGTTGACTCCAGATTTGGATCGTCGTAAGGTACTGCCAACCAGTAAAAAGGCGAGTGTGTCCTGCAGCAATTTGCTGCTTAGACCTTCTATGCTTTGAAAGGGGGAAGAATGAGAAAGTTACAAAATCGATATTCTTGGGGTGTCGCTGTTGTATTGGCAGTTGTACTTTTCCTGTGTGTAAATCATGCCGCTTATGGACAGACAGCGTTTGCAACCATCACGGGGCGCGCTCTAGATCCACGGGGTGCGGCCGTCCCCAATGCTGCTGTAACGGCAACAAACACGGAAACAGGCATCGTCCGGACGACCCAGACTACTTCAGACGGACTCTATCGGTTTGAGAACTTGCCGCCGGGCCTCTATGACGTTGCGATAGAAGCCAGCGGATTCACAAAAGCCGAAGCGAGATCCGTCAAGCTGCAGGTGGGCGAGCAGCGCGATGCTAATTTTAACTTGGAAGTGGCAGGCCAAAAACAGTCCGTGGTGGTTACCTCGGAATTGCCCTTGGTCGAAACGACCAAGACGGACGTCTCCACCGTAATCGACGATAAAGCCGTGGCTGACCTTCCTACAACCACTTCGTTCAACGCGATTGGAGGCGTGGCCAATGACTATCAGGGCCTTGCAGCATCCGCACCCGGAGTTAAATACGACTATACGGGGAACTCGTCCGATATCGAGGGGCCCGGAAATGTAAATGACCGCGGCATCGCCGTCAGCATCGACGGAGGCAATATTTCCGACGCATCGACGTCCGCGCGAGACGCATTGGGTGCCTCGGTGGAAGAGGTGAAGGAGTTCCAAGTACTGACCAACAACTACAATGCGGAATACGGCCAGGCTGGGAATATTATTTTGAACGTGATCACCAAGTCAGGGACCAATTCATTCCATGGCGATGGTCACGGGTATTTCCGGGGACGGAATCTTGGTGCTTCCGACTTCTTTTACAATCTTAATGCTCCTAAGGATCGCGCACCGTTCTTCAAACATGAAGAAGGTTTCACGGTTGGAGGGCCGCTGATAAAGGACCGCATTTTCTGGTTCGGAAGCTGGGAAAAAGTGGCGCAGGGTTCGCCAGCCACTTTCACACCATTCGGCAATTCTGTCACTGTCAATCAGCCGACCAACGAGATACTGGGGTCGGGAAAGTTGGATATCAAGTTGACGGACAAGCATATGCTGACGGTACGCTACAACCTCCAACGCGATATCTCGAGCAACCTGAACGTTCAGACGGGACCCGACACAGCGGCGAGCGGCCTGGTGAACTCGGTCGTGCACGACAACACTCTCAATGTCGGCATGGTTTCCACGCTTACGCCGCATACCGTCAATGAAGCGCGCTTCTTCTGGCATCGGTTCCTGAGTCAGACCCCGACGGACAGCACTCAGCCGGGGCAGGCTGGGCCGAACTTTTACGTGGGTGCAGATTTCTGCTGCCCACAGGCTGCGTTGCAACATCGTTTCCAATACATTGACAATCTGTCCTACACGCGTGGGACTCACACGTTCAAGACTGGCGTGAACATCAGCCATTTCCCTTATGACTCGCTATTCCAACAATTCCATTATGGAGAGTACGGTGCATTCAGCGGAGGATTGCCGACCAGTTTCACGATCGGCTTTGGTCCGGCATTTGTCCATGCCGCGGATAATATATACGGCTTGTATGTGCAGGACACCTGGCAATTCACTCACAATCTCACGCTCAACTATGGGCTCCGTTATGACGTGGAAAGCGGCGCCTTCAAGGGAGGAACACAACCGAATAGCGGCGTGAAGGGCGGCTGTACGCAGGCGAATGGAATCATCCCAGCCTGCAGCAGTGATAAGAACAACTGGCAACCGAGGCTAGGCATCGCCTGGAGCCCGAGTTACACTTCCGGCTTTCTGCATACACTCTTCGGTGACCCTGGAAAGACGGTCATTCGGGCCGCAGGAGCAGAAGTCACCGAATTGGCCTATCTGAACATCGTTCTGGACTCGCTTAATTTCGACGGCGTCAACCTCCTGACCCAAACCATTACGGCTAGTTCCGTGGGAACCGACGGGACAACTAGTGGCCAAACTATTCTTAATGCTTTCCCGAATGCCCCGAATCCAGTTACATTGGCACTGTTCAAGCCGATCAATTTCTTCGGCCGTGTGCGTCCCATCTCTCCGACCATCAAGAATCCGGAGATTCGCGAGACGTCCTTTTCCATTACCCGACAAGTCGGGCCGTCGTTTGTCTATAGCATCGGCTTCCAGGGCGTATATGGATTCGGCCTCTTCGGCGAAACGGATACGAACCTTGCTAAGCCCGTGGCCGATCCGGCCCATCCGGGCTACTTCTACTTGCCGAGCGATCCCGATCCACGGTTCAAGGCAGTGCGGACGCAATTCAACAACCGCACGTCTGGTTACAATGGATTGGTTGTGACAGCTCAGAAGCGGCTCTCCCACCACGTGCAGTTCCAAGGGAGCTATACCTGGTCAAAGACCCTGGCTTCCGGGGAGGACTTTTTCGGGCTATCTGAGCCGGCGAATCCATTCATCAGCACTTCGTCTGAGCGCGCACTCTCGCAACAAGACATCCGCCATTTGGCCAACTTTAACGTGGTCCTCGACACCGAGAAGTTGGTCTCAACGCCGGTTCTGAAGCAAGTCGTCAATAGTTGGACCTTTGGATTGCTGAGTACTTTGCAGTCCGGCCGACCCTTCCCGGTATCCACCGGTGATGGCCCATCGGCAACTTCCATCTTCCCCGCTCTCGGCAACGAGACCCAACAGCGTCCTAACGTTCTTGCGAACGGTACTTTGGTTGCCACAAACATTGGTTCCGCATCTGGGACGAACCTTGCCATCAGTTCCGCGGGCGTGGCTCTTTGTCAACAGTGGCAGCCAGCCGCCTCGTGCCCCGCGGCGACAACATTCCTGGCTCCTGGTGGAGCGAATCCTGCTGGTCCCGCTGACAGCTATTCGGGCGATCCCGTGGACTTCCAATTCTTCAGCGGAAACTTGGTCCGCAATGCAGGCCAGAGCCTGCCCCTTTATCGCTTCGATGTGTCTGTTAAGAAGGCGTTCAAGATTCCGAAATGGGAATCCGCAGCGCTGGAACTCAAACTAGACGCCTTCAACGTCTTCAATCACCCCTTGTTCATCCTTAACAACGGCAATGACAACCTTGCAGTGATCCCGATCAATCAGCCAGCTGTAAAGAACTCAGCAGGGATTTTGGTGTCAAACGCGAATTTCGCTTGCACCGCCGTCTGTGTTGACCCCAACACGGGTTTCTATCTTGGGGCCAATGGACAGGCGCTCAACATAAAGGACTTCCAGCGCGCTACCCACGCAGCAGGACTGAACTTCAACGGCTTGGGCGCGCCCGCAGCCACTGTAACCCCGCGTATCTTGCAGCTTGCGGTTCGGTTCCGCTGGTAAGAAGGAGCGGAGCGGCGCAAACACAATCAATAATTCAACCAACCGAGGGGGCCGGAATGGCCCCCTCGATTTTTTTGCGCCGCAGCAGCGCCGGGCGTGAGTGCGGACTCAGGCAGTTGGCGAGATGGAATGTCCGCCACAACGAATCAACCCGATTCGATCTCAATTGCCTTGGTAGACGGAACGGCCACCGGCGACGGTTTCGAGGACGCGGGTCTTGGTGTATTGCGCGGGCGGGATTTTGGTGAGGTCGTCGGAGAGGACGATGAAGTCGGCGTATTCGCCCGCTTTCAGCTCACCTTTCTTCCCTTCCTCGAATTGGGCA
>DATKEN010000095.1:0-29218 GCA_035512155.1 Terriglobales bacterium | reverse complement strand
GGTTTGATGGCTACTTGTCGAAACCAGTCAACCCGTCCTCCCTTGTCCAAGAGCTTGACCGCGTTCTTACTAAACGTGGGCAGGCCGCCAACCCAGGTCAGGCTCATGAGGAGGAATCAGGGAAGAAAGCAGGGGCTGTGGGCGCACCCGGTGGCACGACCTAGACCAGTCGCGTTAGAGTTCGATCTAGGGTTCCATTTTCTCCACGTCTGCTATAAATTGAGCAATCGACTGCTAACTCTGCGCGGTGACATTCGGTAGGTCGCCTCAGGGTCGTCAAAGTGATTGCCGAAGGTTCCACCAGGCCCAGCGGAGGCCCAATCAGGGAGAGCCCAAGGATCAGCCTTCCTTCCCAGCCTATATATCACACCCGAGATTTTCACGAATTGCTATCCTCCGGCTAAGAACGCACGCGCGGCGCCAAGTCGTCAAGCACAGTGGCGGATGCCGCGGCATCGCACGTCATTAGTTGCGCTATAATTCGCGCCTAAGATGGACCTCTCGGCAGGGGCCAGGCTCGGGGCGTCCCTCCAAGTCGAACCAGTAACGCACAAATTCCTTGGTTTCCTCGTCTGCGCCTGGGGGATACGCATCCCTGCCCGGAATTTCCATACGCTGTGCCGAACGCAGTGCCCAATTCCCATAATCCTCGATGTGATTTACAGCAGCATCAGCAGTCCCCACCTTCGCGATCAGGACAGCGAGCGGGTCTGAATCAAGACCGTAAGTCAAATGGCCCGCTGCGCGCCCTGGGACAAGACTGCGTCGTGTCCAGGGACTTCACCTCTCGGTCAGGTTTCTTCGCGCTATTTTCAGGCATCTGTGGCACATACATCTGTACTCAGGCATGCCAGGCCGCACGGTGTGAGCGCAATCACGGCAGACGAACCGCCCGTCTTTGTATGCGATCATCGCTTTATAGTCAATGCTCGCGGTGCAGTATGGGCAGCGAATGGTCAAGGTCGTGTCAGTCAGCATTATGACCCTCCTACAACGGAATAAGTAGATAACGAGGCGCGGCACGCAGAATGCCAGACGGCCATCTATCAACCTCTCTAACAAAGATAAAGGGGTAACTGGCTAGTTATTCGAACTGTTGAGATCAAGCCCGCGCCTAGATTTCGGCAGGCGTGCCGACTGATCGGCGTAGCTGGTGACCCCGAGTTGCCGCCATGATGTGCTCCCGACGGCGACATCAGCGTGCTCGTAACTGTACCGAAGGGACTGCATTGCGCCGAGCAATTCGCAAACGACGATACCCCTTCCAGCTCAATCCTGAAGGCACTGAAGAGAAGCATGGCGGCGGAGTTCAGTCGTGAACTGGGAGAGAAGGTCTTCCGGGGCAAGAGCCGATTAGCGCAAATGGGATTTTGGGTCGGGGGACCGCCGGGATATGGCTTCCGCGGATTAATGGTCTCTTCAGATGGAAGACCGAAGCAGAAATTGAGCCGTGGTGAGTGCAAGAGTCTTACGACCGACCGAATAATACTGGTTCCCGGTCCGCGAAAGGAGATCAAGTGCGTGCGCCACATGTTCTCAATGGTGATAGAAGGCCGACACGGCTGCACAGCGATAGCTCGCGATCTAAATTCGAGAGGAATCGAGTTCAGCGGCAAACGATGGACGCATAGTGAGGTCTTCAATATACTCACAAATCCAAAGTACATGGGATGCAACGTTTGGCATCGAAGTTCTCAACGGCTGCACGGCAAACGGATCCACGAAAAGCCAGACCAATGGATAAGAAAGCCGTTAGCCTTCGCGCCGATTATTGACCAACACAGCTTCGACTACGTTCAGACTGCGCTGCCCAGAAATGCCGATTTTTTGTGGTCCGATAAAGAAATCTTGTCCAGGCTCAGACGTTTGCTGAAAGCCAAAGGTCGTCTCACTGAGACACTAATCAAAAAGGCGAGAGGGATGCCCTCGACCAACACACTTCACAATCACTTCGGGTCTTATAGACAGATGTATGAAATGGTCGGCTATCATCTCCCCGCAGAGGACATGTTTAAGAGCGAGCAACTAGAACGCACAATGGGTTTGCGCCGAAGACTGGTGGTTCAAATCAAGGAGATGTTTCCGAACAATGCAACCGTTACGCACCTGCCAAACCACTCTCGATCAATTCTACGACTGGATGATCATGTGATGGTTTCCATATTGCTTTGCCGTACGAAGCGGAGAAACGGGGGAAGACTCCATTGGGTTGTCGAACCTAACCACGCCGAACGCGAATACATTACTTTGGTATGCAAGTTGAATCGAAGTCATGATCGCATTTGTAGCTATTATTTATTTCCGCGCATGAACGGCATAACAAGTCATCGATCGTTCAAGAACGATCCTTGGCTCGCTGGAGGCATACGACTAAAGGACTTGTCAGAGTTCCCCACTGCCCTTAAAACAATTCGCGAGATACGCCTTTGTGGCTTTGACGAGCTGACAAGTCTGCCACCCTCGTGAGCTGGACTAACCGTGCGGGGAGCCAGCGCACGGCGGGTGGGCGGCAAAGTCAGAACCAGGCTGTGGGGTGGGGGGTAGCCAAATTTTTCCCGAAAGATACTACCCTGTTTTGGTATTGCGTCTGGGATTCGTCGCCCGTGGGATCAATCAACGTGACGAGTTCGCCTATGCGAGCGGTATCGCCGAAGGTGTAATCTAGAAGAGTGGCGGCTGGAAAACTCGAAGCGTTTTTGGGAGATCTGCAATCGTGGACCAGCGCGATATCGTAGATGCGATGCTCAAGCTGCAAGCGAGCGAGCAAAAATCCGAGGCTGTAGCTGAGAACGGCTAGAATTCGGTTACAGTTGACTCAAAACTTGTGCACGTTGCAAACCGCCAATCCCGCAACTAACGTTGTATCTCTAACGACCCTAGCACTAAGCCCGGGTGGCGAAACTGGCAGACGCACGGGACTTAAAATCCCGGGCCCCGAAAGGGGCGTGACGGTTCGATTCCGTCCCCGGGCACCAAGCTCAGCCTCCCTACCTAGACCACGCACCTGCACACTCCTCGGCTGCCGCGACCGTCCCACCTTGGCAGCAAATTCTTTCGACCAGCCAAACACCGCGCTAGTTGTGGCTTTTTGGCCGGACTAGTTCGATAGGCGTAGCAGCGCTGGGTAATTTGTAAACAGTCCGCTACGCGTTAAAGTCCTCGCCACGGTGGCTGATGAACATCCTTCCCGGCCCGAAGGTGGGGAACGTTCAAATCTCTTCTAATTGAGAGGGACTCGTGTTGACCTGGCGTCGAAATCATCTGCTGCGTCTATTTCTGGCTCTGACATGCGCGCTGGTTGCCTTGGCCACGTCGGCGTCCGCCGTGGTTTCCGTGAGCGTGTCACCTAGTTCAGTCTCACTCGCGCCTGGCACCCGGCAGCAGCAGTTCACCGCCCAAGTTTCCGGCAGCGCGAACACCACCGTCACCTGGAAAGTATCGGGCGCGGGCTGTGGCGGCAGTTCCTGCGGTGTAATTACAGCTGCCGGGCTATACACCGCGCCGACATCAATCCCGATCCCTAATATCGTGACCGTGACGGCAACGTCGAACGCAGATCCTACCAAGTCGGCTTCTGCCCAAGTGACGTTGATCACAGGCTTAGAAATCTCTATCTCACCCACCAGCAAGGAACTGGTTACAGGTACGCCGCAACAGTTCACGGCGACGGTAACAGGATCGAACTCTTTTGGAGTCAATTGGAGTATTTCTGGCGATGGCTGCTCTGGATCGGCATGCGGCACGATTGACGGGACTGGGCTCTACACTGCGCCCGCAGCAGTTCCGAATCCGCCCACCGTCACGGTGACCGCAACGGCACAGGCGGATGCGACCAAGTCAGCTTCGGCCACTGTGACCGTATTGTCTCCCGTCACAGTCTCGGTTTCTCCCAGTTCGGCGAAAGTGAAAACCGGCACTACTCAAGTGTTTACCGCCAAGGTAACAGGCACAGCCAACACAGCGGTGACGTGGAGTGTCTCCGGAGCGGGCTGCAACGGAGCTGCCTGTGGCACAATCACCAGCGCGGGACTCTATACGGCACCGACATCGGTCCCGAAACCCGCCACTATTACGGTGACGGCAACTTCGCAAGCGGACGCGACCAAGTCAGCGTCGGCCACCGTGACTATCGTGCTGGCAGTCGCCGTTTCGGTGTCGCCCTCCTCGGTCAACGTGGTATCGGGCGCCCAGCAGCAGTTCATGGCCACCGTGACGGGAACAGCCAACAAGGCAGTCACCTGGACGATCTCTGGACCTGGTTGCGGCGGAGCCACCTGTGGAACCATCAGCAATTCTGGCCTCTACACCGCCCCCGCGACGATACCGAATCCGCCAACCGTGACGGTGACTGTCACCTCGCAGGCTGATCTCACGAAGTCGGCGATGGCGACCGTGACAGTCGTCAGCGGAGTAGCGATCTCAGTGTCACCCACTTCGGCAAAGCTGCTGATCGGAGCCCAGAAACAGTTCACGGCGACCGTGACCGGAACAGTCAATTTGACGGTTACCTGGACGATCTCTGGAACTGGTTGTAGTGGGTCGCCGTGTGGCACGATTACGAGCGCAGGTCTTTACACTGCGCCAGCCTCAGTCCCGACGCCTCCCACAGTCACGGTAACCGCGACTTCGCAGGCTGATCCCAGCAAATCAGCTTCGGCCACAGTCACGATATTGCTTCCGGTGGCAGTCTCAGTGTCTCCGTCTTCGGCGAAAGTAGTGACCGGTGCTAAGCAGCAATTCACTGCAACCGTGACCGGAACAATCAATACAACCGTTACCTGGACGATTTCTGGAACTGGTTGCAGTGGGCCGACGTGCGGCACCATCACTGTTGCTGGTCTGTACACCGCCCCAGCCTCGGTTCCGACGCCTCCCACAGTCACGGTAACCGCGACTTCGCAGGCTGATCCCAGCAAATCAGCTTCGGCCACGGTAACGGTATTGCCTCCGGTGGCGGTCTCGGTCTCTCCGTCTTCGGCGAAAGTAGTGATCGGCGCCAAACAGCAGTTCAGCGCTAGTGTGACCGGGACCACGAATACGGCAGTGAAGTGGAGTGTCTCCGGCGCGGGTTGCAGCGGGCCGACTTGCGGGACGATCACCGTCGCGGGTCTTTACACTGCTCCCGCCGCAATTCCGAATCCGCCTACGGTCATCGTGACCGCAACCTCGCAGGCCAATCCCTCCAAGTCAGCGACGGCAACCGTAACGGTGGAGGCTCGAGGCCTCATTGATGTGCTTCCCAACAGCGCACTGGTAACAGAGAATGGACATCTACAGTTCAGCGCGCAGGATGGCGCGACCACAGCGTTGTCCGCTTCTTCGGCACTAGCCGTAACCTGGAAGCTCTCGGGAGCAGGCTGCGCGGGCAGCCAGTGCGGCGTCATCACCAGCGCAGGAGTTTACACAGCTCCCGCGGCGCCACCCGTGCCGGCAACGATCCAGGTGATTGCAGTCTCAGGCGCGAAGTCCGGCTCCGCGACTGTCACTATTGTTCCGTCAGACAATAGCAAACTGCTCGGCGCATACGTATTCCTGTTCCGAGGGTTCGACAGTTCCGGTGTTTATCAGGCTGCCGGAAGCTTTACAGCTGACGGCAGTGGCAACATTCTCAACGGCGTCGAGGATATCAACCGTGTCTGGGGTCCGGCCACAAATTTGCCCTTTACCGGAAAATATGCAATCAGCGCGGACAACCGCGGAACGATCACGATAACCACTGCGAGCGGAAGCTCTACCTTTACCTTCGCGTTGAATGCAACCGGCAACAAGGCGCGATTTATTGAATTCGACAACTCTGGAATTCGTGGTTCAGGGGTGATTAAAGCGCAAACTTTGGCGAAATTCTCGGATTCCTCGTTTAGTGGCAGCTACGCGCTGAGTCTGAGCGGCGCGGACTTCGCGGGCGGACGAATCGCGGGCCTGGGTGCGATCTTCGCCGACGGGTCTGGCACCATCGCCGGAAGCACTTTGGACGTAAATGATGCTGGCAGTGCTTTGGCTCCGGTAAACAATTTCCCCGGCGCGTACACCATTGCAGCAAATGGACGCGGCACGGCCAGCCTGAGCGTCCCCCTCTTGGGAGGGGCAACCTTCCATTTCAGCGTTTACGTGGTTTCCTCGCACGAAGCTTTCTGGCTCTCGACCGACCCAGTCGGGGCGAGCAGTCCAATGCTCAGTGGAGACGCCCTGCAGCAATCAAGTTCTCCGTTCAGCGAGTCATCTCTTCAGGGCTCATCTGTCTTCACTCAGAGCGGCCTGGCCAACGGATCTGCTGACGTTGCCATCGGCCAGTTGTCCTTTGATGGGACGGGAGCTATCTCAGGGCAACTCGACGAAAATAATGGAGGAGTTATCACAACCGCCGCGGTGTTGGCCGGGAGTTATACGACCCAGTCCAATGGCCGGGCATTGCTAAATCTGATAAACGTCAAAACGCAGGCGGTCACCAGCTTTGTTGCATACCTGATCGCGCCAAATTCAGCGTTCCTCTTGAGCATGGAGCCTGCGGTGAAAATCGGCGCCCTGCAGCGCCAGGCCGTGCCGCCACCGTTCAGCAACGGCGTTGCAGCCGGCACGTTCACATTGGCTCCTGACGCCGTGGCCAATTCAAGTGCGGCACTGGCCACAGGCGTGATCACCTTGGATGGGAAAGGCGGACAAGCCGGATTAGTGGGGACCGAGGATTCGAGCCAGACCTCCGGGCTCAGCCCGGACTTGCATGTGGCTGGAACCTACTCCGTCTCGTCGGTCTCGAACAATGGCAGGGGCGTTGCCAACCTCACCTCACCCGGGCCACAGATGATTGCGTTTTGGATGGTTTCGTTCTCTGAGTTTGTGGGCGTCGATATAGATGCTGGTTATTCAGAACCAACTGAAGTGATATTTGAGCAGTAGCAGCTAGGCTCAGATTGACACGGGTCGAGCGGGCTCGTTGTTGGTGCCCCGCTGCCGGCGTAGTTCGATCAGGAAGGCCTCCGTGGTAAGTTCGGCCTTCCTGAGGAAAAGATGGAGCAAGGGATCGTCCAGATCTTCGGCTCCCGGAGCGGGCGGCGTCGGCTCCCCCACATCCAGCCCCTCGGGTTCCACCAAAAGATCAGGAAGAATTCCGTTGCTCTCGGTTAGAGCCTGAATGAATTTGCCCACGTGCTCCCGTTGCTGAGTTGTCTTCTGCGTGAATTCCACTCCCATGCCAACTTCGGGGTGCATCACCCGCACCACGCCTTCGGCTTGCACCTGAACGTCCCTGACTCGCATAGAAAGGACGATTCTGGTGCGCAACGGAAAGGGTGTGGTGACCTCCAGATAACAACCTCCCAAACTGAGATCGGTAAGCTTGCAAACCAGCGGTGGGTCATCCAGCTCGGCGTCAGGAGAATGACCGTTGATCCACGCCTTGAGCTGGTCGCGAGCCTCCGGCGCTAGATCCACAAAGCGAATACCCGTTTGCCGCCCGGCATTCTCCCAAGCCACCTCGCCCCCGCAGTGGATGGTGTCTTCAGTCCCGGGTAGAGCGAATTGGATCTGGAGAGCGCCGTGTGTTTTGGGACGCTGGGAGGATTGGACGGCCATGCCTCCTTCGCCCAAGTCCGATGTGAGCGTCCGCTGTTGCCCGGCACCGTCATTCAGTACCAAAATCACCGGCATTTCGATTGGGACGCGAATGTTGCGACGGCGCTCCCGCTTCATCAAGGCGCGAGCCGCCCGGAAACTGGCCTTGGCGCGTTCCGCCGAAAGCGGCTTGTAGAGAACGAAATGGGCGCCCAGATCGAAAGCGCTACGTAGAGCCTTCTTTCCATCAATAACAGCCACGGCGACGGCGCGCTTGTTACAAGGGGCGGAACGAGCACTTTTGAGTACCTGGGATGCGGCTTGCTCGTCGGTGCAGTCCACAATGACTGCTTCATATCTCTGACGTGTCAGCTTGCGGATCGCGGAATCGGCATCCGGAGACTGGTCGATCCCGATGTCAAGGTCACTGAGCACGCGCCGCAATACGCGTGCGATCTTTTCATCGGAACAGAGAACTAAGGATTGCAAACTCATATTCCGTCTTCGCAGCCCATAACGTAAGGTGGGAGGGCTCTCAGCCGCGGTTTATCGCTTCCTCGCTGTGTGCCTCATCCAGCAAATGGGCCACGCTGCGCAACTGTTCCGCGGCGCTCTGTAGAGCTTCGATCTGTTTGCCAAGTTGCGCTTGTTCGGCCTGTTTCTTCCGTAGCACTTCGTGGATATCCCTCACAGTAATGGCCTCCTACAACGCACTCTAGGTAGGCAGGCCTCGCCCGTCAATGCATCGCTAACGTATTGAGATTACGGCGGTAACTTAACCGCGTGCTCTTGACCGCGAATCCCGGAACCGGCGCCATTGAGAAAGCCTAAATCGAAGGGCGCAAATGCCGCTAAGGCTTTATTTTCTTCGACATGTATCGGCGAAGACGCTAAGCGGCCGGAAATGATCATTGACAAGAGGGCAGAACACCATTAGAATCATTAGCTTCCAGCTATCGGGAAAGCAGGCACTCGCAGCATGGTATGTGCGCTGTATGCGCAGGAACCGACCAGGGGGGTGAATCCTTGGCGAACATAAAGGAATCTAATTTGCCGGGAAAACCCTAAAGGGTGTTTTTATTACGAGGACGAGGCGCAATCTTCATGGCTAAGCGACGCGGAAATCCGAACTGGGGCAAGCCCGAACCGATCGGGCCTATTACCCCCACCATCACCGAGTTTGAGCAGGTTGTGCGCGAATATAAGCTCTCGCCTGATCAGTACTTGCGTTCCACCAGATTGCGGGAGTGGGCGCGACGCAACAAGAATTCCAAATACATTCCCGAGCCTCTGCTCGAGGCCTGGGGATTCGAGATCGAATCGACTCTGTAAGGAAAGGAAAACGTTGAGAGTGGGCTAGGGCCGCCGACAAGGCGGCCTTTCTTGTTTTTGTTCAGGAACCCCGTCAACGGTGGGCTGCACGTTCCAAAAATCTTTAGACCGCGAGTTATCCTAGGTTTGAACAACTATGAGAATTCCAGCCAGTGAACTGGTTGCAGTACTGGTAGCCACCAGCTTTGCAGCGGGACTAAATGTGTACGCCACGGTTGCCACTCTGGGTTTAATAGCTCGCGCTGGAGTGTTGCCATTGCCGCCGTCTTTGGCGGTGCTTGCTAACTGGTACGTGATCGGCATCTGCGCGGTATTGTTCGCGATTGAGTTCTTTGCCGACAAAATCCCTGCTTTCGACCTGATCTGGAATGCGCTGCACACCTTCATTCGTGTGCCAGTCGCTGCCTTGCTTGCATATCACGCCACTGCGACACTCTCTCCGTGGGAGCAGCTCACGGCCACGCTGGCGGGAGGCTTGATTGCGCTGGCAGCGCATGGCGGAAAAACGGCGGTGCGGGCTGCTGTGACTCCGTCGCCTGAGCCCATTTCCAATATTGCGTTGAGCTTCGGAGAAGACGTGCTGGCCATCTTTCTGACGTGGCTTGCCGCTCAACATCCCTACGCAGCGGCGGCCATCGTCACCATTTTTCTAGTCGTCATTGGGGTTTTGCTACGCTGGGTTGTGCGGTCGCTGCGAGCTCTTTTCCGGGGCGCGGAGCGAGAACTGGTCGGCTGAGACCGTCGGAGGCCGAATCACCATGCGGTCCGCGTTGATCAGGTGCTGCACCGCTTTTGCTACAATCTGCACATCATCATGACGCTGCATTCGCACTTCGCGGACGTTCCTACCGCCATTGAAGAAATTCGCGCCGGCCGCATGGTGGTCGTTGTCGACGACGAAGACCGCGAGAACGAAGGTGACATCACGTTGGCTGCCGAGAAGGTCACTCCCGAAGCCATCAACTTCATGGCCAAATACGGCCGCGGTTTGGTATGTCTGACCATGACCGAAGAACGCCTGGACCATCTCCGGATCGGTCCGATGACAGCAGAGAACACGTCGAACTATGGCACCGCGTTCTGTGAGGCAATTGACGCCCGTGTCGGCGTGACCACTGGGATCTCGGCTTACGATCGCGCCCACACTGTCAAAGTCGCAATTGATCCTGTCACACGTCCTGTCGATCTAGCACGTCCGGGGCATGTTTTTCCGCTGCGGGCACGCAAAGGCGGCGTCTTGGTCCGCGCGGGCCAGACCGAAGCTTCCGTGGACCTGGCACGGTTGGCAGGCCTAGTGCCTGCCGGCATCATCTGCGAAATAATGCGCGACGACGGGACCATGGCACGCGTTCCCGATCTCGTGCAGTTCTGTGAAACCCATCGCTTGAAGATGCTGACCGTGGCCGAGCTCATCCGCTATCGCATGCAGCATGAGCGCTACGTCCATCGTGTGGGGGAAGCGATGATTGGAACTCGGCACGGAGAGTTTCGCCTGATCGCTTACGAGAGCGAGGTAGACGGTGGCGAATCTCATGTCGCCCTAGTGCGGGGTGATATCGAGCAGGGAAGCGAGCCGGTATTGGTTCGAATGCACGCCCACTGCTTAATGGGCGATGTTTTTGGATCCACGGGCTGCGACTGCCATGCCACGATCGAAGGCTCGATGCAGATGATTGCCCGTGAAGGCCGCGGAGCGCTGATCTATCTCCATCAGACGTCCAAGGGATTCTCTGTCGAACGAGTGGCGGACCGGACGGCGCTTACCTTCCATCGTGACCAGCGTTTGCCGGCGCTGCCGGAAGCCGAGCGCAAGACGCAGCGAGAAATCGGCATTGGCGCTCAGATTCTCTCCGACTTGAATCTGCGACATATTCGGCTGCTCACGAACCATCCCCGCAAAGTAGTCGCGCTGGAGGGATTCGAGATCGAAATTGTGGAACAGATACCGGTGGCGCTCGATACCGTCAGGTCAGGAAAGAGCTAGCTGAACGAGGACTTTGATTCAGCCGAGATTTGTGCGCACATCGTCAGGAAGGCTTTCGAATCACAATGTCGCTGTCATTGATGAAGAATTGCGCGGAACACTGATCTGACCCGCAGATCACGGGCAGCAAGCCAGCCAGTTGCTTACGTGTGATCAAACCCAAGGTCCCACAGTTGGGGCACGACAAGACTGCCCAGTACGGGTCTTCCTTCTCTCCGACGTTGCCCGCATTCTCCAACACGAAAATCGTGCCGGGGAGCATTTGCTCCGGGATCCATTCGCTCAGGACGTTCAGTTCAGCAACCATCTTGCCTCCCCCGTGGAGCTAAACTTCCTGCCTACGAAGCCTTTGTCCTTGTCTGCCGGGCGGACGGCGAAACGAACGCGCTACGCTTCTTCCCGCTGCCGATCACTGCACGCACCTGCCTCAGCGCGTCGCTGAGACAAATCGCCAGCAGGGGCTGACGTGTGTTCTTCAGGATGTCGATAATCTGTCGCGGCGATGTTTCGAGATAAAGAGTTTTACCGTCCGTGAGCAAGTGGTATTCAGAGCCGCTGCTAACCGTTTCCGCCAGGCGTTTGCCGAACTCCTTTTGCAGAAAGCGCATCACCTTGCGCACTCGCTGTAAGGAGAAGCCGCGGTGCCGCAACTCATTAATGAGAGCGACTTCAGTAAGATCTCTGATGGAATAAAGCCGCCGATGCCCTTCCCGTGCCGGAGCGACAATGCCTCGCTCGTCCAGCCATTGCAGTTGTCGCAGAGTTGTGCGAGTGAGCTTCGCCACTTCGCGGGATGTAAAGAAATCCTGCATTTTCGGCCTAAGAATGTTTCAAACAGTTGAATATAAAAATGTTTGAAACATTTTAGGCTCGGGTTGGATGCTGTCAACCTTAGATTTAATGAGGGAGGGTGACTAGAGGAGTTCCTCGGAGAATCCGGTTTCGAGTTCTAAGCGAATCGCCCCACACAACCGCCACCGACGAAATGCACGATTTCCAGCCGATCACCTTCGGACAAAGCTGTTTCGGCCCAGCGCTCACGCGAGACAATGTTGCGGTTGAGTTCAACTGCCACACGATCCTGCTTCATGCCCAGCTCCTCGACTAGTCCGGCAAGCGTTGGTGCACTATGGAAGGTCCGCTCTTCCCCGTTGATGATTAGCTTGATGGGAATACTTGGCATTGGGATAAATGACGGAAACACCTGACGCTAGGCTTCTACCTTCCGCAACTGGAACTTGCGCGTGGCTGTGCGTCCGGAATAGTTTGCCTGCACCAGAACGGAAGAATCCGGCAAAGACGATTCGTCCGCTTCAATCTTCATTTCTGCATCGCCGGCAAGATCGGTAACCACCTGGGTGTAAAAAGGCGCGGCATCGGGACGAGCGAATCGAATCGTGAGCCTGGCTCCCTGCACGCCGGATCCGCCTTCGGTCACCCGCAGTCGCATGACCAGTTTCCGGTCGGAATGAACTGAACTGGCGTTCAGCCAAAGCACATCAAGTTCTTTGATTGCGGCCAAGACCTCCGGAGCCTCGCGCTTGTCAAGAACATCGTCCAGGTGGCCGTCGCGTATGGAATCCAGCACCAGTCGGTGCTGGTCGCGCAAGATCTGCTCTTTCTGCTGATCGGTAAAGCCACCGCCCGCGAGCTTTTCCGCGTACGACGTCGCTCGCTTACCGATACAGCGTCCGCGCACGAACACCTGGGTCTGGAGTAGAAGCTCGCCTTCGCGGGCTTCGCTTTGCACGTGGTAAATGGTGTCATCGTGCTTTACATCGGTATTGAAGCCAAAAATCATACCCATCAGTTCGCGAGTTGCGGAAATATTAAACGTCTGTTAATAGGCTTTCAGAAAGGTGCCCTCGTCGCTTGACACTACCACAAGCGAAATCTAATCTAGAACGTTTAAGCAATACTTGGCGCGAATTATATATAGCTCGTTTATGCCGGACAATTATTTCGCCCGCTACCTGCCTTTATTGATTCACCTCCTGCTCGCAGGCGCCTTAGCGGGAATCATCGTCCTGCTCTCATGGTTCATCGGATACCGTCGTCCCACCAGGGCCAAGCTGTCGCCGTACGAATGCGGCATGACCCCGGTTGGCAACGCCCGGGAACGCTTCTCGGTCAAATTCTATCTCGTGGCCATGCTCTTTATTCTCTTCGACGTTGAGGCCATCTTTCTTTATCCCTGGGCGGTGATCTTGCGCGATCTTAAGATGTTCGGTTTCCTGGAGATGATGGTCTACGTTGGCATTGTCCTGGTAGGTCTGTTCTATATCTGGAAAAAGGGTGCGCTGGACTGGGGCAAACCATCGGCACGGCGAGGAGAGATCTGATGCCGTTGACTCCTGCGGTTACCGATCTCCAGCAGCTGAAAACCCACCCTGCCATCGCTAAGCTGCTGGCCTGGAATTCGGCGGCGGTGGAGGGAGCGAAGTTTGACCGCGATGAGACGACCATTTACATCGAGCGGTCCTGGCTGCGCGAGGCCTGTGTTCTCCTTCGTGACGATCCAGGTTGCCCATTCAACTTTCTCTCCGACGTAACTTGCGTGGACTGGTTTCCTTCGGAGCCGCGCTTCGAAGTCGTCTATCAGCTTCTCTCCATTCCGAAGAAGGAAAGGGTGCGTCTGAAAGTTCGGCTGGAAGGCACTGCGCCAGCGATCGATACGGTCACCTCGGTTTGGCCTGCCGCTAACTACTTTGAACGCGAGGTGTTTGACCTGTTCGGGATTCGTTTTACCGGGCATCCTTATCTGCGACGGCTTCTGATGCCCGAAGACTGGGAAGGCTATCCCCTGCGCAAGGACTATCCCGTGGAGGGCTACCGCTAGATGACACCATGAGCCATCTCTCCACCATACCGGAGATCGAACCCGGTCAGGATCGTACGATGATCCTGAACATGGGCCCGCAGCACCCGTCGACCCATGGTGTGTTGCGCGTGATTCTTGAGATCGACGGCGAAAATGTGGTGCGCATCATGCCCGATATTGGGTATCTGCACACTGGGATCGAGAAGACCTGCGAGGCCAAGTTTTACCAGCAAGTAGTGCCGCTCACCGACCGGATCGACTATTTGTGCCCCTTGACCAATAACCTCTGTTATGTCCTGGCGGTCGAGAAATTGCTGGGGCTCGAGATTCCTCCCAAGGCGCAGTGGATGCGCGTACTGCTGAATGAACTGACCCGAATCAATTCGCATCTCGTGTGGTTGGGAACTCACGCCATGGATATTGGCGCGCTCACCGTGTTCCTCTACTGCTTCCGGGAGCGAGAGGATATCCTGCGCCTGTTCGAGGCGGTCAGCGGCCAGCGCATGATGACGTCGTATTTCCGCATCGGCGGCCTGGCGCTGGAGCCTCCGCTGGGCTTCTTCGAGCAGACACGGAAGTTTGCTGATCGCTTTCCGGGGAAAGTTGATGAGTACGAAAATCTGCTGACCGGGAATCCGATATGGATGATGCGTACCAAGGGAGTCGCAAAGATTACAGCGGAAGACGCCATCGCCTTGGGCGCAAGCGGGCCGACCTTGCGTGGGAGTGGTGTCGACTTCGATCTACGCCGCGACATACCCTACTCCGGCTACGAAAACTTTAAGTTCAAGGTACCTGTTTCCCGGGAGGGCGACGTGTTCGCCCGCTACATGTGCCGGGTGCAGGAACTCCGCGAATCCATCGCGATCGTCCAACAAGCATTAGACGGAATGCCCGAAGGCCCTATCAAGGCGGACGCTCCCAAGATTGTGCTGCCGGATCGGGAGAAAATGAAGACGCAGATGGAAGCCCTCATCTATCACTTCAAGATTATTACCGAAGGCTTTGCTGTGCCGGAAGGTGAAGTCTACCAGGCTGTCGAATCCCCGCGCGGTGAAATGGGCTATTACGTCGTAAGCGATGGCACACCCAAACCGTATCGCGTGCACATGCGAGCAGCATGTCTGGCGAATATGCAAACCCTGCCAAAGATGTGCGAAGGCAGGCTGCTGGCCGATGTGATCGCAGCTATCGGGAGCATCGATATCGTGCTGGGAGAGATCGACCGATAGGTGCACGAAGGGGATTCGTTACGTGTGGCTCCCTTCGTGATACTTCGTGTCCTTGGTGGTTGAAGATTTGTATGACATTTTCTGACCAATTCGAACAGCGCTTTGCGGAGATGCTGACGCACTATCCCACCAAGCGCTCGGTGTTGGTTCCAACCCTGCTCTACGCCCAGGATGAGGTTGGATACCTATCAGAAGAAGTTATAGAGGAGATCGCGCAACGCCTCGATCTCACCGAGCTAGAAGTGCGCAACGTAATCAGCTACTACTCCATGCTGACCACCAAGCCGCGCGGCAAATACAACGTGCAGGTGTGCACCAACATTGCTTGCCTGCTGCGCGGGGGAGAGGAACTTCTGGAACATTGCGAAACAAAATTAGGCATTGGACACAAGGGAACGACAGCGGACGGTTTATTTTCGGTGGAAGAAGTCGAATGCATCGGCGCCTGCAGTTGGGCGCCAGCCGCACAGGTCAATTACGACTTTCACGAGAACTTGACAGTGGACAAGCTGGATAGAGTTCTGGATGAATATAAAAAGCGGGCAACACAGTAGAGATTTTTGAATTGCAAAATTTTCCGAATTGTCGAATTGGAAAGTGAGCGATTCTAAGTTCCGATAATCGTAAATCCGGCAATTCGTAAATTGATCTAATCATGGCTGATTTGGTCTCCCATCCCGATGAAGTTAGAGTTGTGTCCAAGCGCTTCGGCAAAGGCGCGACCAACATCGATCGGTACCTGGAGCTTGACGGCTACAAGGCCGTGCAGAAGGCTCTGGGCATGCAGCCGGACGTAATTGTGAATGAAGTAAAGAACTCAGGTCTGCGGGGTCGCGGGGGCGCCGGATTCAATACCGGAATGAAGTGGTCGTTCGTCCCCAAACAATCAGCCAAGCCGAAGTACGTTCTGTGCAATGGCGATGAGAGTGAGCCGGGCACTTGCAAAGATCGGCTCATTTTCGAGCACGATCCACACGCTGTGATCGAAGGTGTGATGATCGCTGGGCTTGCAGTGGGGTCGACCACCGGTTACATCTACATTCGGGGCGAGTATCGATATCTGTTGGAGATCATGCAGAAGGCGATTGCCGATGCCTACTCCCGCGGCTTTCTCGGCAAGAACATTTTTGGCAGCGGTCGCGACTTCAATATCTACTGGCATGGCGGCGCCGGGGCATACGAGGTGGGCGAGGAATCGGCCCTGATGGAATCGCTCGAGGGCAAGCGCGGCATCCCCCGCATTCGCCCGCCCTTTCCTGCCGTTGTCGGACTATGGGGCGGGCCCACGGTTATCAACAACGCTGAGACTCTGGCCAGCGTGCCTCACATTATTTTGGGTGGTGCGGACTGGTACGCAAGCCTCGGTCCTCCTAAAAATGGTGGCACGCGACTCTTCTGTCTCAGCGGGCACGTCGAGCGGCCCGGCGTGTACGAACTACCCATGGGCTACAACCTCAAGCAGATGATTTACGAAGTGGGCGGCGGCATTCCCAATGGGCGCAAACTGAAAGCTGTTGTCCCCGGTGGTTCCAGCACTCCGCTGCTGACTCCCGAGGAAATCGACGTAGCGATGGATTTCGATTCCTTGACCAAGGTAGGCTCCATGCTCGGGTCCGGTGGCGTTGTGGTCCTCGATGAGACAACCTGCATGGTGAAATTTGCTCTCCGCATCATGAAGTTCTATCGGCACGAGAGCTGTGGTTGGTGCATTCCATGCCGCGAAGGAACCGACTGGCTGGAGAAGACTCTCTCTCGTTTCCACGCAGGCGGGGGCCTCAAGAAGGACATCGACAACATCCAGTACCTTTCCGAAAACATGCTGGGACGCACGTTCTGTCCGCTGGGCGATGCCGCCGCCATGCCGACGATTTCGATTGTCAAGAAATTTCGCAAAGAGTTTGAAGACCATCTGGAAGGCCGACCTTGTCCGTTTGAAAAAGAGGGCAAGATAGAGCAGCTGCCGGTGATGGCAGACTGATTGTTGGATTTCACGAATTGAGGAATCAAGACCCGTAACCGACCGAACTTCAGAGACGTGACAATCCGTAAATTCGACAATAGCAAATCAGAATTTTATGCCCGACGTAAACATAACGGTTGACGGCAAGAAGGTCGCGGCCCCTGCTGGCACATTGCTGATCGAAGCCTGCAAGGACGTAGGCATTGAAGTGCCTTCATTCTGTTACTACCCGAACCTCTCTTTGCAGGGCGCCTGCCGAATGTGTCTGGTGAAGGTCGAGAAAATGCCCAAGCTGCAAACCGCCTGCACAACGGTCATCAGCGAGGGCATGATCGTCATCACAAACAGTGATGAGATTCATCAAGCTCGCAAATCGATGGTAGAAATCTTGCTCGGCAATCATCCTTTGGACTGCCCAGTGTGCGATGCCGGCGGCGAATGCGAACTGCAGGATATGGCTTTCTCCTATGGCGCTGCCGAATCCAAATACATGGAGCCCAAAAATCACAAGGAAGAGCAACAGTGGTCTCCAGTGGTGTATTTCGACCGGCCGCGTTGCATCTTGTGCTACCGCTGCGTCCGAGTCTGCGGCGAGGGCATGGATGTCTGGGCCTTGGGCGTGCAGAATCGCGGCGTGAGTTCCATCATCGCTCCCAACCAGGAAGATCACCTGGAGTGCGAGGAATGCGGGATGTGCATCGATATTTGCCCTGTGGGCGCGCTGACCTCGGGCGCGTACCGCTACAAGACGCGGCCATGGGAGATGAAGCACGTTGGCACAACGTGCACGCACTGTGCTGACGGTTGCAAAACAACGCTGGGCGTACGACGTGCCGATACCGGCATGGAGATCGTGCGCGGTGACAATCGGGACAAAAGTGGCATTAACGGCGATTTCCTCTGCATCAAGGGACGTTATGCCTTCGACTTCGCCCACCATGCAGAGCGTTTAACCCAGCCTCTCATCCGTAAGGAGGGCCGCCTGACGCCTTCGACCTGGGAAGAGGCGTTTGAACTAATCGGAAGGCGTTTTACTGAGATGCGTGATCGAGACGGCGGGCAAGCGATCGGGGTGGTAGGCTCGAACCGCACTACTAACGAAGAAAGCTATTTGCTACAGAAATTCTCCCGATTGGTGTTGCAAACCAACAACATTGACCATCACCGTACCGCCGATTTCCCTGCTTTTGCCGCGGCGCTCTTGGGAAGACCCGATTCCACCGCCAGTATGCGCGACGTCTTTAACGCGCCGGCAATTCTCCTGATTGGCAGCGACCCAACTGAGCAGCATCCGTTGCTGGCCTGGCAGATTCGGAACAACGTGCGTCTGCATCGCGCTCGCTTGTACGTGATCAACTCACAATCCATTAAATTGCGCCGGCAAGCCACTACATTCATTCAGATTCCCCCAGGCGGCGAGGGAAAACTGTCTGCCTTCCTGTCCGGTGAAGAATCATCGGTTGACGCGTTGGCCAGCCAAGCCGCCAGTCGCGATACGTGGATTGCCATGCGCGACAAACTGCGCTCTGAGCAGGGCCTGGTCATTATTTTTGGATCAGAACTTCGGGGCCGCGACATCACTTCGCTGGTGAAGTTCGGCTCTGGTGTTGCAGGAGCAAAATTCATTTGCCTGGGCGACTATTCTAATTCGCACGGCGCGGCTGACATGGGTCTTTATCCCGACTTGCTCCCCGGCTATCATCGCGTCGCTGACGCCGGCAACCTTCACGAGGATTGGGGCGCGGTGCCACAGGCTGCAGGATTAACGCTTCCGGCAATGGTGGAAAGCGCCACAGCCGGCAAACTCAAAGGCTGGTACGTTGTCGGTGCCAATCCCATCGGCAGGTTGGCCATTGATCCTTTCGCTTTCTTCCAAAGTTTTGTGGTCGCGCAGGACATGTTTCTCACCGAAACGGCTGTAATCGCTGACGTCGTGCTGCCGGCCGCCAATGCCTACGAAAAATCCGGGACATTTACCAATACCTGCGGCGACCTGCAACTGGTAAAGAAAGCCGGAGAACTTACTGGTACGAAGTCTGATTTTGAAATCATCGTCCGCATTGCTGACGCGATGGGCTACGACGTCGGCAAGTTAGTCCCGTTTGGGCGCGGCATGACTGCGGACATGGGACAGTCACGGGGCGCGCAATCCGGCGAAGCGGATCGACATGCGGTCTGGCTGGAGGCGCACGGACTCGAACCCAAGATGAGTCCCTTCGATCCCATGGCCATTCTCGACGAGATCCAGCGCCTGGTGCCGGGCTATGAAGTATCGCGGATGGACCTGCTGGCTGGCAACGATCAACACACGACCTTATCCGGGGGTGGGGGTGAAGCCCTTCATGATCCAAACCTCATTGTGCCCGCTCATGATGATCTCTTCAGTTCCGGAACCCTGGGGCGCTACTCCCGCATCTTGAATTCAGTTATTGAGAATCGTCACAAGCAACCAGAAGAAACAGAAGTCGCGGCTGACTAACTCGTTTGCAGCACCTAAGGTTATGCGGCCGAGCTTGCCGTCTAGCGTAGAACTCTTAGGAAGACTCATTGCTGAGCATCGAAACTTTCGTCATTGTGTCAGTCATCAAGATCGTGATCGCACTTTTCGTGCTGCTCACGGCGGTGGCTTACACGGTTTGGCTGGAACGCAAGGTTGTTGGCCACATTCAGAATCGTTGGGGACCCACGCGGGTAGGACCATTCGGTCTGCTGCAGCCCCTGGCGGACGGAATCAAGTTCCTTTTCAAAGAAGACCTCACACCTCCACATGTATACAAGCCGCTCTACATCGCGGCGCCGATGATCGCGCTGGTGTGTGCCCTAACCTCCATCTCCGTCATCCCGGTGGGCAACTGGGTTACGGTGGCCGGCGTGCACACCCCATTGCAGATCACTGACCTGAACATTGGGCTGCTGCTCATCCTTGGGATTACTTCGATGGGTGTTTACGGTGTCGCCTTGGCTGGCTGGTCATCCAATAACAAGTATTCCCTGCTCGGTGGACTGCGTGCGAGCGCTCAGATGGTGAGCTATGAAGTATCACTCGGTCTCTCGCTGGTTGGCGTGCTGATCGTAGCCGGCAGCTTCAGCTTGCGTGACATCGTGGAAGCGCAAGGCGGCCACTTCTGGGGATTCATTCCGAAGTGGAATATTTTTTACGGAGGCCAGATCGTCGCGTTTTTCATCTACTTGATTTCGGCGTATGCAGAAACCAATCGCGTCCCATTCGACTTGCCGGAAGCTGAGAGCGAATTGGTAGCGGGCTATCACACCGAATATAGCGCCATGAAGTTTGCCATGTTCTTCATGGCGGAGTATGCCAACATGATTACGGTGGCCTGCGTGGCGTCGCTGCTTTTTCTGGGAGGATGGCATGGGCCGGTTTTTGGGCCCCCGATTTTGCAGGCTCTATTGCCCATATTCTGGTTCGTGCTCCGGGTTTTTGCGTTTCTCTTTATCTATATCTGGGTACGCGGGACGTTGCCACGCTTTCGTTACGACCAACTCATGGCCTTCGGGTGGAAGGTTCTGCTACCGCTGGCGATTGCGAACCTCGTGATTACGGCGTTGGTGGTGACTCTGCGTTCGTAAACCGGTTTGAAGAAGACCGAGCCGTGGAAGTGCACTGGCATTGAATCGATGATCCATCTGATCTTATTTCTGATTTTCGGCGCGATCTGCGTGGCGGGAGCGGTGAATCTGCTGGCCCAGCGACACCCGATCAACAGCGCCCTGTCATTGGTGGTCGTGATGGGCTCGCTTGCCGGCGAATACCTGCTGCTCGGCGCCGAGTTTGTGGCCGCGATACAAGTAATTATCTATGCCGGAGCCATCATGGTGCTTTTCGTCTTCGTCATCATGCTTCTAAACGCCGGCGCAGAAGAAGACACTGGCGGGAGCCGAGTGGCGCTGTTGTTTGGAGTTCCGGGAATGCTGATCGGCACCGTGCTGATGGCATGGGTCCTGCTCGAACGCTCCGGTACGCAAGCCGTGTCGATGGGTGCCCTCCCGGGACCTCCGAAGACTATCGGCTGGCTACTCTTTCACGACTTTCTCCTGCCGTTTGAGGTCACGTCGGTCCTGGTGCTGATCGCGATCATGGGTGCTGTGGTCCTGGCCAGCCATCCGGAATCGGTGCAACAGAGGAACAAGGAGAGCTGATGGTACCGCTATCTTATTACCTAATACTCAGCGGCATCTTGTTCGCCTGCGGCGTGACCGGGTTTCTGATAAAGCGAAATATCATTACGATCTTTCTGTCGATTGAGCTGATGCTCAACGGGGCGAATCTTTCCTTTGTCGCATTCGCAGCCCAGTGGCACGCGCTGAGCGGTCAGGTTTTTGTCTTCTTCGTGATGGTTGTCGCAGCCGCGGAAGCGGCCGTCGGGCTGGCCATCATCATCGCGGTGTTTCGTACGCGCGAAACTTTGAACGTCGACCGGGTCAACTTGCTAAAACTATGACGCCGAACCTGCACCTCTGGCTCATTCCCCTGCTGCCATTGGCGGGCGCCGCTATCAATGGATTGTTCGGCAGCCGATTTTCGCGTCGTGCCGTGTCCTCGATCGCGCTTGGCTTCTGCGGAGCGGCGTTTGCCATGGCTCTGTGGGTCGTGTCTCAATTCTCCGCTCTGAGCCTTCCCTATTCTGAGTACTTCGCGCCGTGGATTCGCGCCGGCAATTTCCAAGCGGACTTCGCCTTCTATCTGGATCAACTTTCGCTGGTGATGCTGCTGGTAGTAACTGGGGTCGGCTTTCTCATTCATATTTACTCGGTCGGCTACATGTGGGAGGAAGGCGGGTTCTATCGCTTTTTCAGCTATCTGAATCTATTCATGTTTTTCATGCTGACCCTGGTGCTGGCCAACAACTACCTGCTGATGTTTATCGGCTGGGAGGGGGTGGGGCTGGCTTCCTATCTGCTGATTGGGTTCTGGTTTACCAAAGATTCCGCAGCGTCGGCTGGCAAGAAAGCCTTCATCGTCAATCGCATCGGGGACTTCGGCTTCCTGATCGCTCTCTTCCTCTTGATCAAGCACTTCGGCTCACTGACCTTTGTGCAGGTCTTTCACCGCATCGAGCCGCTACGTCCCGAGACTGCCGGAGCAGGATTGCTCACGGCGATCGGGCTGCTCCTGATGGTCGGCGCCGCCGGCAAGTCGGCTCAGATTCCGCTCTACGTCTGGCTTCCCGACGCCATGGAAGGCCCAACACCGGTCTCCGCGCTCATCCACGCCGCCACCATGGTCACTGCAGGGGTGTACATGGTGGCGCGCTCGCACGTTATCTTCGACCGTGCGCCGATGGCCTTGATGGTCGTTGCCATCGTGGGAACCCTGACTGCGTTGTTTTCCGCAACCATCGGCGTGGCACAAACCGACATAAAAAAAGTCCTTGCTTACTCCACAATTTCGCAGCTCGGTTACATGTTCATGGCCTGCGGCGTGGCAGCGTACTCAGCGAGTATCTTCCATCTGATGACACACGCTTTCTTCAAAGGATTGTTGTTTCTTGCAGCCGGCTCCGTGATTCACGCGGTTGGCGGCGAGCAAGACATGCGCAAGATGGGCGGCCTGCGTACGAAAATTCCGTGGACTTTCTGGACCATGACGGCGGGCACGTTCGCGATCGCAGGATTTTGGCCGTTCGCAGGATTCTTCAGCAAGGACGAAATTCTTTGGCAGGCTTCCCGCGTGAGCTTCGTGTACTGGGGAATCGGTGTTTTCACCGCTTTCCTGACTTCGTTCTACATGTTCCGGCTCTGGTTCTTGACATTCTTCGGCGAATATCGTGGCGAGGCAAAAGCGGCCCATGGAGACAGTCAACATCAGGCTGGGATTCACGAAAGCCCTAAGCTGATGCTGGCACCGCTGGTGATCCTGGCCGCGCTCTCGGTTTGTGGCGGCTGGGTGGGTAGCTTCCGGTTCGAGAGGTTCCTTTCTCCCGCATTTCAGGCAGGCGCAGGCGCGAGTGTCTACGATGTTTCAACCAATGCCCTAGCCTCACCAAACGAGCGCAAGGAAGAAGTGTCGTCCGAAACGCTGCTGACCGCCGTGGCATTAGGCGCTGCAGCACTCGGTCTATATCTGGCATTCCTGATGTATTATCAACGTCCACAATTACCCGATCAGATTGCGGCCAGCCTCGGCGGCTTTTACGACGCCGTCGTCCACAAATATTACGTCGATGACTTGTACGCGACGCTCTTCGTGAAACCCCTGCTAGACGCCTCGACCCGCATCCTGTGGCAAGGCATCGACCGGGACGTGATCGACGCGGCGGTGGATAACGGCGCTGACGGCGCCCGTGAAATTTCTGACTCCGTGCGCCACATGCAGTCGGGGAATCTGCGCTCTTATGCGGGATGGATCGCGGTTGGCGCCGCCGGCGTAATCGCATACATGGTTTGGATGGGCACCCGATGAGCGCGCTCAATAGCGTCGTCCTCACTTTGGTCACGTTCGTTCCGTTGGCCGGTAGTTTGCTGGTGCTGCTCTTGCCACGGCGCGACCGGGACATCCGTTGGTTCGCTCTGGTAGTCACACTGCTTGCTTTCGTTCTGTCGCTGCATCTGCCCGTTCATCTTCAACGCGACCAACCTGGCTTCCAATACGAAGTGAACCTGCAATGGATCTCGAGTCCCAACATTCACTATCACATGGGGGTGGACGGGATCTCCGCGTGGCTGGTCGTGCTGACGACTTTCCTCACGCCGCTCTGCGTATTGATCTCGTGGAAGTCGATCCACGAGCGAGTGAAAGAATTTTACATCCTGTTGCTGATCTTGGAAACGGCTCTGATCGGGGTGTTTGTTTCGCTCGATTTATTCCTCTTCTATTTCTTTTGGGAGGCCACGCTGATCCCGATGGCGTTGCTGATTGGCATGTACGGTCACGGCCGGAAAGTGTATGCAGCCGTGAAATTTTTTCTGTACACCATGATTGCGTCGGTTTTCATGCTGGCGGCAATCCTGTGGCTCTATGCCAAAACCGGCAGCTTCGATTTCGTCAGCATTCAAGCCGCAATTCACAACGGACAGGTACAACACTTCGCAAACGCAGCGACATGGCTTTTCCTGGGATTCTTTATCGCGTTTGCAGTCAAAGTGCCGCTCTTTCCCTTCCATACCTGGCTTCCCGATGCGCACGTGGAAGCGCCTACCGCGGGCTCAGTTCTACTTGCTGGCGTGCTGCTGAAGATGGGCACGTACGGCATGCTGCGCTTCAACCTTGGCTTGTTTCCGGAGCAGTCCCGGGCGAACGCATGGTGGGTCATGATACTGGCGCTGATTGGCATTATTTATGGCGCCCTAGTGGCCCTGGTGCAGCCCAACCTGAAAAAGCTGATCGCATACTCATCGATCAGCCATCTGGGCTTCGTTGTGCTTGGCTTATTCAGCTTTACCCAGGCCGGTCTCGACGGTGCGACCTTCGTGATGCTGGCGCACGGAGTTTCGACAGGCGCGCTGTTCATGTTGGCGGGCATTCTCTATGAGCGCCGCCACACCTATGAGATCAGCGAATTTGGCGGGCTCGCCACACCCATGCCCGTGTACGCGACGTTTTTCCTGTTCATCACGCTGGCGTCGCTGGGACTGCCTTTGCTAAACGGTTTCATCGGAGAATTTCTCGTGCTGAGCGGAGCGTTTCAGGATCGGGCCATTTACGGCGTCCTGGGGGCCACGGGCGTGATCTGGAGCGCTTGCTACCTGCTTTGGATGTATCAACGCGTTTTCTTCAGCAAAGTCACCCGTGAAACCAACCAATCATTGCCCGATCTGGACATGCGGGAACGCGTCGCGCTGTGGCCCGCGGCTCTGGCTGCCCTAATCATGGGAGTTGCACCACTAATTTGGCTGAATGCGTTCGACCCCGCTGCGCAGGCGATTCTGGCACCATTCGCGCAGTTGGCCAGCAAGGTGGTGGGCAAGTGAACGACGCAACCGGGTTGCAGGCTGTTCCCCAGGCGATCGAATACATTCGCATTTTGCCAGAGATCGTCCTCTCGATTGCCGGCATGGTCATCATGGTGCTCGACCCGCTAGTCGACGAGCGCCGCAGCCAAAGACTTCTGGGAGCGATCGCCCTTACCGGGTCCCTGGCAGCGATAGGAGCCACGCTCTACCAGTCACAGTATCCTGGCCTCGGCTTCTGGAACATGGTTCAGGTAAACCAGTTCAGCGTGTTCTTCCACTTTCTGGTTGCTACCGTGACGGCAGTAGTCATCCTCACTTCTTACGAATACATGCAGACGCAACAAATCCGCGCCGGGGAATATTACGGATTAATTCTGTTTGGCGCTGTCGGTATGTGTCTGATGTCGTCAGCCGTAGAACTGGTGCTGATCTTCATCGCATTGGAAATTTCATCGATCTCCACTTACATTCTTGCGGGATTCCGGCGGCGCGCCGCCATCAGCAGTGAGGCTTCGGTGAAGTATTTTCTGCTCGGCTCATTTGCCACTGCATTTTTTCTGTATGGAGTCGCGCTGATGTTTGGCGCTACAGGTTCTACCAACATCGCCGTGATTCGCGAGAAGCTCAGCACCGGCCCCATCCCGCTGCTGGCTTATACCGGAGTCGCGTTCATGTTTGTGGGCCTCGGTTTCAAGGTGGCGGCTGCCCCCTTCCATATCTGGACACCGGACGTGTACGAAGGCGCTCCAGCGCCGGTGGTCGGATTCATGTCGACCGCGCCCAAGGCGGCAGTGTTCGCTGTGCTTTTGCGAATCATATTTGAAGCCCATATACCGGATGTTTCCTGGCTGATCTGGATAGCAGCCGCTCTCTCCATGACGCTGGGCAACATCGGAGCCCTCATCCAGGAAAACATCAAACGGCTGTTGGCGTACTCCTCCATCGCGCACGCCGGATATCTGTTGGTGGCTTACGCCGCTCTGCCAAACAATGGCATTCCCGCGGCCATGTTTTACACAGCGTCGTACGCCGCCATGAATCTAGGAGCATTTGCGGTAGTGAGTCACTTTGCAGGCGCCGGGGAACGCTACGTCAATCTACATGACTATGAAGGGTTGGGCCGTCGCTCTCCGCTATTAGCTGCCGCCCTGACGATCTTTCTACTGTCGCTGATTGGCATTCCAATCACGGGGGGATTCTTCGCAAAGTTTTATGTGTTCAGCGCGGCAGTACAAAACAATCTGGTGGGCTTGGTGATCATCGGCGTACTCAACAGCGCGATCGGCGCCTACTACTACCTGCGGATCATCGTGGCCATGTATATGCGCGACGCCCGGGACGAAATAGCGGTATCACCGGTTTCCCTTGGACTCGGCGCGGCGTTGACGGTGAGCCTGATCACTACGTTATATCTGGGTGTTCTTCCTGGATGGGTTCTCAAATACGCATCGCAGTCAGCGACCGGTCTCGTGCGTTGAAGATTTCTTGCGGCGCCACTACTCCACGGCCACAGCTATATCCACCCGCGAAAAAATCTTGCCCGCAATCACCCAGAAAACTGCTGTTTCCAGGACTGCGAGGCAGATAGGAAACCACTCGGTGTTTCCTGGCACCTTGAACGTGGAATTCAGCACTGTGGTGGTAAGTGCGGACACCGGGATGACATAAGCCCAGCGCGCTGCGACAGTTTGACTCGCAATCCAGGGTACGCCGAGCATCAGCGCCGTTGCACCGGCGGCGAGAAATGGATTCAGGAAGGTTGAAAACATGAGCGCAACGGTCCCCGCCAGCATGCACGCGGCCACCAGACAGACCATCAGAAACCAAACCCGGGATATCGGGAATCCGGCTGCGCCCAAGGTCCAGCTCCCAGTAAGTCCGAGAGCAAAGCAGTAAATCGCGCACGCTGCCGTGACTCCGAGCACCAGCCCTGAGAGATACTGCTCGCGTCTCACCGCCTTAGAAAGCACGGCCAGGATACGACGGGATTTGCGCTCATTGTAAATAGCGGAACCACCAAAGAAAATGCTGAACGCGACTACGTACACGGCAACCTGCTTGAACAGAAAGAGCAGGTCTTCTCGCATGCGCGGGATGTCAGCGACTAGCCCGAGGAATGCCAGAAGAAGCACCCACAACAGGAGCACAAAGATCGGCCAGCGCTGCTCGCGGACAAAATTGAAAGCAATCAGCACCATCGGCTTCACAGGCGACCATCCGTCTGTGGAGGCTGGGAGTCGGCGGTGACTTCAAGGAAAACCTGCTCCAACGATCGCCGCACCGGATTGACGCTGATGATTTCACCACCCAATTCCCAAACCCGCTGCATCACACCTCGCTGAGTGCTGATCGGTACGGTAATGCTGACGACGCCGTCATGGGTTACGGCTCCGGCAAAGTCCTGGAGCGCAATGCCGCGAGTAACGATTTCAGTCTGCTCGGTTGATTGCAACAAATCCGCAGTCCTCCCCAATCGAACAAGTTTGCCGCGATGAAGCACGGCCACACGGTCGCATATCAGTTCCACCTCAGAAAGCAGGTGGGAACTCAGAAAAATTGTTTTCCCAGCTTCCCGAGCGCTCCGGATCAGTTCGCGTACCATGACCCTCGCCAGAGGATCCAGTGCGGATGTCGGTTCATCGAGAATAAGCAGCTTTGGATCGTTCATCAGGGCTTGCGCCAAACCCGCTCGCTGTAGCATGCCGCGGGAGAACTTGCCCGCATTGCGTTTCGCTTGATCTTGCAGTCCCACCATCTGCAGAACTTCGCGCGCCCGCTCGCCAAGACACGTTCCGCCCATGCGGTTAAGTGCGCCGTAAAAGCACAGCAATCGGTCCACGCGGCGATGATAAAGGGCAACGTTTTCTGCCAAAAAACCGACATGCCGCCGAGTCCAAGCATCGCCGAAAGGGCGGCCTAGCATATGCCCTTGCCCGCTTGTTGGACGCATGAATCCCATCGCGATGTGAATGGCTGTGCTCTTACCCGCTCCGTTCGGGCCCAGAAAGCCGAAGATTTCTCCGGCCTCCACGCGGAGATCGAAGCCGTCGAGGGCGCGCAGACACTGTCGACTGAAAACACTACGATATTCCTTGGACACACTCTCGAACTCAAGCGCAGCGGGCATCTCGGTCATTCTAAATCGCCGGGAGCTCAAGAAAGAAAAGTCTGCTTAATCCACAGAATGCACAGCGTTGGACATTTGACAAGCTCCCGCCCGACCGTCATGATGGTTGTCCAGAGAAGTCCGAGGCTGGAGGATGTATGGCTAAGCTTTTTCGAAGGATCTGGTTCGAGGACCAAGGCCAGGACATTGCGGAGTATGCCGTGATGCTGGCTGTGATCCTGGTTCTGGTTGTAGGGACGATACGGCTGATCGGGACCAACGCCAATAACGCCTTCTCCGCCGCCGCCAGTGCGGTCCAATAGCCGGCAAAACGCCGCTGTCTGAATAGAAACCGAAAAGTTCCGGTTCATAGCTGTTAGTGTGTCCCCCGCTTGGCAATATTTCCCAGAGACTTTTGCCTTTAGCGCTTGATCAGCCTCCGACTGGTCGTCGGTCGGGTTACAAGCCCTGAACCTCGCAGCGCCACTGGTGCATCTACTCTAGCTGGCGTTGGGAGCCCGTCCTGTGGGCCGAAATTCGGCTACGAGTGCCCTATAAGTCGCGCACGGCCAACCCCTCGTCCCTCCCGGTCACCTAAGGTTGTCGGGGAGATTATAGAAACATCTCAGGAGGTTCCCAGAATGCTTGCTACGAGACTTGATATCGATGCAGAGCATGAACTTCTCGAGCGCCTGGCGGAAGCTCGTCTCCGCACAGATGAACTCTTTGGTCTTTTGAGGCCAGATTCATTTTATGAGCGACCGATTCCGGAGCGGCACCGGATCATCTTTTATCTCGGTCACCTCGAGGCTTTCGATTGGAATCTTCTCCGGTCGAGTGTTCTGGAGGCTCAAGTATTCGATCCTGAGTTCGATCGCCTCTTCGCTTTTGGCATCGATCCGGTCGGCGGAGGGCTGCCATCGGACCAGCCTACCGATTGGCCCGGGGTTGAGGATGTGCGTCGCTATGTCGGTCGCGTCCGGCAGATTCTCGATGCCAAGCTCGCTAGTTCGATTCATTCTGATTCGAAGTCCGGCAGCGAGTTCCCCCCCAGCTTACTGCTCAACGTGGCAGTCGAACATCGGCTCATGCACGCGGAAACTCTTACCTATATGCTGCACCGATTGCCAATCGATCGGAAGGTGCCGCAGGCCGTCCAACCGGAATCAGTCTTCCCTACCGTTGAGCCCGCAATGGTGAAAATTCCTGCCGGCTCGACAACCCTGGGCCTGCCCCGCGGCGACGACAGCGTTTTCGGTTGGGATAATGAGTATGAGGCGCACCTGGTCAGCGTTCCTGCGTTCGCCATTGACTGGTACAA
>DATKEN010000094.1:0-54149 GCA_035512155.1 Terriglobales bacterium | reverse complement strand
TTTCGAGCAGCACGCAGGACTGTTATCGGGGCGTGATCTCGAAGTACCTTGCGCCAAGATTTGACCGGCTCTGCCTGCGTGATCTTTCGCGGCTCACTATCCAGCAGTATTTCTCCGGCATGGCGGGCAAGGTGTCCTTTCCCACAATCGCAAAAATCAGGGACGTACTGTCCTCTGTCCTCCGCGCTGCGGTCGATGTGGACTATCTGATTAAGAGCCCGATGGAAGGATTGCGGTTGCCACTGGATAAACGACCAAGGCAACCGAAGCCAACCATCACACCCGAGCAGTTCAACCGTCTGGTCGAACTTGTTGCCGAACCCTACGCCAGCATGTTGTACGTGAGCGTGTGGACCGGCCTACGTGTCAGCGAATTGATCGGGCTGAAGTGGCACTGCATCCGCGAAGATTCAATCACGATCGAGCAGCGTTTTTGTAGGGGCGATTGGTCGGTTCCAAAAACTCAAGCAAGCGCTGCGACCATCGGCGTCTCGCCGGAAGTCATTGCCCGTATTCACCGGCTGAAAGAGCTTACCGTGGAAGTTCGGGCAGGACGTGCGGTCAGAAAACACGATCTGGTCAAATCAGCCGGTCCCAACGATCTGGTTTTTCAGAGCGTGAAAACCGGCGTGCCGATGAACGACCAAAATGTTTTGAAACGGCACATCCAACCAGCGGCCCGTACTCTAGGGCTGCACTTCCTGAACTGGCGTTGCTTGCGAACGTCGCATGCTACGTGGCTAGTTCAAGCGGGCGCGGACCCCAAGTCCGTTCAAGGTCAAATGCGGCACTCGCGCATTTCGACCACGATGGACATCTATGCGCAGATTGTCCCAGCGGCACAGCGGAGCGCTGTAGAGAAGCTATCGGAGTTCGCAAAAAACGGGATCGCAGATTCACGGTCCATTACGGTCCAATAAAGCGGGGTTTTCAGTGCTCAAACGTGCCTGTTCAAGTCGGCAAGTGATTGAAAGGTTTGGTGGAGCTAGTCGGGATCGAACCGACGACCTCATCGTTGCGAACGATGCGCTCTCCCAGCTGAGCTATAGCCCCATGAACGGCGGGAACTGCTGATGTTGGTTGATTTTAGCAGCGTTTTCCGATCAGGCCAAACCGCCTTAGACTGGACCGTAGAGCAAAAAAGCTGGCTAGTTGAAATAGAGCTCCGCGCTGCAGGAAGTCATCATGACTAATGCCGTCCTGTCACATCTAATACAAAAGCGGTCATGACTTTCACCCCAGTCAACGCGGACATTTCTGGCAGGCGAACGGCTTTGCTGTCACTCTCACTTGTGTTCCATGGGGTATTACTGGGATGGCTGCTTTACCCTCCCACCCTAAAGGTTCTGGCGCCATCTTCCGTGGCTGCCGGCGTGAGCGGAGGTTCCGTCACAACCCTCTATTGGTCCACGCACGAGAAAACAACGAATGATTTGCCTGGCACTGCCCGCTTGGAGCATCGAGGGGTACGCAAGCGTCTCATTTGGAAAGAGCAGGCCTTCAAGATCCGCAGAACCCAACCGCCAGAACCGGCGCGCGGCCCGACGGAAGCACAATCTCAATCGCCCGGGTCCAGTTTGGGTAATCCTTCGCCGCCCGCCGGCACTCCCTACGGAAGTCAAGGCTCCGCGTTCGGCGATGAAGTGCGCCCGGCGTTGCCAATCAACGCATATGACCCGGTCGTCGATCCAAACGAATTACCTGGTCATGTCGAAGGTAGTATCGTGGTCGAAATCACCATCGACGATAGGGGAAACATCGTGCAGAAGACGGTGCTTCAAAGTCTCGGTGCGGCAATCGACAACAAGGTCTTGGCGGCGCTGGAGAACTGGCATTTTCGCCCCGCCACGCGCAATGGCGTCGCAATTCCTTCCAAGCAGGATGTCTACTATCACTTCAAACCTCAGGGCTGAATGGGCCTGACCCGGAGATTGGCGACATTCCCGCTATAATCAGTGTGTGGGCGCCAACTCAATTCAGCCGGTCGCTTCCGCCGACTTCCCCACCCGGTGGGGCAAATTCCGCATTTTTGGGTTCGGAGGAGAGTTCGGCTCAGGCGAATCTCGGCGTAAGGAAGAAGCCGTAGCTCTGGTCATGGGCGACGTTCGTTCCGCTCCGCCCCTGGTGCGCATTCATTCTCAATGCCTCACCGGAGACGTGTTCGGTTCACTGCGCTGCGACTGCCGCTCCCAGCTGGAGATGGCCTTGGCAATGATCGCTGAGGAAGGCGCTGGCGTGCTGATCTATGAACAGCAGGAGGGACGCGGCATTGGCCTGATGGCGAAGCTGCGAGCCTACGAACTTCAAGACTCGGGCCTGGACACGGTCGAAGCCAACCAGCGTCTCGGGTTCAAAGCCGACCATCGCGAATTTACATTGCCGGCCGAAATCCTGAAATCCTTAGGCATCTCGAGCGTGCGCCTGCTTTCCAATAACCCCGACAAAGTAGCCGCGCTCGAACGCGGAGGGATTCAGGTTACCGAGCGCGTTCCCTGCGAAGTTGCGCCCACCACGCACGCCGAAGATTACCTGAAGACCAAAAAAGACAAAATGGGCCACCTGTTTACCTCGCGCTAAGGCCAATCTATCCGGGCCAGATTGCCAATGCCGTACGCGATAGAATTTGCTGTTGTGTGCCTTTCGGCAAAGGCAATGAGCGGAAATCATCGAGATTCTTCTTAATGTCTGGGACGCCAGGCCCGGGCCAATCTGTGCCAAACAACGTCCTCTCCGCGATCTCCTCCAACCGCGGGAAATATTTGAGCAACGCTATCGGCGGGATGCCACTGATGTCCAGAAACACATTGGGATGGCGCCGCACCAGGAAGAATGCGGTGTGCATCCAGAGTGGTCGCCCACCGTGGGCAAGCAGGATTTTCAGCCTGGGAAAATCCACTGCGACATCATCGATGTAGATCGGATCGCCGTACTTGTTGCGCGCGCCCGGAAAGACGGAGGTGCCGGTGTGAAACATCACGGGGATGCCATTGGCCTCAGCAGCGCGATAGATGATTTCGAGCTCTTTCATTCCAGTCAAGTAATCGTTGGGGAATAAAAGCTGGTGTGGCGGATGGATCTTGATCATGCGGATGCCCAGCCGCAGAAGTTGCTCCATGTCCGCCAGAACATTCGACGTGTGCTTGGGATGAAGGCTGCCGCAGGAAATCAGGCGCTTAGGATTTTCTTTGGTGTAATCGGCGATGAATTGGTTCACGCCTGAAGTGAAACCGATGACCTCCGGGGCGACGTAATTGATGAGAACGGCCCGGTCCACACCGGCGGTGTCGAGGTGCTTGAGGAATAGCTTCGGTGAGCGACAAAACTCTGCTATTTCATCGAAGTTCGGCCGCTTCTTTTTCATCAGCTCCAGGGCGTGGGGCTTGAACATCTCGATCGGCTGGATATGAATATGGCAGTCTGTGATCACGATCGTGGTCAGTTCTTCGCCACCGCCATCACCGCGCGCTTGGTGAAGATGCGGATCATCTCGCGGCGGTATTCCGGCGTGAGCGCTGAGGTAGTCAACGGTTTAGCTGTCTTGGCGGCCAAAACGCCGACGGCTTCTGCCAAGCCCTCGTCGACAGCCTTACCCTCCAACATTTCAGTCACGCCTTTCACCAGCAGCGGCGCCGGATTCACTGCGGTGATTGCCAGTCGCGCGTCGGCGACGTGACCGTTTGACCGCTTCATTACAACCGCGACTCCCGCCAGCGGATAATCAATCGACCCTCGGATGCGCAGTTTGCGATAAACACCGCGATAGTCCACCGAGGACTCCGGCAGGAAGACTCGGGTCAGGAGTTCGTTGGCTCGCAGCTTGCGATATGCGTCCCCTTCGCCGGTGTAGAAGTCGCTCAGCGGCATGCGCCGAACTCCGGACGCACTCGCAATTTCGACTTCGGCGTTCAAACATAGCAGTGCCGCAGGCGTGTCCCCGGAAAACGCCGCCCAGCACTTGGTTCCCCCTGGCGCTACGTGACAAAGATCACCATCTTTCTTGATGCAAAACCCGCAACCCTTGCGCCAGGTAAGCGACTGGTTGTACCAGAGGCAGCGCGTGTCGAGACAGATGTTTCCGCCGATCGTACCCATGTTGCGCAGGAGAGGTGAAGCAACAGTTGCCGCTGCTTCCGTCAACACCGGGTAATGCTGCTGCAGGAAGTCGGAACGCTCAATGGAAGTGAGCGTAGTCAGCGCTCCGATCTCAACTCCGTTTTCGGATCGCGGGCGGATGCCCTTGAGCTCCGCGATGTGACGAATATCGAGCACATACTCCGGTTCGAAAAGTTTCTGCCGCATGGAGGGGATGAGATCGGTTCCGCCAGCAAGGACGCGAATCCCGGCACCGTGTTTTGCCAGATGTCCGACGGCCTCCTCCACAGTGCGTGGTCGCAGCAATCTGAATGGCGGAAGACTCAATCGTCACCTGCCGCTGCAGCCGGGCCTTCGCGTCGTGCCGGATCGAGAGGATGGCGCTCTGGTCCTCTACCCCGAAACCACAATGAGCCACCGTGCTCGCGGAATTTCGCCGGCGTGGTAGGATCAATACCTTCCGTGAGGTTGATCTTCTTTTGGCCCCGCTGCGCTCGCAGAGCGGCCAGCACTCGCTCCGGGGTGAACGGACACTCGTGCAGCCGGATGCCGACCGCATCGTAGATAGCATTCGAAATTGCTGGAATGGTTGCCGCCAGTGAGCCCTCGCTGCATTCCTTGGCCCCGAACGGACCTTCAGGATCGATGCTCTCCACGATGATCGGTTCGACTTCGGGTGACTCCACTGACGAAGGACTGCGATATTCGAGCAGCCCGGGATTCATGAGCATGCCGTCTTTCCAGACCATTTCTTCCGTGAGAGCCTGGCCCATGCCCATCCATACGGAGCCGATAATTTGCCCTTCGACTGAGACCGGGTTCAACGCGCGGCCGCAATCGTGCGCCGCCCACACTTTGTGGACGGTAACTTCGCCGGTTTCTTCGTCCACGCTGACTTCGGCCACCTGGGCCGAGTACGAGTAGGCGGGCGACGGACCGACGCCACCACCTTTGTGTTTGCCGCCGCGAGCCTCCGGTGGAGGGGCATAGGAACCGGTCCCCGTTAGAGCACCGTGGAAATCGATCGCAGCGACTACAGCTTCTTCGAATGTCATCCAGTCTCTCGGACCTTCGTCTTTGCGCTTCTGCTGTAGCGAACCGCGCAGGATTTGGCCCTCGACTCGACCCGAGACAGAGGCTGACGGCGGCACGGGCGAGACGCCCGCGCCTACACCGTCCGCGCTCAAATCTTTGTTTTTGACGATCCGATCGTCACGGAAGATCAGTTCTTCGGAGGCGCAGCTCATCTTGCGGGCCGCGGCTGCCGCAATCTGCTTCTTTACTTGCTCCGCCGCGCGCAGCGTGGCGTTGCCGGCCATAAAGGTTACCCGGCTGGAGTACGATCCGATGTCGATGGGCGTGAGGTCGGTATCAGCGGCGACGATTTTCACGCGGCCCAGTGAGCAGCCCAGTGTTTCTGCGGCAATCTGTGCCGTCATCGTGTCCGAGCCTTGCCCAATCTCCGACGCGCCTGTGAAAACCACTACCCCGCCGTCGCGATCAATCTTGATGTTGACCGTAGAGTGCGGCATATCGGAGCGGATGATCGAGTTGGCGGCCCCACTGACGTAGTGACTGCAGGCGATACCGAGCCCCCGACCTCGCGGCAACTTTCCCCTACGTTGCTTCCATTCAGAGCGCTCGACGACTTTCTCGATGCACTCCGGCAGGCCGTAACTCTGCACCCGCAGGCCGTTGACCGTGACGCAAGGCGGCCGGAGCAGGTTGCGCTGGCGAATCTCGGCTGGATCGAGTTGTATTTTCGCCCCCAGCTCGTCGAGTTGCGATTCGAAGGCAAAGCGGACGTTAACCGTTCCATGTCCACGCATGGCGCCGCAGGCGGGCTTATTGGTCAGCACGCGGTAACCGTCGTACTGGATGTTGGGAATGTCGTAGAGCGCACCCAGCAACGCGCCGGAATAAAGAATCGTGACCACGCCGTAGGAGCAATACGCACCGCCATCCTGGACGACACGCGCCTTGACGGCTGTGATGCGACCCTCATTTTTGACTCCGGTCTTAAGATCGATGATGGTCCGCGGACGTCCGCGGTGGGCCCAGAAAACTTCTTCGCGGGTGTAGGTGATCTTCACCGGGGCTCGCGCTGCGCGCGCCGCGATGGCGGCAATGATTTCCAACGGGATGACTTCACTTTTGCCGCCGAATCCTCCGCCGACCAGAGGCTTGATGACGCGAATCTGCGCCATCGGCATCTCCAGCACCAGCGACAGCTTGTGTTGCAGGTAATACGGAACCTGCGTAGAAGACCAAACCGTCAAGCGCCCCGGCTTGCCGGTCTGCGAGTCAATCTCAAACTGCGCTAGCGTGGAGTGCGGCTCCATGGCGGCGTGGGTAACTTCGTTAGCGATGAAACGCGCTTCAGCCACATGATCGGCCTCGGCAAAGCCCCGATCGGGATCGCCGAAAACGTGGTGATAGTCTTTTTCCAGATTGTTCGGCTTATTATCGTGAATGAGATTGGTCTCCGCCTTCATTGACTCCTCGGGATCAAAGTACGCGGGCAGCACTTCGTACTCGACGTCAATCAACTCTAATGCTTTGTCCGCCGTTGCTTCGTCAATCGCAGCCACGCAAGCCACGTTGTCACCCACATATCGGACTTTGTCGAGAGCCAGCGCATGCTCGTCGTGCCCAACAGGAAGAATTCCGTAGGGATTAGGCGCGTCTTTGCCGGTGACTATCGCGACCACGCCGTCGAGCGCTGCAGCGCGGCTGGTGTCAATGCGCTTGATGCGAGCATGCGGAAAGGGCGAATGCAGGATTCTGCCTACGAGCATACCTGGCACACTGAGGTCGTCGGTATATTTGCCAGCGCCAGTCGTCTTGCCGGCAGCGTCGACCATGGCGATGGGTTTGCCGATGATGGAGAAGTCAGTCATAGCTCACAATTCAGGTGGTCATCAACAACCGGGTCTGTCATCCCGAGCGAAGTCGAGGGATCTGCTGTTATCTTGCTTCCGCCATTCCCTTTTGCTCGGCCTCAATCGCGGCCTTGATCGCGTGATACATCTGGCTATAACCGGTGCAGCGGCACAAATTCCCGCTGAGCGCGCCGCGGATATCTTCCTCGGTCGGCCTCGGATTCTCCGCCAGCAAATGCGTTACCGTCATGATGAAACCGGGAGTGCAGAATCCGCACTGCGCGCCGCCCCAGTCGCCATAAGCCTTCTGGATCGCCGCCAGGCTGCCGTGCTCGCTAACACCTTCAATAGTCGTGATCTCCTGACCTTCGCAACTGGCAGCAAGCATGGTGCAAGAGAGCATGGGCACGCCATCCAGCTGCACGGTGCAAGCTCCGCAGGAGGAATCATCACAACCGCGCTTTGAGCCCGTGAGTTGCAAGTCCTGGCGAAGCGCGTCGAGCAGTAGCTTGCTGGGCTCGATCGCGAACTCGTGTGAGCGGCCGTTCACTCGCAGTTCGATGAGTTCTTTTTTCATCCGGCAGACTACTGCTCTCAGTACAGCGGAACTTTCGGATCCACGGTGCGCGCCCAGCCATCGATTCCACCGCGCATGGACTGCACCTTTTCGAATCCCTGCTGGCGCAGCCAGTTGGTGACACTGAGAGAGCGCACGCCGTGATGGCACACCACGACGATGTGTTCGTCAGGATCAAGATCTTGAGGCGCGCGAGTCGGCACGTCGCCCATAGGAATGTTCCTGCTTCCGTCGATACGCGCCTTCTCCAGCTCCCAAGGCTCGCGCACGTCAAGCAGGGTAAACCTCTCGCCACGCTTGAGCATGGCCTTTACTGCTCCGGAGCTGATTTCAAAGTCCATGGTTTCTTATTCAGCGGCTTTCTATTCGACCTTGCTTCTCCACGGTCCGGTCTTGTCCCGAGGAAAACGTGATCACCAGGCTGACCGCTGCCGCTGCCGCCCACAGCGCTGCAGATATCACTCTCACCTCGCGAACCGCAAACACCGGTGCAGCCTGCCATACCGCCAGTGCGAGGCCGAGCACGAAGTTCGCCATGACCAAACCAAAAAAGACACGTTCGCGCCAGCAGCGACTCTCACCCAGCAATCCCACCATCAGCAAAACCCACACGCCATAGGTCGCGATCGACCAGCCATCATGCGTCCACTCGAACTCCGCCCGACGCACGTGGCCGTAGGACAGATACGCCAGATAGGAGCACGATAGAGTTCCGGTGATTCCCCACAGCGGCATACCACACATCAGGTGAGCCGATCGGACTCGGCGAGCCTGCGGCGTCGGAGTCACGTGCGTTTCCATACAGGTTCCCGCTTGTTGAGGAAGGCGTCGATTCCCTCCCGCGCGTCTTCGGTTTTCATCAACTCTTCCAAATAGATTTTTTCGGCGCGCGCCAACCCCTTGTCGAAGTGAATCGAATCCCACGCATAGCTGGCTTTCTTGGTGATGGCCAACGCCGCAGGACTCAGTTGCGAAAGGCGAGCGGTCGTCTCCCGCACTGCTGATTCGACTTCTGCATCAACCATGGCACGGTTCGCCAAGCCAATATTGGCGGCTTCGCCACCGCTGATCGTGCGGCCGGTGAGGATGAGCTCTGCCGCGTGCTTCTGGCCGACCAAAGCGGCTAAAGCCGTGACTGCAACCGGCGGGTAGCACCCCAGCTTGATCTCAGGAAAACCCCACGTGGCGGATTCCGAGGTATACACCAGATCACAAACCATGGCCAATTCCGCGCCTCCACCCAGACAATGGCCGTGGACTGCGGCAATGGATACCTTGCGCGTAGCGATCAGTGTCCGGATGACCGCATGAAACTTGGCCAGCATGGTTTCGACTTTGTCCGGCGTGTGCGCGGCAACATCCACGCCAGCCGAAAACGTCTTACCACCTCCCGCGATAACGATTAAAGATATATCGTGGCGCGACTCAATTTCCGCCAACGCCTGCAACAGTTCCTCCATCATCGCAATGTCGATCACGTTCAGGGGCGGATTGCTCAAGTCGATGCGGGCCACAAGACCGTGAAACTCGAGTGTGATCCACGAGAGCCGGGTTGGGGATTGCGTTGCCAAATGTTTGCTCTGGAGCGGCTGTCCACACGACCCACTCTACAGGTTGATCGCTGACTTTCGGACCTCGCTGATCGTCTCCAGCGGGTCGCGGCCACCCTCTTTGGGAACGATCCACTTTTTCTCGTTGCTGATGATATCCAGCAGCAGCTTTTTATCTTCCGCGCTCGGCATATATTCCTTCAGGTGCTGATCGTAGGCTTTATCGTCCAGCGCTTCGCCGGTCTGGGCGTGAAACTTCTGCCCCGCCCAACGGCCGATAGCGCGATTGAACTTGATGTCCGGCGCATACAGCTTGGGCTCGCCCGGTTTCAAAACGCCGTTGAAGCGATCGATCAAACCAGCAACTTCATCGCGATAAAGATGGCGATTGTAGTCGTTCAGCTCATCGAGCTGCGCGTCGTGTTCATTCTTCGGCTCATCGTAGCGACCCTTGATGCCCCACACGTACGCCCAGTGCGCCGAACCGGAATGATCGGTGCCAAATAAGTCGTACGAACTCGAAATCCACTTGTTGAGGTATTTTTGAATCAACCATGCGGGGATAACGCCAGCCTGGACAATTCGGCGCAGTCCATCGTTACCTGTACCCATATGAAACGCTTCTTCACGCAACATGTACGACATAGAGCGGCCCAGCGGTGCAAAGGCTGAATACTTCAACATCTGCAACTGGAATTTGCCATCACGATCGACAAAGTCCGTGTAGGTAAAGAAATCCATCCAGTTGTCCACGTCCACGTTGAAGGCACCGAGCAGACGCTTGTTTTCGAAGGCGCGCCGCTCCAGCATTTTCTGCGCTTCCACTTTCCCTGAATAGCCAAAATGTTCCACCAGCAAAGCACACATCTGCCAGCCATGGCGCATCTCTTCGATCATCACGCGAGTAATCGCTTTGCGGTCCCAATCCGTGGGCGCGCTCTCAAACAGATGCCGCTGCTGCTCGACGCTGGCGAACTCAGTATCCCCCTGATAGACAATCAGGTTGATCAGGGCATCGCGCATCTGCTGGGTTGGCACCTGGCGTAGGTTGTCCCACTTGCGGCGGCCCTTGAAGGCGCCGAACTGAATTTCCTCTGTTTCAATCGCGCCGTAGAGCGTGTCGAATTTGAAATTGGCAATCTCGTCGTGATTGACGCCGATCTCTTTGCGCCAATCGTCAAACATTCCCACCCAATCACTGAACGTTCCGATCTTTGCAACTTTACCTGGCATAAGTCCTCTAGCATCGCTCCTATAAATTCAGCCAAACCGTTTTCAATTCTGTGTAGTGCTCGATTGCGTGCATGCCCAATTCTCGACCGAATCCGGAGCTCTTGTATCCGCCGAAGCCCAGCGAAGCGTCCATCAAGCCGTAGGTGTTGATCCACACGGTTCCAGCTTTGAGTTGTCTCGATACCATGTGTGCCTTCTTTACATCGCGCGTCCATACGGCCGAGGCCAAGCCGTAGGGATTGTTATTGGCCTGCTGAATCACCTGATCGATATCATCGAAGCTAAGCGTAGCCAGCACGGGTCCAAAAATTTCCTCTTGCGCGATGGTCATATCGTTTTTCACGCCGCCGAAGATCGTAGGCTCGATGAAAAATCCCTTGCCGCCATCGACTGATACGCGGTTGCCGCCGGCAATCAGCTTCGCACCTTCCTTTTTCCCAGTTTCAATGTAGCCGAGAACAGTTTTCATCTGTTCCTGACTGACGATTGCGCCCATGCGAGTCTTAGGATCGAGCGGATCAGCAGGCTGCATCTTCTTGGCGCGCGCGACCAGTTTTTCGAGAAATTCGTCTTGTATTTTGCTATCGAGGAACAAGCGTGACCCGGCGTTGCAAACCTCGCCTTTACCGTAGAAGATTCCGTTGATTGCGCCTTTCACCGCGTTATCCAGGTCAGCGTCGGCAAATACGATGTTAGGAGACTTCCCCCCGAGTTCCAGGGTGAGACGCTTCATGGTATCGGCCGCACTGCGCATGATTTCCTGGCCCACCGAGGTTGAGCCGGTAAATGCAATTTTGTCGATTCCGGGATGACGGACAATCGCCCTCCCGACTTCCGATGGGCCGGTGACAATGTTCATCACGCCCGGCGGCACGCCTGCCTCGACTGTCAATTCCCCGAAACGCAGTGCGCTCAGCGAGGTCAAGCTGGCCGGCTTCCATACGATTGTGTTGCCGCAGGCCAGCGCTGGAGCGAACTTCCAGGAAGCCAGCAGGAGCGGAAAATTCCAGGGCACGATCATCCCAACCACGCCAACCGGCTCGCGCAAGGTATAGGTAAAGGCTGTCTCGAAAGTGTTGACGGTTTCGCCGTGGATCTTCGTCGCCCATCCCGCGTAATAACGCAGGACATCGATCACCATTGGCATGTCAACGTAACGCGACTCGAAAATCGGCTTGCCATTGTCGAGGGTTTCGAGCTCGGCCAATTCGTCGATATTTTTCTCAACTAGGTCGGCCAGCTTCCAGATCAGCCGTCCGCGCTCGCTGGCTGAGATTTTGCGCCATGGGCCGCCGCGGTCATCGAAGGCGCGGCGAGCCGCCTGGACGGCCCGGTCCACGTCTGCGGATGACGCCTCAGCAATTTGCGTCAACACCTCGCCCGTGGCAGGATTGACGGTGTCGAATTTCTTCACACCATCGACCCATTGGCCATCAATCAGCAAACGGCCCAGCGATATTTTGGACTTCGTGGCTGTGATCATTTATTCTTCACCGCTCGTCTGGACGCCGAGGGCGGCCATCGCCACACAATCAGACTCCTCCCACTCGAGGCAAACCCGCTCATTTTGCCTTAAACACTGCCGGCCGCTTCTCCACGTATGCTGCCAGACCTTCCTTGGCGTCATCGCTCTGGAACAGCAACTGTTGGTTTTCGCGCTCGACTGCGAGCGCGGATTCCATTGGAATCTCCCACCCGGTCTGGACGGCGCGCTTGATGCGTCCCACCGCCTTTGCAGCTTTGTTCGGCGGGCAGAACTGACGCGCATATTCCATCATGTTCTCCATGAAATTCTCCCGCTCGTAGATGTCGTTGATAATCCCGAGCTCGAGCGCCTCTTCAAAGGAAAACGTATTTCCTGTCACCATCAGCTCAATCGCCTTGCTTTTACCTACCAAGCGCGAGAGGCGCTGCGTGCCACCGGTGCCCGGCAGGACTCCCAGGTTCACTTCCGGCAAGCCGATTTTGCCCGCATCTTTGCGCGCGATGCGGATGTCAGCGGCCATTGCGATCTCAAGCCCGCCGCCGACACAGTGGCCGTTCAGCGCCGCGATCACCAGCTTGGGTGTGTGCTCCAGGCGCAGCAGAGTCTCGTTAGCGTGCAGGCAAAAGTAATACTTGAACGTAGGATCGACACTCGCCAGCATCTTGATATTCGCGCCCGCAGAGAAGAATTTATCGCCAGTCCCCGTAAGCACGATGACGTAAACGTCGTTATCCATCCGCGCCTTCAGGATGGCGTCATCAAGCTGGCGGTTCATCTCGTAGGTATAAGTATTGGCCGGAGGATCGCACAATTCGATCACCGCCACGCCGCTCTCGGTACGGTAGTTGATCAATTGCTTAGTAGTCTCTCCGCTCACCGGTTGCACTGTAGTAGCCATCATGAGCTCCTTATTGAGGTCGTAAAATCCAAATTCAGTTCGATACCAAAGATTTCCTTTTCCCTCTCTTTTCGATCGCGCCCCCGCAAATGCCGCGTAGAAAAATATCACCCATCTCGCGGGCTATTTCTGAGGCATCGCCATCAACCCGAGGGTTGTACCAGGTGTAAATCCAGTTCATCATCCCAAAAAGACTAAGCACCGCAATCCGACCGGAAAATTCTAGTCTCTTTTCCCGCTTGAAGTCATCGAGCAGCCCAATGCAAATCCGGTAATACTCGCGCTTGATCGCGGCAATCTCCGCGCCAAAGCTGTTTCTCAGGACGTCGTCCTCATGGGAGAGCACTGTCATCGCCTTTTGGTTGCTAAGAAAATATTCCAGGTGGTTGAGGATGAATATCCGGATGCGCTGCTCGGCCTCAGAAACGTTGTCCAGACGCTCCCGCAGCTGTTCGACGATAGTTGTGAAGGTATGCTTCTGGATTAGGTAAAGCAGCTTCTCCTTAGATTCGAAGTAATAATAAAGCCCCGCTAGCGACATGCCGCTCGAGCGCGCGAGGTCACGCATCGATGCCCCTTCGTATCCCTTGTCGTAGAAAACGTTGGTAGCGTGGACGATAATCTTAGCTAACCGGCGATCAAAACGAGTCTCCGAACTCGGGGCAACCGGTGCCCGACGCAGGGGGAAAGCGGACGTAACTGCAGAGGAAGAAGCCACTTTGTTCGAACGTTCGTTCTAATAATAAACGGTTAAGCGCATTTTTACAAGGATAGGATCTTGTCATCCCGAGCGCCGCTCGAGTCGCACCCTGTGCGGTGAGCTGGCGGGGTCTGCAGTCTAATTAGAGATCTGCCTCGCACTGGACGGGCAGGATCGTCATCAGTTGCGAATGTCCGCCATCAAGTACTCGATCTCAGTCTTCAGATCGGCCGTGAGCGGCAATAAAGGCAGGCGCACCGGGCCACCGTAATATCCGTTGAAGTCCATCGCGTACTTCACGCCCGGGATGCTCAACTCACCAACCAGCCGCTCGGCAGCTTTCGCGATCCGGTCCTGCTTCAGTCGAGCTAACTCGGCGTCGCCCTCTTTCCAGGCGGCATAGATCTCGTAGCAAGCAGTTGGGGCCGGATCCGCGAACGCGAGAATACCGCCGACCGCCCCGGCTTGAAGAGATGGATCCAACTTTTGTGCCGCTCCTACCAGCACTTGAAATCCAACCTCTTTCTGCCGGGTCCTCAGTCCTCCAACCACGCTTACTGCCGACGATGATGGCTTCGATGCACCCGACAACGACGCCACCGAAACCAGTTCTCCGCTTCCATTGCCTGAGCTCTCAGCTTTCAACATTCGCGGCGTGACTGCGTCGAAAGTTTCTGTCACGGAGGCCGCGCGTTTCACATGACGCGTGCCCTCGACCACCTTGCGCACTTTCTCCACATCTCCGCTCGATTCCTTGACCCCGATCAGGTTGGGATGGTCGGCCAGCTCGATAACGACTTCAGCCGGGATGTCGTATCCCGTCGCATGCGGGAAGTTATAGATCATCACAGGCAGAGGCGACCGATCCGCCACCGTGCGATAGAACGCCAGCATATTTGCGGGTTGCATCTGCTTCTTGTAGTAGTGAGGCGTGCGCACCAGGGCTACGTCGTAGCCCAGTTCAGCGGCGTACTCGGTCAGACGCAGCGTCTCGACTGCAGATTCGACCCCAGTGCCGGCTATCAAGACTTTGTTCGCGCCGGCTGCGTCGCGCACAGTCTTGAACACTTGCCGGCGTTCTTCATCCGATAGCAGAATGGCTTCGCCGGTCGAGCCTAGCGCAACAATGCCAGCTACTGGAGTTTTCGAGTAGCGCTCGACATTGCTCTCGAGCTTCTTGAAGTAGAGTTTGCCGTCGGGATAAAACGGCGTTGTGATGGGCGAAAAAATGCCTGATAGAAGCATGGAAGGTTTAGCTCCTGGCTGCGGCTACTCAATCAACTCGCCTTGGCGATGGTCTTTTCCGAAGCAAATTGCACGGCGGGAGCTGCACCGATCTGTACCAATAGACCCAGTTGATCCCAATTGTCCCAGCCTTCCACGATTTTCCCACCTACAATCCGCTGGATGCTGATCCCCGTAACCGTCGCTTTGCGACCGGTTGCGGAAATTCCGAGGAATGGCCCAGTGTGTGTCATATTGGCGCTCCAGCGCGCCACTACTTGATCGCCTTGAGCAAGCGTGTCATGAATAGTGACATGAATGTCCGGAAACGCAATCCGCAAGCTTCGCGCAAATTGCTTGAATTCTACCAATCCGAGATCGACCGCATGTTCCGCCTGTCCATGGCCTACGGCATCAGCGGAGGCCATTTCGTCAATTGCATCCATGCGTCCCTTGTTCCATACCTCTTCGAACCAGTGACGAATGAATTCGGCGTTATCTTGCTTTTGCTGCATAAGAACCTCGCATTTCGCTTAGCGATGCGCCTTGGCGACCCGTTCCGCGTGCAGATATTGTAATGCCTGCACCTTGATTTCTCCCCTTTGCAGCGCCGCAATCCCCTCAGCCGCGGCACGGGCAGCGGAAAGCGTCGTAATGGTGGGAATGCGTGCGGTCACAGCCGCGCGCCGAATGGCTTTCTCATCGAACCACGGCTCCAGGCCGGTTGGGGTATTTACGATGAGCTGAATGCGTTCACCCTTGATCAGGTCCACTACATTGGGACGGCCTTCTTTCACCTTGTAAACCCGCTCGACCGTCATCCCGGCGGCTTCCAGCACATCGGCGGTACCAGCGGTAGCCACCAGTTTGAAGCCCATATCCACAAATTTGCGGGCGAGTTCGGCCACTTGCGTTTTGTCGTGATCGGTGACGCTGATGAAGACCGTTCCCTGCGTAGGCAGTTTCTGTCCCGCTGCCACCTGTGCCTTAGCGAAGGCTTCACCGAAGTTGTCCGCCACGCCCATCACTTCGCCGGTGGATTTCATTTCCGGACCAAGCACTGTATCGACGCCAGGAAACTTGTTCCACGGAAAGACAGGCGACTTCACGTAGTAGCATCGGCCGGTGTCAAGGTCAACGCCGCGGTCAATATATTCGGAGAGAAACTCACGCAGCTTTCGTCCAGTCATCAGGCGGGCCGCAATTTTCGCCATCGGCACGCCGGTCGCCTTCGAGACGTAGGGTACCGTCCGCGATGCTCGTGGATTCACTTCCAAAACGTAAACCTTGCCGCCCTCTGCTCCGTTGCCCTTGGATCCGCCATTGCTGCGTGGAATGGCGAATTGGATATTCATCAGCCCGATAACCTTGAGGGCCCGCGCCAGCCGGAAAGTGTAGTCGCGCATGCGAGCCAGCAAATGATCGGGGATGTCCACTGCGGGCAGCACACAGGAAGAGTCGCCCGAGTGGATGCCAGCCTCCTCGATATGCTGCATGATGCCGCCGATCACTACGTCCTCGCCATCCGAGAGTGCATCCACGTCGACCTCGATCGCGTCCTCCAGAAAGTGATCAATCAGCACTGGGCGGTCCTGCGAATATTCCACAGCTTCCTTCATGTAGCGGACGACGGTCTCCTCATCGTAGGCGATCACCATGGCGCGCCCGCCCAGCACGTAAGACGGTCGCACCAGCACGGGATATCCCACTCGCTGCGCTCCCGCGACGGCTTCTTCGATCGAAGCCGCCATGGCACCAGGAGCCTGCGGGATTTCCAAATCGTCGAGCAGCTTGCCGAAACGCTTGCGATCTTCGGCAAGGTCGATGCACTCGGGCGATGTGCCGATAATGTTCACGCCTGCGGCTTTTAGTGGGAGCGCCAGATTGAGCGGCGTCTGGCCGCCGAACTGGACGATCACACCAACGGACGCGCCCGAAGCCGCTTCGTGCTCGTAAATCGCAAACACATCTTCGAGAGTCAACGGTTCGAAATACAGACGATCGCTGGTGTCGTAGTCAGTCGAGACCGTCTCCGGATTGCAATTGATCATGATCGACTCGTAACCGTCGTCGTGCAACGCGAACGCGGCGTGGCAGCAGCAATAATCGAACTCAATTCCCTGCCCGATGCGGTTGGGCCCGCTACCTAAAATGATGACTTTCTTTTTCTGACTTGGTGCGGCTTCATCTTCGTCCTCATATGTTGAATAGAGATACGGAGTGTAACTTTCGAATTCCGCAGCACAGGTGTCTACGCGCTTGTAGACGGGCATGACACCGTGCTTTTTGCGCAAATGGCGGACCTTCTCCTGCGACCCTTTGCCATCGAGCCGCCACACCCCGGCCAGCCGGCCGTCGGAGAAACCCATCCGCTTGGCCTCTCGCAGTACCTCCATCGGAATCGATTCCATCGGGTGCTTCTCCAGCTCGAGCTGCATGTCATTAATCTCTTTGAGCTGGTAAAGAAACCAGGGATCGATGGAAGTCATCTTGGCCAACTGCTTTACGGTGTGGCCTTGGCGTAGTGCGTAGCGGACATAGGAAAGTCGCTCGGGATGCGGCGTGACCAACCGCTGCGTCAGAATTTTCGGCTCGATTTTTTCTGATCCGACTTTCTTACCCGTATCCAGGGCGCGCACGCCTTTGAGCAATGCTTCCTTGAAAGTTCGACCGATGGCCATGACCTCGCCGACCGATTTCATCTGCGGCCCCAGGTTTTCGTCAGCGCCGGGAAATTTCTCAAACTGCCACTTGGGAATTTTGACCACCACGTAGTCGAGCGTCGGCTCAAAGCAGGCCGGCGTCTTGCGCGTAATGTCATTGGGAATTTCGTCCAGCGTGTAGCCGACTGCGAGTTTTGCCGCAATCTTCGCAATCGGAAAACCCGTGGCTTTCGAGGCCAGCGCCGAAGACCGCGACACGCGAGGATTCATCTCGATCACCACCATGCGCCCGGTATTGGGATGCACGCCGAACTGAATGTTCGATCCGCCGGTCTCCACTCCAATCTCGCGGATCACCGCGATGGCCGCGTCCCGCATGGACTGATACTCCCGATCGGTCAAAGTTTGGATCGGAGCTACGGTGATAGAGTCGCCGGTGTGCACGCCCATGGCATCGAAATTCTCGATCGAGCAGATGATGATGACGTTGTCTTTAAGATCGCGCATCACTTCCAGCTCGTATTCCTTCCAGCCCAACACCGATTCCTCGATCAGCGCTTCGTGCACGGGAGAAAAGTCGAGTCCACGGGCCAGCACTTCCAGCAGCTCTTCGCGGTTGTAGGCCATTCCTCCGCCACTGCCGCCCAAGGTGAACGAGGGCCGGACGATCACCGGGAAGCCGATCTTTCCCGCGAACTCCAAACCGTCTTTCAGATTGTTAACCAGGGCTGATTTGGGGACGTCGAGACCGATCTTCTGCATCGCGTCCTTGAAGTAGAGGCGGTCTTCAGCTTTTTTGATGGCCGCGATGTTGGCGCCGATCAGTTGCACGCCGTATTTGTCCAGAACCCCGCTGTCGGAAAGTTCGACGGCTAGATTGAGCGCGGTCTGGCCACCCACCGTGGGTAGGACGGCAAATCCCTTGGCGGCTGACATCTCGCGCTCTACGCGAATAATTTCTTCCAGATACTCCCGCGTGAGTGGCTCAATGTAGGTGCGGTCGGCAACGTCGGGGTCGGTCATGATGGTGGCCGGGTTGGAATTGGCCAGCACGACTTCAAAGCCCTCGGCCTTCAGCGCCTTGCAGGCTTGCGTTCCGGAGTAATCAAACTCAGCCGACTGACCGATGATGATGGGACCAGAGCCGATAATCAGGACTTTCGAGATGTCAGTGCGTTTAGGCATTTATGCTCTAAAAATCTGTCATCCCGACCGAGCTCAGTTGATTTGCACGGCAAATCAACTGGCGAGCGGAGGGACTGTTTTTCAATCGGCTGTCCCCAGTCCGCGGCTAAGTCCTCCCAGGTCGGGTTCAGGCGTTCAATCAGCCAAACCTTCTTCGCTCGGCTCCAGCGCTTGAGCTGCTTCTCGCGCTGGATGGCGTTTCTCACCCGATCAAATGATTCATAGTAAACCAGCCGGTGACAGTGATATTGCTTGGTGAAACCGTCAATCAAATCGTGCTGATGTTCCCAAACCCGGCACTCTAAGTTTTTCGTCATGCCGATGTACAGCACACGCGATTTACTTGCCGCCATGTAGACGCAACAGCTGTGTGCTCCATAAAGCAGGTCCCTCGACTGCGCAGGCTTATTCGCTACGCGAATCGCCTGTTCTGCTCGGGATGACAGAGTTTAGGCGCTTCACCCCTTCCACTCCTCCATCATCTTCACGAAATCTTTGAACAAGTAATGCGAGTCATGCGGGCCCGGGGAAGCTTCGGGGTGATACTGCACACTGAACAGTGGCAAGTTCCGGTGCCGCAAGCCTTCAAGCGTCGAATCGTTCAAATCCATGTGCGTCAATTCGACTTCGCTTTGTGGCAGCGAATCCGGATCGACAGCAAAATTATGGTTGTGCGCCGTGATTTCGATTTTTCCCGTGTGCAACTGTTTTACCGGATGATTTCCACCGTGGTGGCCGAATTTCAATTTGAAAGTCTTTCCGCCCAAAGCAATTCCCGTGAGCTGATGCCCCAGGCAAATTCCAAATATCGGCTGCCGTCCCATCAATCGGCGTATGTTATCCACCGCATACGTACAGGGTTCGGGATCGCCTGGGCCATTCGACAGAAATACGCCGTCGGGCTTCAGCGCGAGTACGTCTTCCGCGGGAGTTTGCGCCGGCACCACCGTGACTTTGCATCCCTCGCCACGGAGCTTGCGCAAAATGTTTTGCTTGATGCCGTAGTCGTAGGCAACTACGTGAAACCGCGGTGGCTCGTCCTTTACTCCGACTACTTCATCCGGGAGGTGCGAGCGCTCGCCTGTTTCCCAAACGTAGGTGTTCTTCGTACTCACGACCTTGGCCAAATCCTGGCCGTCCATCTTCGGGATTGAATTGGCCTTCGCCACCAACTTCTCAGCGTCGGACTCCAAGGTGGAAATTACGCCCCTCATGACGCCGTGGTCGCGCAAATGGCGGACCAGCGCCCGCGTGTCAATATCCGCCAGCACCGGGATCTTGAACTGCTCGAGATATTCCTCGGCAACCTGCTGCGAGCGCCAGTTCGAGCTCACACGCGAAAACTCGCGGACGATCAGGCCTTCGATATACGGCCGAGTGGCTTCGTTGTCTTCGGCGTTGGTGCCGTAGTTACCGATCTCAGGATTGGTCAGAACTACGATCTGTCCGCAATAGGAAGGATCAGTGAAAATTTCCTGATAGCCAGTGATGGAAGTATTGAAAACGACTTCCCCGTGACATTCGCCTTTGGCACCGTAGCCTTTGCCGCGGAAGACCCGGCCGTCTTCCAGCGCAAGGATGGCCTGCATTCATGCTCCAGGGAGTGGATTTTATGAATTGTAACAAGGAAGTTGGATTCGGCCAACATGAACGGCCGTCAAAAAATGAAAGGAACGAATCGCTTTGTGCGTTGCATGTACTCCCGATAACTTTGTCCCAGGGCAGATGCGAGTGCCCGCTCTTCCACTCGCACGCGGTAGGCGTAGCCTAGGCCGCCCAGGATCACAATCACGAGAACGCTCAGCCAATTCGTAAGAGCCAGGCCAGTGCCCAGGTACATCAGCATTCCCCCAGTGTAGGAGGGATGCCGCACCCAGCGGTATGCGCCCTCCTTAATCACGGTCTGGTCATCCGCAACTTTGACGTTCGCGGTGAAATACGATCCCAGCATCTTGAAACAATGGCGGCGCAGTGCAGAGCCGAGCAGCAAAAGTCCGATGCCTAGCCAGAACCACATTTTCTGATGTCTCACTAGAACGAACTTGGACCAGGCTGCGACTGCAAAAGCTACGGGAAAGCCAATCCACCCCAAAAGCATGATGAGGATCATGGATCGGTCAGGAGTCTGTCCCGGCACCGGCCGGGCACGCGCAATCAGGCGGAATTCAGGCACGTACACCAGCAGAAAGACAGCCCAGAACACCCAGGCATAAGGGGAAGTGAAAGCCAAAGGTTGGATTGGCGTATTCATCCGAGACGATAAGCGCCCCAGTTAGAGGATCTTGCGGCTCGAAAACCTAACGCAGCCTTCCCATTTTATCCATGGGCCAATAACCGAAGACTGCCTTTCCATATATAAAGCTTGCCTTGACCGGGCCGAAATCGCGGCTGTCATTTGACATCGTGCGGTGATCTCCAAGCACGAAGTAGCTATTCGATGGGACCACAACCTCGGGATATGAACGCTCATCCTCGTAGGCGCGGGGGACGTAATCTTCATCCAGCAGGTTTCCGTTCAGAAATACCTGACCATCCTCAATGCGGATGTGATCACCCGCCACCCCGATTACGCGTTTGATAAAACTCTTGGAAGGATCGCGCGGATAGCGAAAAACGACGATATCACCCCGCTGGATCGGCTCCAGTCGGTAGACGAACTTGTTTACAAAGATGCGTTCCTGGTCGTCGAGAGAGGGCATCATGCTGGTGCCCTCGACCTTCACCGGCTGGTACAGAAAAATGATGATGAAGGCGGAAATCGCCAGCGAAATGATCAGGTCCCGCAGCCATATCGAAAGAACTGGCAGCGTCCGCGAAGCAGCAGCCGGAGAACTTCCCTGTCTCAGGGCCTCGCGCGGCTCGATAGGGTTCTCCCCTTCTATCATCTTGTCTTTGGATTATACGGATCAATGCCAGGTTCTTGAAGGTTACTTACGCTATTGTTTGCCTTTTGACCAATCCGCCCCCAGGCGGGTGCTGCCGGGAGATTGGAGTTACAATAAGCCTCTTAAAGGACGGCAGATCTATGTCGAAACGCGGGCTAACATTGGCCTTTCTCTTTGTAATCACGCTGATCACATCGGTTCCTTGGGCCACATCGGAGTCAGCCGCGAGTCAGTCAGCAGCCACTGAGGAGGCCCCTGTGCCTGCCTACAACGCTTCCCCGCCGGCGAAAGGCGTAAAGCTGCCGGATATTCTCGGCAAAGAACAGCTTTGGGGGTCGAACGCCCAGTATCCATTCCAGACCCACGCCTATGAGTTGGCGGCCAAGATACCGACAGTCCTGCACCAACAGCCGTGCTACTGCTATTGCGACCGAATGGGTCATAACAGCCTGCATAGTTGCTTTGAGAGCGCCCACGGCGCAGAATGCGCTACCTGCTTGAAGGAGTTGTACTATTCGTACTCAATGCACCGGAAGGGCAAGACGTCAGCCCAAATTCGTAAGGGGATCATTCAGGGCGAGTGGAAGCAGGTCGACTTGCAGACGGCGGCGGCGATCAACTAACCAAGTCGGCACGGGGCGTTCTCACCTTGGGCCTGAAGCTAACGGAGGTCGGTTACCGGCGGCGTCTACGCTCGAGTTGACTGGCAGCCAAAGTGGCGTATAACCTTATCCAGCGTACGTCTCTCGAGATTTTTCCACAGCCGACGTCATTGTGGTGGGCTGATGCGTGCGAACTGGTGGTCCTTAATAGAGCGCCGTTTTTTTCAAGCCTAACAAAAAGGAGCACTTACGAAGAGTCACGGAAGAGTTTTGCAAATGGCACAAAAGAACTCCCAGAACCAGAAGAAGTCAGTTGGTGACGACCCACGTTTTGCACAGGCTGTGCAAAACTATGAGACCGGGCTGCGTGCCATGCAGGAGCACAAATTCGACAAAGCCCGCGCCTCGCTGCAGAAGGTAATCCCAGGACCCAGCAAAGAGCTCGCAGACCGCGCCGCCGTCCACCTGAATACCTGCAATCAGCACCTGGAACGGGTTACCACTCAATTCCAGAGTTCCGAGGAACACTACGACTACGCAGTTTCTCTCATGAATGTTGGAGACTACGTGGGTGCGCGCGAGCACCTGGAGAAACTTACCAAGCAAGCTCCGAAAGCCGATTATGTCGCCTATGGGTTGGCAGCACTCGATTGCCTGACCGGCCATCTGGAGGATTCACTGCGCCACCTGGATGACGCCATTCGCCTTAACACGGCCCTCCGGTTCCAGGCACGGAACGATTCCGACTTCCAAAACCTGGCGGAAGACCCCCGCTTCACCGAGTTGTTGTATCCCGATCCCGGCGCGGAGTTGTCCTCAGCGGCAAACTCCCCCGAGGATGATAGCTAGCCCGTGCCCGTCCCAGATTATCAACAGCGCCCTGAGCCTTCGCTCCGAGCGGGGCGTAGTCTGCGGGTGGTCGCAATCGGCGGTGGTACCGGGCTTTCAACGCTGCTCAAGGGTTTAAAGCGGTACGTTGCTGCTCCAGCCGATCGCTCCCTCACCACGTCGGTCGGGGCGGAGATCGGCGAACTCTGCGCTGTGGTCACAGTCAGTGACGACGGCGGTTCCAGCGGCCGCCTGCGCAAGGAGCTCAACATGCTCCCGCCGGGAGACATCCGCAATTGCATTGTGGCGCTCTCTGAAGATGAGGCCTTGCTTTCACGTCTGTTTCAACATCGTTTTGTGAAGGGCTCGGGTCTGGAAGGTCACAGCTTCGGCAATCTTTTTCTGGCGGCGCTGACTTCCATCACCAGCGATTTCAGCGAAGCGGTGCGCTTGTCGTCCGAGATTCTGCTCACACGCGGACACATTTTCCCCGCAACAACTTCCAACGTAGAACTCGAAGCTTTGATGGAAGACGGAACTCGAGTTAGTGGCGAAACCAATATCACTGCCAGCAAAGGCCGGATCAAAGAGTTATTTCTGGATCCACCAGATGTAGAGCCCCTGTCCAAGACACTGGAAGCCATCGCCCGCGCCGACCTGATCACCATCGGCCCTGGATCACTTTTTACCAGTCTGATTCCCAATTTGCTGGTGCGGGGCATCGCTCAAGCCATCGTGAACTCGGCTGCCACCAAAGTTTACGTCTGCAACCTTATGACCCAGGCCAACGAAAGCCTGGGTTTGACCGCTGCGGATCACATGCGCGCTCTGAATCGCCACGCGCAAACTACTCGCATCTTTGACTACGCGCTGATCAACTACAAACTGGCCTCAGCGGAATTGAAGGCCAAATACGCTCTGGAAGGCGCAAGCCAGATCGTGGCCGACCTGGATGCCATCGAAGAATTAGGAGTATGTCCGGTGCAGGGCGATTACCTCGACGAAGGCATGGTAGCCCGGCACAACACCGACTCAGTTGCCCGCGATCTGCTGGAACTAGCCTCGCAGACGCCGCCGGAACGCGCCACAGCGCGGAACTCGCGATGATCAAGTCTTAATGCTGGAGAGAGATTCGACTTACCAACTCCAACAGGGGGACGGCGGCGTTACTCGCGCTGTATATTGAGTCGAATGTCCAAATCCAAAGGCAGCAGTTCTTCCCGCACGCCGCGTGTTGCCATTGCAATCATGGCCGCCGGCAAGGGCACTCGCCTCAAGTCCAAACATCCCAAAGTACTGCATGAAGTAGGCGGCAAGCCGCTGCTGGCGCATGTGATCGCTGCCGCGACTAAGGTAGTTCCGGCCAGGGATGTCTACGCCATCATCGGCCACGAAGCCGATCGAGTACGCGCAGCAGTGGCCGATACCGGCATTGGGTTTGTGCTGCAGAACGAGCAGCGTGGCACCGGTCATGCAGTGATGGTGGCCCGCGAAGCTCTCACTCCCTATGACGTCGTAATTGTGCTTTCCGGAGACGCTCCCCTCATTAGCGCGCAGACCATCGAGATGCTGCGTGATTTTCATGCCGCAAAAGCAGCTGCCATGACTCTGCTCACCGCAAAACTGGAGAATCCCAACGGATACGGAAGAATCATTCGCCAGAAATCTGGAAGTCACAACGTGCACGCCATCGTGGAGCAAAAGAACCTGACGCCCGCGCAGAATAAAATTCGCGAGGTCAACGCTGGTTTCTACGCCTTTGGGGTTGAGCCGCTGTTCCGCCATATCGATAAGCTCAGCACCGATAATCCTCACCGCGAGTTCTATCTGACCGACATGGCTGGCATTCTGGGAAGGGCCAGGGAGAGAGTGGTCGCGGTTGAAGCAAACGATCCGCTTGAAGTTCTGGGCGGGAACACTCGCGCCGAGCTGGTGGAAATTGATCAGCGCATCCGCATGGCGAAGTGCCAACAGCTCATGAGGGACGGAGTGACGATCTTCTATCCCCAGAGCTGCGTGATTGACAGTGCGGTCGAAGTTGGCGCTGATACGGTGATTGAGCCATTCGTGCAGATTCTGGGCAACTCAACGGTCGGCAGTGACTGCCGCATCCGCTCCTACAGCGTCATCCGCGACTCCGAGATTGGGGATGGCGTTGTCATTCTCCCAGGTTGCGTGCTGACTGACTCGCGAGTGAAAGCGGGCGCGATCCTGGGTCCCTACTCACATCTGCGGCCTGGGAGTGAGATCGGCGAGGGCGCACACCTGGGAAATTTTGTGGAGACCAAGAAGATTCGCTTGGGCAAAGGCTCCAAAGCCAATCATCTGACTTACCTCGGCGACGCTGAAATAGGCGATGGTGTGAACATCGGCGCCGGCACCATCACTTGCAACTACGATGGCGTCAGCAAATACAAAACCATTATCGAGGATGGCGTTTTCGTCGGCAGCGATACCACTCTGGTCGCCCCTGTGCGAGTGGGGAAAGGCGCGTATGTGGCAGCGGCCACCTGCGTTACGGATGACGTGCCGGCAGATGCCTTGGCTGTGGGGCGCGCCCGGCAAATTGTGAAAGAGGGCTGGGCCAAGAGAAAGCGAGAGACTCTCGAAAAGAAATCAAGGTAGGGGAGTGGAACGCATTACTGCGAAGCATCGCAAGCAACCTTCTTGCCGGTTATACGTGCGATACGCGGAATAAAGTGGAAGCTATCAAAGTGCGGATGGGCCCAACCCCGCAATTCATCGCCCCGCTTCGCAAGCCTGAGCGTTACACCAGTGAAGCCGTCGTTCCACGTGACATCTAGGTTGTTGTCGGCCCTAGGTGCCCGGTAAGACGGGCTACCTAGTGATGGACTGCCTGAGTGGATTCTTCGAACAAGAAAGTTGCCTTTTTCGAACCCCTCGGTACCTCGTTCCGGACGCAATTCGATGCGGGGAGGGGGTGTCACATAAAGAGTGTCTTCGCCGAATGCCCACGGCCACCATCGGCCCATCTTCAATTCATAGCCCTAAAACGAAAATGCGATTCCATTAAATCCAAAATTGCGTCTCAACTGTCCCTACTTCGATACTGCCGCGAACAAATCGGAATGCATTAACGATTGGAACTGCTTGTCGTCGGCCTTGAAATGCATCTGCAAGTTAGAACTGTCCGAGTTGACGGTCATATTGTCCAACGCGATTTTTTCCGCAGGCGTCGCATTCAGCTTTTTGTAGAGCACGCCGGCCTTTACTAGAGAGGAAAGCGTAGCTGCAGTCACGGAGTCTGACGTGATCACGTCGAGATCGAAATTCACGCCACTCTGAAAATTCATGGCGTAGCGCGAACCCACCACGCGTTTCTTGATGGTGTCAAAGTCCGCCAGTTTGCCGGCATCGCCCAACGCCGAGAGCAGCATGTTCTGCGTTCCCTGCTGGTCGAGCACGCTCCACACCGTACCAGAATCAACCGAGCCAATCATGTCCGCAATCTGATTGTTGGAATCCAGCCCAGAGATGTAGCCGTCACGCGCATCCAGCGCGCCGTGCAGAGCGGCTGCGTCGCCAAAGAGCAGCGTATCCTCGTCCAGAAACGTCATCTGCATGCCGCCCGACATGGGATAGACGCTTGCCTCGTGATATTTCACCGGCTTGATTTTATTGACCTGCATTTTCTTGAGCACAACTTTCATCGAGTATGCGCCCTGCGCCACGCCTACCACCTTCACTCCTTGCTTGCCGTTCCGATAGGAAGCGAAGGTAAGCTGCTCGACGTCTTTGTCCGGATCGATGCCCACGCCCTTCAGCGCAACCTCAAATTCCTTAAGGCTCGGTGGGAGGACCTGATCTTTCAGGGCCATCGCGGTGTCTGAATTCTTCAGCGCGCGATAGTCCACGGAGATGATCTGCTGCACATCGGAAGGAATCACGGTCCGCGCCGAGCTGCCCAGCGGGATGGCCCAGGCCGCCGCGCTCAACAACACCAAAACACAAAGACTGCTTCTGACAGTTTTCATCATAGCCTCGGGAAATATGCGTAGTTAGATGCTGGCAGTATTCTTCCAGTCAACTGTTGTGAGGTAATTGTATGCCAACGCCAAGGCTATGGGAGTAGTAGCGGAAGTACTAGGACCAGTCTCGTGTCTTGATCTGGGAGCCCTCAAGAGTCGTCATAATCTTTACCCAGCAAACGAAATTATAGCTTGATGGCCTCTGCCCTTTTCCGGGTTTCTGCCGCAAATGCCTCATCTTTCAGCGACTCCAGATTGATTTCGACATTTGCCAATGCTCCTTCGACAGCAGCGTGGGCTAGCGCCACCGCGGTCTGGAGGTCGGATTTCATATTGGGATTTGTAATCGACTTGAGCTTCTCCGCGATGCTCGCCACCTCTCCTGCCCGCTCGGCCACGCCCAAAGGCACGCTGGTAGCCTGTTTTAGCGCCGCGTGAATGATGCCGTCTCCGTTGGCGGCGTCTTTGGCTTGTTTGTAAGCCTTCATGACCGCGTTGTACGACTCAGCATCGGCGTCGATTGCCGCCTTCAAGTCCTCGCGGATTTGCGTAAGCCGGCCAATCGCATCGCTCAGTTCTCGCTCATATTGAAGATAAGCCTTCTTGCCGCGCGACATCGAGGCCACCATTGTGGCCAAGCCTGCCGCCATGGCCCCGCTCGCCGCCGCGGCGCTGCCGCCCCCTGGAGTTGCCGTAGGCGCGGCCAGTTGCTCCACAAACGGCTCGACTCCGGCCCTCAAGCCGCCGACGGCAAGCTTGCCGCTCATCACAGCACTTAGGCGGTTTTCAAGAATCAAAGACGAATCGAAATTCTCCACCTGCAGGAACCACTCCGCCGCCGCCTCCAGCGCCTTCTTCGGAATCAGCCCTACGATTTCGCTGCTCACCGGCGCCGCGCCGTAGCGAGCGGCCTCCCGCTTCACCAACTCGAAAACGCGATGAATAGGCGTCTGCTCAAAATCCGTCAGGTTCATGGAAACCTGAGCCAGTCCGCGGACCAGAAATCCGGCTCCCTTGACGAAGCGCATTCCGCCGCTCGAAAACCGAACGGCCTTTGCGACCCTTTTTGCGATGTCAACATCCGGCGTGTTTAGGAACACGTTGTATGCGATTAGGAACTTTCGCGCGCCTACTACCGTGGCCCCAGCCGTCGGATGGACCCGCAACTCGCCAAAGTCAGGCTTACGCGCCGGGTTGGTTGCGATTTCTGCGCGGATGCCCTCGAACTGGCCGCGACGAATATTCTCCAGATTCGTCCGCTCAGGTGAAGTCGCCGCCGCTTCATAAAGATAAACGGGGATCTGATAACGCTTCCATATTTGCTCGCCGACATTGCGAGCCATGGTCACACAATCCTCAATGGTCACGCCTTCAATGGGAATGAACGGAACCACATCGGCCGCCCCCATTCGGGGATGCGCACCCTGGTGCTGATTGAGGTCAATCAATTCGGCAGCTTTGCCCACGCCGCGAATAGCCGCCTCTTGGATCGATTCCCTTTCGCCCACCAGCGTGATCACGCAGCGGTTATGGTCAGCGTCCATCTCGCGGTCGAGCAAGTACACGCCACCGATCTTCATGGCCTCGACAATGGCGTCTACTTTCGACTTATCGCGGCCTTCAGAGAAATTAGGGACGCACTCCACGAGCGTTGCCATAAGCCAGAAGGATATCGGGGGTGTTGTAAGCGCGCAACTTGGATCAAATCCCGGGATTGAGTTCCCGGCGATTACCGTTGGACCTGGCTGGTTCCGGACCGGTGTACATCTACGTGGTGAACCGGAAAAAACCTGCCGATTCCCAACCGCACCTGCACCGTGTTGAGGCCAGGATTCGCCCTTACCAGGCCCGCGTTCGAGATGTGCAGGTAACGCACTTCTATGCTCCAGTTATACTTTTCCCCGAGAAAATGCGTCCCCAGGGCCGCACTCGGGGTGAAATTCACGGTGTTCGTTCCCGCCGGAACATCGTGATTGGTAAACAATGCCCCGCCACTGAGTTCGAAATAAGGAACAACGCTTCCGCGAGTAGCGAAGTCCCACTTCAGATTCAGCGCATTGAAGCCGACGCCGTAAGCGGTGTTAGCCCGTTGAAAAACCATAAAAACGGGCACTGCATCTACGGCGTACTCTAACCTTCCACTCAAGAAACCTGGGCCATGCGGCCGGGTCAGAATCCAGCCATAGCGGAAGCCCAGGTTCCAGACCTCTGAGCTCGGTACACCGCCGGAAACCGAATGGCCTCCGCCGGTCCAAAGCTGAATCTCGTGCCCCCCGCCTTCCGGTCTGACTTGGGCCGCGGCTACTACAGAGCTAAGCAACAGAATTGAGCAAAGCAGTGTGTTCATGTTCCTGGCCCAAATAGTGTTTAAGACTGGTCACCATATAGCAAACGCTGAGACATGACAAATGCGGCTAACGTCGCGGATTTCTGACAAACCGCGTCTCTGAGATGAAATCAGATCATTAATTTACGACTGCGGAAGCCTGAGTGGACAGAATCCTGCTACAGTCCTAACCCGCCATCGACGGCCAGGATCTGTCCGGTGATGAACTGTGGAGCGGTGGCAAAGAAAAATACGGCTTCAGCGATTTCCTCACCTTTCCCATTACGCCGCATTGGAGTCTGCTTGGCCATGCGCCTCATAAACGCAGCCGCCGACTTTTCCCCCAAATCGATCATCCCTGGCGCCACACAGTTGACGGCGATCTCGGGCGCCAAAGCCTTCGCCATCACCTTGGTCAACATGTGTACCGCTGCTTTGGAGGAACAGTAATGGGCGTGGCTGGCCCAGGGACGCAGTCCTCCCAGTGAACCCAGGTTGATAATTTTTCCCTTCCGCTCGCGCAGCCATTTCAGAGCTGTTTGGGACACCAGAAATGGCCCACGAGTGTTTGAAGCAAAAATTGCGTCCCATTGCCGCAGAGTCAGCTTCTCAAATTCTGCCGTCTCGTGGTTGGCGGCGTTATTAACCAGAATGTCGATGCCGCCCAGTTCTTTCGCTGTTTCGTTGACCGCGGCTTTGACGCTCGTTGCGTCTGTCACATCACAACGCAGCGCCACCGACCGTACTCCGAAGGCGCTGAGGTCGATAACAGTGTGCTGAGCTTCGCTACTGGAATTTCGAAAAGTAATCGCGACGTCCGCACCCGCTTCGGCCATCGCCAACGCGATCGCCCGGCCCAACCGCCGCGCGCCCCCGGTGATCAGGACAGCCTTGCCCGACAACCTACGACTGCTTCGGTTCATGCAGGGATTGTAATCGACTCGCGCCTGCACGGCCCTTAACCGCTAAATCTCGCCGGTCTTTGCCCAACGTGTTAAACCTGCTAAACTCCGCCCATGGTGGAGCCCCGCCAAGTGGTCGTTTATTCGCGGAAAGGCTGTCATTTGTGCGAAATCATCAAGGAGACGCTCAGCAAGTTACAGCGTCGAGGCGGCTTCATTTGGCGCGAGGTGGACGTTGACGGCGACGACGACTTGCGCCATCGCTTCACTGACGAAGTTCCCGTGGTCTTCATCGACGGCCACAAAGCCTTCAAGTACCGCATGGATGAGCAGGAGTTCCTGCGCAAGCTCGTCAGCTAGAATTTTCCCCGGCGTGAGGGCGCCAAATTGCCCCGGTTCCGCTACAATCGGCAGCTGCATGCATAGAACGCGCCTCCACGCGGATCCGCATGGGTGTTTTGTTCACGATGTCATTCTCGATTCGTGCCGACGCCTTGCCCATCACAAGCAAACCGCGTGAGATTCGCTTCGTGGATGCCGTCCCAAGAACATCATCTGGCAAGATTCTGCGCCGCGAACTTAAAATCATGGTGCTCGAGGAGTCAGGAGAAGGATTCGAACGCACCAGTTCACCGCGTCCCTCGTGCTAACTGATTGCTAACTGATATTGTCCGATTGTCGCGCCAGCAATCAAAACGCCGACGATGCTGGGGTCTGTGGTTATCGTTGTCTGAAGAACTTTCCTACGGTCATTCTCCTAGGGGCAACCATGTATAGCAATTTTCCGCTAGCCGTGTCGATTCTTCCTCCAGTGCCAAGAACAATCGGACCTCGTCTTCTTCGCAAGCCTCTGAGGCCTAGTGGGATGGGTGATTTTCCAAGGTCTGTGGCATAGGACTTGCACGTATCAAGCCTCAGGAGGCTACAGCACCTATGAAACATAGACGCTTGTATTTCAAGTACTCGCTGCCATTATTGGCTCTGGCACTTTTGTTCTGGCTGGGCACCTCGGCAAACGCCCAGAATATGCCGTCCCAGAATCCACAGGCCATGCCGCCTCAGTCTCAGGACAATACTCAGGCAATGCCGCGGGACAATGACACCACGCGTCGGGAGCTGGCCAGCTTCGATCAATTCATGGATGGTCATCCCGAGGTTGCCGAACAAATACACCGGGATCCTTCGCTGGTGAACAACGAAGAGTTCGTCGAAAAGCATCCCGCGCTGCAAGAGTATTTGCAGCAGCATCCTGAAGTTCGGCAAGAGATCCGGGAGAACCCGAATGTCTTCATGCGGCAAGAACAGCGCTTTGATCGGCGCGAGGACGATCGTGACCGCGATCGCGACCGCGACACCACCCGCCGGCAGCTCGCCAGCTTTGACCAATTCATGGACAGCCATCATGAAATCGCCGAGCAGCTGCGCAAAAACCCTTCACTCATGGATGATCGAGAATTCGTAAAAAATCATCCCGCATTGGCAGAGTATTTGGAGCAGCACCCTGGAGTCCGGGAGGAGATCCGGGAAAACCCGAATGCCTTCATGCGGCAAGAACAGCGCTTTGACCGGCGCGAGGACGATCGCGACCGCGACACCACTCGCCGGCAGCTCGCCAGTTTCGATCAATTCATGGACAGCCATCATGAAATCGCTGAGCAGGTACGCAAGAACCCATCGTTGGTGGATGATAGAGAATTCGTGAAGAGTCATCCTGCGCTGCAAGAGTATTTGGAGCAGCATCCTGGAGTTCGGGAGGAAATCAGGGAAAATCCGAACGCCTTCATGCGGCAAGAACAGCGCTTTGACCAGCACGAGGATCGCTTTGACCGCCGCGGGGGCCGCGATCACGATACCACCGTCGCGGAACTGACGAAATTTGGTGATTTCCTTGGTGACCACTCCAAGATTGACCAGCAACTTTCCAAAAATCCGTCATTGGTCAACAACAAGGAGTACATGGAAAACCATCCGGAGCTTCAACAGTACCTGCAAGCCCATCCTGGCGTGCAGGAGGAGTTGAAGGAAAATCCGCAGGCTTTCATGCAGTCGGTGCAGCAGTTAAAAAATAGCAGCCCGACCCGTAAGAACTCAAATCTCGATCCGAAGTCAAAGCAGAAGCAGTAGTTTCGCCCTAACGGCCGGTCCGGATTGAAGACCATGTCATCGGTCTTCAATCCGCGGCTGGTTCTTCTCTCAACGATAAAGCCCGGCGTTCGATTCGGTCTTGTCACGCGAGAGCTTACGGTGGAGGTCTTCAAAGCGGAGGCGCGATGAAAATCAAGGCTTCATTAGTTGCAGCAGTTGCAGCGCTCGTCGTGGTTGTGGCAATTCCTTCGGCAGCAGGCGACAAGCACAAGAAAAAGCAGCCCGACCGGGCAATGATTGAGAGAATGGAAGCTGTACCTTGTGGCGCGAAGGAAAGAGGAGTCACCGGCCTGGGCAGCATCTGGGCATCGGTAGGCGTTCAGCACGTGAACTCAGATGAGAAACTCTGCCCCCAGTATCTGATTCGCACGGATGATATGGAGTACCACATTCGCCCCAAGGATGGAAACCATCCGGTGATTTTACCAGTCGGCCAGGAAGCGGTATTTAAGATCAAGAAGGACACTCTTCAGCTCAAGGTGCCCGAGGGAGATCGAAAAACGCGAGACTACCAGGTCGTTTCCATGAAACCGCTGGAACCAGAAGCTGACAGGGTCGCGGAAAAGGCTGGAGATCACTCTCCGCACTGAACAGCGAGCTGGTGAGAATGTGAACCCGTGATGTACCCACTCTTGTGTATCTGCGCGCAAGGGTGGGACTCTCTTACTCTCCCGTCAAGAACTTGTATTGCGCCGCCGCTAACGGCACCACGCTTAGCCGTCCCTGCCGTACCAAAGGAGAATCCGCGAAGAGCTTGTTAGCTTTGACTTCCGCCAGCGTGACCGGCTTGGCAAGCCCTTTCCCAACTTTGATCTTCACCTGGGGATTTTTTGGATCAGACGCCTCGACGGAAACCACGGACGCGGTTCCCACCGCGCTCTTGTCTTCGCCAGTGTGGTAAATCACCAGCTGGTCGCCGGCTTTCATCGCGCGCAGGTGTTTCAGCGCAACTGGGTTCGATACGCCGTCCCAGGTCGTGATTTTGTCGCGCTGCAGGTCAGCAAAGGAGTACACAGAAGGTTCGGTCTTAAGCAGGTAGTTCATAGTTTCGTCCCCGGTCGTTTGTTATTGGGGCTTAGCGTTCGGATCTGGCGGCGGTTGTTTCTTCTCGTCCTTCTTGTCTTTGTCTTTATCCTTGTCGTTCGAATGATCTTCGTACACGGAATACTGTCCCGACGGCCGCTTCATTTTGATGGTGATTTCCACGGCCGGCCGCTCGATGTCATAGTCATCGCCGAAAGTCTGGAAGCCGTCCGCGAGCACTTGGACCCGCAGCGGACCATAAGGAACTCCCTCGAAACTTGCCTTGCCGTCGGCGTCGGTTTTGAGCTCGAAACCCCCACGTCCCTGTTTCCCATTTTTCTTCACTGGATGCATCACCACGCTGGCGTTGCGCACCGGCTTGCCACTGTAGTCGCGAATAACCAGGAAGCTTAGCTTTGCCGTGTCCTCCTGCGCTCGAACGCTTTGGACACAGGCCAAGCCAAACATGATTGTTATCATCGCCGCCAACCGAAGGCCCGGAGGTTTCATGGATGCTCCACCAATTCCGTAAACTATTTAATCTAAAGGCTGTTAACGTAAGGCCAGCACAGCCCCTTGACAACCACTCGCTCCGTTCTCTACACTTAGCACTCGCTCACAAAGAGTGCTAACAAGTGTAGGCAGAGATAACTATCCTGCAATTTAACCCAAAATTCAACCGATAGCGAACGAAAGGAGTCTGCACGTATGGCAAAGTTTACCCCACTGCACGATCGTCTCCTGGTGCGCCGGGTCGAAGAAGCTGAGACCACTCGCGGCGGCATCATCATTCCCGACACAGCCAAAGAGAAGACACAGGAAGGCGAAGTCATCTCCGTTGGCCGGGGCAAGAGCAACGATGAGGGCAAGGTATTTCCTCTGGCAGTAAAAGAGGGCGACCGCGTCCTGTTCGGCAAGTACGCGGGCACCGAAATCAAGATTGATAACGAAGACTTCGTGATCATGCGCGAAGAAGAAGTCCTCGGTATCCTGAGCGGCGCTGCCAAGAAAGAAACGGTGGGCGCGCGGAGATAAGGATGCGGCCAACCGCTCCGCTCGCGCATATTCCGATCGCTAAAGCGATCGGGCGCTCGGAGCAGGCCGCCCAGATCCTTCGGCGACGAAAAGCATGTCGCCTCAGGATGACAACAAATTCCAGAATTTCAGGTCCTTCGGCCGCAAAAGCGGCGGCCTCAGGATGACAACAAATTCTAAATCTTTAGGAGAAGAAAAATTATGGCAAAGCAAATCGTACACGGAGAAGAGTCACGTCAGGCGATTCTCCGCGGCGTAAACATTCTGGCTGACGCCGTGAAAGTCACTCTCGGTCCCAAGGGCCGGAACGTCGTCATCGAAAAGAAATTCGGTTCACCCACCATTACCAAGGACGGCGTCACCGTAGCCAAGGAAATTGAACTGAAAGACTCGCTCGAGAACATGGGCGCGCAGATGGTGCGTGAGGTTGCCAGCAAGACGTCTGACGTCGCTGGCGACGGCACCACTACTGCCACGGTTCTGGCCCAGAGCATCTACCGCGAAGGCGTGAAGACGGTCGCGGCTGGCGCCAACCCGATGGCCATGAAGCGCGGCATCGAGAAAGCGATTGCCGTGGTTGCTGGCGACATCGACAAGAAAACCGGAGAGCGCGGCAAGGGCGAACTGGATAAGTTCTCCAAGCCCGTTACCGGCGACATGATCGCTCAAGTCGGCACCATCTCGGCCAACAACGACGAGACTATCGGCAAGATCATTGCCGAGGCCATGAAGAAAGTCGGCAAGGATGGCGTCATCACCGTGGAAGAGTCCAAGACCCTCGAGACTCAACTCGAAGTGGTTGAGGGCATGCAGTTCGACCGCGGCTACCTGTCTCCTTACTTTGTTACTGACCCCGAGCGGATGGAAGCCATTCAGGAAAACGCGTACATCCTGATCCACGAAAAGAAAATCAGCTCGATGAAGGACCTACTCCCGCTGCTGGAGCAGATCGCCAAGAGCGGCAAGCCGCTGCTTATCATCGCTGAAGACGTCGAGGGCGAGGCTCTGGCCACGCTGGTCGTCAACAAACTGCGGGGCACGTTGCAAGTCGCGGCCGTCAAGGCTCCCGGCTTCGGCGATCGCCGCAAAGCTATGCTGCAGGACATTGCAACTTTGACCGGTGGCAAGGCCATCACCGAAGACCTCGGCATCAAGCTGGAGAACGTGCAGGTCAGCGACCTCGGCCAAGCTAAGAAGATCACCATCGACAAGGACAACACCACGGTGGTCGAAGGCAAGGGCAAGCACAGCGAGATCGAAGGCCGGGTGAAGGAAATCCGCAGCCAGATCGACAAAACCACCAGCGACTACGACCGCGAGAAGCTGCAGGAGCGGTTGGCCAAGCTGGTTGGTGGCGTGGCTGTGATCAAGGTAGGCGCTGCGACCGAGACTGAAATGAAAGAGAAGAAAGCTCGCGTTGAAGATGCCATGCACGCTACCCGCGCGGCCGTGGAAGAAGGCATTGTCCCCGGCGGCGGCGTGGCTTTGGCCCGCTGCGTAACTGCTCTCGACAAACTGAAGCTCGAGGGTGATGAGCAGATCGGCGTCAACATCGTAAAGCGCGCGCTCCAGGAACCGTTGCGTCAGATCGCCGAGAATTCCGGCGAAGAGGGCGCAATCGTCCTGGGCAAGGTGAATGACTCGAAAGACGCCAACTACGGCTTCAACGCCCTGACCAGTGAGTACGAAGATCTGGTCAAAGCAGGCGTGCTCGATCCGACGAAAGTGGTGCGCACTGCACTGCAGAATGCCGGCTCGATCGCATCGTTGATGCTGACTACCGAAGCCCTGGTCGCGGACATCCCAGAAGAGAAGAAGGGTGCTCCGATGGGCGGCGGCGGACACGGCGGCGGCATGGGAGACATGTACTAGGACAGTTGCTAGTGGCTAGTTGCTAGTGAAAGCCCCGCCGAAAGGCGGGGCTTTTTGTTTTGACTATCGGATACCCTAAGAGGAGCGATTAGGAAAAGCTGGGTTCCAGAAAGACAAACGCCCCGGTAGTCAGCCGGGGCCTGGCGATGCCAATAGGTACGCTGTCTATCAAACTCAAGCCAACTATAGCAGGTGATAGAACTCGCGTCGAGAGGTCTGCGGAGGATGACGGACTCGAACCGTAATGGCTGACTAGGCCACTCGACTGTTTGATAGACAGCGTCCAGTACCCACTGGCAACATCCTCCAGGCGCAACCTATCTGAGCGCAGTGTCGCACTTAGGTATGGTGCGCGCCAGTCCACAAAAGTAGCCAACAATCTTTCCCGAAATGGTAACGCGCCAGTTGCGCTCTGCAGAAACACCCCGCCCAAGCGGAGCTTGGACGGGCCACCCGCGCGAAAACTAGCGCTCCCGGAAATCACTACTCTCGTGAGGATCGTTCTTTCGCATCGAGCTCGAAGCTTGTCTTCCCGCGTGAGAAGTGAACACGGACGTCGCCTTTTTTATTTAGCGCGTAGAGTACTATCGCGCTAAACGCAAGAACGATCGCGACCAGTAGCGCAAGCCCCCCAGGCATGAATGAGGCAACCATACGCGCTGTCATTTTGTGCCCCCGTCGCCCACGGGGGCCGAGCCCGAGCGTATTACGCGCCTCTTTGACTCGCGAGCTTCGGCCGCCTGCTTCACCGCGGAAGCCACTTCTTTAGCCGCGGAGAGTTTCCGTTTCAGTTGCTCGGTAGTTTCGGCCGCTTCCTTGCTGAGTTTGTCCAGCAGTTCGGGGATGCCGCCGATCCCCTGAAGCCTCAGCGCCCGAGACGCGTCGTTGAATAACCATCTCTCGACGTTCTCATACTCTTCAGAGGGGTGTCCGCTCCTTGTGCGCAACGCAACTCCCCACTTACCGTCCACTTTGTCGTACCCGATTTCTTCGAGAGAGTATCCTCCTTCATCATCGCCCCAAGATTGAACCGTAACCCAAGAAGTCACCCCCAAATTCAGCTTCTTGAGAGCCGCGTCAAGATCGGCCACGCATAGCCCGAGGTCGTCAGAGGCAGCATTGAGTTCGGCAGCGGCAGTGGTAAGTTTTTCGTAGGCAGATTGGACACGCTCGGAGAGCGGCCCTTCCTTCAAAGGCATGACCAACCTCCAGAATCGTCAAATTCGGATCTCCCGCCGCACAGGCGCGGGATCTTCGCGTAGGCACCCCGACTTCCGCCGGTACTGCTCGTTCCTCCGCGATACGCATATAGAATACACCCGTAAAGCCCTATCCACAACGGGCGGGTGGCCCTGCCTAGTCTTAGATCACTTCGAATCGTGAGGGTGCCCGTCCACGCTTTTGCTTGTGCTGGGATTTTTTCTTTGGTGGATTGAAGGTCAGAATCCCCACCCTAACGTCGAAAAGCACGACGTTAGGATGGGGCACCCGGCCATTGGTAGTGGCTCTGTTTAAGGTAGAAGCGAGCCGAACGCGCGATTATTGCGTCGCAAAGAACGCGACGCTTCGCGCGGCTCGCCTAGATCCTTCACTGCGCAAAAAACGCTTGTTCAGGATGACAAACAAACTGAGCCGCTACCCTTCCGTCTGGTCGCTTGACATGGACCGTGGCAGGTCATAGCCTAGAATTGCTTCGCAGGCGTGCCTAGTTATAGGCGCCAGAGTTAGAAAGCCCCGCCTAAAGGCGGGGCTTTTGTTTGTACCCCGCGGCTTATCCTCTGGCTTGCGCTTGAGGTGAATTTGGTAGAATCCCCCGATGCCGACTGTGCTGCGGTCCGGGCCTTATCGGTTCTATTTTTATAGCCACGAGCCAAACGAGCCGCCGCACGTGCATGTTGACCGCGAGGACCTGTCCGCTAAGTTCTGGCTTGACCCGGCACAACTGGCGCTGAACTCTGGGTTTCGCGCGCACGAACTCCGCACGATACAATCAATAGTGACAGGGCACAGGGAAGAATTCTTGGAGGCGTGGAATGAGTTTTTCGGCATCGGTGGCAGATGAACGCGTACTAGATGTGCAGTCTACAGACGACACACTCAGTGTGAGTCTGCGTGATGGCCGCATCATCACGGTGCCCCTGGTATGGTATCCCCGTTTACTCAACGCCACGCCTGCGCAGCGCCAAAATTGGAAAATTGCGGGCGGCGGATATGGGATTCATTGGCCCGACCTGGACGAGGACCTGAGCGCGGAGGGATTGTTACGCGGCGCCCCTGCGCCCAAGGTTTCAGTTCAAACGAAATAGATTCACTCTTCCTTTCCTGGCGAGGGGAATTCTTGATAAAGAGCCGCGCGCGCTATGCTGGATGTGACGGACAGCGTCCAGTGAGACTCGAAAGGCCCTGCCGCAAGGCGGGGCCCTTAGCCGGGGTCCCCAAGTTCGCGCCCCGGTTTCGCGCTAACCTGGGCGAAGACACTGTGGCACCCATGCGGGGCGGGATCAACGCCGAGGTTTCTTGCGGCACGACTGAAGTCGTGCCCTTTCACGAAGACTGGAGATGCGCTGGTCCGAACGGCACCCTTCGACTTCGCTCAGGGCAGCTCAACTACTGAAAGCGGTGCCCTTCCCGATCCGCACGAGCGGCGCTTCCTATCCCTGTGCCTCAGCGGCTAAAGCCGCGTCACGGCTGAAGCCGTACCCTTCCAAATCGTACCCTTCAAAGACGTGTTCTTCGAGGGACGCACGAGCGAGGACGCGCGCGTCTACTTCGCTGCCGAGCTTCGCTCGGCTTGGACAGCCAGGGGCGGCTGTCCCCACGTGAGCGGTGGTGGTCACGAGTTCGCGGGCGAGGGCTGCTTCGACTTCCCCCTCGGCTCCGCTCGGGGCTTCGGCAAAGAAGGACAGGTCCGCGCCACACGGTTCTATTTGAGCTTGTAGTTGAAATCTTCGGGATCTTCGGTCTTGAGATCAGAAGCTTTTCCGTTGATGATCCACCACCAGCTGTAGTCTCTTTTCTCGGTGTGGTTCGCGCGGAAGCGGTAGGCAGCAGCGGCGTATTGGGCAAGAATTACGACGACGTCGCTGTTGGTGGGGAGGGTGTCGACGTCGAAGAGGTCGAAGTCGGGAAAAGGCCGGGCGTTGCCGAGGAGCTTGTTCAATCTGTCCAAAGCCCCGTTAATGAACTTTAATTTGAATTTATTCAGCGGGTCGTTGGGCTTTTTCTTGGAGAGTTCGGAGATTTCTGTCAGGAAGGAGTGAAGCTGCTGCTCCAGCTTCTCGAATTCCTGAACGTCTTCTTTTTTGTCCACAGCGTTTCCCTGCCCTCAGCGGCTAAAGCCGCGTCAGGATTTGCCTCTGACGGCACCCTTCGACTTCGCTCAGGGCAGGCTCAACTACTAAAGTCGTGCCCTGATACGAATCCTAGTACCCCACCCTTTCGCAAGGAACGCGAAAAGGGTGGGCCACCCCCTTGATCAAAGCGCAGTTATCGCAGCGCTGAAGCGCTGCGCCAGCCAAAATCATGGCTTTTCCGCGCCCGAGGAGCTCGCGCCTACATCGCTGCCGAGCTTCGCTCGGCTGGACAGCCGAGGGCGGCTGTCCCCACGCAGTTCAGCTGGGGCAGGCCCTAATGAACTCTACATATTTTTTCTTGAGTACGTCCAGAGGGTCGCGCTGTTTGGATTCGTAGAGGGTGACGATCTGTTCGAGATCGTAATCATCGAGGATGAGGATGCAGCGGCGCTGGCCGGCCCAGAGGTCGATGGTGTTGCGATAGACCCTGGGGAGCGGCATTCTTCGGGTGAGGATTACACCAAACTTGCCGAACTGGTCGCTCATGTAGCGGTTGAGCTGGTTGATGTGTTCGCGGACAAGTTCGTTGGTGTTTTTCATCTCCATGACGATCTGGCGGCAATCGTACTTTTCAAATATTTCCGCGAGGAATTCGTGGGAGCGGTTGTTGTAGAAGATCAGATCGCGGATGAGAGCGCCGGATTCGGTTCGGGACTGCGACTTGGCGAAGTCGAGCTGGGGATAGAAGGCTGAGGCGAGCAGGCGGGAGAGTTCGCGCTCGTATTTGAGGTCGTTATTTTCGTTGGCGCCTCGGGGCAGGGCCTTGATGACCTCCAAGCTTTTCTTGGCGGAAGCGATGGGAATCTGACTGAAAAGCGGGTCGTTCTTGCAGTCGTCGGCGGTACGTTCTTTGGCGGTGACATAGTCGCGGACGGCTCCGTAGTTTTGGCGGTTGAAGGTGAGGACGGCGACTCGGGACTGGTCGGTCGATTGATTGGGGGCTGAGGCCTTCTCTTTCGGAAAATATTCGGTGATGTATTCGTTGAAGTCGAGCCAGGGCCGGAAACGCAGCCAGCGCTTGGGGACCAGGATGATGGGCTTTTTGGTCTCGGGATTGGTGGGCAGGGTGAGATCGCGCTCGAGGAGTGGCTTATTTTCCCTATAGCTATACACACTCGCTGAAACTTTGCTGGTCGGGATGTGGTGCGCATTGCATTGCTGGATGGTGTAGTCGATGAGAAACGACTTCAGGAGATTGCAGGCAATGTCGCTGATGCGGTCCTTGGAGATGTGATCGACGAAAAACTGGATTTCTTCGAAGTGGACGAAGCCGCGTTTCTCATATTCGGGGATGGCGCGGAAAAGCTCCAGGATTTCGGCGGCGGTGGCGGTGCCGATGCGGTGACCTTCGCGGGTGTGGGAGTGACCGAATCCGACTTCGTCACATTCGCTGAGAGCGGTAAGGGTGGCGACGGCTTCGGAGTGCTTAACCCGTTTGTCCAGGTATCCGAGATGGTTGAAGGAGTTGATGAGAGCGGTGTGGAGGGCGTTGTCCTGCTGCGAAGGCGAGCGCCAGAGCAGGAAGGGGTCGAGGTAGAGGGGGATGTCTTCGTCGAGAAATGGAATCGCGAAATCGGCTTGTGCTTGGGAGATGAGGACGCTGTAATAGTCCGGAAGGCGCGGTCGAACTATGGGCATGGCGTAATTGTAGGACATGCATGTCTGGCGGGTGGGATGGACGCCGGCTGATGTCGCGCCCCCGTTCGACTCGCCCTTGTCGCCGGTGGGACAAACCAAAGTCAGAATCCCCACCCTGACGTCGAAAGGCGCGACGTTAGGATGGGGCACCCGGCCACATCACTTGGGCTGCTATCTAGGCCAAGATTTGCACAGGGCAAGTGGCCTGCGACTGTATCCCTAAAAGGAAGTCTGGTAGCCTATACGGGTTGTTTTCATCCCTGTTACTTCCCAGGAGGAATCGAATGGCTGAGTTGAAATCCATTGCAGAAGAAAAGGAAGTTACCCGCGAGCGGCTGGCGCAGCTTTTGAACGAAGACCTTTCCCGCGAATACCAAGCCATCATCGCCTACGTGGTTTATTCCCAGGTGCTCAAGGGCGCGGAGTTCATGAACATTGCGGACCAACTTGCGATCCACGCCAAGCAGGAACTGGACCACGCCTTGATCATTTCGCGGCAGATCGACTATCTGGGCGCGATGCCAAGTGTGACTCCGCTGGCGGTCAAGACGTCGGAAGATGCCAAGGAGATGCTACGTTTTGATCTGGCCCAGGAAAATGCAACCATCGCCAGCTACCGGGACAGGGTCCGACAATGTGAAGCGCTCGGGGAATTTGCTATGGCGGAGCAGATCCGTCAGATCCTGGTGGACGAGCAAGACCACCAGATTGATCTAGCCACCGCTTTGGGTGAGGACGTCCCGGATGTCGGAAGAGGGCCTATCCGCAAGCGGGGATAGCGGCGCGGGTGATGTCTCGAGTCGATTCCCTTGCTATTCGGAGTCGGGAAGCGGGCAGGCAGCGTGGCCGCACTCGCACGCGATTTCGACGTCTTCTGATCCCGCATCCTTGCAAACTTGACCGCAGTATTTCTGGCCCGCCGGAACCGTGCAACGACATGGTATGTGTGCGCATGCCTTCTGTTGATCGGGCATCGTGATTTCCCTCTTAGTTCAATCGTGGAAGGCTACTACGACTTGTGAGGGAGCGCAAACCCAGCGGGTTTTCCGCTAATTCTGCGGAGAGCTTGCGGAGGGCGCGGACGTGGCTGTTTCTTCCTGCGGATTGTAGATGGAACTATCGTAGCCGGCGGCACGCACGGCTTCTTGCAGGTTTTGCAAGGTTGAGTTTTCTTCGTCCAATTGCTTTTCCAGCCGCTTTGCCTCGTCCACTTTCTGTAGCTCATGCCGGTTGATCACGGTTGCGTCGTAATCAGGGTTTCTTGCAGCAAAGTGTACGGAAGACCTGAGTTTGTCGATGTAGCTTTGCATGGATTGAATCTTTGTCTTCTGGGCCAGGATGCGAGCCTTCCATTCTTTCCCGGCCTGGGCCCATTCGTCGTAGCTTCCCGGATTGTCTGAAGCTGCGGGTTTCTTGGGGATGTCGGGGGCTGCGGAAGAGATTTTGGGTCCAGACGGAGAGGAAGCAGATGGAGCAGAAGCAACCGGCGCCGAGGTGTGAGCGACGGTGCTCTCCGGGGAAGCAATATCGTCGTTTGAAATTACTTTGGATGGCGTGGTTGTGGTCTTTGATGGTTTCTTCTGGCGCTGCTCACGGGCGGCGTCACCCAAGGATTGCGCCTGGCTGGCCGAAATGAGCAGTCCAGTCAAGACTGAAATTAGCACAAGAATTTCGAACTTCCGCATGGTGCTTCCCCTCGAAGATATCCAGAACAGTAGCAATCCATGGTATGCGGGAAATGGGGAAGACCAAGGTTACATTAGTGTATGGCTACGAGGCGGGCTCTGGCTGCCGGCGGCTGAAATCTCACCAAATGGCGCCCGTTGGACCGGTAAAGGGAGGTCCTAGCCTTTCGTAAGGCAGACAACTTGCCGTCACTGGTAGAATCTAAGTGTCCGGTGAGGCGCAGTGCCGTTTGGGCAGTATGCTGCTGCTCACAAAGTGCGGGTATTTCAGTCTATCCGTTTGACGAAGGTACGCTTGGCGGCTCATCCAACCATGTTCGTGCCCCACCCTAACCTCAGCGATGAGGTAAATCACAACATTGTGCAATCGGAAATCGAGGGTGGAGTGTTCCTGGAAAGTCTGCCGCCGGCGACGGTGCTTTTAATCCGGACGCAGCACCACTGTTATACGGCCGTACTCCTAGGAGGCAGTCAGGCGCTGATCTCGGGTCACCCGGATTACTGCCCGCAACCGGTGCTGGTCTCGATCGCGGGATGCACCTGGGGCGGCTCCATGCTAAAGCTCCGATTTCTGGGACGAGGTATGCATCTCGAGTTTCATCATCCGGAGTATAGGACTCCGATTGTGACGTCCGCCATTCAAGAGATCAATGAGTCTCCCGATGCGCCTGCATTGTGGGGTTGCGATTCGGTTAGACGTTCTTCGGTCACACATCCACAGGTAAATTAGATCGATTTGGAGGGTCGCGTCGCGCTTTATTGTCCGGTTCGCCTGGCTCACCGGACGCGCGGTCGCTTACCCAGATCCTTCTCTCGGCAAAGTGCGCCTCGCTCAGGATGACAATTGGACGACGGATGATTTTGCCTTCGAGAAATCTTCCACTACAAATAATTGGCCGTTACTTATGGCGATGCCGATGCCGACCGAATCCATGTCGCGATCCAGAATATTGGCCCGATGTAGTGGAGACTTCATGAAGCTTTCATGAACGGTGGTGGCGGTTGGACCCTGGTCCACATTCTCGGCGAGCGATAAGAAATGGGCTCCAGCCTTAGTTGCGCGTCCGGGGAGGCTGGGTTCCCCGGGAAACTGATGCCCGGCAGATCCATGACTGGCCATCTGCTCAGCGTGTTTGCGTGCTGCGGTGGCCAGGGCGTCGTCCCATTTCAGCGACGACAGTCCTTGCGCCTTCCGTTCTCGATTGGCGGCGTCGAAGAGTGCGCGCTCTTGACTCGACGAGCTCTTTTGCGCGACAACAGCGGCGCAGAAAAGGAGTGAAGCGATTAACGCGTGTGCGAGCCGATGTGAATGCATAATCGTTCCCTCCAAGGCTGCGGAAAAAACCTCAGGCGCTAAAGCGCGGATAGGTTTCAACCCGTTTGGTGGCACCCTTCGACTTCCCCCTCGGCTCCGCTCGGGGCTTCGGCAAAAACGGGCAAGCTAAGAACTGAGAGCCGTGCCCTTCCCCAGAACCGCGAGCCCTGACGTTTGCGGCAGCCTGTCAGGATAGAAACAGCCGTCACCCAACTTCCCATCAGCCGCTCAAAGGCCGAAAAGGTTGGGCTGAAGCTTAGAGTAGCCTTGTTGCTGCGCCCATATATCAAGCGACAATGCAGCAACCTCGTCTATCACGGGAACGGCGAGCCCATTCTTCGTCAAATCGATAGCTTTGATGTAGGTATGGCAGGATTCGCATGCTTCCACTCGCACGTAGTCAAAATCGGAAGCCGTGAACACAGGTAGCTTGTCGCGGTCTTCTTCACCGCACTTTACGCAGAGTAGTCGGCGGAATGCCCACTCCGTTCCGCACAAAAAACACAGAAGATTCCGCTTGGCTCCATCTCCTTCACCACGGAGCACGCTCACCACCGGTCTTCTCCGGCAAAACGGGCATGTGGATTGAGTTGCTTTAGACTCTGCCGGATTCCGCTCGGCGAGAATCTCAGCATACGGCTGTAGCAGCGTATAGGCGATGAAAGCGTCCTTCGGGTCGGACATGCCATTTTGGCTCGGCGACTCCCAATGACCGGTCAGAAGATCGTCCCAGCGAGAGGGAACTTCCGCGAGGGAGTGTGCAGCGCTGCTTAGGTCGGCAGTTCCAATTCGCGGCAAAAGCCCAAGCAGTTCCCTCAGGTGAGGAACTAGGGAAGACAGGCTGGACTTCCGGGAACGGCTCAGTTCCTGGTACACACGAGTTTGAAAAGTAACAATGTTTGCGCAGAAGGTGAGAATTTGACTTGCGGCCGGAGCCTTCTGTGCCAGTTCGCGGGCCCGCTGAGCACGCTTGTCCCAAGCGGGATTACTCATGGCACCGGTCTTCGCTGACCCTGTATCTTCTCGTACCACAGGCGATGATAATTCCGCGCCCAGGCACGAGAGACCTTTCCATGAACCATGGCTCGGAGCGATTCCGGCTCGGCAAATACACTCATATAAATATGAATGATGATTGCGCCAATGGAGATGAGCGCTGCCGCTTCGTGAAGTATGCCGACCACCGGAAGAATCACGATGAGATTTCGCGGAACCCGCTCAGGAAACCACATCACGATGCCGGACAGCAGGAGGACGAGGACGGCATAAAACATCGCCCAATAGAAGAGTTTCTGTCCAGCATTGAAGCGTGCCTGCGGAGGAAGCTCCTGGTCGCGATTTTCCACATAGGAGCCGATTTTCGCTCTCCACTCGCGGTCCGCCTCGGTAAGCCTAAGATCGTCGCGCCAACTGCCGTGCATCCACACCACTGACGCGAGAAACACCAGACCGAGCCAGGGATGCCAGAAGCGAATCGTGGGTCCGCCGCCGAAGACTGCCGCGAGCCAGTAGAGATAAGGCGAGAACAAAGCCAGACCGGTCAATGTGCAGTAGGTGTAGGAAAGCGAGGCGAGCCAATGCCAAATCCGCTCGGTCAGGCTGTAGCGTTCGACTTGATCGTCCGGCGGTTCTTTGAGAGGCAGCGCTCGAGTTGTCATGACTTCGTCCTGTCGTCCTTATCTTCGGGGCCGGTTGTATGTCCGGCATCTTTTGGGCCAAAACGGAGGTAGTGAATTGCTACTCCTACTACGCCCAAAAACATCGCCCATCCGCCTAGTAACTTGACCGGGCCCTTCCAAAGCTTGACCAAGAACGGAACACGCGGGTTCGCCGGAAGGCCGCCATACATTTCCGGATTCTTGATATCGTGCAGGACATAAATAACGTGCGTACCGCCAACACCGGCCGGATCGTAGACTCCCGCGTCCTTGTGCGATGTTTGCTCCCGCAACTGTGCGGCACGCTGCTCGGCGAGTTCCTTCATGTCGTCCTTGCTGCCGAAATGCAGACAACCGGTAGGGCAAGCCTTGATGCAGGCCGGCTCAAGACCGTTCGATACCCGGTCGGAGCAGAAAGTGCATTTGAAAACTTTTTTGGTGGAAGGATTGAATTTTGGAATATCGAAGGGGCATCCGGTGACACAGTACTGACAGCCGATGCAGTTCTCCTGGTGGAAGTCGACGATACCGTTCGCATACTGCACGATGGCGCCGTCGGCCGGACAGGCACGGAGACAGCCGGGGTCGGCACAGTGCATGCACTGGTCTTTGCGCATCAGCAGGCTGATGCTGCCGTCGGAGTTCTCGTGCTCGTTGAACCTGATCAGGTTCCAATAATTCCAAGCTGTCTCCGGCATGGTCTGGTAGCTGTTGTCGAAAACGGTTTCGGTGAAGGAATAACCATTCCACTCGAGACAGGCAACTTCACAGGCCTTGCAGCCAATGCAGGTTGTCACATCGATCAGCTTGCAAACGTCGTAGTCGCGCGAGGCGCCATGGCCGGGCACGGTTCCGGCGTGTCCCGAGATCGCCTTGATTTCCAGCGTTGGTGGCACGCTGCCTCCTCAAGCTTTTTCGAGCTTGACCAGAAAGCCCTTAAATTCAGGCGTAAATGCGTTGGGATCAACTACCGTAGGGGTCAGCCGGTTTAAGATGGTCCTCGCGTCCCTGCCGGCGTCTTCCTGAATGCCGCGGTAGCCTTGGTGGATCGGAATACCGATCTGGTACATTTTTTTGCCGTCAATGGTCATGGGCTTGATTCGTTTTGTGACGAAGGCCTTCGCTATGTAATAGCTTCGCGCGCTCGTGACCTTGACTTTATCGTTTCCCTGGATGCCCAGCTCCTGCGCCAATTCCACTGGAATCTCGACGAACGGCTCGGGAATGAGCTGCACATTCATCGGGTTATTCTTGGTCCAGTAGTGATAGTGCTCGGTGAGCCTGTAGGTGGTGCAAATCACGTTGAAGCCCTCAGCCGCGGTGCCGTACTTATCGGCCGGCGTCTTGAACTTTTTGACTACGGGACTATTGGACTGGTTAGGGTGCAGCAGGTTTTGTACTGGACTCTCGATAGGCTCGTAGTGCTCGGGGAAGGGCCCATCGTTGAGCCAAACGAACAAACGCCCCAGGCCCTCCTGATTCATGATGAACGGGCCCATGTGGTCCTTGGGCGGCGAGTCGGCCTTGAAATCGGGCACATCATTGCCGACCCAAAGCTGCTTGGCCTCGTCCCACCATATCTGCCGTCGCGACGGATCCCACGGCTTGCCTTGCAGATCGCAAGAGGCGCGGTTGTACATTCCACGGCGGTTCGCGGGCCATGACCATGCCCAATTAAGATAAAAGCCAAGACCAGACGGATCGTCGGTCCCACGACGCTGGGTCATTGCACCGGCTTCCGTCCAGGAGCCGGAATACAGCCAATTTCCACAGAGAGTAGTGCCATCGTCCTTCAGCCACGCAAAACCTGGCAGTTGTTGACCGGCCTTGATGACCTGCGCGGTCTTCGGGTCAGTCAGATCGGCTAACGCCTTACCGTTAATCTCCTTTGCGAGGTCTGACAGCGAGGGATTGTACGGGGTGGTGTAAGGCCACCAGCTATTAAGAATTGGATCCGGAAACTTGCCGCCTTCCTTTTTGTACAATTCGCGCACTCTGAGGAAGATTTGGGCCACTATGTCCTGATCCAGGCGAGCCTCGCCCGGAGTAGGGACGGCGACGTTCTTCCACTGCAGCCAGCGTGCCGAGTTCGTCATCGACCCGTCTTTTTCGGCGAAGCCGGCGCAGGGCAGACGATAGACCGTGGTGTTGATGGTCTTCATCTCCTCGGGCTTGATTCCGGGGGACTTCCAGAACTCGCTGGTCTCGTCGGGGTAAATCTCACCAACCACTAGCCAGTCAGCTTTCTTGAGCGCTTCTATGTTTTTCTGCGAGTCTGGTCCAATAGCGACGCCGTTCATGCCAAAAGCGAACATCCCCTTAACCGAGCCGCGGTACATGTTGTCCCAGATCTGTGCCCAGGAATAATTGCGGTCCACTTTGGGCAGGTAATGGAAGGCCCAGTCGTTCTCTTTGGTAGCCGCGGGGCCGTACATCGCCTTGAGGAACGACACCGCAAACTTCGGAGTATTGGAGTAGTAGTTGAACGAATCCCATCCTGCCGGTTTAACCGTCTTGGGTGTAATGCGGTCGATGTAGGTCTTGAAATCCTTGTCGGTGGGGTCGGGCACCTTCAAGTATCCGGGCAGGCTGTCGAAGACTCCCGCCATGTCAGTGGCGCCCTGGATATTGGAGTGGCCGCGCAGCGCATTCACGCCGCCTCCAGCGCGACCTACATTGCCCAGCAGCAACTGCAGCATGGCCGCGGTGCGAATGATCTGAGTACCGAAAGTGTGCTGCGTCCATCCCACAGCGTAAATAACAGTGCCGACCTTTTTCATGTCGCCATCTTTGCGGACCGAAGTGAAAAGATCGGCGGCTTTCAGGAACTGGTCTTTGGGAATACCTGTAATACGCTCGACCATCTCTGGCGTGTAGCGAGAGTATTGCTGCTTGAGTAGCTGGAAGACGCAGCGCGGGTGCTGGAGCGTGAGGTCGTAAGCGACCTTCTCCGGCATAAGCGGTGGCGGAAAAGGAGCTTTCGGGGCAGCGGTTGAAGACTTCTGTTGTGGCGGGTCTCCGGCTTGAGCAGTTGCCGCAACGGCTTTGCCGCTCATATCTCCGCCCTCGGCGTAATTCCAGGTATTCCTGTCGTAGGTCTGAGAGGCGGGATCAAATCCAGAGTAAAAACCGTCCTCCGGGAGTTTGAATCCTTCCTTCACCAGGATTGGAGCACTGGTGTAGTTGAGCAGGTAATCTTTGGCGATCCGGTTGTTCTGGATGGTGTAGTTGATCAGCCCACCGAGAAAAGCAATATCGGTGCCGGCACGAATCTGCAGAAACAGATCCGAAGTGGCGGCAGTCCGCGTCAACCGAGGATCGACGACTATCAGTTTGGCGTTGCGCTGCCGCTTGGCTTCTATGACCCACTTGAAGCCACAGGGGTGGTTTTCGGCTGGATTCCCACCCATGACCAACATCATGTCTGCGTTCTTGATGTCGATCCAGCCATTGGTCATGGCCCCGCGCCCAAAAGTTGGTCCCAAACTTGAGACCGTAGGGCCGTGTCAAACCCGGGCCTGGTTTTCCAGGTAGCAGACCCCCAGGCTGCGCATGGTCTTTACTACGAGGTAATTGAATTCATTGGTATCGGTACACCCGCCCGTCCAGGCGATGCTTTCGCAACGATTGACGGTTCGTCCCTGGGAGTCCTTTTCGACGAAGCCGTCGTCGCGGCTTTTTTTCGTCCAGTGGGCGATTTCGTCGATTGCCTGGTCCCAGGAAATGTCTTCCCAGTGATCCGAGGCCGGCCGGCGAACCTGCGGCTTGAGCAGGCGGCGGTCGTTCAAGATGTCCTGCATGAGCGACGAGCCCTTGGGACAGAGCGTGCCACGGTTAATGGGATGGTCAGGATCGCCCTCGACATGCACGACCTGCGGGGTTACGTTCTTCGCCTTGTCACCAATGGTGTAGATGATGACGCCGCAGCTCACCGAGCAGTAAGGACAGGTGCTGCGGGTCTCCGTAGTACGCGAGATCTTCAACGCCTGCGCCTGCGCATATGCGGGGGTGAGATCAAATCCCAGAACTGTGGTGGCGATACCGCTGACGGTGGAAACTCTCAGGAAGTCACGTCGCGTGGGACTCATGCTTGCCTCCCAGAACCCGCGGAAAACAGAAGACTCAACCGAGAACAACGAAGACCAACATTATCAACCCAGGGCATAAAAGGGGTCAAGGGCGGGAGAGATAATCCCAGGTCTCGCAAAAACGGCGAGACCCTTCGACTCCGCTCAGGGCAGGCTCTGGGGGCACCCTGCCTACAACTTTTTTGTCCCAACGGGGTTTGAACTAGATAGATCGGAGGGTGCACAAATGATGAAAGCAACGATATTTGCGACGTTGGGTCTGGCGGCTGTGCTGGCTCTGGCTACCCCACCTCGGGCCAATGCTGCAGTTGTAGTCGGAGTGGGAGTCGGGCCGGTTTTTGTGCGGCCGGCATATGGCTACGTTGTAGCGTCTCCTCGTCCATACGCTTATTATCCGCATCCGTATGCTTATGGCTATGCTTACGGTCCGGGCTATGGTCATCCCGGCTATCGATACTACGGGCGCTTCGACCGAGACCGCCGCTGGGGTGGTAGAGACAGAGACTATGATCGCCACGAATATGGAGAGCGTGGCTACAGGCGTTAAGCGTTCAGCAAAGCGAAGAAATCTTTAGAAGCCCCTCGGTCAAGCTGGCTGAGGGGCTTTTGCCGCTTTGAGCCTTTCCGAACAAGCTGTGCGCGAGTCGGAAACATACATCTACGTTGAACTGCTAGACGCCCCGCCTAAGTTGCTGATTTTATTACATCGCAATAGTTGTTGCAACGATTATTGTGGTAACGCATCAAATCAGTTGGAAAGGAGCTTACTATGAGCACAGTCGCAACTTCGCAAGCCGTTACCACAACTTGGACTATTGACCCAGCTCACTCTGTGGCCGAGTTCAAGGTCAAGCACATGATGATTTCCAACGTCAAGGGGCAATTCGCGAAGGTCACTGGAACGTTGACTCGGGACGAATCCGACCGGACAAAATCCCATGTCGACGCAGTGATTGAAGCGGCGTCAATCGAAACGCGCGATGCCCAGCGCGATGCGCACCTGAAGAGCGCCGACTTCTTCGACGTCGAGAAGTTCCCTACGTTGTCGTTCAAGTCCACGCGCGTTACGCCTGCTGGGGACGGAGAACTGGGAGTGGAGGGCGACCTGACTATTCACGGCATCACCCGCAAGGTGACCTTTTCGGTGGAAGGCCCAACTCCGCCGGCGAAGGATCCGTGGGGCAACACGCGCATTGCAGTATCGGCAACCACAAAGATCAACCGCAAAGATTTCGGCTTGACCTGGAATGCGGCGCTGGAGACCGGCGGCATTCTGGTTGGCGACGAGGTGACCATCACGCTTGATGCTGAGTTCCTGAAAGCTTGAATTGTTTGGGATCGCCAGGCTGCATCCAAGCCGCGTGTATCCTGGCGGTAGAAAGAGAATCGTATGTCACTCCGACCGATTAAACAGATTATTCAAACGACACCGACCATCGAGGGCGCCGGCGTGAAGCTGCAGCGCGCCTTCGGTTTCGGCAAGACAAAGGATTTCGATCCCTTTCTTTTGCTGGACGATTTCCGCAACGACAATCCGGAGGATTACCTGGCCGGATTTCCGTGGCATCCGCACCGGGGGATTGAGACCATCACGTATGTACTCGCCGGCTCGGTCGAGCATGGCGACAGTCTGGGCAATAAAGGCAAAATGACCGCCGGCGATGTGCAATGGATGACGGCCGGCAGCGGGATTCTGCATCAGGAGATGCCGAGGGGTGATAAGCAAGGACGCATGCACGGCTTCCAGTTGTGGGCGAACCTGCCCTCATCGCTGAAGATGACCGATCCTCGATATCAAGACATTCCCGCAAGTGCGATTCCCGAGGCCACCGACGACGATGGGACGCGCGTGCGCATCATCTGCGGCGAGTTCTGGGGTAAGAAGGGGCCGGTGGAAGGTGTGGCGGCCGATCCGAGTTACCTCGATATCTCAGTCGGCCCAGGCCAGCAGAAGCGGATCAAAGTGGAGACCACGCGGAACGCCTTTGCCTACGTGTTCGCAGGCTCTGGCACGTTCCGCGACGCCTCGGATCCCCGCGCCGTTTTGACCGAGCAGGCGGCAGACCCCAACGCGCCAGCTAAGTACGATGTCGGCAATCACTCGCTGGTGCTGTTCGACCGCGGCGATGAGTTGACGGTGCAAGCCGGACCCGAGGGGATTCGTTTCCTGCTGGTATCGGGCAAGCCGATCGAAGAACCTGTCGCGTGGTATGGTCCGATTGTGATGAACACGCAAGCACAGCTGCGCCAGGCGATGACGGAATTACAAACCGGCGAATTCATCAAACACCGGTGAATCGGCGCCGAAGAAATGTGGCCCTGCACAGATCAGCTGCGCAGGGCTTATGTTTGGTTGGCCCAGTGCTTTACAATGCCGTACCAACTCGAGTGGACTTAGTCCTGCCTCTCTTCAGGAGCTTTCATGAGACGCGTTTTAAACCTTCTTCTGGGCCTGGCCGCGTTTGGTTCACTTTTTCTCTCCGCCGCACTCTCACAAGCTGACGGACAGCTTGCAGACGGAGCGATCGCTTCGCGCACTGCGGAGATCGATGGCGTCAAGTTGTATTACCTGACCGCTGGCCACGGCACACCGCTCATTCTGCTTCACGGCTATGCGGAGACTTCGCGAATGTGGAGGCCGATCATTCCCGCGCTGGCCGAACGCTTCACTGTAATCGCACCGGACCTGCCCGGTATCGGAGACTCGGACATTCCCGCCGACGGTTTGGATATGAAAAGTGCCGCCATCCGTATTCATGATCTCGCGAAGTCGCTTGGCGTGAAGAAAGCCGAAGTGGTGGGACACGATATCGGCCTCATGGTTGCCTACGCCTACGCCGCGCAGTTCCCAACGGAAGTAACGAAACTCGTTCTGATGGATGCTTTCCTCCCCGGAGTGGAGGGCTGGGAAGCGGTTTACAACAACCCCAGCATCTGGCATTTCCGCTTTAACGGGCCAACCCCCGAAGCTCTGGTTCAGGGTCGCGAGCGCACGTACTTCGCATATTTCTGGAATGACTTGGCGGCCGACAAGACTCGTTCTCTTCCAAAGGCGGACCGCGAAGCCTATGTAGCTGCCTACTCACGCCCTGGACGCATGCATGCGGGATGGGCGTATTTCGTTTCGTTTCTCCAAGCCGCCAAGGATTTCGCTCAACTCTCTCGGACCAAGCTGACCATGCCAGTACTGACCATCGGCGGCGAGAAGTCGTTGGGAGAAGCACTCGGGCAACAAACCAAGCTGGTTGCGACAGACGTCACCGTCGTGGTGCTAAAGGATACTGGGCACTGGGTGCTTGAGGAACGGCCGAAGGAAACGACTGAAGCGCTTGAAAAGTTTCTGTGAAGAGCATTTGCAAGACACGATCTTTCGTGATTCGCCAAGGCGTCGAAAATATGCAGAAGAGATTGTCAGGCGGGAATAGCTTTTTGACCAAACAGCCGGATCACATGGGTTGTGGCAGCCCGATCCGGCGCAGCAGGTCGGTGTTGCGTGGGTCGGAGTGCATCCCATACCAGAAGACGTCTATACCTAGCCAAGGCATGGTGGCGGAATGCTCTGCGTAAGCCTTTTCGAGCAACCGGAACGCCTCGTCTTTCTCGTCGAGTCCCGCATAAATCGTCGCTACTTGATAGAAATCGACATAAGCGTGCGAGGACAAGTCCCTGAATTCTCGGGCGATCTTTAGCGCATCAGCCCGCCTGCCCGAGACGGCGTAAACCCAACCAAGTCCGCTAGCAACGAACTGGTTCTCTGGCGCTACAGCTTTGTCCTGATCGGCAATTTTGTCGAATTCGGCAAGGGCTTGGGGATACATGCGCTTCATTGCATATGCCCAAGCTAGCAGGGCACGCACCACCGGAAGGTTTGGATTGAGGTCGAGCGCCCTCTGGTATTGAGCAATAGACTCATCGTATCGTCGCGCCATCAAATAAACATTTCCCAGTTGGGAAACTAGTTCCGGTGACAGCGGGTCAAGCTTTAACGCACTCTGCGCCTCTGCAATGCTTTCGTTGAATCGCAGTCTCGTTTTTAGGCATTCCGCATACCGATCATGGGAGAGCGCACTGTTCGGGTTTAGTTCGATTGCTCGCTTGAACTCTCGCTCTGCACCCTGCCAGTCCCAGTCAAAGAAGGTCGCGTATGCTAGCGCAGCATGTGCCTCTGCGAGCGTATCATCAAGCTCCAGTGCCTTCTCTGCCGCCGCCTTTGCCTTGGGGAGAGTGTCGGTGGGGGGTAGGTACATCCATCCGCCTCCAAGCGCAGAGTAGGAATCCGCCAGACCCGCGTAGGCTAACGCGTAGCCGGGGTCTT
>DATKEN010000093.1:0-4019 GCA_035512155.1 Terriglobales bacterium | reverse complement strand
ACAGTATTGCTCAAATTCGGATTCGGCCTGATCCTAAAAAGGGGTTTCCGGCGTGCCTACCAGGATACTGATCGCTGACGACCATAAATCCGCGATCCGCGAGATTCGGACGTTGCTTGGGAATAATCCTGAATGGGAGGTGTGCGGCGAAGCCGCGGACGGGCAGGAAGCGCTGGCCAGGGCCAACGAAATGCACCCTGACGTAATAGTCCTGGATTTCGCCATGCCGGTCATGAACGGACTGATGGCAGCGCAAGAAATCGCCAAAGTGCAACCCACCGTCCCTATCGTGCTGAATACGCTTTACAATTCGCCCCAGGTTGAGCTTGAGGCGAAAAGGCACGGGATTCAAAAAGTAGTAGAGAAGACGCACTCGGGAGCCTTGGTTTCGGCGATACAAGAATTGGTGGGCAAGAGAAGCCCGAGGGCAGATGCGCCCCCGCCCACTGTAGAAATACGCCTACCGCAGTTGGAATCCCTGCCATACAAACCGCAGCCACAGGTTTATCCGCCGCGCAAGCGATCCCAGCAAAAGTAACGTCCCGCACCGAAAAAGAGCCCGCCCCAGAGGGAACAGGCTCCTGATAATACTAATTTTTCTAGCCGACCCTTATTGGCCCGGGCAGACGTGCGATTCGTCGTTCTGGAAAGCAAGCCAGCTGTGAACCGACGTCGTTTTCGGCGCTCCGAAGTAGCCAATGAACGTCAGCGATTGCAGGTGGTAAGCGAATCCGCCGAGCGTGTACGGGTAATTTCCGTAGTTGGCGTTGTTTTCCAGTGGGTCGCCGACTTCGAGAATGCTGTTGTCGTTGCAGTTGATATAGTTGTCGACAAACGGGTCATCCACCCACTCGCCGATTTCATGCGACAGAGCCGACACATCCGCCGCGAAGGAGCCTGGACTGTCCACGTAGGTAGCGTGCGCGTAGGTCTGGCCCCCTGGTTGGGCACCATTGGCGTTGTGATAGCCGCCGATGCAGCAACCAAACTCAGTCAGAAAGACGTCATAGGTGACGAAAATTGGCAGAACACCCGGGTTGATCTGAGTGAGGTTCTTTATGTAGGTCTGCAACTTCGCGTCGAAAGCCTTGAAGTCGTAGGTGCCGATGATCCCGCTTCCGCCAAATGGGTTGCTGAACACCCCGCCCAGCGACTTTGGAACGGTAATGGTCTGCGTTGCCAGGACGGTCGGTTTTCCCAGCAGGACGTGATAGCCGGTGTGCGTTTGGACGTACTTCCAGAAGTTGCCGCGCTGGAAAGCGTCGATGTACTGTGTGGTTCCGAGGTTGGTGCTGCCCTGGGTGAAATTGACACCGGGGTTAAAAATGGGCGAGGCAATGATGTTGTTGACCACTGTCTTGCCGTTACTGAGCACGTGGGTGCTCGGATTGAAGGTGCGATTACCGTTCGTCGCGCCGTACACCATCTTGATGGGAATAATGTAAACCGGTATGGTCGAGGTGACGTTGGTGGAAGCAGGATTGGTGCCCACCATAGTGTATTTGACGGTGAAGCCGAGGAGATCCTTGAAGCTGCCATTCCACTGGCGGAGACCAGTGGCCGGGGTGCTCGAGGTGCTCGGGGCCAATTCCATATGGTTCGGTCCGGCTTTGAACATCGGCTTGGCATCGAGAATGTCGGGATACCTGGTTTCCTGGGCGAAAGCGATACTGGCGCACGCCAGCACAAGGGACGCAGCAATCACACTGACCGCAAAACGCTTATTCATACTTGTCCTGCTCCTGAAAAATTTGAAAAAACCCTGTTACCGACAGAGGAACGGGGAGACGTGCGGGGCGCTGCGGAACAATCAGATTTTGAATATTCTTGTTGAGTGGCAGCAACAAGTCAAGAGAATTGCGGAAATAGTTTGTCTAATCCTTCAGCGGGACCATGACTCGATCGCCACGGCAAAACGTTGCAACTTTCGACAGACCCCCTTGCGCCTGCGGCATGGTCATGACCGGTCCATAGCAATAAACGGCGTGCCCGGTTGCGGCGAAGTACCATCGCCCTCCCTTTTTGTTCGCCGGCTGCTGCTGGCTGGGGGCGGGGGAGAGCTGAGTTGGTGGTGCCAACCTCGGAACGGGAAGAGACCAGATTAGAGCTAAAGCTAGGGTCAGGGCTTTCATGATTGTGACGCTCGCGACACGACCCCCACCTGGACCGCGTCTTCACAGAACCTTTTTCTCTTAAAACCCGAATCGCTTTCGCTGATCGGTCCTACTCACGCTAATTACGCCTGCTAGATCACTCGAGTGGAGCGCCGCACATCCTCTAGATCCGCAGCCGGCTTCCCGGGAACTTGCTTCATCGAACGGGCCGATTTACCGGGGCGTTTTGCGTCCTTGTCCAATCCTTTTGCGTCCGATCCTTTGATCCCCGCTGCCGGATTGCCGGAATCCGCGTCTTTGTGATCCGCTTGCACCGACGCTTTGTCCTGGAACCGCTTGCCGTCGTCACGCGCCAGCTTGCCTTTCAGCGTCGCCAGTTGGGTGCTGTCCCTCAACATCTCGTGGATTAGGCTGCGCTGCGATTCGATGGTCCGCCCCTGCTCGAAAACCAGCATGGTCAGAATGCCGTAGGAGACGATGAACAAAATCACCAGCAGCGGAAGGACAGCTGCCGCTCGCTTCGCTGTTCGAGGAGCTCCGCTCTCAGTGCCATAGTTATAAATGACGGTCAAAGTTGCCCCCCAAGTTCGCCCCGTACGCTCCCGGGCTTCCATTGAGGAACAGTGCACCCGTGAAACCATCTGAACGGTAGGATGTAAGTATTTGTTCCGAATAGAGTTAGCAAGCGAAACCTGGATCAGGCCGAGTCGGAGGGTGCAAGCATCTGCACTTAATGAGTAACGATCCCAGCGTTACCGCCGTGGTAGAGCCCGCCAGAACTCGTGTAGAGACGGGGCTTGCCCCTTCTCAGCCCGCGCCGAAAAGGCCTGATTGCGACAACGATCGTCGGGAATGCTGAAGAAGTTCTTCCTCGGTTGCGCACCAACCGAATAGACTTGGACTGTGAAGGTTATTAAACGCGTTGCCATCTGTGCGGTTTCGTTAGCAGTCCTTGCTGCCTGTATTGGACTGATCGGTTTCAACTTGGTGAAGCGGAGAATCGCTGCCAACATTCAGCCCCCACGTCTGCAACGTCGTCCGGAAGCACCAACTGACTTCATCTATCGCACGTTGGATGGAGAACAGCAGCATCTAGCCTCGACAAAAGGGCAGGTAGTATTTCTCGACCTCTGGGGAACGTGGTGCGTGCAGTGCGTGGCAGAAATGCCCACGGTACAGAGGCTTTATGACCACTATAGAAACGATCCGCAAGTTAGGTTTTTAATAGTTTCTCGACTGGACTCGCCATCAGCAGTACGCTCCTACGCGAGCCGCAACCATCTGAACCTGCCGTTCTACGTAACGCGGGATGAAGATATTCCTCAGTCCATGCAACTCAACCAATACCCCTCCACGTTCATCTATTCGAGAGATGGCACTCTGGTCTCCATGCACGTCGGTGCTGCCGATTGGTCGGACCGCTCTGTTATTTCGTATATCGACGAACTTAAAGAACAGTGACCGGAGTCCGATCCTCGGGCGCTTTTCGAAACCGTGGCAATGGCGCTTTCTTTTTCTCGATTTGGACTCCCGCCAAAACCTAGTTGTTGAAATATCACGATTTCACACAATGTGCATGCTTGCCAGAATCTGCCGAAAATTATCGTCGCTTATCAGACCAGGTTTGCCCGCCGCAGCCTGCTTGACCGCGGCCTGTTTAACCGCCGCCAGCACCGGACCGCGCTGCTCGGCCGTGATCGTAACACCCAGCTCCCTGCATTTCAGGTCGATGCTGTCGAGCCCGCTTTTCTTGCCGAGAACGATCTGGCGGTCCGCCTGCACAATTTCCGCCGAGTAGGGCTCGATCGCCTCCGGGAGATGAAACTGGCTGGCCACCGCGCCGCTTTCGCGCATGAACAAGTTTTGGCCGACCAGCGGCTTCCACGCCTCGAGCGTGTACCCCGC
>DATKEN010000092.1:0-87106 GCA_035512155.1 Terriglobales bacterium | reverse complement strand
AACAGGCTGGCACGATCTTTTCGCGCGTGAAGCCCAAGCTCGCCGTTTACTCGCACATCGTGCCTGGGGATACCACCAGTTTGCTCCCACTCACTCGAAAAACTTACTCAGGTCCGCTGGAAGTGGGCGAAGATTTGATGTCCCTTGAGATCGGAGGACAAGTGGTGGTCAATCGTCCCGCCAAGGTCAACTGACGAGACCAGGCCTTTACACTCATTGTGGCGCCTTGGCGAACTCTCGCGGAGTTCTGCCAGATGCCGGATGAAGATCACTTCACCCGAACTAGGAGAACAACTCCAAGTCCTATCAGGAGGGCCAGCAGCCCAATCAGCACAAACGCTAATTGCCGTTGGCTCGAACTCCTCCCTGAGACCAAGACACCATTCTGGCTTTGCGAGATTGCGTACGATTCCAAGTACCCACAGTTCGGACACCGGAATGTTGTGACTGGAATGACCTTATCTCTCTTCTCCACTGCGAGACCCGTCCAGAAACTCGGCTAGGGCTCCCCCGGACACCAGTTTTCTCGCTGCAATCCACTGTGCGTGTTATCCGGCACCCAGCCAGACTCCATGTGCGCGTGACACCTCGTGCACTCAACCGTTCCCTTCATATCCATCCCCCAAGGAAGAAGCTAACCCAGCGCGCCCGAATTACATTCCGCGAGAGGACAGCCTACTCCCCTCCAACTGAGAATTGATCTTCTTAGCGACCGGCACCCGGGAATACGTTGTCAATCTTGCGCATAATCCTTTCAGCCCACTGAACCGCGGCGGCAACCATGGCCTCCGTCCTTGGACTCGGGCGGTTCTCGAACAGGTCCTCCGTCGTCTTCAGGTGGCGGGCAACCAGAATTCCTGCCACAATTGCCAGCACCCGTTTGCGGCCCTCTTCCATCCCGCGCATCATACCGTATTCGCCTTTTGTTCGCCATTAAAATTGTGATAGTCTGCCTCAATCATGTGCGGGCGTTATCGACTGTCGCGGCGGAAGCAGATCATTGAGGAATACTTCGACAGCAACTCAGAGGAACAAGAGTGGAGTCCCCGTTACAACATTGCTCCTACTCAGCCAGTCCCAGTCATTCGCCAGAACCCAAAGAACCCCATCCGGGAATTGTTACTCCTCCGCTGGGGTCTCATTCCATCATGGGCGAAAGAATCGTCCATCTCTGCGAAGATGATTAACGCCAGATCGGAAACAGCGGCCACCAATCCCGCATTCCGAGATGCATTAAAATTCCGCAGGTGCCTACTGCCCGCGGATGGTTTCTACGAGTGGCAGAGAACCGGGAAAACCAATCAGCCATACTGTTTTGAAATCGGTGAGGGAGAGCTGTTCGCATTCGCAGGAATCTGGGATTGCTGGAGGAATGGCGGCACCATGGTAGAGACCTGCTTAATTCTGACCACAACTCCAAATGCAGCGACCTCAGCCATTCACGACCGCATGCCGGTCATCCTTGATCGCGATAGCTACGACCTCTGGCTCGATCCGGGAATGAGGGATGTGACTGCTGCGTCCGAATTGTTGAAGCCCTACGATGCTCGGCAGATGCGGTGCTATCCCGTAAGCACTCGGATCAATCGCGTGGCGAATGACGATGAAGGATGCTTGCTGCCCATGGTCACCGACATTCAGACTGGACTCTTCTCCTAGTGGTTGCTCATCTGCAGGTCTCCGAGCCCTGAATCCCCGAAACTCGGGTTCTGGAGCCCTCCGTAAAATTGCTTTGGCACCGCCTGGCTTTGCCGTACACGGGCTCTAGAACCGGGATCCGGGTTTCCCTACCCCTCAAATTCTGTCAGATACCAGAACGCCGTTTTGCCCGTTCGGTGGCTTTGTTCTAGTTGCGCTTTATTATCTGCCATTTTTTCATGGGGTGGGATCGCCGCGATTCGGAAGAACCAACCTCCCGTAACCGGGCTGCCCACATCAATCGCGATTCTGATGTGCGGTTTGAATTGCCAGCTTGTACGGAACGAATCTCTTGGCCGCAAAATGAAACACAGGTGGGATGAGCACTGCAAGCAGGACTGCAGCCAAGAGCCATCGCGGAGAGTCTAAAAAACCTCTCTAAGGCAATTTACTGCTGCATGAAGCCGGCTATTGCAGTTCCGCTGTTGGTTTGGATCACGAAAGCTTCCTTCCCGGCGGCGACGACAACGAAGTTGAAATTCAACGTGCTCGTTCCCGCCTTGATTGCTGTCTTTCCTGTGCAGTTGCTACTTTCCGTATACGTGCCTGAAATCGGAGTCGAGGTGATCGTCCCGCCCACGTCGAAGGTCCCCGAGCCGGAGACGTGTCCGTGACCGTCCAGAATGAACTGGACAACATAGTCCACCTTCGTATTTGTGCTCGGGTATTTCCCGAACAGAAGCGCGGCGAAGGTCACCTTTTGTCCCGTTAAACCGCAGGTAACAGTTCCCTCTGCTGCGCCAATGCCCGAACCGTTCCCGCCTGAAACTGTGTCGATGATCTGGACGCCCTTGTTCACTTGGTCAAGAACAAAGTTGGCGGTTAGGCTCCCGCCACGAGTGATGTTGATGGTGAGGTGGCCGGTACAACTCGTCGCAACCGAATAGGTACCGGTGAAGGTCTGCGTCGAGATCGTTCCGTTGTTACTCACGGTCTCCGACCCGGCGGTGATGTTTCCCTTGCCATCGGCTGTGAACTGACCGACCGCGGCGCCGGCCCAAAATCCCCACACCCCATTAAGAGTGCCGTTGGAGCAGGCGGCCGACGCCGAACCAACCGCGACCAAGGTCGCGAACACAAGGACCTCAAAGCACTTTTTGAAATTCATTTTTCTTGATCCCCTCTCGGGATGTGTAATGAAGATTTACCCACAGGACGTGGGCCTTTCCCGGATACCATCCCCTTTTAGCTGTTGCGACAAAGCTGGCACACAGTGTGGCTAGCAGTCTGGAATGATATTTTGTCCCCCGCCGTGAGAGAGCGTCAAGATGAAACGTTCTCAATTCTGATATCGCTCAGTTCCCGCTTCAGGCTGGTTAGGTGCTCCGAAATGTGGTCATCCTCCACAAATAAGATCATACGCTTCGTTACAGGAGAGGTACTGAGGCTTAATCCCGTTTTTGCTTGAATTCGTCAGGCAAGACAAGTGACGGGTCGCTGCCGATTTTATCGCCATGGCTGTCGATGAGTTGTAGGATTCCATTCGAGAAGCCTCTGCTGTGGCAGATAGTCACAAAAAGTCGAGTTTTTCCTCATTGACAGGCAAACATTTGCCGTAGGATATTTTGTCATCAGTAGTGCCAATTTTCCCGTCGCACTCCCCGACGGTCCCTAATGCGACGGGCACTGTACTGAGGCGGCCGATGACGACTTTAGAGTTTCCACTGCACGGCAATTCCCCTCATCTGCGTTACCCCGAATGGCAGCTTGAGTACCAAGGTGTCCTGCTAGAAGATGATCCGAAGAAACTGGCTGAGCGTGTTGCGGAGGCAGAGGCTGCTATCTTCAAGCGTCTTCAGACCTTGAGCGAGGGTCAGGACGGACAAGCCGAGCGTAGGGCGATCCGGGATGCGGCCCACGCATTGGGGGCCATTAAGCGAGACAGTCTAGGCTTTCCCGATTGGGAATTGAAAAGCTCAGGCGGCCGTTAGCAACTCCTGTGCCTGATTGACCAGCGTCTTCATGCCAGCTGCTTTGGAAACCACCGCACTGACCCCTAGAGCTAATGCTTCCCGCTCAACTGTTATGTTGTCGTGGAGCGTGAACATGATGATGGGCACTGCGGGCATCATGCCCCTGAGCACAGGGGCGGCTTCTAAACCGCTCATGATCGGCATTGCAAGGTCCAGCACGATCAGATCAGGCTTCAATTCTCGTGCTTTCTCGATTGCCTCCCACCCGTTCTCTGCTTCCCCGTACACTTCCCAACCTGAGATATCCTCGAACTCTGTCCGCACCATTCGCCGGATGACGGCGTTGTCATCGACAATGAGAATGCCATTTGGCATAGGCACGATTCATGACAAGATACGCCGAAACTAGCACAATTTTGTGGAAAATCTGTCTAAAACACGGCCACAATGTTGATGGAATGACGATTTTGGCGCTTGACTTTGGTCGAAGAGTCCCATCGCTGTCGCCTAGTCCGTTCATGTTCGCTTGAACTCGTGGAGCATTTCCGCCAAAGCTTGATCTCCTCCAGACGTGAAACTCTGGAGTCGCAACTTCCCTTGCTCTGTCGCGCAGCGTTTGCCTGTTCACGGGAACGCAATTCTTAACTTTCTTAGCACGAGATGCTAGGCAATCCGACGCGCACTTGGTCCCAAATACTCACGCAGGGCACGCTCGACTTGCTCCCGTAGGGCCGTCTCCATGTTCATCTTGGCATCTGCAAAGCCGCTGCCACGAACGATGACCGACAACCTCTCGCAAACTCCGCTCCAGCCATCATCTTCGTGCCAGAAACTGCAATCAAGCGGTACGCCAGCGATCACCGGTAGGGTTACTGCCTCTGATTTCATAGGCACTCCATCGTCACGTTTCAGCCGCCGCAATTCGATGATTTGTCGCGGCAAGTCCCGACATTCTGAGAAATAGCCGGCTAGGTGCACTCCAACCGGAACAATTTGCCTGCATTGTCGCCGCACAACCATTCTTGACTAGCCTCCGTGGGCTTCAGCATTTTGAATCTGCTTCCGTACTTCTTTCTGAGTAGCTCTTTGACTTGGTTGAAGCGTGGAATATTGTCGAAAAATGCCAGTTCTCGCCAAAGCTCGGCATCTCCCAGCCGGATGACTTGGTACTTGTCCCCTGCCGCGTCCACAATATCCCACGTGAACCCAAGCATCTCGCCGTCGAGTTCCGGCAACTGGTTGACGCTTTCGATTTTCTCCTGCTTAAACCTATCGATCCGGGCCTGCGCATGCGCCAGTTGCTCTCTAAATTTCGGTAACTCTCGAATCGCTTCTTCGTTGCCCTGCGCTGCTGCTTCTTCCGCGTCCCTGAGGTTGGGAAACAGCACCTCGCCGATTCGCTTGTGACATTGCGGACACTCGATACTGGCGCCGCAAGCACTGGGATCTTCCAGATCATCTAAGCCCACCGTACCCACCCATCCACACCGCGAGCAACAGAGCAACTCCTGCTGCCAGTTTGAATACCACTTGAAGCCCCTGTTTCCGGCCGTGTTCAATATCGGCTCTTCTGGCATGGAATCCGGGAATTTCATGGTTTCGTTGCCCATGTGACCTCCCTCACCTTCAACATACACTTCAGTCGTGCGGTCTCCGAGCCCTTAATCCCCCAATCTGGGTTCCGAACCGCCTCCGTAAATTTGCTTTGGCACCGCGTAGCTTTGCCGTGGCGGGGTTTTAGAGCCGGATCTGGACCTTTTCTACCCCTAAACCACTGTCAGGTGCGGGAATGCCATTTCTTGCGGCTTTGGTGGCTTTGCCCTAGTTATCAGCAGATAAAAGCTCTCAACATGCGTGGCCGCGCCATGGCAATTCGGCGGATCACATCTTGCAGTTCCGTGATGTATGCGGTCACGGTCATTTCTGAATGCCGAAATCGAAGCCCTGTGGCTGAGTCCCAGTCGTGATTAAGTATTCTCCAGCTTTCAGATCGCTGTTGAGCGAGACATCCCAGCTACCATCGTCCCGCTTGACTGCGGTCGCCATGGTGATTTTCTTTGGGTCGAATCCGCTATGACCGCCGAGCACACTCCCGGTGATCGTGCGGGCTTCTCGGCGATCCGACTTTTCATCCAGTCGAACGACTATCAGGTCGTTCGGTTGACCCATTGGCCCGCAGAGCATGAGAAGTGGCACAGTCGCACGATTGCCGCAGACAAGCCGAAAATGAGGGCGATTCGTTGACAGTTGAACCGGAGAATGATTCCCACGAAAGGTCCAGAAGATGCTCACCTTTACCATGCTGTTTGACGTTTGCGTGCCCGAATATGCCGCAGGACTGAGTGCAGACGGCGTGCCGTTTTGATCCGCATAAATTCCGGGTGTCTGCTCACCGAAGGCCAGAACCGACGCCAGTAAAATGAATGTTACTGTTTCCCTCATGGTGCTGCCTCCACGAGATCGCCCACCATCCAGAAGTCCCGCTCAACTCCTGCTGCCAGTTTGAATACCACTTGAATCCCCTTTTCCGACCCTGTTCAACGTTGGCTCCTCTGGCAGGGAGTCCGGAGATTTTCTGGTTTCGTTGCATGAGACCTCGTTCATCTTCACCATACACTTCCGTCGTGAAGCTTCCGAGCCCCGAATCCCCGGCACTTGGGTTCTCGACGCCTCCGTAAAATTGCTTTGGCACCGCCTAGCTTTGCCGTAGACGGGCTCTAAGAGCCGGATCTGGGGTTTTCCACTCCTAAACCGGTGTCAGGTGCCGAAACGCCATTCTTCCGGCTCGTTGGCTTTGCTCTAGTTAGACCTATTTTCGTGCCATTTTTTCGTGGTGGATTGTGCCGGGAGGGGGTGAATCTGGGATATCGGCGATCGCGGGGTGACCCCTAAAACCTGTCGAGCTGGTTGCCAAAACCCGTCCGCACGTGGGAACAATTGCGGGAACGTTAGTGATATTCGGTGCTCTAACCGTGCTCGAATGCTCCCGCCACCATCCGTAACTCTCTGATTATCTGTGTCGCTGTAGAGTGTGAAGATGGCACTCTACCGCTGAGTTAAGCGCCCACTCGTTTTGTTACGGAAGCAGCCGCTATATTGTAGCAAACGAAAGCATTTTCACCTGCCTCGGAGCGTGATAGCCTGATCTTCCGCCGCGCTCCCCTGCGTCCCGGCGCCGGCGGGCTGAGGCGTTCGGATGCCGACCGACCCAAGACCCAGCAAAGCGCCCGTACTTCCCTCAGACAGAGGGACTTCCGACCCTGCGCCGGAGTCATCCGAGGCGCAACTTTCGCCCCCGGAAGGGGTTCAATCAGATGTGAGCAGCATAGCCATTGATCGCAGGTTGCTCGCGATGGGGGGCGTGTCCCCGGGGCGACAACTCGGGACCGAGTCCGCCGCGCCGAGCGAGGGGCTGAGCGACGCGGATGTGATGCTCCGAGCCAAAGCTGGGGACGATTCCGCCTTTGACTACCTGGTACAAAAATATCGCCGGCCTATGCTGAATTTTATGTACCGCATGGCGCACAATGCGGCGGTAGCAGAAGACTTGGCACAGGAAGTTTTTTTGAGAGTTTATCGCTCGCGCGAAAACTACGAAGCCAGCGCAAAGTTCACAACATGGTTGTATCGCATCGCGACCAACTTGGCCGTGAACTACGCGCGTGACACCCGCCATGAGCGTCCGGAAAAGATGGTTAGCTTAGACGAGCCGGATGAGGACAGTGGCCGTACGTTAGACGTAGCGGACGGATCGCTGACCGCCGAGGAAATGCTGGTGCGCAAGGAGCGGTTGGCGGCCATCCGCCAGCGCGTGCAGGGACTGCCGGAGAGGCAAAGGATTGCTGTAGTGATGCATAAATATCAGCAGATGGACTATCGGGAGATTGCCGATGTTTTGAAGCTCAGCGAGTCTGCTACCAAGTCACTATTGTTTCGCGCTTACGAGACTCTGCGCGAACAGTTGAAAGAATTTGTTTAAAGTTTGCTTAAGAGGAAGAAGTCATGAAGTGCAATGAAATTCGCGAACTGATGCCGGACCTGGCCGCCGGACTAGGTGCGCTTGCGCCCGAAGTGAAGGAACATGTCAGTTCTTGCGCGGAGTGCGCGGGGAAGCTGCAAGGTTTCCGCTCGACCATGGCGTTGCTTGATGAGTGGCAGGCGCCAGAGCCCTCGCCATATTTTGATGTACGACTGAAAGCGCGTCTGCGGGAGGAAGCCGCGAAGCCTGCCCGCGGCTGGTTGCGATGGCTGCGGCGGCCCGCTCTGGCCGTGTCATTGGCGCTGGCGATGGTCGTAGGTGTCACACTTATCCAACGAGGCGGTTTGCAGCCCCGTGAGCCTAAGGTGGGGGTGGTCGATTCCGTGCCCGTCCCGGGCACTGCGGTCGAGGACTTGCAGGCTTTGGATAAGAATCATGATATCTACGCCGATTTCGACCTGCTGGATGATTTGCAGGTGCAACAGGATGTAAACGCGAATCCGTAGCGAAGGGAAACGACTCCGGGCAGATACGCAGCTCGGGATTTCTAAAAGAGTAAGTGAGTCAGTAAGGGCGAAACTTGGGGGACGGGGTGTTCTGTTTGAAGCCAATAATGTTGCAGGTTGCGAAGATCAGCTTGGCGGTGGCGCTCACCACCTCTCTTTGCGTGGCCCAGAACCACCCCAACACCAATCGCCCCGAATCGCGTCCCGCGCAGCATCAGCCGTCGAGGCCACCCCAGTACCAGGGCCAAAGGGCGCCGTACCGAGGGCAACGACCGCCGCAATATCAGGGACAGGGACAAAGACCGCCGCAGTATCAGGCACCCCGCCCGCCGCAACAGGGCCATCACGCAGGCCAGTGGCTCAACCGACAGCGAACTCTTCCGCCGGAGCAGCAGCGGAGAGCCCTGGAGAGCGATCCTCAATTCCGCCGGCTTCCGCCGGAGCGGCAGCAGGCTTTGCAGCAACGCTTGCAGCACTTCAATAACCTGCCTGCCCAGCGCCAGCAGCTGATCCTGAACCGAATGGAAACCTGGGAGCACCTGACGCCGCAGCAGAAGGAACAGGCACGGCAGCTCCATTCCCAGTTCTCCCAATTGCCCCCGGATCGGCGCCAGGCGGTGCAGAACGGGGTGAAGGCTCTGCGTGGAATGCCGCCAGAGGCGCGCCAGCGGCAGATCGACTCCGATCGTTACAAGAGCATGTTCTCACCCGAGGAGCGGGATTTGCTGCGCGGGACTTCCAGGCTACCCTTGGCCCCGACAGAAGGCGAGGAGAACGTCCCGCAGCCGCACTAGGACGGGCCACTCCGCCGGAAAACCTACCGGAACAAATTTTTGGCGATGAACAGAACATTCGCCGGACGCTCGGCCAAGCGGCGCATCAGGTACGGATACCACTCGGTGCCGAAGGGAATATAAACCCGCATGCGCCAACCCTGCTTCACCAGACTACGCTGCAAGTCACGACGGATGCCGTAGAGCATCTGGAATTCGAAGGCCTCATGGGGAATGTTTTCCCGAGTAGCGAAGGCCTTGGCTTCTTTAATGATCCTCTCGTCGTGAGTAGCGAGGCCGTGATAGATGCCACTTTTCATCAGGACTTTCATTAACTTCACATAGTTCGCGTCAACCTCAGACTTCTTCTGAAACGCGATTTCCTCCGGTTCTTTGTACGCGCCTTTACACAGACGAACTCGGATGCCTTCGGCCAGCAAGTTAGCAATGTCGCTCTCGGCCCGGCGCATATAAGCCTGAATCACAGCTCCCACCGTCCCCTGATGGCCCGGCATGCGGTGAAGCTCGTGGACAAAATCGAGAGTGCGCTGAGTGTAGGGCGAACCTTCCATATCCACTCGAACGAAATTGTGCGGGATTGTGCTGGCGGCTTTGGAGACGAGGCCCGAAACCAGCACACGGGCGAGCTCTTCGTCCACGTCGAGGCCCATGTGGGTGAGCTTTAGACTGATATTGGCGTTGAGATTGCGAGCCGCGATTTCATCGAGCAACTGATGATAGAGCTGGGCGCTAGCCCGGGCTTCGTCGGCATTGGTGACGTTTTCGCCCAGGTTATCGATGGAGACGCTCGAACCCAGCTGATTGACGGCCTGGGTCGCGCGCAACGCGTCTTCCACTTGCGTGCCAGCAACGAACCGACTGGAAACTCTTTGACCAATCGCAGAGCGTTCGGCCGCCGCGCGCAGAGAGCGGCTCTCCGAAAGCTTGATGAAGAGCGCTCTCAGCATTGCCTTTCATCAAAACTGCTCAAGAGCGAGCCAGGAATGCCTCGCGCATTCATGAAGATCACAGAAGTTTGTATCACAATCGCAGTGAATCTGAAGGAAGGCGCCGTGGGCGCCACGGTTGGATCAAGCTTATCAGCGGGGATCGAACTTGAATTCAACCGACTCGAGAGTCTCATGGGTCGCGGGCTGCCATTTCCACTTGCGGATGGCCGAATCTGCCGCTTGCGCCAAAACGGGGTGTCCACCTCTGACCTGGACGGTCTTTACCGTTCCATTAGGAGCAACCATCGCGTCCAACTTAACGATACCTTTTAGATTCATGCTGCGGGCCATCTCCGGATAAGTCGGTACAACCCGGTTCACAACTTTGCGGGCCGGACTTTCTTCACGGGTCGGGGTTTCTTCCTGTTGAGCAAATGATGAAACGGGAACGAAAACGCCGACCCAAAACAGTAGCGATAACGCGGCTGAGGCGATGCGCCTTGAATGGGTCATCACAACCGCAGCTTATCCAAGTGCTCGGGAGGGATGAAGATGACTATGGTAACTGCTTCGAGTTCCGTGCCAGGAGTACGGTACGGGGCCGGGGATCCCTGGTGCTAGGACAGAAACATCTCGTCCACATAACACCAGCGCCAATTCTCGCCCGGCTCAAATGATTGCATGATGGGATGCTTAGTTTGGTGAAAATGCTTGGTGGCATGCTTGTTCTTGGACGAGTCACAACAGCCAACGTGGCCGCAACTCAGGCATTCACGGAGATGGACCCAGCGATCGCCCATTTCAAGGCATTCCTTGCAGCCATCGCCGCTAGGGGCCACGTCCCGAATTTCTTTGGTGTGAGAACAGACTGCTGATGCTTTGGGCATCGGTCACCTCCAGTGAGACTTCTGTTGAGCCGTGAAAAAAACTAGACCTTCACTTCCTCCGATTGCGTTGGCAGTCCCTTCCGCAGGGCGTCATTTGCAGTTACGTCCAGGGTTCGCTCGTGAAACCAGTTGGGATAAATCGGCGTGGGCGCCATGGCTTGGTCAAGTTCGGCGACTTCCTCCACGGACAGTTTGAGATCGGCCGCGCCCAAGTTGTCTTCCAGTTGCGAGGTCTTGCTGGCGCCGAGCAAGATGGTGGAGACATAGGATTTCGCCAACAGCCACGCCAGTGCCACTTGGGCCACCGTACCGTGGTTACGATCAGCCACAATTTTCATCTTTTCGATCAGGTCGTAACCCTTCTTGCGATCGGTGGGCAGAAAATCGAAGTTGGTGAGGCGTCCCTTGCCGCCAGTGGGATCCTGGCGAGTGTAGCGGCCGGTTAGGAAACCTCCAGCGAGCGGACTCCACACCACCAACCCAATACCTGCGTCCACGCAAAACGGAACGACGTCGTGCTCCACGTCGCGGCCGATCAGCGAGTAGTACATCTGGGCGGCGACAAATGGCGAATAGTTATGTAGCTTCTGGATGCCCAGAAACTTGGCGCTCTGCCAGGCCGCTAGATTCGAGTATCCCACGTAGCGTACCAGTCCGCGCTGCACCAGATTGTCCAGAGCTCGGGCGGTTTCCTCAAATGGCGTGAACGGATCCGGCTTGTGAATGGAGAGAAGATCAATGTACTCGGTGCCGAGCCGGCGTAGCGAAGCTTCAGTGGCGGCCAGGATGTAGGCATACGAAGCGCCGGCGTGAACTACAGCTTCACCGGAGCGGAACCCGATCTTGGTGGAAACAATGACGTCGTTCCGACGAGAGCCGAGTGCCTTGCCCAGCATGATTTCTGATTGACCTTCGGCGTACATATCGGCCGTATCGAAGAAGTTGATGCCCGCGTCCAGCGAACGGTGGACCAAGGCATTGGCTTCATCCTGCCCGGTTTTTGCCACCGCGGCCATGGTGCCTGAGCCTTTGCCAAAGGTCATGACGCCAAACGCTAGACGGGAAACGATGAGACCAGTATTGCCAAGACGAGCGAATTGCATGCGAGGTCCTTACACTACCAATAACGTTCGACGCCAGGGTAACGTTCGCGGATTCAAAAAGTGAGCATAGCAGCCCAGACGGCAGCGCCATTCTGAGATACTCGGGAAAGTCTCTCGTTCACTTAGCCGGCGCGATTTCCAGCAGCGACAGCGAGGGCATGGGCATTTCGAAGTGCGTCATGCATCGGCCACTCGCATCGGGCTCCAAGTCGCGCGGTGGCTCAACCATTTCGAGCCCATCTCGGCGGTGTAGCTCGGCGAGTTGTGAACTGCTTGGCCAATCGGGCTGGCCCATTTCCTGCCACGCCTTGTACACGTTGCTGTGGCTATTGTCGACGCGGAAGTGTTGCAGACGGAACCGCTTCCCCGGCGGCAAACCCGCGACGGTCAGCGAGATCTGCCGGCTGAGCCGTGCGTTGCCATCCACCTGAGTTTGATCCATGGTGACATTACTAAGTAGCACGCGCACGCTGCCGTCGTCGCTGCGGGTGGCCCAACCCGTGACCAGCCCGCCAAAACCATCGCCTGCGCCGTCCAAAGCGATCCGTCGCGTGCCGAGTTGATGAAGCAAATAATAGGCCCAGTAGCGCGGTTTTCGCACGCCGTCAATTCCGATCAGACCGAAGCCACCGTAGAAGAACTTGTTTGGTGGGCCCTGTTCTTCGAAGTAGTCGCTCGCCGTCCAATAGCTGATGGCTGTCACCTGGTCGAGGCTGGCGTGCAATGCACCGGCAATCCACGCCGCGCTGTAAGCCGTGTCGTTAACCGGATGGTTCCACCACGCGGAGACGCCCCATTCGGAGTAATAGACTGGCATTCCTTTTAATCCATAACGCTCAAGCAAAGGACGCCAATCCGCCGCCGGCATGCCATAAACGTGCACGTCAAGGAAGTCAATCGGAGTACTGGTGCCACCGGTGACGAAGTTGCGGGTGGTGACATGTTGCAGAAATGGCTCCTCAATCCGGCTGAGCGCGGCGACCGGCCCACCTACTTGCAGTTTAGAATCCACCGATTTCAGCGCCTCGGCCGAGAAGTCGTAGAGACGGAAATAATCCTCATCGGAACCTCTCCAGAAACGGACCGGCCAGCGGGAGCGCAGGTCCGGTTCGTTCCACACCTCGAAAGGCCACGATTCCACTTCCTCTTTCCCGTAGCGTTCGATCAGATGTTTGGCCAGGGCGCTCACCAGTGTGGCCCACTTTGGATAGTCTTTAGGAGGCGAATTATTGGCTTTATAGAAAAAAATCCCCGCCGGGTCGTGATCAACACCGAGTTCCTTGGGCATGAAGCCAAGTTCGACGAACGGTTTCAACCCGTCAGCCTGCAGGATGTCGTAGACCCTATCAACACCCGACCAATCGTAAATGGAATTGCCACGGGCATCCTCTTTGTAGACGCCTAGCTTGTCCGTGAAGATGTCGTGGGCCCGGATGTACTTGATACCCAATTCGTCGTGCGCCAGTTTATTTCCGCGTCGCAGTCCATCTCCTACGGCTTTCAGATTGGCGCCGATGTCGCCCTTCAGCAGGTAACTCAAGTGCTCGGAGCCAAGCACGACTTCCCACCTGTGTTCGAGCGTGCCGGTATCGCGCCCAGCGTCAACGTGAATGTTGATGCTCGCATCTTGGCCTTCTTCTGGAACTGTAGCTTGCGCGGTTGCGCCAGCTTCGATCCACCCGCCGCCATCGTAGGCCCGCAGCCGGTAGTAATAAGTGTGTCCAGGGTCGACCGAAGTGTCGACGAAAGGGCCATGAGGAAGCCGCCCAAACGGCTCCCCCGGGAAGATTCGGACAAAGAAATGCTCAACAATGAACGGTGCAGTCCCGAATGGCGAACTGGCCACGTCGAAGCCACGGTCAGGGAGATCGCTTCTCAGCACCTGGTAGCACACGGCTCCAGGGACGTCGCGCCATGTCACCGTCACCTGTCCGCGGCCCGCAGTAGCTTGGATCCCGGGGACGCCAACCAGAAACTTGGATTGGGGCAGGGGTGGAGGGGGAACGACTCTCAGCCAGAGTGCCGCCAGCATAATAGCCAAGATTGGAACCAACAAAAGTACGAGTAAGACTCTCACCAGGCGACGCAGACCAACTTTCATTTTCTCCTTTGGCACCGTTTCAGTCGCCCGTTACACTCACTCCCCTTGCGCTTCCAGGAATCTCTCGGCTTCCAGCGCTGCCATGCAGCCCGTGCCAGCCGCAGTGATGGCCTGGCGGTAGCGGCGATCCTGGACGTCACCGCAAGCGTAGACGCCGGGTACACGGGTATGCACATAATTCTTGGTGACAAGATACCCATCCTGATCGGTATCAAGTTGGCCCTCAAACATCCTCGCGTTGGGGATGTGGCCAATGCCGAGGAACATGGCGCTGGTGGGCAAATCCCAGACCCTGCCAGTTTTCAAGTTGCGAAGCTTCAAGGCAGTCACTTCTTGCTTGGCGGGATCGTAAACGTCTTCGACCACGGTATCCGCAAGAAATTCGACTTTGGGGTTGTTCTGCGCGCGCTCGAGCATGATTTTCGAGGCGCGAAACTGGTCGCGGCGATGGATGAGGGTGACTTTGGTGGCAAAGCGGGTGAGAAAGGTGGCTTCCTCCATCGCGGAATCACCGCCGCCGATAACCGCGATTTCTTTGCCCGAGAAGAAGAAGCCGTCGCAAGTTGCGCAAGACGAGACGCCGTGCCCAATCAATGCCTGCTCGCTCGGTAGGCCCAGCCAACGTGCTGAGGCACCACTGGCGATGATCAGAGTCCGCGCATGGATGGTTTCCTTGCCTAGATTGATGGCAAATGGACGAATGCTGAGATCGGTGCTGACTACGTGGCCGAGCTGGTATTGCGCCCCAAAGCGTCCCGCCTGCTTGCGCATGTTCTCAATGAGTTCGGGACCCTGGATTCCGTCGGGAAAGCCAGGAAAGTTCTCCACCAGAGTGGTAAGCGAGAGTTGGCCTCCAGGTTCATGACCTTCGAGCACCAGAGGCTTGAGATTGGCGCGGGCCGTGTACAGCGCTGCTGTATGACCGGCGCAACCGGAGCCGATGATAACCACGTTGCGGACGTTATCCATAAGACTTAGAGATTAGATCGCCAATTTCAGATTTAGATGCAACTGCAATCCGCGCAGCCTTCGGTAGAGCGGGTGTGATCACTTCTGTTCCTGCGCCGGTTTTCTTAATTTCGAGGCTGGCTTGTTCGAGGTTGGCTTGGCTTTGGTCGTTCCTTCGGCGCCAATGCGTGCGAGTTCATCAGGGACAGTGTGGCGCACGCCCAGCAACGTACGGTAATTCATGATAATGGCTGAAGCCCTTTGGAAGAGCGGTTCGTAGGCGCTCTGGTCGGGTTGCGGGCCATTTTCCGTTGCCGAACACCGCGCCAGCACCACTGAAGATTTGCCAAAGCGTTCCAATTTGACGCGGCTGGCTGGCGTGTTCGAGGTCAACATGGTTGCAGGTGTGGTCACTGCCGATGCACTGTCCTCGATCGCCACCTGCATTAAATCCTTAGGATCGCGCACACGGAAGACCAGGGTCTCCACCATATTCTTCGGGTCGGTGCTGAACGAGTATTGCACCGTAGAAAACAGAGCTTGTACGGAAAACTCGCGGCGGATACGCACCCAGTTTGCGGTTGCCAAGTCTGAGGAAAATTGCGCGCTCTCGCCCGCCTGAAGGAATCCCGGCCTTTCTTCCAGACTGGAGCGGCCGCGGTCCACCTCAAAGTCCGGGCTGAAGAGCGGTTGCTTGGGAACCCGGGCCAGAGCGGAAGCAATCTCCTGTTGTTCCTCGGACGATGGCGAGCAGACATTGAGCACGTTTACTTTAACCTTTGGCTGGGACGGTTGTTGGGCAAGGGCCAGGGAAGCTAGTCCAAAGGTAATTAGCAGAGACCGAGCATTTCGAAGCACAGCCGCATTTTAAACGAAGATCGGGAAAAATCACTTTCCGGCACACGGCTAGCCTGACGATTAGAATTGAGTCATGGCGAATCTAACCCTGATTTACGGCTTGCGGCTGCTGCCGTCGGACGAAGTCGCCGAAGTAGGTGACGCGACGCTCAAGTTGAAGAGCGGACGCGAGGCGCACGTCACCATGCATGTTCTCGAGGGCAGCAAGGATGAAATTGAGAAGCAGTTGAAGTCGAGTCTCGATGCATTCTTCGATTTTTATCCAGAAATTTAAGTGGCGGGCTTCGGGCTTCGGCTCCGAGTTACGTTGGGATGTGAGAGGTCCAGGGCCAGGGGCCAAACGTCTGACGCCCGACGTCCAGATTCCACATCTATACTTCCGTTAAACCCTATAATCCAGTTAAACCATGGAACTGTCCTTCCAGTACCTACGTTCGGGGCTGATTCAGGCCGGTGTGCTGCCCGCGAGCCGCGTGGCGCGAGCTGCCTGGTATCTACTGGGACTGGATCTTTTTCTGTTTGTGCTGCAGAAAATACTCGGGCTGTTCAAGGTTGCAGCCGGAACAAGTTTAGGTGGCTGGGTCACATTCCTGAGCCTGGCCGTGATTGTGCTATTTGCAATCATTGCGTTTCGGAGGCTCAAGGCGAAACTCCTCTGGCGTCTGCGCAACCGATTGATCGTTACTTATGTCTTTATCGGCGTCATCCCGGTAGCCCTACTCGCGTCGATGGCCTTCATCACGGTCTATCTGTTTGCCGGACAGTTCGCCAATTTTGTGGTCACTTCCGATCTCAATTCCCGCCTGCGAAGCCTGGAAGCAGTCAACGCTGCTATCGCCAACGAACTGGCCGCGCGAGTGGAACGCGGACAGCCGGCAACGGCAGAGTCATTGGAGGGGCTGAAACGGCACGATCCCGCATGGGCCCGGCGCAAAATCTGCGCCTGGAGCGATGAAAAACCGCTGCCTCTGTGCGGCGGCGTCACACCCGACGCCCTTCCGTTTGGACGTGCTCCGTCCGTAAGCCCGCAGTTTGGTGCAATCGTTAGTGACGGCAACAAACTCCATCTGAGGTCAGTGACGACACTGAGTTTCGGCTCGCGGAAACTGACGGTTATCTCAAGCGAACCGCTGGATCGCCAACTTCTGGAGGTGATTGCAGCTGACCTTGGAGAGATCACGCTCTACGCAATGACCGCCTCACCAACGGACACTCAAACACCGCCCACATCCGCGGAAAGCCAGAAAGACGAAGGAGTTGCAGTTCGCAACGGGCCCGATGGGGTCGTGATGGACAGCCGAAGAGGGCAAGTGCTGCGACCTATTCTGACCGCCGGCTCGTTGCCGGCCTCTAGTGGGATCTTCGATCGCGAGATCACCTTCGGAACTCCCTTGCCTGTTGTCAACTGGGCGAATGGAGAGCAGCAGAAAGCGGCGGCCTTACTCCGGGTGCAGACCCGCCCTTCGGTCCTATACGCCCGTCTGTTCGCTGCCCTGGGAGATTTCGCCAAGGGTGTGGAATACGTGCTGCTGTTCTCTGCGATCGTTTTTGCCATCATCGAACTGCTGGCGCTCTGGATCGGTACACGGCTGACGCGCACCGTGACCGCCGCTGTGGCCCAGTTGTACGACGCCACGAAGCACATCAATCAGGGAGACTTCAGCCATCGCATTCCGGTGAAGTCGAGTGACCAGTTGGCAACCCTGGCGAACTCGTTTAACTCAATGACCACGTCGATCGAAAAACTGGTTCAAGAACAGAAGCAAAAGCAGCGGCTGGAGAATGAGTTGGCAATCGCTCAGGAAGTGCAGGCGCAACTCTTCCCGCAGCATATCTCGCAACTGGCGTCGCTGGAAGTATACGGATTCTGCCGACCCGCCCGCACGGTGAGCGGCGACTATTATGACTTTTTGACCGTGGACTCCGACAAGCTGCTGCTGGCGGTGGGAGATATCAGCGGGAAGGGAATTTCCGCCGCACTGTTGATGGCGACCATCCACTCCGCGGTCCGAGCTTACAGCCTGGAGGGAACTCCTATCCTGCGAGAACCGATGGCTGTAGGCGCCGGCGGAGGCTCGGGCAAAAGGCTGGTCTCCGGTTCGCACGGTGGTGAAGTGTCTCCTGCCACTCTGCTTTCGCTGCTGAACCATCAGCTCTACCAAAGCACGCCGGCCGAAAAATATGCGACATTGTTTCTGGGCACTTACGACGAAGCGGATCGCAAACTGACTTACAGCAACGGCGGCCATTTACCGCCGATCATCCTGAGTGAAGACGGGGCGCTGCGAAGGTTGGATCATGGCGGCACGGTGGTGGGTCTGTTTGAGAGGGTGAGCTATGAAGAGGCTTCGATCCACTTACGCCGCGGCGAGATTTTTCTGGCCTATAGCGATGGCGTCACCGAACCGGAGAACGACTTCGGCGAATTCGGCGAACAGCGCTTGATCGAACTGGTACAAGAGAATCGCCATCTGCCGCTGACACGAATCACCGAGATCGTGACCGCCGCAGTGGACGACTGGATCGGCGACCAGGAACAGCCAGACGATGTGACGCTGGTGCTGGCCAGGGCACGCTAGTGCGCAAAGATGAAGCGACTGGAGCGGGACGGGTTCGAGCCGCCGTCTCCGGCCGAGAAGTCCGGCACATTGTCGAAGTTATACCCCCTGACGCGTGAGCCACTCCCCGCTAGATCTTAGCCTCCAGCGCGACTCCTTGTAGCATCTCATCTAGCGTCTTCTGCGACTGTCCGCGCTTGTGCTGCAGTTCCGAGATCTGCCGGCGCAAGGATTCCATCTGATCCTCTTGTTGATTGAGTTGATGCGCGTAACGTTCTACCAACGCCTTTTCCTCAGCGCTGCCCTTCAGCGCCTTCATGTTTTCCCGAACCCGCTGCTGGTCCTCGGAAATGCTCTTGATCTGCCCCTTGCGCGAATTGATTTCCGCGTCCAGGCCTGCGACCTCGTTCTTCTGTGACAGCACCTTCCGCAGCGCTTCTTCCACTTCCGAGTTGATCATCTTCTGGCTAAGGAAAAAGCTGATCTGGTCATCATCAAGGTTAGTGAGTTCGTAGCGCGTGAACAGCGGATGGTACTCTTTGATCGCGAGACTCGCCGTCTTTCCCGGTTCAACCGCCAGCCGAAAGCGACGGCAGGAAGCCGTGCTTTCTAGCGGTTCGATGCCGTCCGCCAGTTTCCAGCCTTCGCGGACAGGATGCTCGATTATTACGGTGCGCGGCGAAGTATCACGATTGCGGACGGTGTAGATCCGCTCCTGCCGTTCTTCGCTGCTGTGGGTCGTGATGCCGCGTCGGATGGCTACCCTGGTGACCTGCTGTCCTTCTTCTTTCTGTTTTGCGTCGACCAGCAGACCTAGATCGGCGGCGTAGGAAAGAAGTCGCTTTTCACCCGGCTTGATGGCATCCACCAGCCCCTCACCAGCAAAGGCATCGTCTTCGAGAACGTTGAAGCTGCCTCCGTCGAGCGTGACGCCGCTGGTGTTGTTGACCCACAGAGCGCGCAGAACGTAGGTTTCGGCCGGGTTCCAAACCGAGACTTTCTCCGCATCGATTCGTGCCTGCAAGATTGGAACCAGCGCCGATTGATTCTTGCGGATGGTCACGCGGTCTTTAAGTTGATATTCGAACAGATCACCTAATTCGCGGCTCTCGGCCACAGTCGGAGTCGCGCTTTGAAGAGCAGCGAAGTTCTGGAGTCGACTCAAGTTGCGCCCGTTGATCGAAAAGGTTCCACCGCCAGCTCCGCCGCCGTGAACAGGGCCGGCGCTGGGTCCAGAACCGGAAACGATTCCGTTGACCCCCCGCCCATCTGGCCGTTAATTTCACTACTCTGAGGCGATTGCGGCGTGGGCGGCGCGTTTAATTTTGCGGACTCTTCCAGGGCAGCCTCATGTGTCTGCGGCGTGATCATCGCATTTTCGGGCAACGGGACGACCGGCCGACGCGAGTAGTAAGGCTGCGAGAGTTGCTGAACAAATGACTGCGGCGCTCCCGCTACTAGTGATAACTCGACATTGTTCCAGTCCTCGCCTACGGTGTTATCGATGATGGCCCAGCCCTGCAGCAGTGGTTTCCCCTCCTTCGGCACGACAATGCGGTAGGTGCTCTTCCAGATAGGTACTTCGCTGATGTAGCTCACAAGCAGGTCGCGCTGACCGCTCCCGGCGGTGGAGATGGTCAAGCGCCGCACGTCCTGATCGCGAGTGGAAGCCAGTAGGTGCATGTATCGGCCGACTTCGTCGTTTAGATCCTTTTCAGCGATGCGAACGCTGGTAGCCGGCGTCAGATCAAATGTCCGCACCTCAGCCGTGTCACTAATCAGCGATACCTGCTCCACCGTGATTTTCTGGTCGCCCTTCATGGGCAACTCCCGCTGTTCCACGGTCAACAAGCGGCCCATCGCGGCACCTGACTCGCTGCGTACCTCGATCCGCGCTCCTCGTATGGCTTCGAGGAACTGAGCTGTGGTCGTATTCTCACCGACCGGCAAACGCAGTGTGCCTAGCCGCTTGTTCAGCGGATCAATCGAGTTGTAAGTCACTCCAGTAATCCGTCCCTTGCCGAGGTCGAGCACTGTGAGTGACTTGAGCACGTCATTCAATTGAGCGGTCGTGAAATCGATATTGACGTCTTCGCTGCCGTTCACGAGTCCGGCATGCTCAAAGTACCCAACCCCGTTCTTGTAGAGGATCACCCGCTTCACTGGAAGCCTTGTTGGGCTTGCCGAGGGCGGCGCTGAAGATTGAGCGAAGACGATCGGTGTAACTACTAACAACAGCAGAAGTCGTATCCACGGGCGCATAAATCCTCCTTGACGGCAACCGAGCTACACGGAACTATGCATAGAACGCTGAAGCCGGCACAGCTTGCACTTTGCCTTACGAAGGTTAGACACCGTGGTGAAGCAGGAATGGTTGTATCGTCACAAATCTTTTAGGTAGCGTGACCGCCTGAGCTCTCGCCTATTTCGCTCTCGATTGCTTCGGCACAACGGTGACGCGTGACGTAACTTGCTGTCCTTTTTCCATGCCGCCAATGATCACCAAACCTTGAGGCGTCACCACCGATCCGTGATGATCCATGGTGGGATTGGGTGTATTTTCACTGATGACTTCCCACTTGCTGGTGCGCAGATTGAAGGCAACCGTCATAGGTGAGGGTTCAGAAGGTTGGCCGTTATAACCGATGCCGTTGAAACTATGTGGATTATCGGTTCCGCCGGAGAAGTAGATCATCTGGTCTTTCTCGGACCCGCCGGCGGCAATGCGGAAACGCGCGGTCCCGGGATGGTTGGGTAACTTTGTCCACTGAATCTTGGCCGGGTCATGGTGATCAATCTTGCCCATCCAGCATTCATCTGAAGCAACGTACTTGGGTTGATCGCCGGACGGATTTTTATGGGCGCCGTCAACGTAAATAATGGTATCGCCCACCAGCGCCCCGGCATGACCGAAAACCGGGGTTCCCGGAATCGCTGTGGCCTGAGACCACTTGTTCTTCTCCACATCGTACAGTTGAACGTCACTCACGGCGTCGATCTTCGACCAGCCGCTGACCACATAGATGAACCGGTCGCGATACACCCCGACGACCGAGTCGTCCACGGGCACGAGCATATCGGCGGCGCGGAACCAGCGTTCGTTTAGCGGCTCATAAACATTCACATCGGATACAGTGATCTCTCCACCCTGGTCATCCACCACATACCCGCCGAGTAGAAAGACCTGTCCGCGAGCACCGGCCGCTGCAGCGGCGATGCGGCCCGCTGTCCCGGGCACGGGATGTAATTCGGTCCACTTTCCTTCGCCGGCATCGACCGCGTACGCCACATTTGTGATCGCGTCCCATGTCTTCTTTGGGCCTATTCCCATGAAGCTGAAAATCAGAAGCTGTCGATGTACGTTGAGGCTGGCCACGGCATTGTTCGAAATGGGCGATGGCAGCGGCTCAATTTTCGTCTGCCCCAGAGCGCCGCACAGCACCACCAAGGAGAGAAGCGCGATTAACTTTTTCATCGAACCAGGATTCTACTAGTTATCGCGTGAATATTGAGGAAGAGTGCGCTAGAACCAGGTCTTTTTTCTGTATTCCTGATAGGCGTCGCCAAACTTATCCCGCAGAACCTTGGCTTCCTGATGGGCGCGTAAAAGCTGGACAGCGATCAATACGGGGACAAATATAAGTGCACGACGAATTTGAAGCGTGAGCAATAGCCCGACAACGAACAACGTACTGAAAACATAAATTGGATTTTTAATCTTCGAGTAAATGCCGTGAGTCACGAGTTCGCGGGCCTGGGGCGTAACTGAAAAAGATTTTCCCAATTGATATCGAGCCACAAAAAAGGGCACCGCGGCGAGAATCGCGATGATCAGACCGACCCAACGCAAGGTATTCCATTCGCCGGGACGGAAACTGGCGAGAGCCAAAACCAGCAGCGCCACGCAAAATTGAAGAACAAGAAAAGGTGTCACCCTCGAGGCTTGCATCGTGGATGCGATTATTCCACCAGTCCCTGTCGGACTGCGTGAATAAAGTCAATGTAGGCAGGCGTAAATCCGGCGGCCCGCATGTCACTCGCAATCTGGCCGCGATGATGGGCTGAGTGCATGATGACATGCTGCAATATGTCATCCTCTCGGCTACTCCAGTTCTCTCCCTTGCTGTTTTTGTAGTTGACCACACGCGTCAGATCAGGCTCGTTTATTTTGTCGAGGTATTCCTTCCAGCGGACGGATATTTCGGCGATTTCGGCCTCGGACTGCGCCAGCGTGAAACCAGGCCAGACTGGTAACGTCTGCTTTTGCTGCTCTATGCGCTCCCACCAAAGTCTCTCCGCAGAGAGAATGTGCGCTAGAAGCTTCAGCGAACGCGCGGGCACAGGTTCCGCCGGGCGCAACGACGCTAGCACTTCGCGATTGGCCCACTCGTCGTAAGCGAAGAGGCGACGGAGTTGTTCGATTCTATTCATGACGGCGTTCTCCGGAGACAACTGCACTCTAGCGGAACCGACTACTCTAAACGGAACTTCACTGAACGGCAAAGCCCGGCGACAATTATGCTAGTCTCGAACTCCATGAAGGTGGTTCGGGTCGCAATCGTGTGCTGCATTTTCTCTGCGGCCGTTTTCCCAGAGGGACCAGCACACAAGAGGGCATCTCAGCTCAACGTTTTCCTGATTACGATTGATACCCTTCGCGCTGACCACGTTCACTGCTACGGGTATACCCAGATCCAGACACCCACACTCGACAGCCTGGCAAAAAACGGAATTCGCTTCGCACAGGCCTTTACGCCCAGCCCTATCACCAACACTTCGCATGCGACCATACTGACAGGGCTTCTCCCGAGCACACATGGAGTCACCGATTTCGCTGTGCCATTGGCGGCTACCCATCCGACGTGGGCGGAGTTACTGAAGAGGAAGGGATACCACACTGCCGCATTTATTGGCGCGGTTATTCTCGACAGCAAGACACTCGCCCCCGGATTGGACCGTGGATTCGATTTCTATGACAACTTCCCGGAGCATCCCGGGACGAAATCGCGTTGGGGACGAGTGGAACGCCGCGGTATGGAAGTGGTTCAGCATGCCGAAACCTGGTTAAGCACTCATCCCATGGGCCCGCATTTTGTGTGGGTGCATCTCTATGACCCGCACGATCCCTACGAGCCGCCGCCCCCTTATTCGCAGCTTTATAAAGACCGCCTGTATGACGGCGAAATTGCCTACGCGGATTCGGCGTTAGGAAAGTTTGTTGATTATCTAAAAAAGCTCGGATGGTATGAAAATGCGCTCATCGTTGTGGTCGGAGACCACGGCGAGGGGCTGGGCGAGCATCACGAAGACACGCACGGCATATTTCTCTACGACTCGACTACGCATGTCCCCCTGATTGTGAAATTGCCGGGGAACGGTAGTGCTGGCAGGGTGGTCGATGCCCAGGTCCGCACCATCGATATCTTCCCGACTGTGATTGATCTTTTAAGCCTGCCAGCGCCCGCGCGCCTGGATGGGGAATCGTTGTGGCCGTACTTCGGCGGCGAGCACCCAGCCTCGCGAACCGCGTTCGGGGAAACAGATTATCCTCAGCGCTTCGGCTGGGCTCCGCTGCGCTCGGTGCGTGCGGAGGGATTCAAGTTCATCGAAGCGCCCCGCCCCGAACTTTACGATCTGCATTCAGATGCTAAGGAGCTGACCAACAACTATCAGCCGTGGGACACAACCGTGCAGAAGTTTCGCGGGATGTTGGCGGACCTGCGGGCCAACATGCCTGCCCCGGCCCCTTCCGCGGGATCGGTCGGACAGGGCACGATCGACGAGCTAAAAGCCTTGGGCTACTTGGGTCGCGCCGATGTCGGCAGTTCCACTAATGTCCCCGAGCCGTCGCTATTGGCCGATCCCAAGGACAAGATTGAGGAGCAGAACCTGCTGCACACTGCGATGATCGCTTCTGAGGACAATCGTCCTGACGAAGCGCGTGCCGCGCTGGAAAGAGTGCTCCAGCTTGATCCCAAGTCTCCGACGGCAGTGCGGCAATTAGGAGAGCTGGAGCTTAAGGCGGGCGATTATGCAAAGGCAGCCGAGCATCTTAAGCGCGCTCGTGAGGTTCGGCCGGAGGACGCTGCCGCTGCATTCCAAGAGGGTCACGCTTTGGAGAAAACCGGCGATCTGGCCGGCGCTCGCGACGCGCTGGAAGCAAGTCTGAAGAGTACTCCAGGACAATTTCCCGCCCGCTTGCTGCTAGGCCAGGTTTATCTGGGCCTCAAGGACCCAAAAGCGGCGGAAGACCAATTTGAGGCCGCGCTTCTGCTAGAGCCGAAAAGTGTTGAGGCACAAATCGGCGTGGCGAAGGCGCACATCGGCGAGGGCGCGTTCGCAGATGCGATTAAGCAACTCGAACCACTGGCGAAGTCGCAGCCGGGTAATGCCGAAGTATTTGAGCTCCTGGGGCAGGCTTATTCTGGGGTGGGCAACAAACAAGAGGCACAGCGCGCCCAGGATCGAGCCAACCTCCTACGGAAGAAGAAGCCACGGTAACAAGGAATTTTGGACAGGCTAACGGGGAGTTACCGACGGCTCTTCCGACTCTCCTTCGCTATCTTCTCTACCTGCTGCAGGTGATTCAAATCATGACCAGCGATCATGCGCACAATGTGGTCCACGGTCTCCTGCCCTCGTTCCTGGTGCATGCCGTAGTTTTGCCATGAACTCCTTGGAACGGACTTCAAGACTCTGATGTTGTTTTCCCTCAGCACCCGAAAAGTCTCGAGCGAGGTCTTGGGATCGCGCCGGGCATACTTGAAAGTTTCCGCCCACACGTCCTGATCGAAAGCCTGGATGGGAGTACCGTTGGCGCCCAGGATGAGCCGCATTCGCCAACCTATAACCAGCTCCGCGTCCGCCAGATGAGCCAGAATCTCCGCGATCGACCATTTTCCGGGCGCAGGCCGGCGAGTGAGGTGCTTTTTGCTAAGCCGCTTAGTCAGGGCCGCGAGTTTCTTCGGAGCCGCTTGTTGCAAGCGCACAGGGTCCTTGCCGGCACTGTGGCTGAGCATGCGTTGGGTGTACTGTTGCGGTGTTTCCTGCATGGTTTTCTCCTGAACCTGGCATTTAGATAAGCGATAAACGCAGAAATTGGATCTCCCGACCAGTTAAAGCGGCCACTCAAAGAGGAAACATCAACAATTTGCCTTTGCGTCATCCCGAGCGCAGCCGTTTTCATCAGGCGCAGCGAGAGCCTGCCCTGAGCGAAGTCGAAGGGGATCTCGCGCGGTGTGCCGTTTACTTACTTCTGTGCCACTTTGCTGCCCGGGTTTTCGAAGATCTCGCTCAGCACACGCCCGCGCATCTGTTTCGGCTCCTCGATACCGTAGATGTGCAGAATGGTGGGCGCGAGGTCATACACCGAAGCTTCGAATCCCATCAGGCGCAGGTCGTGCTTGATCCCGGGCCCCATGGCGAAGAACGAGCCTGGTACGTCGTCGCCATCGGCAAAGTCATGCTTGGCAATTACCGGTGTCGTTTTCTCGTGGTCCATGTGGGCGTGAGGATCGGTTTCTTCGAACTCGCGCAGCGGCTTGATGCCATGATCCGACACGATGAACACATAGGTGTTGTCGTCCACATGCTTCAGGATCGTGCCCAATACTTTGTCGAAGGCGATGTACTGGTCGGGGAACGCATCGGTGCGAACCGCATTGATCTTAGGGTTGTAGCCGACATTGTAAGGAGCGATGGGATAGAGCCAGTGCCCAGTGCGATCTTCGCAGGATTGTGCCAGCCAGGTGAATTCCGTGGGATGTGTGTTCAGCACGTAATCGAAAAGTTGGGTTTGTTGATCGCGTATTAACTGAACCTTCTTCAGCCAGGCATCAATGACCGCGTTCTCGTTTCCTCTCAACTGCTCAGCCGAGGGCATGCGTTCACAATCGATGTAAAAGTCGCCCACATTCTTCAGCAACTCCGCTTTCATCGCGGCAGGGTAAACCGCATCTCCACCCTCCACTTCGGAGAGCTTGGGAGCACAAAGCACACCATCCTCACAATTTTTGCCACGGGTCAGCATGCCGCTAACCATGTAGCCGTTGACCGGCATCACCGGAAATGTCGCGGGAACATTGGCCATACCAACAGTTACGCCGCTTTTGGAGAGAATCGACCAGATGGGCTCTTCCTTCAGCATATTGGTATTCGCCGTGATTCCGCCCACGATGAAGCCGCTGACGCCGTGTTCTTCGGGCTTGGTGCTGGTGAAGAGCGTGCTATAAACCCGCGGGCAATTCGGAGCGGAAACGGTGCGCAACTTGCCGTAAGCGCCACTCTTGATGACCCGCGCTAAGTTGGGCATTTCGCCTTTCAACAGCAGCGGACGAATCACGTCCAGTTCCATCCCGTTGACACCCACCACTACTACGTGGGGCCTGGGCTTGGGGGTGCTCTGGGCCTGTCCGAATAGGGGAAGGGTCAGCAAGCAGAACAGAAGGAAGTTTAGGGGGCGCTTCAAGAAAACCATGGGGAAACCTCGTCAATTGCGAAAAGTCAGCGTTTCTAAAGGTTGTGCAATTATACTCCCGCAAAGCGGGGCCACCGGCACAGTTCAGGGCTGCATCCAACCTGAAGGATTGGTGTTATTGTCGATTTCGGGTGAATTTCCAGCTTTCATGAGTAAGGGACTACGTTATCCGCCGGGTTCATGTTTCACCCCTAGAATCTTTGCTTGATTTTACCCCTTACGATCCTGGGAGGATTATGTCGTGAAATGGACGAACAGGATTTCTAGCGTCGTGGCAATTGCGGTCTGCAGTCTGATTCTAGCGGCTTGTCCAACCCGGACGAGCATCGCGAAAATAAATCTCGATCCGGGGCGCTTTGCCAATCGGGAGGTCACCGTAGCCGGCCAGGTGACGAATTCTTTTGGCGCCATGGGCTCGGGCGTTTTTCAGGTCGATGACGGCTCTGGGACAATTTGGGTTTTCAGCCAGAGTTATGGCGTCCCCGGTAATGGCGCAAAAGTGGCTGTGACGGGCGTGATCTCCCAAGGGTTCAGCTTTGGGGGGCGCAACTTCGCAACCATCATGAAGCAGACCAAGAGTCGGTAGGAATAGATGCGAGTTTAGCTGTGACGAGAAGGATGGGGATTGGGGATCTGATCCGGCTGAGCCTGGGATTCGCGAACCTCAAGCCGCGCCTGGCGGAGATTGGTTGCTTCTTGCGGATCCATACCTGGCCTTAGATCAGTTGGCTCCAGAAAATAGCGCCAACCTGCGTGGCGATCCTCGGAACTCTGACCGCTCTCGAATTGCAGCACGCGGGTCTTGGCGGTCTCTCTACCTTTGACAACGGCCATGACCCCTCCGGACTCATAAGTTCGGATATTGTGGCGGATGATTGCGAAAGAAAGTTTGGACTCGTCCTGCTTCAGATGCACCCCGCTCAGAGTGTGGTATCGGGGGATACGTTGATAGTTCGGGCGGCGTGTCCGCGCGTTGGTTGTCGCTGCGGACACGCGTTCCTATTGAGATGCTGCCGCTTTACAGCGGACGAACGTTCTCAGCCTGCCAGCCCTTCGGCCCTTTGGTGACATCGAACTCCACACTCTGCCCCTCCTGCAAGCTGCGGAAACCGCCTGCCTGGATAGCCGAGAAGTGCACAAAAACATCTTCGCCACTCTGCCGGCTGATAAAGCCGTAGCCCTTGGCGTCGTTAAACCACTTTACTGTTCCTTGTTCTGCCATTTTGTTGCTTTGTATCCTTTTCGATTTATTTACGCTGAAAACAGTCGGAGGTACTAAGGGCAGGACTAGCTGGTTTGCAAGAAGCTGCTCACAACCGATTCTGATCAAACGCACCTATAGTGTAGCAGAACCCGCGACTTAAGTGTTAGCTAAATCTGGTGGGTCTTCGCCAGAGCTTGCTTCACCTGACGTAGCAGAGATTCCGCCGAGAATGGTTTGGGTAGGTAGAAGACCCCTGTTTGTTTGAGCCCTTTGCGGGTGACCGAGTTTTCAGGATAGCCGGAGATAAAGATTGTTCTCAGCCCGAGGTCATGGCTTTGAGATCGTGGGCGAGGTTGAAGCCGTTTTGGCCGGGCATGACAACATCAGTGAGCAAAAGCTGCACTTCGTCGCGGTACTGGCGAAATGTGCGCATGGCGTCGTCTGCGTTTCGAGCTTTCAGGACGCGATAACCTGCGGAATGCAGAATTTCGCCAGTTACGTCGCGGACAAAATTCTCATCCTCAACCAGAAGAACGGTTTCCCGGACCCATGCCCTTTCCGCACCCTTCCCAATGGCAGGCGCTGTCTGATTCATCTCTGGCTTACGTTCTATCCATTGCACGATTCACCTCCAGCTTTGCGCGATTCTTTGCACTCCCGCTTCCATCCGACGCCTGGCTTAATAAGTGTGGCTCACGGGGTGCATGAGCAAGGGGTTAGAACGCAGAGCGCCAACGCAGATCACTGTTGGGGAATGGCAAAGGAGAGAGATAGATATCGTTTCGGGAAGGACGTTGTGAAGTTTCGGGAAATCCAGCCTGAAGTGGCGCTAAGCCAGGCCGCTATCGAACTCGCACCAACAGGGTCTGATTAGGATCGAGTACGACCTTTCGGGTGCCTGCGGGGGCAGCGAGGTGGAACTGCGTCTCGGCTCCGTCTGCGAACACGCGTCCCAGCAATACCGTCTTCCTAGAGACTACCGCATAGACCGGAACCGACGTCACCAAGTCGTCGGAAGCGAACTTCTGCAAAATTGTGCCACTGACTAGGGTCGAGTCACCCTTATCGCTGTACCTGGCTCCTTCCAATTCGAGCCGCGGAACCGCCGTACCATTCACCCATCCACGGTAAAACCAATCCAGCGATTTTCGTCCCTCATACCAGAGGGAGGGTGGCAACTCCTCTTCAAATACCTGGAGTAGTTCGCGGGTGCTGATCGATTTCCGCTGATAACGTTCCCTGACCTTTCGCAGTGCGCGCACGAAAGGCTCATCCGCCGCATCTGATCCCGCGACGCCGGCGGCGTGCACTGCGCTTTTTCGCTCAGCATCACGCATCATGTGGCGCAACATGTGGAAAAGCCAAGTCCCGCGACCGTAACTGATGGCATCATAACCATTCGGGAAATGCGAGCAGGAAAGCCGCGCCCCGAAGGTCACTGGACCGGCCTCCATCAACGGGACGCCATCTAGATTTTTCTGCAACAGCTCATCCCGGTATCTTTCCATGGCTGCGCGGAACTGAGCGGGATCTCGCGACTCTAGCAGCATCATCGAACTATAGTTGGCCAAAGCTTCCATCATCCATTGATCGCTGTAGCCGCTCCACACCACTGTGTCACCCCACCACTGGTGGGCAGTCTCGTGGGCGATTACCGCATTGCTCAGAGTTCTTTGCACTGGACTCATGTGGAGGTCGGATTTTTGAGCCGGGGTGAGAAACGAGAAACTGGAAAGGAAGATTAACCCCGGCCAGCCCTGGCTTAGGGCGCCCGGCATTTGCGTCAGGGCCAATTGACTGTATGGATATGGGCCGAAACGCTGGGCGAAGAACTCGACGGCGCGTGCCGAAGTTTCCGCCACAGCTTGGGCGTTTCGGGCCGGAGAAGGTTCAGGTCCCGCTGCCACCACGGTTCGCCGCCGTCGGCGTAAGCCCGGTATCATTGGTTCCGGCTCAACTTCCTCCTCTACGCTTTTCGGAAATTCGCGCTCCATCCGCAAAGCGGCATAAGTCTCTACCAATACACCGCCTGCGTATGCGGCCGCGCGAGAATACTTGCCCAGGTTGAACCCCGCCAGCGGGATAGGACCATCGGAGACCCAGCGAGTTTCTTGCTCTCTGGATGGCGATTCCGCGGCTGCACCCCCATTATCACTGGCGACCGGCAGATGCGTATCTTGCCGCTTTCCTGTCGCAACTAACGTCCAGCCTGGTGGATAGCGAAACTGGAGATCGAAGTTCGACATCGCCAGTCCACGATTCGGATACCAGGTTCCGCGGGCCCCCACATAGAGCAATCCTCCTCCTGCCTCGGAAAGGACATCCCCAGCGTAGCGGAAGCGCAAAAGAATCTTCTGTCCGGTTTCCAGTGGTCTGGGAAATATCACAGCAACCAGATCGTTGCCACGGCGCTCCAGCTGCGTGCCCTCCAGCGCCTGGTTGTGGATGAACTCCAAAGCATGCCCGTTGGTCTCCACTGCTTTAATCTGGAGGAACCTCGACAACTCAAACAAAACCGCACGCTGCCCTCCCTGGCGCACTTCCATTTCCAGGGTTGCGTCGACACTAAGTTCGGTTGGCGGTTTCACTTCGGTCTTGATCTTGTAATCCGAAATATTGATCTTGTCTGGTTTACCTTCTTCCCCAACGACACTATTCAAATTGTCCTGGTGTGTCGCAGATGAAGACGGCGAAAACAAAGTCCACACGTCGTAATAGCTGTCGCTTTTCACCGTTTTAAATTGTCCGGCCCACATCTGCTCCGGTGCCGCAGAATCGAAGTAAAGATCGAAGTTGCCCAACTTCACTCCCTGCACGCGCGCGTGAAGCATGCGGTCGTCTTTTTGTTCGTCGCTTGCCGCTGATGGCGGCTTGGGTCCTTGCCCCGCGACAGGGAGAAGCCGACTGAAGCTCATCAGCAATCGCAGTCCGTCACTTTCCGCCAGGTTGTGGGCAGTTTCATTCCATCGGGAAACGAATTCCGCGCCATTTTCTGCGGGCCGCAGTGAAGGTTGCAGTTCAGCGAAAGTATCATCATTAAAGCGAAAGTAAGCGGTACCAAATCGTTCTTCCAAAATGGCCGCGCCCGTAAACAGAGCCATAGACGCGCGTTCGACTCGGTTGGGAGGAATCAGCAGAATCTCGCCTTCTCCTTGAAAAAACGCGCCGGTCACGCGGCCCGCCACGTCTTCGGTGAACGCAATAGTTCCATCCTCCAGGGTGATGTGGAAGGCGGCGCGATCAAATGATGTCTCGCGGACCTGATAAACCCGTGACTTGTCCAGACCAACGCTGCACAATTGCCGGTAAAGAGTTTCAGCCGGATGATCTGGCAACGCTGTCGCTCTCTGGAATGCGCTTTGACCGGGCACTCCGGATGGCCGGACGGCTTCTTGCGTCCAGCTCAGCGTCACTGCCGCCAGCGACAAATACGCCATCGACAGTGTTGCTCCGCGAATATTCCTCGTTACCTTTGTCACCTACGCCGCGGTTCCTCTCTGTTGCTAGAATGCGCCCTAGTGCGCTCACCTGTCATCTCCTTCTTATTGTCGGGACTCTTCTGGCTATTGCTGGCCACAGTCTGCGCGCCAGCGGATGTCATCCACCTCAAGAACGGCCGCACCATATGGGCGGATCGCGTTCATGAGAACGGGGCTCATCTTGAATACGATATCGGCGACGACTCTTACGCTATTCCCAGGTCAGTCGTAGAGCGCGTTGAAGCCGGGGGTATTCCTCCTGAGCGTACTGCTTCAGGAAAAAGCAATAACAAGGATCCCCATGATGTGCCGGCCTTTGCGCCTGTCGAACACCTCGCGAACGAGTCGGCGCTCACGGAGAAGATTGTCCACGAGGGCCGCGTGGATGCAGACGCGCTGACGACCCTGGACCAGGAAGGCGATACCAGAAAGACGGCAGCTGGATACTTCATCGCCGGGAAACACGAGTTCGAGCATGGAAATTTCAGCAAAGCGCGTTCTTACTTCGAAACTGGCCTGCGATTCGATTCTCAGAACCCAACGATCCTGAACTACTACGCAGCATTGCTGGTGCGGACAGGCAACGCTGGCGAAGCATTGCCCTATGCTGAGCGGGCGGTCCGCATCGCGCCCAATTCGCCTGATGCCCTGGACGTCCTCGGGTATGCGCAGTTCGCCGCCGATCACAATCGCGATGCTATTCAAAGCTGGAAGCGTTCCCTGCAGCTCCGTCCGAGCGGCACCGTGCAGCAACTTCTGGCCAAAGCGGAGCGGGAGGCCAGCGCAGAAAACGACTACTCACAACGCGAAAGCAGTCACTTCACTCTGCGGTACGAGGGTAAACAAACTCCGGAATCTCTGCGCAGCGAGTTGGTCGCTACACTGGAGTCGGAATACGATGACCTGGTACGTGAGTTGGGCATCGCTCCGCGCAGCAGCATCGCAGTTGTGCTCTACACCGGTCAGGCCTTTTTTGATGTTACCCAATCGCCGTCATGGGTCGGCGCGGTTAACGACGGCAAACTGCGCATCCCAGTAGAGGGCCTTAGTTCAGTTACCCCGGAGCTGGCGCGCGTACTGAAGCACGAGTTGGCGCACTCCTTTATCAATCAGCTTTCTGGAGGACGTTGTCCGCAATGGCTGAACGAAGGCCTGGCCCAGGTCGTGGAACCGAAATCGGTGTCTTCTCGTGGTCGCCGGCTGGCACAACTCTTTCAGAGCCAGCACGAAATTCCCTTCAACGCGCTGGAGGGCGGATTCATGCGTTTTTCAGGAGCCGAGGCGCTGCTGGCCTACGACGAATCCCTTGCCGCTGTCGAATACATCCGGGACACCTACGGCATGAGCGACTTGCAGCGCATCCTGGAAAGACTTGGCCAGGGCAGTTCGAGCGAGGCCGCGCTCCACGCTACCATCCATTCGGGATACGGACAACTCGAAAGCGAAGTGGGGAAATACCTGGTGAGCAAATATGGCGATTAGAAGATAAACTCCAGAGCTTCGCTACAGTTGAAGGGGCGAGGCGACCCTTCACTACCCAGGATCAGTCGATCTGCACCAGACTGTTCGCTCCAGAAGCTACGGCGGCAGGCGCCGGACGTTGCGGAGCCCGCCACGAATCAAAGATTGACACCTGGTGGACGCAGGAGACTGTGCAGTGAGGAGCGCAGGATTTTTCGGATAGGTATTCGCGACGGATGTCCGCCACGGTGTACTTCTCCAGCGGAATTCCTGGATAACCGCGCTGCTGCGAGCAGTAATGCACCAGCCCGTCCTCGCAAATGTAGAGATACCGCGAGCCGGCACGGCAGCGCCACTGGTTGGGGCGGCCCTGAGCGATGTTATCCTGGAAGGCGTTCACCCGGGTGAAGGTGCGCTTCTCCAACGCTTTCATCTCATGGTAGATGCGGCGCTCTTCATCGCCCAAAGGCTGCAGTTGTCCGCTGCCATCGTGGATGATCCCAATAGTTGAACTGAAACCCAACTCAAGCGCTCGTTTGCCAATGGTCAGCGCATCCTGTGGATTGCGCACCCCCCCGCCCACCACGGAATTAATATTCACATGGAAATCAGCGTGCCGCGCGAGAAGCTCTAGCTTCTTGTCCAAAACTTTCAAGCTTTTTTTGGAAACGTCGTCTGGCGTAACGTTATCAATGGAAATCTGCAGCCATTCGAGACCGGCTTTGTTCAGCCGCTCAATGCGGTCGGCAACCAGCAGATAGCCATTTGTGATAAGGCCGGCGATCATGCCGCGCTTGCGAATGCGGCGGATGATCTCATCCAGTTCAGGATGCAGTAGCGGTTCACCGCCACTGATGGTGATGACAGAAGTGCCGAGCTCGGCGAGCTTGTCCACCCTCTGGAACATGATTTCGGTCGTTACTGGCTGAGAAAAATCGTCGTACTCGTTGCAGTACTCGCAAGCCAGATTGCAACGGCGGATGGGAATCAGGTGGGCGAGTACTGGATGCTTGGTGGACATGAGCGCACGAGCCACCATTCGCGCGCCCCGGAGATTCCGAGTGAGCGCTCTAAAATAGCGGCGCAGATTTATAGAGTTAGAAGCCATTGGATGAATGTTTCTGATATTAGAGCATAGCTAACCCGCCGAGGGCATCGGTTTGCACAGCGTTCGGCGACATTTTGAGGTTGAACGGGGAAGGAAAGCGTTATCGCGGCGCACGCCTGAAACGGCCATCCCGAGCGAAGTCGCCCCAAACGTATCTGCCTTTACAGCGGACTATTCGCTTCCTACCGCTTTTCGTAGCGCCGCCCGGGCCAGCAAGCGCGTCGAATCCAGTGTGGGCAGCGGCGACGAGTCCGCTGAGACTAGCAGCGGGATCTCGGTGCAACCCAGTACGACAGCATCGCATCCCTCGTCCGCTAGGGCTCGAATTGCTTCGGTGAAGTAAGCCTGGGAACGGGGCATGAACTGTGCATTCACCAGTTCATCGAATATGATCTGGTTAATCTTCTCCCGCTCTTTCAGGCCAGGAATTCGATGTTCGAGTCCGGCGGCTTTTAGCTTCGGAGGATACACCGGACCCTCCATGAGATACTGTGTACCTAACACGCCTAGGCGCCTGTAATGGCAATGCTGGGCTTCTCTTGCCACCTCTTCCGCAATGTGCAGCCAGGGGCGCGGGGAGCGGTGCGCCACCAGATCGAAGGACTGGTGGATAGTATTGTCCGGACAGATCAGGAAATCCGCGCCCGCTTTTGCCAGCTTCTCCGCCGATGACAGCATCAGTTCGGCGACGCCCGCCCAATCATCCGCGTAAACGCACGCCATGTACCGGGCCAGCGGGTGGGTGTGCATCGAGACCTCGGGATGATCGTGCCGCCCAAGCAGTTCCGTACCTTCCAGGCAAATTGTGCGATAGCAAAGCGCGGCTCCCTCCGCGCTGCAAGCCACGATTCCGATATGTTGAGGCATGGCTCTCCGTGCTATTGCTTTGCCGCCGCTCGCCCTACTTGGTCGAGCATCTCATCCAGGATTCGGCGCGAGTAATATTTTCCTCCCACCACCACGGCAAAAATCCTGCGCGTGTTGCGTATGTCCTCGACCGGATTTGCATCCAGCAACACCAGATCGGCTGCGTGACCAGGCTCGACTACTCCGTACTGGTCTGACTTGAGCAGAAATACCGCGGGGTTGATTGTAGCTGCCTGCAACGCTTGCAAAGGGGTAAACCCGCTCTTTACCAGCCACCCCAATTCGTCATGCAAGCTGAAGCCGGGAAATACATAAGGGTCAGGCCCATCAGTCCCGGCCAAGAACTGTACTCCCGCCTCGTGCATGGCGTTAACCAGCTTGAGGTCACGAGCCGCTTCCGTCCTCGAAGCGGCCAATTGCTGCGGTGGCGTCTGTTTGAGCAGCTTCTCAGGTGCCCACTGCTCCTTCACCGAAGCGGGGACATACTTCAGTCTTGGATCCGCCGTCAAATTTGGAGCATCGATGCTCGCGCTGGTCTCAGTCCAAACCAATGTCGGCACCTGCCAGGTGTTGTTCTTGGCGAGGTCGAGGAACAGGCCGTGGGCTTTGTCGGGGTCGTAGGTTGCCATCAACTGCTTTGAAATCTCTGAAAACGCCGCATAGTCGTGATTCGCGCGCGCTTTCAACCTTCGCTCACGGAGTTCGCTTTCCTGAGCAGAGCAGGCCAGCAACACGCCGGTCAGATGTTCAATGCTCCTCTGTCCTGCAGATGACGCTTCCGCCACGCTGATGGAATCGGGCACATGTCCTACAAAAGGAATTTTCTCTTTCTCGGTTTCCTGCGCAATCGCGAAATAGGACTCGCGGGAGAGGTCGGACAGAATCTTCACAAAGTCGACCCCTCGCGTCTTCAAAGTGTCCACCGCCTTGCGAGCGTCTTCCGGCGTGGTCACTTTGATCGTCTGGCGATCAGTTTTCGCGTCTACTAGAAACGGCCCCGCGATGATCATCTGTGGACCGACTAATTCTCCCCGGGTGATGCGGGCACGTCTTTGCTCCAGAAGATCGAGATCCCCACCCATGTCACGTATGCCCGTCACTCCGTTGGCGATGTAGAGCGGATAGATGGTCCTTTCATCCCAAGTACCGGGGACAAATGCGCTGTGAACGTGCATGTCCCACAATCCTGGAATCAGGTATTTTCCGTGGGCATTGATCACGCGAATGTGATGTCCTTGGCCAATCAGCCCTACTCTCGCCACCGCTGTGATCCGACCGCCTTTTACCACTACGGTCATATTGTGGTTTACTTCGCCCTGACGCGTGTCCACAACATTGATATTCGTAAAGATGAGAGCTTCCGGGGATGAGGCCGGCCGGGGTGCGGCCCAAAGGCATGTAGTCAAGTACAAAGTATTGAGGCAGAAACGAGCAACCCGGGATACTCTCATGCCAGACTCCACGTACGAGGTAGCGATCTAAAAAAGGTTACGGTCGCACCACTGTGGCGTCAAACAAATTCAGAAAATTCAATTTCTTTTCCGCGGGAAGGAAGGATGCCTCGAAGGAGTTGCGCGCTAACTCGCGCAGATGCTCATCAGTGAAGCCGAATGACTCTCGGGCCAGTTGATATTCCTGAGCAAGAGATGTACGAAACATCGCCGGATCGTCACTGTTAAGCGTGGCCATCAAGCCCTGATCAAAATATCTTCGAACCGGATGGTCGGCCAAGTCGGGGCAGCAGCCAGTTCGCAAGTTGCTCGTGATGCAAATCTCCATCGGAATCTGCCGGGTAGCCAGCTCTTCCACCAGTTCGGGATCCTGCCAAGCCGTGAGTCCATGCCCGATGCGCTCGGCGCGGAGGTTCAAGGCACCCCAAATGGACTCCGGACCGGCAGTCTCGCCGGCGTGAGCCGTCAGGCGTAACCCTTGATCAGTGGCATAGGCGTAAGCGTCGCGGAACAGTTCCGCAGGGCCTTTCTGTTCGTCACCGCCAATGCCGATTCCCACAACATGGCGATCGCGATATCGCACCGCGAGTTCAAACACGCTTTGAGCCGCTTGGGCCCCAAACTGGCGTACTGCGTCAAAAATCCACAGCAACGATACGCCGAAATCGCGTTCACCGCGCTGCCGGCCGCGCTCCAGCCCTTCAAAGATTAGATCGAAATCCTGCTTACGCCACAGACATACGCCGACGGAAACATATGCTTCCGCATGCAGTACGTTTTCCGCTTTGAGCTTTTCCATCAGACGGTAGGTGATGAGTTCGTAATCTTCTGCAGTCTGCAAGTCTTCCGTCACGGCTTTGAATGCCATGAGGAAGCCGTTAAAGTCGGCATAGCGATAAAGTTGCTCGACCTCGGCGAGCGTGCCTTCCTTGCCATGTTTTCGCCATAGTTCGAGCAGAGTCGGGGGATCGATTGCGCCTTCCAGATGCAAATGCAACTCAGCCTTGGGCAGGGAAAGAATAAACGGACTGGACCGCGAGCTCACAATCTAAAGATTGTAGATTCTAGATCGCAGATTTCCTACTTCTTAGATCCTACGATTTTCATTGTTCAGTCTGAAGTCTGCAATCTGAGATCAGAGATTAGCTCTTGGCCTTGGCAAACTCGCTGTGGTGGCGGCTGTAGAAAATGTAAATACACAGTCCGATGGTGAGCCACACCACAAAGCGGATCCAGGTGATGACCGTCAAGCCCGTCATCAGGCCGCCACACAGGATGATTGAGATCAGCGGAAACCACGGAACGAAGGGAACACGGAATGCGCGCCGGCGGCCGGGTTGCTTACGGCGCAATAAGATTACGCCGAGAGAAACGAGCACAAAGGCAAACAGCGTGCCGATGTTAGAAAGGTCAGCAGCATCGCCAATGTCCACCAGGCCGGCCGGAATTCCAACCGCGAAGCAGGCAATCCAGGTGGACCAATGCGGTGTCTTGAACTTGGGATGGACGGCGGAGAACAGTTTGGGCAACAGGCCATCGCGAGACATGGCGTACCAGATCCGCGCCTGTCCATATTGAAAGACGAGCAGTGACGAAATCATGCCCGTCAACGCCCCCACTATGATCACCGAACGGAAAAACGGACGCGCGCCTAACTGCTGCAGCGCGTATGCGACCGGCGCTTCGGCGGCTTTACCGGAAACGAAGGTGGTGTACTTCATCATGCCCAGCAGCACGATCGCTACACCCACATAGAGTATGGTGCAGATAATCAAGGATGCGATGATGCCGAAGGGCAGATCACGCTGTGGGTTGCGACATTCCTCCGCCGCCGTCGATACGGAGTCGAAACCAATGTAGGTGAAGAATACGATGGCTCCGCCAGTAACGATCCCGGCAAATCCGGACGGGGCGAACGGCTTCCAGTTAGCGGGATTGACCAGCATGCCGCCGACGACCAAGAACGTAAGGATGGCGCCAATCTTAATGGTGACCATTACATTGTTGGCTTCCGCCGACTCGCGCACTCCCCGTACCAACAGCAAGGTCAGGATGAATACAATGAGGAAGCCGGGAAGGTTAAAATAGGCGCCCGTCCAGTGCCCGCCGGCCCGCACTGGACTGGCCCACTTGTCCGATAGGACCAAGCCGAATGCCGCCAGTTGGGCCTTGATGTATCCGCTGAAACCTACAGCAACAGCAACATTGCTGACCACATATTCCAGAATCAAGTCCCAGCCGATAATCCACGCAAAAATCTCGCCCAGCGTAGCGTAGGAATAGGTATAGGCGCTGCCGGCGATCGGGATCATCGAAGCTAGTTCCGCGTAACACAGACCAGCAAAGCTGCACGCGAACGCCACCAAGACGAAGGAGATGGCGATGGACGGCCCCGCCGGCGGACGCCCGTGCATTAATGCGCCCGCAGTACTTCCGTGTCTTACAAGGTTAACGACCAGGTCCATGAGCTGAGTGCGCAATATGGAGGGCGCCTCAAAATACTCGCCCGCTGCCGCCGTTCCGGTGAGCACGAATATGCCCGAGCCTATAATTGCCCCGATGCCCAGAGCAGTCAGCGACCAGGGGCCGAGAGTTTTCTTCAACCTATGACCGGGTTCATCGGCCTCAGCGATCAGTTTGTCGATGGACTTGCAACAAAGCAGTTGGTTATCCGATGTTCGGATGACCTCTTTGGTCGGTTTGGTGATTATTGGAGGTTGTGCCAAAGGGCAGTTTCTCCTGAACTATGCTCTTAGCGATTAGCACTTAGCATTTAGCTGGAAGACGTCCAATCCTCACAGCAAAATGCCATGTGCCGAATGCTAAGTGCTCCCGCTTATCTCTTCGCCGTGCCGCGTGCCATCTTCTTCACCTTGCGCTTCTTGGCGCCGCGCGCGTAGTCCCGCTTCGCCAGCGGCTTTTCCGTCTTGTGCTTTTTGCGTGCTGCCCGCTTTTTCTTCTTACGCTCTTCCTTGCTCAGACTCTTGCTGTTAGCCATTAGTCCTCTCGTCAAAAATTTAAGATCAAGCCTGCTCCAACTGAGCGTACTTCTCCACCAACTTCTTCAGACCGAAGCGAGGGAATTGTACCGTAATCTTGGCTTCTTCACCGTCTCCTTCGCGCTGATAGACGGTGCCCTCGCCATATTTGGGATGTCGCACCTTCTGCCCAGGCCGGAACCCTTTCTTGCCCTTCGGCTCTTCCATCGGCAGCTTCGGAAGGCTGAATTTCTTTCCGCGCGACGCGAAAAACTCCGCGATGTTTTCAATTGAGTTGTACGCCTTCCCTGAATACGATGCGGCCGGACCGCGCCGGTTCTGGCGTCCCGCCCAGCTTACAGACTGATCTTCGTCTTCGTAGGCATAGTGTGCCTGCTCGTGCGACCCGGGCACTCCTGCATGTCGCCCTTCCATCCGCGCAGATGCTCTCCGGCGAGACACTCCCAACTCCTCAACAAGCTCCGCCGGAATTTCTTCCAGAAATCGTGAGGGTACACTCGCCTCCGGCAGATCGGTTCCGTACCGGCGGCGATACACTGCGCGGCTCAGGATAAGGGTATCCATGGCCCGTGTCATCCCGACGTAACAAAGTCTCCGTTCCTCCTCGATATCGTCAGGATGCAGGAAAGTACGAGAGTGCGGAAACAATCCCTCTTCCAGTCCGCACAAGAATACCAGCGGAAATTCCAGACCCTTGGCCGCGTGCAGTGTCATTAAGGTGATTTGGGCACGCTCGTCATAGGCGTCGGCGTCGCTTACCAATGCCGCGTGATCCAGGAACTGGTCGAGCGTTTCACCGCGATCGCGCGAATCCATGGCTGCGTTGACTAGTTCACGGAGATTTTCAATCCGAGAGTACGCTTCCGGTGTGTCTTCTTCCTCGAGCAGCTTGATATAACCAGTGCGGTCGATTAGGAACTTCAAAATGTCGGCAGTGTTAGCCGCACTCCCCGGAGTACGGAAGCGAGAGTCAGCACCGGTCTGTGCGGCGCGGACCTGCCCTGAGCGAGAGTCGAAGGGGCCCCCGCCCGCGTTCGTTTCCGCGTCGTCAACCGTCGCATCCGGAGTGTGATCAGCCGTCCCGAAGTCGAATGAGATGTTGTCGTCTTCAGTTGGATCGAAAGCAACATCTTCTTCCGAGCGCCACGCTTCGGACTGCGGGGCCTCGACCTGCGGGACAGCTGCTTGTTTTTCCTCCGACGCGGGCGAGGGCCCCTTCGACTCTCGCTCAGGGCAGGTCCGCGCCACACTTTCCTCCAGCCGTTCCACGTAGGTCCCGGCCAACATGGCACGTCCGTCTTCGATGAGGTCCCGGAAGTTGTTCAGCGCGGCCAGCGCGCGCTGCGGCAGAAGCTGGCGTTTGATAGCCGCCGTGATTGCGTCCCACAATGACACGCCAGTTTCCAGCGCGACTCGCTCGAGTGTTTCTATGGTCGTCTTGCCTATCCCGCGTACCGGCGTATTGATCACCCGGAGCAGCGAGATCGAATCACCCGGATTGTGAATTACTTTTAGGTACGAAATCATGTCCTTGATCTCAGCCCGCTCGTAAAACGAAAAGCCACCCACCACGTGATATTTCAACTGATAGCGGCGCATGGCCTCTTCAAATAGCCGCGATTGCGAGTTAGTCCGGTAGAGTACCGCAGCCCGCGCATTCTCGCCCTGGTCGATGGCTTCGCGGAGATATTTTGCAACGTAGTCTGCGGCGAACAAGGCCTCGTTCTCGCCATCCGGCGCTTCGTAATAGCCGATCTGCGTTCCGCCCTGGCGTGATGTCCAAAGGTTCTTGCCCTTACGCTTGAGATTATTCGCAACCACGGCCGACGCGCCTTGCAAAATGTTCTGGGTCGAGCGGTAGTTCTGTTCCAGGCGGATAATCTTCGCTTCGGGGAAGTCCTGTTCGAACTCAAGAATGTTGCGGATATCGGCTCCCCGCCAGGAATAAATGGACTGATCTTCATCGCCGACAGCGCAAACGTTGTGCCGGTCTCCGGCCAGCAGGCGCATCAGTTCGTATTGCGGACGATTCGTATCCTGATACTCGTCAATCATGACGTACTGAAAACGCCGATTGTAGTATTCGCGGACAGCAGGCGCCGCCTTCAGCAGACGCACGGCTTCCAAGAGAAGGTCGTCGAAATCGAGCGCATTGGCTTTGGCCAATTCCTTCTTATACTCAGCGTAAATTTGGGCGACGCGCTCGGTATTGGGATCGGCCGATTGCAGGTAGACCTCCTGCGGATCGAGCATATGGTTCTTGGCCCAGGAAATATGCGCCAGCACCGACCGTGGCGTGGTCTGCTTATCATCAATCCCCAGCCGCCGCATGACCGACTTGACCACCTGCTGCTGATCGGTCTCGTCGTAAATGACAAAGCTCTTGGTGTGTCCGATCGGCGGCACACCTGGTACGGTCGAAGGAATGCGAAGCGCTTCGATGTCGCGCCGCAACATCCGGACACAGAATGAGTGAAACGTAGCGATGACTGGCTTGGCGATGGAGAGTCCGCCCACCAGCTTGTCTACCCTTTCGACCATTTCGGACGCGGCTTTGTTAGTGAAGGTCATTGCCAGAATGGATTCCGGCATGACACCCAGATTCTCGATCAAATGGGCGATGCGGTAGGTGATGACGCGCGTCTTGCCGCTGCCTGCTCCGGCCAGGATGAGTACCGGGCCTTCGGTGGTTTCGACGGCTTCACGCTGCTGCGGATTGAGTTGGTTGAGAAACGACAACTAGAAAGGCTCCGAGGTCTCTGAATAGATTTTACAGGGGATTGGATATTCATGACCGCAAAGAGCGCTTGGCCAAGGCTAGGCTTGGTTTTCCAGAGACGCTTCTGCAGCGCCCTGGCAGGTTCCTAAAAACTTTATTACGTTATCATCCCGAGGGCACCGAGGGATCTGCAGTTCGCAGTCTTCTATTGGATTAGCTAGCACGCGAAAACCCAGACGGAAGCAGCTGAGGGAACTTTCGTGGTGTTTATCTCATCCTGGCGGCTGACTGGAGAGCCTTGCATTCGTCGCAGGGACAAACATCACGGAGAAACTGCCAGGAATAAATGCCGAGCTCATGGCCATCATTGAAATGAAACTTGATTGCGTACTTGCCCACGCCTTCCGCCGAAGTCGCTTTGATGGCAGGCTTGAACATCGGAAGCGCGCCCGGCGCCGTTTTGGGAGGGTCTCCGGGCTTGCGGCCGCCCCTTGCGCGTTCGTCATCACAGAGAGCGCAGGGACAGGCATCGCGCAGAAATATGAACGAGTAGTGCGAACGATGGCCGTCCTTCCACTCGATGTCCACGCCCGAGCCGGTAGTCAGACCTACTTTCACCGACTTGGGGTCGGCCGATGGTTCCATGATTTCAGTATCGCACAGGCATTGTCATGCTGAGCGAATCTGACCTCCCGCTTGCGAGAGGCCAGAGAAGTCGAAGTATCCCTACCCTCTTTCTTCACTTCCTGAGAGGGGTTCCTCGCTTCGCTCGGAATGACAGTGATGACGAAAATGCTCGACCTCTAAAGCTGACCGGATCATTCAGCGGGGTCATCCCGAAACCCGGCGTAGTTCAGCCGGGGGAGGGATCTCGCGTGGGAGCTTTTCCGGACACGCTGTCGCTCTCCCCGCCAGATCCCTCGCCCCGCTGGAGACGGCGCGGGGTCTCGGGATGACGCCAGTCTGGGTGAATAACAGCGTTCGCCGTCCCGTCAGGCTTGGCTAAACCCGCTAGAATCCGGTAAAATCAATGTCTTACACCGTCAAGTTTCGTAGTTATCAGGAGTACTCATGGCACAAGTTTGTGACGTCTGCGGCAAAGGGCCGCAATTCGGAAACGCTATCAGCCACGCTCACAATGTGAGCAAGCGGCGTTGGAATGTGAATCTGCGTCCGGTACGCGCTAAGGTGAAGGGCGCAACCAAGCGCCTGCGCGTCTGCACTTCCTGCCTGCGCAGCGGCAAAGTAGTCAAGGCCTAAGAGCAAGAAAACCACAAAGGATGCTAACTCTTCGCTTCGTGCGACTTAGTGCCCTTCGTGGTTAGAATCCTACTGCACACCCATTAGCTCTACATCGAAGATTAGCGTTGCGCTCGGCGGGATGGCGCCGGGATATCCGCGCTCTCCATAAGCGAGATCGGGAGGGATTTTCAGCTGGCGTTTGCCGCCTACCTTCATTCCACCAACTCCTTCGTCCCAACCCTTAATCACTTCATGAGCGCCCAGAGTAAATTCGAACGGCTTGCCACCCACTGAGCTATCAAATTTCTTGCCGTTGGTCAGCCAGCCGGTGTAATGAACCTGAACCGTCTGTCCCGCTGCTGGGGATGGACCGGTGCCGACCTTGATCTCCCAGTATTCAAGCCCGGAAGTCGTCTTGGTGGGCTCGCCCGTCACCTTCGTGGGTCCGCTAGCGGGTGGAGCAGTCTTTTTCTTAACTGTGCTGCTCTGCGCAAAAGCAGCGGTGGCCGCCAGCACAAGGATAGCAACTAAAAGCATTTTGCTCTGCATTCATGCCCTCCAGATCATCGGTGCCGATTCTAGGCTGCCAAATGGAAAGCGGCAGACGACCCTGGATTCTACTCTGCTAGCCCGGATTCAAAACGGCAAAATCCTACGCCAGTGCGATCACGTCAATCTCCACCAGGACGTCCTTGGGCAAGCGCGCTACTTCTACGGTGGATCGGGCCGGTGGCGCGGATGAGAAGTATCTGCCATAGACTTCATTCATCGCTCCGAAGTCACCTATGTTCTTGAGAAACACGGTCGAGCGGACGATCTTTTCCAATCCGCTTCCCGCCGCTTTCAAAATGCCGGACAGATTTTTCATCACTCGCTCAGTCTGCGCAGCTACATCGCCACTGACCACCTGCTGAGTTGCCGGATCGATCGCCACCTGTCCCGAGACAAACACAAAACCATTGGCCTTGATGGCCTGGGAGTAGGGACCGATGGCCTGGGGACCGTCCTTCGTGGAAATGACTTCCCGCATGAGAGATTCTCCGCGGCCAATTAACGCAGATGAATCTGGACAAGTCAATTCGTCCAGAGATTCGTCCGCAAGATTTACCCGGAAACCAAACAGCTATTGTGCTGGGGGTACCACGACTAGACTTTCTGCAGTCGCTGCACGTCGTGCACACCGGGAATCTTGCGCACGCCGTTGATGATGTTCTCCAGGTGCTTGAGGTCGGCGATATCGAGGATCACATCGACATTGGCTTGGCCGTTAGAAGTGCGGGCTTCGACGTTGCGGATGTTGGTTTGGGTATCGCTGATGACCGCCGTGATCTGCTTCAACATGCCGAAACGGTCGTCGCAGTAAACCGTGAGCTTCACCGGGTAAGAGGTTGGTGTCTCATCATCACGGGACCACTCCACGTCGATCCGCCGCTCCGGCTCGTACATTAAATTCATCACGTTGGGGCAGTTAAGAGCGTGTACTGCCACGCCTTTGCCTCGAGTCACATAACCGACGACCGATTCGCCGCGTATCGGATTACAACATCGGGCACGGTAAACGAGAAGGTCGCCGTGTCCCTTGACCCGGATGGCGTTGTTGTTATGGTCTCCCCCGAAAACGCGCCGCACTACGCTGGCAATTCCGCCGGATTTCTCCCCCTCACCTTCAGTGACCGGCTCGCTGGCCGCCGGAGCGAGCCGCGCCAGCACTTGCCGCGCTGAAAATTTGCCATAGCCGATGCCGGCCATCAAGTCGTCAGGACGACCTACGCCGTAATCCGAGGCAATCTTTAGCAGCTCGTCGTCCTTAATTTCCTTGAGAGCGATCCTATACTTACGCGCCTCCTTCTCAATCAGTTTGCGGCCGATTTCAATGGCACGCTCGCGCTGGTGCAGGTTGAGCCAATGCTTAATCTTGTTGCGTGCCCGCGATGACTTCGCAATCCCCAACCAATCGCGGCTTGGTTTGTGCCCCGGCTGGGTAAGGATCTCCACAATGTCGCCACTATGCAACTTAAAGCGCAGCGGGACCATCCGCCCATTCACCTTCGCGCCCACGCAACTGTGGCCTACTTCAGTGTGAATCGAATAGGCAAAATCAATGGGCGAGGCGTCCCGGGGCAATACCACGACTTTGCCCTTGGGCGTGAAGGTGTAGACCTCCTCCGGGTACAGATCGATCTTCAGGGTTGACAGGAACTCGCCGGGATCGGAGACGTCGCGCTGCCATTCGACTACCTGGCGCAGCCAGGCCAACCGCTGCTCATCCTGGGCTGAAACCGGTCCGTCCTTGTATTTCCAGTGGGCGGCGATGCCTTCTTCCGCCATCTTGTGCATTTCTTCGGTGCGGATTTGCACCTCAAATGGCGTGCCTTCCTCCGAAATCACCGAAGTATGCAGCGACTGGTAAAAATTCGGCCGAGGCATGGCGATAAAGTCCTTGATTCGACCGGGCACAGGTCGCCACAGGTTGTGAATGATTCCCAGCACCGCGTAGCAGTCCTGCACAGACTCAGTGATTACCCGCATGGCATAAAGGTCGTATACCTGTTCCACGGCGATATGTTGCCGCTGCAGCTTCTTGTGGATGCTGTACAGACGCTTGATCCGGCTCTCGACCTTCGCGGTAATTCCAGCCTCTTTCAGTTTGTCGTGGAATATCTGTTCCACGCGCCCCAGGAAAGCCTCTCCCGCCTTGCGCCGCGCTTCTACGGCTTCGTCCACCTGCTGGTAGGAAATCGGGTCAACGTAACGGAAGCCGAGGTCCTCCAGTTCGCCACGGATCTTGCCCATGCCCAACCGGTGGGCGATGGGGGCATAAATATCCAGTGTCTCCCTGGCGATTTTCTGCTGCCGCTCGGGCTGCAGATGTTCCAGCGTGCGCATATTGTGCAGGCGGTCGGCTAGCTTGATGAGCACGACACGGATGTCGTCCACCATCGCGAGCATCATCTTGCGCAGGTTCTCGGCCTGTTGCTCCTCGCGGGTAACGAAGTCAAGGGCACTAATCTTGGTGACGCCCTCCACGATGTGCGCCACCTGCTCACCAAACTCTTTGCGGATGTCAACCACCGTAACTGAAGTGTCCTCCACCGAGTCGTGCAGCAACCCAGCGGCGATGGCGACGGGGTCCATCTTCATTTCGGCCAGAACCAAAGCCACTTCCAAGGGATGCACCAGGTAAGGCTGGCCGGAGGCGCGAGTCTGGCCGGCGTGGTGCTTCTGGGAAAACTCGTAAGCTTTGCGAATGAGTTCCAGATCGTCGTTGGGACGATTTTCCCGCATGCGCCGCATCAGTTCACGGTACTTGGTTACATGAAGCGCAGTGGTCGCGATCTGTTCGCGCAGAGTCGCCATAATCGATTATATCCCCCAGCAAGAAGCCGCCGGGAAGGGTCCCGCCTCCCGCAGGAGCGGGGAAATCGGCCTTCTAATTCCATCTGGTACATTTGCTTGGTGGCCACGTTGGCGAATTCGTCTCGAATTCTGGTTAGCGGAGTCTCGGGACCCATTGGCGCAGCCCTTCTGCCCTCACTGGCATCACGCGGATTCAACGTAACGCGCCTGGTTCGGGGCGTCACATCTGGCGGCGGGCAGATCTCCTGGGACCCTGCCCACCCACTGCCGCCGGAATCGGTCTCCGGCTTCGCGGCGGTCATCCACCTTGCTGGGGAATCGATCGTGGGCCGTTGGACTGAGGCAAAGAAACAGCGCATTCTGGACAGCCGCCGGCTGGGAACCCGTCATTTAGCCGAGGCCTTGGCCAAGGGTTCGCGGCCGCCAGAGGTGCTGATCTCCGGATCCGCCATCGGGTACTATGGCAATCGGGGCGAGGATATTCTGGGCGAGGACAGCCCCTCCGGAAATGACTTTCTTGCCGAAGTGTGTCGCGAGTGGGAAGCTGGCACAGAGCCTGCAGCGGCGGCAGGAATTCGCACCGCACAAATGCGATTCGGCGTGGTGCTGAGCGCTGACGGTGGCGCATTGCAGAAGATGCTCTTTCCGTTCCGTTTGGGTCTGGGCGGCTATATTGGAGACGGACGCCAGTGGTGGAGTTGGGTTCACGTCCGTGACGTGGTGGGAGCCATTCACCACGCCCTAAAGAGCGACTTGCTGCAAGGACCCGTCAACGTTGTTTCGCCCAGACCGGCGACCAACGCTGAATTCAGCAAGACCCTAGCGTCGGTCCTGTCGCGCCCAGCCATTTTCCCAATGCCTGCATTTGCCGCGCGTCTGGCTTTCGGCGAGATGGCCGACGAACTCCTGCTCGCCAGTCAGCGCGTGGAACCTGCCAAGCTAATTGCTAGCGGGTATCCCTTCCAATTTTCCGATCTGAGGAGGGCTCTGCAGGAGATCTTAAAGCGGTAGAAACCAAGAAAGACGACTCGATTTAGATCCGCAGATACATTTGTGCGACTCGTGAAATCGGACTGCCTTCTTATCCCAATCGGGCCTTGCTGAACTCTTCCACTCGTTCCCTGACGCTCAGGACGTGGTTGGGCAATTCCAACCGACTGCCTTCTTCGAGGACTGGTATGAGCTTGTCAAACGCCGGGCCAGAATGCGAACCCATCACCACGATGCGTATGGGATGAAAAAGTTCTTTACCTTTCACCCCAGTTTCGGCTTTCACCTCGCTAACGATTTTGTTGAATTCCTCGGCGGTAAGTTTACCTACTTGGGCACATTCATTCTCCAAGACCTTAACCGCGAACCGGTCCAGTACCGTTTTGGTCTGAGGCCATGCAAGAACTTCGGCATTCTCGGGCGCGGCGAGGGCGGCCTTCGCGTCATAGCTAAAAATCGGAGAAGCTCGTTCCGGGAGCTGATCGAGGCGATCCACATAAGGTGCAAACAGTTCCGTGACTCTGGAGAACCAATCGAAGAGGCTTTTCTCAACCAACACAGTCCGATCGGAGTTTGGCGGAGAAGTCGGATTCCTGTCCAGAACGCCTGACTTCGCAAAAAACTCCAACCCCAGGAAAGTCAGCCGTTGCAACTCGCATTGCTTGATGTAGTGCCGGTTCAGCCAGTACAGCTTCTCCATATCGAACACCGCCGGGGACGGCGTCACCCGTTCCAGCGAAAATTCCTTCACCAGATCTTCCAAGCCGAAGATTTCCCGCGTGCCGCCGCTTGGCGCCCAACCTAAGAGCGCCAGGTAATTCACCAAAGCCTCGGGCAGCACACCCATGTCGCGGAAATTGGCGATAGAAGTGGCTCCGTGGCGTTTGGAAAGCCGCTCGCGGTCACTGCCAAGAATCGTCGAAAGATGGGCGAACTCTGGCACGGACCAGCCCAAAGCTTCATACAAAGCAACTTGCTTTGGGGTATTGGAGAGATGGTCGTCGCCGCGAATCACATGCGTGATCTTCATCAGCGCGTCGTCGATTACCACGACGTAGTTGTAAACCGGCATCTCATTCGAGCGCAGGATAATCGGGTCGCTCACCACTTCGTTCGAAAACTCCACATCCCCGTGCACAATGTCGTGAAACCGAATGGGATGCTCGGGAATTCTCAGGCGGATCGCCGCAGCCTCACCATCCGCCCTTCTCCGTTTGGCTGCGTCAGGATCAATCACCCGGCACTTGCCCGAGTAGATTTGTTGGCGGCTTTCGGCTTGGGCCCGATCACGCTCTTGCTGCAGTTCGTCTTCCGTGCAGAAGCACAAGTACGCCTTGCCTTCGTCGAGCAGTCGCTCCCCGTATTCACGATAAACATCCAAGCGATCGGACTGCCGATAGGGCGTGTAGGGCCCGCCCACGTCCGGCCCTTCGTCCCAGTCCAGTCCTAGCCACTTCAGGTCATCGATCAGCTGATCTTCGAAGCGCGCTTCGCTGCGCTCGACATCGGTGTCCTCGATACGCAGCACCATGGCGCCGCCTTTTTGGCGGGCAAAAAGCCAGTTAAAGAGAGCTGTGCGCGCGTTGCCAACGTGCAAATGGCCAGTCGGCGAAGGGGCAAAGCGCACTCTTACTGGAGAATTTGCAGTCACCAGGTGATGTTAGCAGGAGAGGTCGACGTGATTCATCAGGGACACGGTGGGGTGCTGCTTCCGTCCTTGTGCAACTCTTCGTTCAATTTTGCCAGCAATGCCGTCCGCTGCTCCGTACTCAATTCGCGCTGCAGCTCCTCAAGCGCTAACGCCACAATGTGGTAGTGATGAGCTCCGCAGTAATTGGGATCCGACGTAACGTCCAGCCACACCTTGTGCATGAGTTCCAAGTCCTGTGGACGCATGCGCGGTGTATGCGGCCCCAGCGGATATTCGCGGATGGTGCCGTCGGGCAAATGGACTTCCAGCGTGATCCGTGGCCGCGGTTCCGGTAGCTTCTCCCATGCGTCTCCAGTCCGTTTAGCCTGCTCATCCGCGGTAAGTTTATTGGATAGGCCACAGACAATCCGGCTTGAATCCAGCCGCTGTGCGGTCAAAACGATTGCCTCAAAAACATCGCTTGCGGGGACTACGAGCAACGAAACTGGCCTGCCTTCCTTCTCGGCTGCGGCGACCGCAGCGGTAAACAGCTCCTGCTCGTAATGGTCGAAAATTTCACCTGCTTCGAGAACCGCGCTGCCTCCGAACGCGTGTTCGCGATGGTAGAGACGCGCGGTCATGACAACCACATCCTGCCGGTTGGTGTCGGTCCGTCTAAGGACTTCCCGCAGGTAGTAGAGGTTCTTGGGATCACGAACCGCAACCAGGATGTTTCCAGGCCGAACCCCAAGCGCCCCACTGCCCAGTTCCTGGTTGCCATACACACGAAACTGAGCCAGCCCCTCTGGTTTCCCTTTTCGTGCTTTGGCAACCTGCCGTTCCGAGTAGCTGAAAACCGCAAAGAAGATACCGCTGAAGGTAACTCCGGCGATGGTAGCTTCAGATTTGGTTAGAAGATTGACCAGCGCGGTGGTGAACAGAACAATAGCAATTACTATGAGGCCGACCGGAATCTCGCGATCGAACAGCCGGAAATTTCCCGGCACTCTCCACTCGCGGCTCACTGGTTCGGTATAGCGCAGGACTAGTACGGCGAGCGACATTAGGGCAAAGCTCCAGATCACCCCAAAGGCATACAGTCCCGCCAGAACAAATACGTTACCCCGCGTCAACATGATTGTGAGTATTTGCATGGCGACAATCAGGTTGATCACGCGGAAGCTTGTACCGTACCGGTGATGGGGTTTCTGAAAGGCGGAGGTCAGCACGCCATCTTCCGCCATGCGGTTGAGCACGCCATTAGCGCCCACGATAGATGTGTTCTGAGCGCCGGCTAGAATTAAAACGCCGACCAGCACCACGAAGGCGCGAAAAGCCAGCCTAGCCCAGGTTGGGCCGACCAGGAACATGGCGATTCCGCCGATGAGATTGCCAAAGTATTCGGGCCTGACTTTGTCGGGAATAATCATTACCGCGAAGAACGACACCAGGCCGGTGAACAGCAGGCTGTATACGAAAATCACCAGCCCAGTCTTCTCCAGGTTTTTCAGCTTGGGATGTTCGATCTCGCGATTGACCTGGGCCAGGGTTTCTTCGCCGCTCATCGCCAATACGGAGTGGCCGAAACCGACGAACATGATGATCCAGGTGAGATGACTGATCCAGGTGCCGTACAGCCAGCCTAACGATTCCTTGTTGAGTAGAACCACTCCCGGGTGCAGAGGATTCGGTGGTAGCTGGACGACGGGACCGCGCAAAATTGTGAACACACACCACAGAATTAGCAACACCACCATCACGGTGGTGATAATCATGATCTGCAGTGCCTTTTCGCTAGATTCGTGAATGCCCTGAATATTCTTTCGCCAGAAGTAAAGAACAACCAATACCGCAAAGGCGGCGGCAAAGGTATTCTCGGGGAAGGCGTGGAAAGGGTGCTTCAGATAACGGGCAATATCCTCAACGAATCCCGCCAAATATTGCCCTGCGGAAACCGCACTGATGGGCCCGGTCAGGACGTAATCAAAGAGCAACGCCGAAACTGAAATTTTCGCCAACGTGCCGCCCATGGCTTCTTTGACCACGCGGTACACGCCGCCCCGGACGAACATGCTGCTGGATTCGATATAGAGCGCGCGGACAGCGTAGCTGAACAGCATCACTGCCAGGATGAACCAGGGCGCGCTCTTGCCAATGACCTTCTCGGCGTCGCCACCAGCGTAATACGCGGAAGAGGCGAGGTCCGCTAGCACGATGGCCGCCGCCCGCCAGAATGAAATGAACGTCAGCATCACCGTGGTGGCGACGAAGACGTTGACGGCCGGGCGCTTGACGTTCTGAATGGATGAAGACATGATTTGCGCTAGAAGGGCGCAAACTTAAAAATTTAACATATCAGCGGGTAGAAAGCTTGCAGAGTGGCGTCCATCAGTCTTTCGGCGCCATGTAGGTATGGGTGATGCGGTCGTGCCAGCAGAGCCGATCTTCGTCGAGGAAGCACCACGCGTACCCCAAGCCCAACGACACTCCAGAGAGCACAGACGCGAGCACTCGCCAACGGCGGAGTCGACGGGGAGCAGTCGTACCGTCGAACCGGCAGAGCTGCAGGCCGGCCACCTTCAGCCCAGGACTCATTCCGCAGTACACCAAGAACAGGTACTGGTAGGCGACCCAAAAGAGTCCTATGAGTACCAGCGCGATGCCTGCCGCTGGTTGCAATGCCGGTACTTGCCTGGTGAGCCTCAAGAAAATGTAGACGAATACTGCGACAGCGCAAGCTACAAGCACACCATCGATCGCGACTGCTGTGAGGCGCCGCGACATAGAGGCTGACTGCAGCGGCATCTCAAATCCAGGTCGCTTCTCGCACGGTGGTTGTTCGGCCGGTTCAATCAGAATACCCCCCAACGCGAGTGGAGTAGGGACCACCTCCGGCGCCTCCAGAATGCGTGGATGATCGAGCATAGGCTCGGCCAGCTCGTCGAAGCGGCTCGGAGCCGCTGATGAGCGTGGAAATTCAATGATCTTCGCAGGTGTCTCCGCGCCTACGGCCGGTTTGAAGGCAGGACGGGTGCGGTAAGCACTCTGAACCGCAACGGGTGGCTCGACTAGGCTGGATGGGGTGGCTCCCACCTCCTGATCCTCTTCGAATTTCAAGCGCAGCGAGGGATACCGCGGTGCCCGTGGTCGGCGCCGGGCACGGTAATTGTTCAGCCGGGCGGCCACTTCCTGTCGCCAGCGCTCGGGGTTTTGTTCTTCTTCGAGGCCTCCTTGCGCAGGGGGCGCCGTTGACTTTTTCGCAGGCTCCGCTGATTTGTCAGGATGCGATGTCGTGATGAGATCTTTGGTATCAAGCTCGGCCGACGGCACCCCGTTCTTGGATTCGACACAGTACTGAATCGAGGCATCGCCTTTCCGCCCCGTTATTGATGTCGCATCAGTTTCGGTTTCACCTTCTACCGCAAACCGAGGCTGTGGGCCCTGTTCCAAGCTGGCACCGAATTGCTGTTCGCTGGTATCGTATGCTTCTGGGTCGATCAGCGTGGACGAAGGACGCGTGCTGACACCCGCTACAACATCGGGTTCAAACCTGGATCTCATGGTGGGACGAGTTGGCGCGCGATCTTGCGAATTCCCGATGACGGGCCCGCACACGATTCCTTATCACGGCGGCCTTTGTTTGTCATCTGCTACTGGCGCCTCCAATAGTTACCAGCCGGTTGCCTTTCTCCCAACTACTATTGATCTCGCGCAAATCGGTAAGGCGATGCCCGCAACGCGCAAACTCCCTGTATTAGAATGAACTTGTGTCCGTGCCCGAACATCTCGCCTCAAAGCAGGCTACGCTCGACGCGCGGCTTCGAGCCATGGGTCGCACTCTCATCGCTTACTCCGGAGGCGTGGACTCCGGATTCCTGGCGTGGGCTGCCCACCAGTCGCTAGGGACCGGCATGCTGGCAGTGATCGCGGATTCGCCCAGCCTAGCCCGCACCCATTTGGCTGACGCAATTGCCTTTGCTCACGAACATGAGATTCCGCTGGAGGTCATTAGCACCGCCGAACTCGACCGTCCGGAATACACCCGTAACGATGCTTTCCGTTGCTTCCATTGCAAAGATGAGCTATTCAATGTGATGGAGGAGGTTCGCCGCGGACGCAGTTTCGATCTCATCGCTTACGGCGTCAACCTGGATGATCAGGGCGACTTCCGCCCCGGTCAACTTGCCGCTGAACAGCACCGGGTCGCGGCGCCTCTACGAGACGCCGGTTTGACCAAGGCCGACGTTCGAGAACTCGCGCGCGCGGCCGGTTTACGCATCTGGGACAAACCCGCTTCGGCATGCTTATCGTCACGCGTTGAGTACGGGCGTCCAGTCACTCGCGAGATCCTGGAGGTCGTCGAGCAGGGAGAAGATGCTCTTCGGGGTCTTGGGTTCCGTCAGTTCCGGGTCCGGCACCACGGCGACATCGTACGCATTGAGATCGCGCGCGATGAGCTGCCCCTTGCGTTAACTCCGCAAATGGCCACTGAGTTTACTCAGATCTTCAAGGCCCTGGGCTTTAAGTTTGTGACCCTCGACCTCGAGGGTTTCCGCTCCGGCTCCATGAACACCCTGCTGCTACCCGCACTGCTTACGCGCAGCCGCAAGTCTGGCAGCTGAAATTGATCGCGTGGAATGCGGTCAAAACCAGCATGATCAGGCCCTTCGTCGCGCTCGCTATGAGATAATCTTGTTTTGCCACACAAATGAATAGGCGGTTTATAGTGACGCTTTTGCGACGTTCCACTGTTGTGATCCTGCTCATTTGCCTGGGATGTTCTGCCGAATCGGCCCCACCGGACGTTACCAAACGGATCGAACGACATGTACGTGCCTATTACAACGTTCCGCCCAGCGTCAATGTCACGATCAGCCCTCTAAAAGCCAGCGACTTCCCGAATTACGACACTCTGACCATCACCTTCGACAGCGGGACAAAGAAGCAGAATTACGATTTCCTGCTTTCCAAAGACGGTCAGACGCTGATTCGCATGACTAAACTCGATCTCACCAAAGATCCTTACGCCGAAGTCATGAAGAAAATTGATGTAAGTGGGCGACCGACTCGCGGAAACAAGGATGCCAAGGTGGTCGCGGTCAACTTCGATGACTTTCAATGCCCTTTCTGCTCCCGCATGCATCAGACGTTGTTTCCCGAATTGTTCAAGGAGTACGGCGATCGGGTGTTATTCATCTACAAGGATTTTCCACTCGCGGAAATTCATCCCTGGGCCACGCACGCTGCAGTGAATGCTAATTGCCTGGCTTCGCAAAACGGCGATGCCTACTGGGATTTCGCCGATTTCATTCACTCCAACCCGGGGGAAGTGAAATCAGAAAAGGGTCGCGACGCCGAGTTTGCAACCCTGGACCGGATGGCCACGCAGCAGGGACAGAAGCATAACCTCGATGCAGCGAAGCTCCAGGCCTGCATCAAGGCGCAGAACCAAGACGCGATCAAGGCCTCGGTGAAAGAAGGCGAAGCCGTCGGGGTGGAGGCGACGCCCACCATGTTCGTGAATGGACAGAAAGTGGATGGAGCGCTTTCTCTCAGCGAATTGCGCGCTGTCTTCAACAGCGCGCTCGAACAGGCTGGCGTGGCTGTCCCTACGCATCCCGCCGACATGCCACCAGCTGCGTCCCAGCCATCGGGCAAGTGATGCCCTCTGCATTCGGCACGCCAAAAAGAAATCACGTTGGTCCATCGGAGGATCTGATTGAAAATGAACTCGCTGCTTGGTAACCGCCTAGCTGCAATGTTGGCGGCTTCGCTTCTCGCCGGCTTCACCGGATGTGGGCCGAATCGTGGCGCGAACGATCTGGCCGCCACGGTGGATGGGCGCAAGATCTACCAGACTGACGTGGAAAAGTATTATCAAAATCAAACTTCAGGCTCCGATCAACAACCAGTCGGCGAACAAGCCACCAACCTGCGCCTCAACATTCTGCATGAGTTGATTGATAACGAAATCCTCATGCGGCGGGCTGAAAAGCTGGGTCTGCTGGCCACCGACGACGAGGTCGAGCGCAAACTAAACGAACTTAAGTCCCCTTACAGCAACGAACAGTTTCAGGAAAAACTAAAGCAAAAAAAGATCACGCTGGATGACTTTAAGCGCGATTTAAGACGTTCCCTGACAGTCGACAAAGTCTTGAATAAGGAAGTTACCTCCAAGATCAACGTCACTGATCAGGACATCGCCGCCTACTACAACGCGCACAAATCGGAGTTCAATCTGATTGAGCCGCAGTATCATTTGGCGCAGATTTTTGTGACCCCGGCGCCTAATCCTCAGGTGCGCAACCAGAGTAACAAAGCGCAAAGCGAAGCGGATGCTCAGAAGAAGATCCAAATGATCGCTAACCGACTTGACAGCGGCGACGACTTCGGCACTCTGGCGATGAATTTCTCTGAGGACCCGGAAACCGCTGGCAATGGCGGAGACCTTGGCTTCACCCCTGAATCCTCCCTGAAAAACACTGACCCCACGACTCGTGATTCGGTGACCAGACTGAAACCGGGTCAGTACACCCCAGTTATAACTGTGGTCAATCCCATGACCAAGCAGCTGATGGGCTACCGCCTCGTGAAGCTGGTCGCAAAAGAGCCGGCAGGACAGCGAGAGTTGGCCGACCCGAGGGTGCAGCAAGCCATCCGCGCCCAGCTTCGTGATCGTCGGGAGCAACTCCTCAAAGCAGCCTATTACGAGGTCCTTCGCGACCAGGCACGTGTCGAAAACTACCTCGCGAAGAAGGTGCTCGATGGGAACGGCGTAGCACAGTAGATGATCGAGCAGAAGAGCGTCTCTAGAACCTCCACCTCACTCTATAATCGCCAACACGTCTCCCGCATTCACGTTCGTTCCTTCACCGGCGACGATTTTCTCAACCGTCCCATCTTTTGGCGACTTGACCTCGTTCTGCATTTTCATAGCTTCTACAACTAAAACGCCTTGTCCGGCCTTAATCTCTCCCTTCTCAGGAACCAGCACACGAACAACTTTGCCAGGCATGGTCGCCACTAGCTCCCTGCGACCGTCCTGGCCACTGGCGCCACGCTTGGGTCTGCGAAAGGAACGAGGATCTTGCAATTCGACCTTGTATCGCGAGCCTCTGACCCACAAATATGTTTCGGTTCTGGTGCGCTCGCGTTTGATCTCATAGGACTTTCCTTCGATCAGCAAAGAGAGTAGGTCGGAGCGCGCAAGAACGGCGTCTAGCTGACGCTGTTGGCCATCCAGGACGCAATGCCAGCCGGCTTCTGTACACTCCAGCTCCAGCCGAAAGTTCTTCCCATCGATAGTGAAGTCACAAGTCATTGCAGGGCTTCGATCCGAGCCGTCTTCCTCCAGTTCGAAGTGCCCGGTCCACCGCTTGATCCATTTGTGGAGAGCGCGTCCGCGCCTCTCACGATCGAAGTTGAGTCCAGGATTTTAAACACACCAGCCGCAATTGTGGCGATGTTTGCGTCTGCATGCTTTGCTTCAGCAAACTTCGCTTGGGCCGACGGGGACTTTAGAAGACGGTCAAGATAACTGGTGTCGAGCCTGCCCGCCCGAAAATCCGGATCACTTAGAATGCGACGGAAGAGCACAATATTGCTCTTGATGCCGCCCACAAAGTACTCGCTCAGCGCCTGCAGTAGTCGCGAGATTACCTGAGGACGGTCCTCCCCATAGGCAATCAGCTTGGCCAGCAGGGGATCGTATTCATTGGGCACCGTCCAGCCTTCGTAGATGCCGCTGTCTAACCGGATTCCCGGCCCGGAAGGCTCCAACAGCGCGGTGATTCTGCCCGGGCTGGGAAAATAATTATTATCTGGATCCTCAGCATAGATGCGGCATTCAATCGAGTGCCCGCGGAGGCTCACGTCTTTCTGCTCGAATGGCAACTTTTCTCCCGACGCAATGCAAATCTGCAGCTGCACCAGATCCAGCCCTGTGATCAACTCGGTCACAGGATGCTCCACCTGGAGCCGTGTGTTCATCTCCAGGAAATAGAAAGTTTTGTCCTGATCCACCAGGAACTCGACCGTGCCCGCATTGGTGTAGCTGGCCGCCTGAGCCACGCGGACAGCGACTTCGCCCATGCTCCGCCGCATTTTCTCATCCACGATTGGGGAAGGTGATTCTTCCAGCACCTTTTGATGCCGTCGTTGAATGGAGCATTCCCGTTCGCCCAGATACACCGTGTTGCCGTGCTCGTCGGCAAGCACCTGCATCTCGATGTGCCGAGGGTTGACGATTGCCTTTTCGAGATAAATCTCGCTGTCTCCAAAGGCCCGCTGCGCCTCACTCTGAGCGGCTTCCAGGGCAGGTCTGAGTTCTTTCCGATCGTGTACCAGGCGCATCCCCTTGCCACCGCCACCGGCCGCTGCCTTCAGCATCACGGGATACCCGATCTTCGCCGCGGCCTCCTCCGCTTCCTGGAATGATCCCAAGCCGCGAGAAGTCCCAGGCACCAACGGGATGCCCTTCTTTTCTATCTGCTGCCGGGCTCGCGTCTTCGAGCCCATCATCTCCATCGCGGCGGGAGTTGGTCCAATAAATTTCACACTCGCGTCGGCCGCGGCCTGGGCAAATCTCGCGTTCTCGGAAAGGAAGCCGTAACCTGGGTGGATGGCTTCGGCACCACTGCGCCGCGCAACATCCAGGATTTTCGGAACGTTCAGGTAGGATTCTGACGCCGCCGACTGCCCGATAGAATAGGCTTCGTCAGCCATACGAACATGCAGCGCTGCCCGGTCAGCGTCCGAGTACACTGCAACCGAAGTGATCTCCATCTCACGGCAAGCGCGGATCACCCGCACCGCAATCTCTCCGCGGTTAGCAACAAGGATTTTCTTGAACATTGTTTTAACAGCGGCTCGAGCAAAAACCCGTTCAATTTTACAGAAGATTGAGTAACTAGATGCGACGAGTCGCACCGAACTCAGCAGATGGCATCCTCCCTAGGTGCAGGGTATGATTACGTTTCCTTTAGACGGGAACTCATGCCACCTTCGCAGGCTCCTGCGACCCTGGAAATGCGAACGTGGCTTCACGCCAGCTGGCTCCCATTGAGCTTGCTGGCTCTGGGTTTAGTGGCCCGTTTGGCGTGGGCCTATTCGGTTTTTCTCAATCCCGACGAGGCCTTGCATTACCTGCTTTCTGTGCAGCCATCGCTTGCGCTCACTTACCAGGCGACCCTCCTTACCGCCCATCCTCCTCTACTGATCGTACTGCTCCACTACTGGAGTCTATTTGGTACCTCAGAGTTTATTTTGCGATTGCCGTCCGTGCTCGCCGGTACGGCTTTTTGCTGGATAATGTTTCTCTGGCTCGAACGAGTAACCGACCATGCGACGGCGCTCATTGGCCTAAGTCTGCTGCTGTTCTCTCCAGCCCTGATGTACTTGTCCGCTGAGATTCGTCAATATTCGCTCTTGCTTTTCTTCATGGCATGCAGTTTGTATTTTCTTGATCGCGCCATCGGAGAAAGATCTTCGCTCATGGTTTTGCTCTCTGCGCTGGCGCTTTATCTCGCTCTGCTTACGCACTACTCAGCGTTGATATTCGCGCTTACGATTGGGATCTATGCGCTTGTCCGCTTCCGGTCCGCAGGAACTCAAGCCCTGTTGATTGGTATATGGGGAGTGATCCAGTTAGGCGCGTTGGGCTTGGTGGGTTTCTTGCTGAAGAGCCACGTCCTTAAAATGAGGGCGCGAGGAATGTCCCAGGCGCTAGCCGATACCTATCTCCGCGGCGCCGTTTTTCACGCCGGCCAGGACAGAGTTGTCCCATTCATTTTGAAGGCAAACATCCGTCTCTTCCATTACATGTTCAGCCAGGGAGCCGTCGGCGTCTTGGGACTATTGGTATACATCGCTGGGATCGGTTTCTTGCTCGCAGACAAAGGGCCGGCCCGAGATTCCGGCCGCCCATCCTCGCGTCAGCTTGGTTTATTACTGGTTTTGCCGTTGACGATCAACTGCGGCGCGGCCCTCGCTGGACTCTATCCGCTTGGAGGCACACGTCACAATTCGTTTCTGGCTGGCTTTGCGATGTCTGGAGTGGCGGTCGCCCTGAGCCACTGGAAAACTTCGCGCAGATCGCAGAAGGCAGTCGTCATCGGGATAATGCTTGCTATCTGCAATTTCTCCGTCACGCCCGCTGGAGCTTACATGCGGCCGCAAAACCAGAGAAGGGCGTTTATGGAGCAAGCGACGGAGTACCTGAGGCGTTCCGTTCCTAAAGCTTCTTTGATCCTTACGGATGGCGAAGGAAGCCTTCTGCTTAGCTACTACTTCTGTCACTGCCTGATTTCAAGTGAGGAATCGCGCTGCGGCGAGGATCGAATCATAGTCCTCGACCCTCGTCAGTGGTTGTTGAGAGCAGAGACTTTCCCTTCCCAAATGCAAAACGCCCAAAAAAGATACGGGCTTCCACCCGGGACCAAGCCCTGGTTGTTTCAAGCTGGCTTTCTTGTCGACCGGGAGCCTGAACTGCGTGCCGAATTTGTCCAGTACGGTTGTGCCAGTCCACAGGGCTTCGGGCAAAACATCTTCCTCTGCCAACTGACGCTGAGTGCAATCAACAACCCGACCGGCGCAACCTCAACCCCAGTGAAATAAGGGTGTGTACTCCAGAAAGGGTCTGGGAGAGGATGAGGAGGCCAGAAGGGGAAAACCGCGCAGATCTGGCGGACCTTGGCCCCGGGGTTGATCCCACCGGGGCAATCCTATTTCGGTTGGTCCAAAGTAATGCCTTGGGCTCCTGGTTGCTTTTCGGCCTTGATCTTCTTAACTGCCATGGTCTTGTCCACCCACTGGTCGGCGGTCTTCAAATCTGCTGCTCGAGCGGCAGGATCGTCACACTGGACGTCAGCACGCTCGCGATAGAGCAAGTTCATGTACGCCATGGCGTCATCGTAATCCGGCCGCAATTGCAAGGCTCTGTCGATCATCCCGATGCCGTCTTTGATCACATCCGAATTCTTGTCCCGGAGCATGGCGCAGACTTTTTTGTCCTTGAGAGGCTCTTCCGGCTTCAGGCCTAGCTTGGAACGCTCTTCCATGCGTGGCTGGTAGGCTTGGGTCCAGTCAATTACCGCGACCGAATAGTATGACTCGGGATCGTTTGGGTCCAAGTCAACCGCCTTGCGATAGTAATTCTTGGAGTCTTCAAACTTCTTCATTTGTAGATAGAGGTAGGCGATACCCTTAGTGCTGTTGATCTTTTGCTCGCGCGCCGGATTGTGGCCCAGCACAGCTTTGTACTCATCGATCGCCTGCTGTGCCATGCGATTGTTGTCTTCGGTGTCAGCCCCAGGAATGTATTGCTGGGCATAGGCCGTAGCCAGATACAGACGAGCGTTCAGTAGCGCAGGATCCAGTGACACCGCTTTTTGAAAGTGGTCGATGGCTTCTTCGTACTTGGCGTTTTTGTAGGACTGCACGCCCTTGTTCAACTGATCGCGAGCCTGCAACTTGCTGCAGCCCACGCCGGAAGACAACGCCAGGCCGACCGCCATCAGTGCCAGCACTTGTACGCTTTTTCTCATTGCGTTGTAAGTCTCCCTTGCCACGAAATCCTCAGGATGCAAATAGTCGGTCTCGAACATGGCTTACGCCGGGCGCCTCGGAATCGTTAGATCTTCCCGAGAGCTTCCGACCGACTTGCAGATCTATCCACCAGCTTCGATCTTGGCGGTAATTAGGCCTACTTTGTCGACACCTGACGCATGGGCAATGTCAATCACATTGGCCACGTCGGCGAACGGAATACTATCATCGCCTTTGACGAACATTACCTTCTCGGCTCGGGTTTTGAAGATGTCGGTGAGGCGTCCCTGCAGGTTCTCCCAAGTCGTGTCCTCTTGATTGATCTTAAGAGCCGGAGCTTGCCCTGCGCCGCGATCGATCAATTGCACTACGATAGTGCGGTCGGGCGCCTGGTTCTTAGGGGCGTTCGGTGGTGGCGGCTGGGGCACCAGCGCGTCTAGTCCCTTTGGAGTTAGCGGTGTGATCACCATGAAGATGATGAGCAGCACCAGCAGTACGTCAATGAGCGGAGTCACGTTCATGTCGGCGCTTTGACCGCCCTTGGCGCTTCCCGCTGTCATTCCCATAGCTCTTCTCCTCTAGTTCGTTGAACCGGCGGTCTATTGCCCGCTGGGTGTTGTCGTCGCCGGCGCTGCTGGTGGCGTCGCTGTCTTTCTCTGCTCAGTCAACAGCCCCAACTGGTCGACACCGGCAGCACGCACATTGTCCACCACTGCGACCACAGATCCGAATTTCGCCCGCGCATCGGCCTTGACGTAGACTATCTTTTCCTGCTTGTTGGCGATACGGTCCTTGACTTTGCCGGTCAACTGATCTACCGGAAGCTTGTCATTCCCGAAATAAACTGTGCCGTCCCGCATGACAGCCACCAGCAGCGCGTCCTCTTTGTCTGCGTCAGGCATGGGCGTCGGGTTGTTTACTTGTACCAGATCCACACTCTGGCCATGCTGCAACATAGGCGTGATGACCATGAAGATGATCAGCAACACCAGCATCACGTCCACCATAGGTGTGACGTTAATGGCGGAGCTAACGTTCGCTCCCTCATTTCGTTTTGCAAGTGCCATACCTTTACCTCTCTCGAGCGCTAGATTGCATCGCTGTCCGCGAAGGAACTTTGGCGAACAGCTTTCAGGCTGGACGCCGGAGCTTCCCCGCGTCCAGCCCTAACTCATAGCCGTAGCCTTATCCTTCAGCAAGGACCGTTAGGTGCGGCGCATTCCTCGCCGCTTCAGGAAATAATCAATCAATTCGCTCGAGGAGTTGTCCATCTCCACGTCGAAGGCTTCCACGCGGCCAGTCAGATAGTTGAACATCATCACGGCCGGGATAGCCACGAATAGTCCGATGGCGGTGGTCACCAGCGCTTCCGAGATTCCACCTGCAACGGCGCCCAAACCGGTGGCCTTCTGAGTTGAGATTTCTCGGAAGGCGTTCAGGATGCCCATCACCGTGCCGAACAGTCCCACGAATGGCGCTGTCGACCCAATGGTGGCCAAACCGCCCAGCCCGCGCTTCAACTCGGCATGGACAATGGCTTCGGTGCGCTCCAGGGCGCGCTTGGAAGCCTCTATGGTCTCCCCCGGAATCTCACCGCTTTCCTGGTGAGCGCGAAATTCCATGAGACCGGCGGTCACAACCTTGGCCAGATGGCTCTTCTTATTGCGCTCCGCCACTTTGATAGCCTCGTCAATCTTGCCATCACGCAGAGCGCCCGCAACTGCGGGAGCGAACGCCCGCGACTGCTTCCGGGCGGCATTAAAGGCCATCCAGCGATCGATCATCACCCCGATCGACCAACCAGACATAATGAACAGAATGACCACCACCGCCTTCGCGATGATGCCCATCTGGCGCCATAGAGAAAGTGGATCCCACTGGACCGATTGTTCCTGCAACAACCAGGTGGCCGTGGTGGATACAGTGCTCAGAGTATGTACAGCTAAGTTGGCTACGAACATGAGTTGCTTCCTCCTCAGAACTTGTACGCGAATCGTTGTCTCGCGGTAAAACCCTAGAAATCAGGGAGCGATCGGCTGCTTTAGGCAAAAGGGCGACCGTGGTTCTTCAACGTGCCCCGCCCCGAACCGTTACACAAGGTGGGATGGGGAAAGCCGCGCCACGAACCTTCTCTCACCACTTCACTTCACCAGGCAAAGACCCTTAGCCTCCGGATAGCGAGAAAATCACCGTAATCTGGGTGTCGACTTCCACCGGTTCACCGTTCAAAATGTAGGGCCTGTACTTCCACTGCTTCACGGCTTCGATGGCTGCCGGGGCCAGCATAGGATGCCCACTGATCAAGTGAAGGTTTTCAATACTGCCATCCTTGCTAATCTCAGCCTGCAACAGCACACTTCCTTGGATGCGTGCCTGTCGCGCCAGGGGCGGGTAGGCTGGTTGAACTTTACGCAGCAGCAAGCCCTGGGTCACACCTTGCGACACCCGTACGCGTTGCGGCGTAGCTATCTTGGGTACGGACATAGGGGTCGAATTGATGATTCCGCCGATCACTCCTCCCATCTGTCCGCCAGGCACTCCGCCCGGAACCCCACCCACCACGCCAGCCATGGAATTCATCGGCGGTGGAGCCTCTTCTTCTTTGATCATCTGCACTTTTTCTGGAATCTTGGTTGGCGTACGGAGTTGGCCGTTAATGATATCGGTCTGAATTTGCTTGACCACCTTGACCGGAGTCGCCGCCGGTGGCGGCGGTGGTGGCGGAGGAGGCGGAGGCGCCACCAGGAAGGTCATCAGCTGTGTTTTTGGCAGGGCTTCCGTAAATAGGAGTGGAATCAATACCAGCACTCCGATCAGCATTACCTGCAAAACGAAGGAAAGAGCAGTCGTCGCCCCGCGTTTCGTCTTCAGCTTGCCACCGGATTCAATCAGGCTGTCTTCAAACATAGGCGTCTCCTCTTACACGAGTCCTACATCCTCTTAGACACCGCCCCTGCTTCCACTGTTCCCAAGCTGAGCAACCGTTGGCCGGCTCCAGCTTATATCGGCCGAGTGGCAGTTAAACAATTGCAAACTAAGTAGTTACGCCCGCTTTCGAGTCCTTTGCCTGTGCCCGAGTAGCATTAGGCCGTGGACCCTTGCCTTCTACCGACTTTCCGCCTGGACCAATCACCGGCCGTGCCCCGCGTTTCGTCCGCCAATCCTGGTAAGCCACCAGAATGGGTGCCGCAATGGCAATCGACGAATAAGTACCGATCAGGATGCCTATCACTAATGCGAATGAGAACCCATGCAGCACTTCGCCACCGAACAAATACAAAGCCAGCACCGTCAGGAATGTTAAGCCCGCTGTCAAGATGGTCCGGCTAAGGGTCTGATTAATGCTCCGGTTGACGATGTCGGACAGCTTCTCGCGTCGCATCAACTTCAAGTTCTCACGGATACGATCGAACACCACAATTGTATCGTTGTTGGAATAACCGATCAGCGTCAGGATGGCCGCAATCACTGTCAGCGAGATTTCCTTGTTCGCCAGTGAAAAGGCGCCAACCGTGATCAAAGTATCGTGAAACACGGTAACTACCGCAGCCACACCGTAGATCCACTCGAATCGGAAAGCGAGGTACACCAGCATCCCGGCAAGGGAGTAAATCACGGCCCACTTCGCCTGGCTCTGCAGTTGTTTGCCGACTTGAGGTCCAACAATTTCCACTTGGTAGATCCCGAAATCGGAAAGATAGAAACCCTCCTGCAGTGTCGCAACCACTGCCGGATCGACTATACCTTTCAAGTCGTCGAAGGAACTTAGCACGCCGCCCTTGGTTTTGTCCCGATAGTTCACAATCCTCTGCGCCACTTCGGTGTAGCGTTGATTGGCGTCCGTACCTGCGTGCAGCGGATCCTTCTCGAGCAGGTAATTCGCCTGTGTCAAAGAGCTGCTATTGTTCAGGTCCTGCTTGCCGGCCGCGGTGTTTGTCTCAAGGGCACTGATGACCTTAATCTTGCCCTCGTCCAGCGCCTTCTCACTGGTCTCGCGGACGTCCAGGTCAATCAGCTCTTCGTTGCTCGCAGGCACACCGAGTCGTTGAATCCTCGCTCGCCCGAGACCGACTCGCCCCAGCGCCGCCCGGATGGCATCGTCGTTCGGGGGATGCGAGAACTTCACGTAGACCAGCGTGCCCCCCCGGAAGTCTACACCTAGCGGGATCCCATGCCAGAACAACATGGAAAGTATGCCCGCCACACTGAATACCAATGAAAAGGCGAGAAAGTACCACTTCTTGCCGAGAAAATCTATGTTTGGATTGCGAAAAAATTCCACTCTGCTTAAAACCCCTTATAACAATCTATATGAGGACCAGCGCCCTCGCCCGTCCAGGCCGAGCAAAACCCGGCAATCCTAAATGCTCAATGCCTCGCCCCGCTGCTTGCGGGTAAGGATCCAGTCAAAAATCATGCGCGATACGAAAACCGCGGTAAACAGGTTCGCCAGCAAACCAAATGTTAGCGTGACCGCAAACCCCTTTACCGGCCCTGTCCCAAACAAGAAGAGGATGGCCGCTGAAACAATCGTGGTGACGTGCGTATCCACGATCGTGATCCAGGCATGGCCGAATCCTTGTTCGACCGCCGAAGGCGGCGTTTTTCCATTCCTCAGTTCCTCGCGGATGCGCTCGAAGATCAGGACATTCGAATCTACGCCCATGCCGACAGTCAGAATCACTCCCGCAATCCCAGGCAAAGTCAGAGTCGCACCGAAATAGCCCATGAAACCGAGCAGAATGACCAAGTTCAAGATCAGCGCAATGTCGGCATTGATTCCCGCGCCGCGATAATACACCAGCATGAAAATCAACACCGCGAGCATTCCGATAACCGCAGCCTGAACTCCGGCACGGATCGAATCCGATCCGAGCGACGGTCCGACTGTCCGCTCTTCCAGGTATTTGATACTCGCGGGCAGAGCACCCGAATTCAGAACCAGCGCCAGGTCCTTGGCATACTGTTCGGTCATCCCACCGCCGCTAATGCGTCCCTGGTCGCTAATCTCCGACTTAATCACGGCAACTTCCTGGACCTTGTTATCCAGCACGACCGCCAAATAGTCATTGACGTGCTCTCGCGTGAATCGCGAAAAACGCCGTCCGCCTTCCCCGGTCAGGATGAAATTGACCTCGGGCCGGCCAGTCTCGTCACGACCGACGCTGGCCTGTCTCAGATCGTGGCCGGCTACGGCAGAAACGCGAGAAATGAGGTACACGGCGTCTTCCGTTCCACTGCCGCCTTTGTTCTTGCCGTGCAGCAGGACTGCATCCGGAGGCAAAACGCCGTTGTGCGCAGCCAAAGCAGCCTGCTCATCAGGATAGGCCTGACCGTTGTCCAGGGCTTGCCGGATTTCCAGCATGGCAGTGGACTGCATAATTTCCTTTACTCGCGCAGGATCATCCACGCCCGGTAACTGGACCAGGATTTGGTACTGTCCCAGCCCGTGCTCCTCGATGACCGGCTCGCTAACTCCCAACTGGTCAATGCGATTGCGGATGGTCTCAATCGCCTGCTGAACAGCCTGATTCTTAAGAGACACCAGAGACTGAGGCTTCATGGTCAGCGTCCAACTGTTCTCAGCACCCGACGCCGCTTCGTACTCAGACAGCCGATCGCTCACAATCGACCGAAGATCGGAGCTAGATTCCGGCGGCACTCCCTTAATCACGATCTTGTCCGGGCTGTTTACAGGATCGGGTTTGCTGATGTCGGCATAGTTGATCTTTTTCGTCCGCAACGCTTCCTTAAGCCGTTCGACCGCGCGGTCGCTATCCGCATTGACGGCATCGTTGACCTGCACTTGAAGAATGAGGTGGGTTCCACCTTTCAGATCCAGTCCCAGGTGAATGCGGTCCTGCAACGACGCCACCAGTCCCTTGGCTGAGAGGTCCTTAGGAATTCCGAATATGCCAAACAGGAATGCCAGCAGTATTGCGGCGACGAGTCCGAGTTTCCATCCCAAATTCTTGTTCATGACCTAACTTTTATTTGCCAGTAAAATTTAGATGCACTTTTTTGCGTCGTCACGATCGATTTTCAAGCTGACTTGCTCACCGCTTCCTCCGGTGTCGTAACCGATACCACCGAAGCTCGGGTTACCTCGATCCGGAGGTTGTCAGGCGGCACTCGCAGTTGTAAATAGTCGTCTTTCAGCGAGATGATAGTTCCGCGTAGCCCGCCGCTTGTCACCACCTTGTCACCGGTCTTGAGCTCCGACAACATCTGTTGCCACTTCTTCTGCCGCCGCTGCTGCGGCATGATCAAGAGAAAATAAAAGATGGCAAAAATGAAGATCAGCGGGGCAAAGCCCAGCCAGCCCATGGAGCCGCCACTGCTTTGCAGTGTCAACAAATATTCTGCGCTCATGAAGATTCGGATACCCGGTTCCTGCTAAACAGTTCGAGCCATACCTGCTGACGCGTCTCGCCCTGTGCAAATTTACCGCAGGAGTTCTCGTTGTCGTAGGCCGGAGATTCCTTTAGCTTCAGGCACGAACCGGGGATGCCAAGCTATGGTTTCCGTTGAGATTACTCACCAGAAAGAAAACAGGCCTTTTTCCCAAGTGCAATAGAATGACGCACCGCCCGCATGGTGTCAAGGTAGAAGCTGAGGTTGTGGATGGTATTGAGGACCTGAGCCAGAATCTCGTTCGAGGCATAAAGATGGCGGAGATAAGCTCGCGAATAGCGCCTGCACACCCGGCAGGAGCAAGCGGGATCCAGGGGTCCGTCGTCGCCAGCATAACGCGCTTGCTTGATAGAGATTTTTCCCTGCGAGGTGAACAGCAATCCGTGTCGCGCCGCCCGCGTGGGCAGCACGCAGTCCATCATGTCAATGCCAAGGTTAGCGTATTCAATAATCTCCTCGGGCGTCCCGACTCCCATAAGGTATCGCGGCGTGTCGCCGGGGAGATGTTGGACCGTGGCTTCGACAATTTCTCTCGTCAGCTTGCGAGGCTCCCCCACGCTGAGTCCGCCTATGGCATAGCCTGGAAAGCCGATCCCAATCGTGCGTTCAGCGGATTCCTTCCTTAGGGCTGGATCCATTCCTCCTTGCACGATGCCAAAGAGTGCCTGGGTCTGCGTAGGGGCAGAGCCCGTCCTGAGTTCGTCGAAGGATGTCCTCACCTGCCCGGGACTGGCGACCTGGCGCTCGCCTGCCGAGACGGGGACGTCTGGGCCTACGTGATTGCCCCAAGGCACTTCGCGCTTGTGCTCTTCGAAATATTCCTTACTCCGCTCTGCCCAGCGCAGCGTCAACTCCATTGACTTCCGCATCCGTCCGTCATCCGCCGGATACTCGGTGCACTCGTCAAAGGCCATGATGATGTCCGCGCCCAACCCGATCTGCGTCTCCATCGCGCTCTCCGGACTCAAGAAATGCGACGATCCATCCAGATGTGAGCGGAACTTCACACCTTCTTCGGTCACCGTGCGTAGGTCATTCAAACTGAAGACTTGGAAGCCGCCAGAGTCTGTCAGGATTGCCCGCGGCCACGCCATAAAGGAATGCAACCCACCAAGTTGGCGGACTTGATCGACCCCCGGCCGCAAATAGAGGTGATAAGTGTTCCCCAGCAGAATCTCGACGCCGAGTTCTTCCAAAATGTCCTGAGAGATGCCTTTCACGGACGCCAGCGTTCCCACCGGCATGAATACAGGCGTTTGGACCGTACCGTGAGGAGTGATCAGCTTGCCTGCGCGCGCAGGACCAGAAGCCGCCTCAATCTGGAATTGGATCGACACTGCTGGGATTGTAGCAACCCTATTTTGACGCTTGATGAAGAAGAGAACGTGCGGGACTAATCCTTTGTTCCCAGTCCGGCGCGCCGCAGAAGATTTCGCAACGCCCTTTCACCTGCTGCGCCGCGTTGCGTGCCGGCGATATTGCCATCGCGGTCGATTACCACATAGATAGGATAGGTGTTCGCCTGGTACATGGCGGCTAGGTTGGTGTCTTCCGTAAGAACGACTTTGCAAGACCGCGGATGTTCCTGAAGGTGTATTTTCACTTTCTTCTTGGACTCTGCCACGTCGACGGCCAGGACAACCAGACCTTTGTCGGCAAACTGGTGCCCGAGGTCGTCCACCATGGCTTCCTCCTGACTGCAATATGGGCACCAGGTAGTCCAGAAATCCAACAGGACAACTTTGCCTTTGATGGAGGCATTATTGAACTGTTCGCCATCAAGGGTTTTGGCGTGAAAACGAGGAGCAGGTTCCGCTTCGTCATCGCCACCGGCGGCGAGCCCCGGCAATGTAACAATAGCCATAACGAGAATAATGGCCAGCGAAAATCGTGGTCGGCGCGCCAGCATGCGGCGGAATATACCACAATTTGAGCGGGGTCAAATTGCTTCTCTATAGGTATTTAGATGGCTAGCAGGCGGATCTCACCTGTCACGACACCGTCTTTGACTAGCAGCTTCCCCACGGTCACCGGCAGCCGAAACCGCCTCGGCCCGGCGCTTCCCGGATTGAAATACAGCACTCCGTTTCTCGTCTCTTGCTTTGGCACATGGCTGTGTCCGGAGATCACCGCGGCAAATCCAGCCGCTTCCGGCTTCAGATCGAGTTCCTGCAAGCTGTGTAGCACGTAGATGGAAATGCCACCCACTTCCAGCACATTCGTGGCGGGAATCTTTCGCGCCCAGGCCTCACGGTCAACGTTACCCCGCACCGCCGTCACAGGCGCAGTCTCCGCTAGCTTGTCCAGAATCGCGGCGTCGCCGATATCACCGGCATGGATGATAAAAGCAGATCCGCGCAGGTCAGCCAACGCTTCCGGCCGAAGTAGGCCGTGGGTATCAGAGATAACGCCGATCAGCGTGATTTTCACCGCGTACCGTGTAGGGGAAGTTACAGCCCCGGGCTCTTGTCCGCGATGAGCTTTCTGATCTTCTCTACAAACTCTACGGCCGCCATGTCTTCCGTCTTCTCTTTCCCTCGGGTGCGGACGTTCACTTTCCCAGCCTCCGCTTCTTTGTCACCCACCACTAGCAGAAACGGTACCTTCTGCAGGGCATGCTCGCGGATTTTTGAATTCATCTTTTCGTTACGGGCATCGACGTGCACGCGCACATCGATGGCTTTCAATTGGTCCGCAACTTTGTTCGCATAGTCTGCATGTCGCTCACTGATAGGAATCATCGCCGCCTGTACCGGCGAGAGCCACACCGGAAACGCCCCGGCGTAGTGCTCGATCAGCACCCCGAAGAAACGCTCGACGGATCCGTACAGCGCGCGATGCACCATCAGCGGCTGTTTGCGCGTGCCGTCCTCCGCAACGTACTCCAGAGCAAAGCGCTGTGGCAGGTTGAAGTCAAATTGGACGGTGGAAAGCTGCCAGAGGCGGCCGATGGCATCGACCAGCTTGATATCAATCTTCGGCCCATAGAACGCCGCTTCTCCCGGCATGGTCTTATATTCAATATTGAGGCGCTTCAACACTTTTTCCAGCGAGCTCGTGGCCAGGTTCCACTGCTCTTCGCTTCCTACGAAATTCTTCCGGTCGTCGGGATTCCAGGTCGAAAGTTCGGTTTGAAATTGATCGAATCCGAAATCTTTGAGCACATCCCGGGCAAACTCCACGCAACTGGCAATCTCCTGCTCGATCTGCTCCGGCGTACAGAAGATATGGGCATCGTCCTGAGTAAAACCACGTACCCGCAGCAATCCGTGCATCACCCCTGAGCGCTCGTAACGGTAGACCGTCCCCAGCTCGCCCAACCGCACCGGCAAATCCCGATACGATTTCAGCGAGTCCTTATAAATCAGGATGTGAAATGGGCAGTTCATGGGCTTCATGCGGTATTCCGCGTCGTCGAGCTCCATGACGTCAAACATGTTTTGCGCGTAGTAGCCTTCGTGGCCCGAGGTCTGCCACAATTGCCGCCGCGCGACGTGTGGCGTGTAAACCAGCGAGTAGCCGCGCTTCAGGTATTCGGAGCGCATCCAGTCTTCCATCTCTTTACGGATGATTCCGCCCTTGGGATGCCAGAAAATCAGCCCGGGCCCCGCAAGCTCCTGAATAGAAAACAGATCCAGTTGCTGGCCGAGCACGCGATGGTCGCGCTTTTTGGCCTCTTCCTGATTGTGAATGAAGTCGTCGAGGTCTTTTTTGGAGAAGAATGACGTCCCGTAAATGCGCTGCAGTTGCGGATTCTTCTCGTCGCCCAGCCAATAGGCTCCTGCAATATTCAGTAGCTTGAAGGCTTTGATTTTGCCAGTCGAAGGGACATGCGGGCCGCGGCAAAAGTCGACGAACTTTCCGGTGCGGTAAATGGAAATCTTTTCATCGGGCTTGGTGAACTGCTCGATGAAATGACACTTCATGAAGTCACCTTCTTTTTTGAACTCCTGCAAGCCCTGATCGCGAGGCAGAAACTCACGCGCGTAGGGAATGTTCTGCTGCACCAGTTCCTGCATCTTCTTTTCAATTCTCTCTAGATCTTCGGGAGTAAAGGGAGTCGGGCGATAAAAGTCGTAGAAAAATCCGCTTTCGGTCGCCGGCCCATGGCCAAGCTTGGTTTCGGGGAACAACTCCAAGACCGCCGCCGCCAGCAGATGCGCGGAGGAATGCCGGTAAACTTCCAGTGCCTCGGGATCGCGATCGGTCAGGATGCGCAGGTCAGCGTCTCTATCCAGCGGCCGAGTGAGGTCGATCAGATCGCCGTTGGTTTTGGCTGCCACCGCGGCGTCTGCCAGCCGTGGGCTGATGGACTTGGCGACATCAAGAGCGGTCGCGCCCTTAGGCACTTCTTTGACGCTCCCGTCCGGGAGCTTTATATGAATGCTGTCTGCCATAGGTTGGGTTTTGTACCGTGCTAAATATTTGAGTTTACATCAACAACGCGCAGGAGCGACGCCAGGCGTCTTAGGAGGTGTGTGGCAATCGCGGGTCCTCGTAGTACAGCTTCTCCATCGCCGCATGCACATTGGCCGATAGCACATCCATGTCGCGCAGCCTATATCCAGCAGTCGAGATCGGCTTGCCAACCCTCATCTCCAGGGGACGGCACTTGATGTGGAAAGTGTCCATAGGCAGAAGTTCGTAAGTTCCGATCAGCGCTACCGGAATGACGTCCACTTGGGCCTTGATAGCTAGGAAAAATGCTCCCGGAAGAAAAGGCTTGATCTCGCCATCGGATGTCCGGCCGCCTTCGGGAAAAATTACCAGTGGTATGCCGCTCTTCAGGCCTTTGAGCGCCGAGCGGATGCTCCCAATTGATCGCGATGGATTCTGCTGATCGATACAAACTTGCCCGGACCGCCTCAGATGCCAGCCAACGATTGGATACACCAGCAATTCTTTCTTGAAGACGATCCGGAACTGAAACGGCAGGTATACGTAGAGCACCGGAATATCGATCGCGGAAGCATGATTGACCGCGATCACAGTCGGCTTCGAGACATCGATATTCTCCAATCCGCTGACCCGCACCGGCGAGGAGATAGTCTTCATAATCAGCTGCGACCAAAATCGGGCGAAGCCGTGAAGGATACGTTCTTTCTCGCCGAACAAAGAAACCGGGATAGAAATGATTCCGAGGATGACGGTGTAGAACCAAATCAGAGGATCGAAGACGAAATAGGATCGCAACCGGCTGCCCCAGCCATACTTCTTTCGGGGAGCTGACGTGCCGGCACTGTCATCCTCGGGCCTCCGCAAAGCGTGGTCGGTCGCAGGAGTCTGCGTCAGAGGCTCTGTGGCGTTCCGCTCTTCCTGGCCGAAGGATGTATCGACTTCCCGCATTGACTCCTAAGCCTTAACGCCGAGCAATCGCATCGCCTCTCCCACAATGTATATCGAGCCGGTTACGACTACCACGCCTTTGGCTCCAGCCAGTTCCCCGGCCCGGCTTAGCGCCGAGGCAACGTCGGGGGCGTCTTCTATCTCAGTCGCCGTGCGAGCGGCGGCTTGGCGAATCTCATCCGGCGCGGCAGAGCGCGGATTGTCTGCGCGCGTCGCGATCACTCGCTGTGCCAGCGGAAACAGAATCTCTGCCATCTCGCCAATGGCTTTGTCACGCATGGCTCCGAAGATGAAGGCCAGTGGCCGACCTTCGTAACAAGACGACAACGTCGACCGCAACGCCCAGGCTCCTGCAGGATTGTGCGCCACGTCCAACACGTACTCCGGCGAAACGACAGCGGGCGGAATCACCTGAAAGCGTCCACGCCAGCGTGTTTCGCGAATGCCGCGCTCGATCGAGGCGGGCCTAATTGAGAACCTCTGCTTGCGCAGTTCCTCGGCCGCGGCAATTGCCAGCGCCACGTTCCGCAACTGATGTCGCCCTACAAGCGGAGTCTCGACCAGAATCTGCTTCCCCATGACCTGCAGCGGATAGCGGTAGACGGGACGATTACCTGCTCCAGTATCGTTCTTTGCGTCCCTTGCGCTGAGTGTTAAGTACCCTGGGCTTCCGGGCGAAACTGGTGGCACATACGGCACGGCGCTGACACCCCGTGCTCCGAGATCCAGGATCGTATTGCCGATCACATCATTGGCTTGCGGCTGCTGCGGCAACGTCACCACCACTCCACCCGGCCGAATAATTCCTGCTTTTTCCCGCGCGATCTGGCCGACTGTATTTCCCAGAAACTTTTCGTGATCGAGCGAAATATCGGTGATTACGCTCACCAGCGGCTCGATGACGTTGGTCGCATCCAGCCGGCCGCCCATACCGACTTCGAGTACAGCGATCTCAACCTTCCTTCGCGCAAAGTATTCGAACGCGATGGCGGTCAGCATCTCAAAGAAGCTAGGATGCCACGGCAATTCACGTTCACCCACCAGCCGCTCCGCCGTCCGATCCACCATATCGTGCAGCAGGGCAAATTCGTCGTCGCTGATGTCCTCACCGTTGATGCGAATGCGCTCGTTGATCCGCACCAGATGTGGGGAAGTGTAGAGACCAGTCCGAACACCCGAAGCTTGCAGAATGGAAGCCAGAGTTGCCGCAGTGGAACCCTTGCCGTTCGTCCCCGCTATCAGTACACCCGGAAAACGCCGCTCGGGGTGCTCCAAAGCCGCCAGCAGCACACGCATATGCGCCAGATCGAACTTGTGCGATGGTGTCTGCGCCAGTTCGTGACCTAGCGAGTACATACGTGCAATGGCAGCTTCGTAGGACATGGGTAAGCTATCAGCCCTCGGTCATCAGCCCTTAGCTATCAGATTATCAGTTCGCGGTTTCAGACTCAGGCGTTGCCAGATTCGTATCGCTAATGCGAAGCGAAGGACCTCGAACGGGGCAGAAAGCGGCTGGCTGAGAGCTGACGGCTGATAGCTGTAGTGGCTACGCCGCGGGCGTCATAAACTCTAGCGCTCGCGCAATAAAGGGCTTGAGCTGCTTTCGCGGGACCACAGCGTCCAGCATGCCGTGCTCCAGGAGAAATTCGCTTCGCTGAAAGCCCTGGGGGAGCTTCTGCCGGATGGTCTGCTCGATTACGCGGGGCCCAGCAAATCCGATAAGCGCACCGGGCTCGGCAATGTTCAGATCGCCCAGCATAGCGAAGGACGCGGTCACTCCACCGGTGGTTGGATCGGTCAATACTGAGATGTAGGGTACCTTGGCTTCATCCAGTCGGGCCAGCGCGGCCGATATTTTGGCCAATTGCATCAGGCTGATTACGCCCTCCATCATGCGTGCTCCGCCTGACGCCGAAACAATGATGATCGGGGTTTTACTCTCGGTCGCCTGTTCAATGGCCCGCGTGATCACTTCGCCCACCACGGCACCCATGCTGCCCCCGATGAAGGCATATTCCATGGCACTCACGATCACCGGTCGGCCATTCAGCTTGCCGCGTGCGTTGACCACCGCGTCTTTCAGCCCAGTATCGGCTTGCGCCTGCCTCAGGCGCGACGAGTAGGCCTTCAAATCCACGAATTTCAATGGGTCGGTCGAAACCAGGTTGGCGTCAGACACCTCGTACTCATTGTCGTCCAGAAGTTGTGCCAACCTGCTGCGGGCGTCAATGCGAAAGTGCTTGTCACACTTGGGGCAGACGTTCAGGTTGTCTTCGAGGTCTTTTTTCCAGATGATCTGCCGGCAATTCTCACACTTCACCCACAGCCCTTCGGTGCGAACTTTCTTTTCGCCCGAAGTATCCAGCTCACCGGCTTGTCGCTTGAACCACGCCATACTTAATTTTACCGATCGTCAGATCGTAGGATTTTCGCGAATTGGAAAAATTAGATTGAGCCTTCAATTCGTCGATTCGACAATCCCGTAAATCTGCAATCTCAGTACTCGATTCCCCTCTGCGCCATCACGCTTTTCTCGTACGCATGTTTCACTTGGCGCATTTCGGTTACAGTGTCAGCAAGTTCAATAATTGTCGGATGCGCATTCCGCCCCGTCAAGATAACGTGGATCATTTCCGGCTTTTTCTTCAGGCTCTCCGCGACCTTGGCTGCCTCGAGCATTCCGTAGCTGATCGCATAATTGATCTCATCCAGGATGATCAGGTCCCACTCGCCGGATTGAATCGCGCGCTCGCCCTCTGCCCAGGCCTCCTCGACCATGCGCACATCTTCTGGATCGGGCTTCTCCGCGCCCACCTTGACGAAGCCGCGTCCCATCTGCTTCATCACAAACTTGTCGCCAAACGCCTTCACTGCGTCCAGTTCCCCGTAATGCCATGAACCTTTCAGAAACTGCAACATAAGCACCCGCATGCCCTGGCCCACGGCCCGTAACGCCGTGCCCATGGCAGCAGTGGTCTTACCCTTGCCCGGGCCAGTGTTCACGATAATGAGGCCACGGCGTATATCCGGCATACTCGGCGAATTGTTGATTGTACCTGTTTGGGAGGTCAGACGGGTGCGAGGCCCATGCTCTAGGGGCAAGAGTGCTCGCGAGTTATTGGGATGGGACAGGAGGAACCCTAATCCCGCGGTGAATAAGGGAGGGCTACTGGGCTTCGCCTAGGAGTCAAAGCAGATTCCCGGCCTAGGGCATCTCGATTACTTGCCGCAGATCCACTTTTTGCTCGTGAATGGCCTTGGGCGGCTCATCACCCAGCAGCCTTACGGTAATTCGCAGCGCATCTACTTCTTTCTTCACCCGCAGCATTTCCTGCTCTTTGATCCGGAGCACTTCCAGCGGATTTCTCATGGCACACATCCTTGGGGTCAGAGTAAATGCTTGTAATCTTCGCTTAGTCCGACCCACTGTAGTGGGTCGATTGCAGACACGGAACATCACGAAGGTACACGCCTGAATTCCTGAAAATTCTCAGTGCCCTAGGTGGTAGGGATGGCCCTTCAGGATGGTGAATGCCCGGTAAAGCTGTTCCAGCAGCACGATCCTGGCTAACTCGTGGGCCAGCGTCATCTTACCTAGCGAGAGCAGTAGCGCCGCTGACCTCCGGGTAGTCTCCGTGAATCCGTCTGCCGAGCCTACCGCAAATAACAGCGGCAGAGAATTGCGTTCCCGATATTCGCCCAGAAACTTCGCCAGTTCCTCGGATGAAAGTTGCCTCCCCCTGGGGTCTAGGAGAACCATTGTATGCCTGGCGGGGCGGGCGTTTCTATCACCAAACTTCATCAGCGTCGCCTCGTCCTTGAGGCTCACCCCCTCGACTTCACAATAACGCGCCAACCTTTTCAAATAGTCGTCCGTCAGGGTCTGAATCGCAGACTCTCTTGTCTTACCAATCCATGCGATCGTGAGCTTCACTGCTGAGATTTGAGCACAGACACACAGTCCACTAACCAGAATCAAGGTTCAGCTTGTCCGACCCTTCGTTGAACAAACTGGATTAAGCCCGTTTCTTTCTCAGTCCTCGCACGGGCGTACGCCTTGCCCTGACGGCACCTCCCGCAAGGTCCGTTGGCTCCAGCCGCTTGGCCGACTTCCACAGCCGCTCGAGATCGTAATACTGGCGAGCCCTTTCCGAGAAAATATGGACCACGAAATCGACGTAGTCGAGCAAGACCCACTCCGCCTGCTTGTAGCCCTCGATGTGGGTTGCTCGCAAGCCGTTTCTCTCCAGATGTTCTTCCACTTCGTCAGAGATGGCTTGAACCTGTCGCGGATTGGTTCCGTTACACAATAAGAAGTAGTCGGTGAACGCCCCTGATCCCTCTTCCAGTTCCAGAACGGTGATTTCTTCTGCCTTCTTCTCCCGGCAGGCGCTGATGGCTTCTGCGACTTGCTGTTTCAATATGTTCTTCTTCATGCAGTGGTCAAAACCTGTTGGCTTTTGCCAGCCCCAATTGTAAACGGAGTTCATTTCCACGGTCCGCATTGGGATTGCCGACGCGATTCAACTTTTATCAAGTCCCATTTTCTTGATGTACTCCTCCACCTGCGGATCCACAAACTTCTTTAACGACCGCTTTTCCGCTATGGCTTTCCGGATGGCCGTGGCCGAGACCCGTTGATGCACATTGTCGAGCATATGCACCGTCACTCCGTTCAACGCCAGATCCCCTTTCGCAGGTTGCTTCGCGAACGGCTGGGTCACGGCTTCCGATGGTCGCAGACTTCGCGGCAGCGCGTTGGCCAGATCGGCCAGTGAGTATCCAGGACGGCTGGCCACGATGAATTCGCATGCGCGAAACAGGGCCTCAGCCTCATGCCACTTGGCGATTTCATCGAAGGCATCGACGCCGATCAAGAAGAACAGGCGGTCACTCTTTTTGAGGGAGAGCTTCAACCGCCGGACCGTCTCGATGCTGTAATTCGGCCTTACAATAGCTGACTCCTTTTGCTGCCCCTTGCCGCGCTTCTTTTCGATCGGGACTGTATTCGGAGCTTCCAAAAGGGACGGCACGAATGTCTTGTTGCCCATTGTCGCCAAAGCGACCATGGCATAACGATGGAAATATGGCGTGAGTGGTTGCCGCTGCTTGTGAGGAGGAACGTTGGCCGGAACAAAATAGATGCGCGCCAGATGAAAGCGCTCCTGCGCGGCCCGTGCTAATGCAATGTGACCCTTGTGGATCGGGTCGAAAGTTCCGCCGAAAAGACCGATGTTCATTTTGTTGCAGCGCACCTATTCCGCGGGATTCTGGCGAAAGGTTGCCTGCTCAGATTCTTCCTGATGGTCATTGGCAACTGGGCACTCATCGCATGAACTCCCGTAACTCGCGGTCTCCCATTTTGGGAATTACAGTGGAGTTGTATGCGAGTGAAGCTCCCCCTTCTCCGCACACGTTTCATTCCTCCGGCTCGGGCCCCCATACTCCGATACGGAGTTGCCCTCCTCAGCACGATTCTCGCGTTGATTCCCGCGTTCCTGCTTTCGGACATTGTCGAGAGCCGACTCGTTGTCTTCGCCGTCGCTATCATGGTCAGCGCCTGGTACGGTGGCTGGAAACCCGGCCTGGCTGCCACTGCATTTGCCCTTACAGTCAGCGCTTATTTCTCTTTGGCTGGCGCCCATACCCAGGCCGAGTATCGCCAAGCCATCATACATCTCACGCTCTTTGTGTTGGTCGCCGCCCTGATTTGCTCATTCAACGCGGCCCTTCGTTCAGCGCAGGAAGCATTGCGCCGCTCCGAAGTAAATTTCCGCTCCCTGGTGACCAACGCTCCTTACGGTGTCTGTCGCTGTTCTTCCGCCGGTATTATTCTCGACGTGAACCCGGCGCTGGTCACCATGTTGGGTTACGGATCCGGGGCCGAACTAATGGGAACCAACCTCGCCAATCTCTACGCCGACTCCCAACAATGGTTCAGCCTGGCCGACTACTTTCGCGCTCTGCAAAAATTTGACGGACTGGTCGCCGAGTGGAGAAAGAAGGATGGCAGTTCCATCATCTTGCGGCTCTCCGGACGCGCCATGCGCGGTGAGAAAAAAGCCATATTCTTTGAGCTGTTCACTGAAGACGTGACCGAACGACGGGCGCTGGAGCAGCAACTGCGTCAGGCCCAGAAAATGGAAGCCATTGGACGGCTCGCCGGTGGCATTGCGCACGACTTCAACAATCTGCTCATGGTGATCTCCGGCTACAGCGAGTTTTTACTGGAGCGCATCGGCCCTGACCCAGCTCTGCGCGCGCCCGCCCAGGAAATCGCCAACGCCGCCGAGCGCGCAACCGGCCTCACTCGCCAGCTTCTGGCGTTTAGCCGCAAACAGATGCTGGCGCCCAAGGTATTGGATCTCAACGGCGTCGTCACCGAAAACCTGAAAATGTTAACCCGTCTGATCGGCGAGGATATTGACCTGGTCATGGTTCCGGGCGCGGAACTGGGCGCAGTCAAAGCCGATCCCGGCCAGATCGAACAAGTCATCATGAACCTTGCGGTGAACGCCCGCGACGCTATGCCTCACGGCGGCAAGCTGACCATTGAGACCGCCAACGTCACGCTCGACGAAAATTACGCCCGTTTTCACGCCCCGGTGAAGCCGGGTGAGTACGTGATGCTGGCTATCAGCGACACCGGTCTGGGCATGGATAATGAAACTCAGTCTCACATCTTTGAACCGTTTTTCACCACCAAGGGACCGCGAGGCACCGGCCTCGGGCTGTCAACCGTCTACGGCATCGTCAAACAGAGTGAAGGCTACATCTGGGTTTACAGCGAACACGGCAAGGGGACGTCCTTTAAGGTCTATCTGCCGCGAGTGAGCGCAAGCGGGGAAATGGTTGCGCTTCAGCCTGCCGTCGCCGCCTCAAAACCTGGGCAAGGCGATGAAACTATCCTACTGGTTGAAGATGAACCCAACCTTCGCCGGCTTGCCCGCCAGGCTCTGGAGAGCCAAGGTTATTCGGTACTCGACGCGCCCGACGGCGCCAGCGCAATTCAAGTTTCCAACTCTCATCAAGGCCCCATTCATCTGCTGTTGACCGACGTCATCATGCCAGGAATGAACGGGCGCGAACTGGCTCTGCGCATCTCCTCGCTGCGGCCCGAAGCCAGAGTGCTTTATATGTCGGGCTACACCGAGAATGCGATCGGCCACAACGGCACTCTGGACGAGGGCATCACCCTTCTCCAGAAGCCCTTTACCCTCCCCGCGTTGAAAGCCAAGGTGCGGGAGGTGCTCGACACACCGCTCCCCCAGGAGGTCACGATGTCTGCTCGCTTTGCAGGAACAGGTCGCGCCCGGGAAAAGCTCTCTCCTTTCCGCGCCCAGCGCTTCAAACTTCAATTGCCGTTGAAATACCGCCAGCTCGGAGAAAACGACTGGCGCGCCGGCACCACCGAAAACATCAGCCGCTCGGGAATGCTGTTCCGGGCGGAAGAAGCGATTCCACCCAATGTGCAGCTCGAAATCAATCTTGTTCTGCCTGCGGAAATCGCAGGACTATCGGCGGCAGAAGTCGTTTGCCGGGGCGAGATAGTGCGCACCGTGGAAGCCGATTCATCGACTGTGCACCCCGCTCTCGCCGCAAAAATCCTGCAATATCACTTCCAGCACGGCTCTCAAATTCCGGAGGCGTGAACCCGAGCAGACAAGAGGCGGCCGTTTCGGCCGCCTTATGTCTGCTCTGAGAACTGAGAACCATGAACTGAGAATTGGGTTATTTAGGTACACCCCTTGGCATCTTGTTCAGGTCTATTCCTGATGACCCACCACCGAAGCTTGAAGCCTGACTTCTTCAACCTTCCCGGCCATCGCGTACATTAAATCGTCAATCCCTTTGCCGGTGACCGCGGAAATTGGAAACAATTCCAAGCCTTTCATCTTGCAATACCGCCGGAGTTTCATCAGCTTCTCCTTGTTCGCAACGTCCAGCTTGGACCCCACCACAATCATCGGCTTTTTTTCGAGATTTGCGCCAAAACTGGCCAATTCTTCGTTGATCACTTCCACATCTTTCGCCGGATCCGGCCTGCCGCTAGCGTCCGAAATATCAACAAGATGCACCAGCAACCGCGTGCGCTCGATATGTCGTAGAAACTGTGTGCCCAACCCGGCACCCTTGTGGGCGCCTTCAATCAGCCCTGGGATGTCAGCTACTACAAAACTTTTCTCCTCGGGCGGCTTACCGACCATCACCACACCCAAGTTTGGCTGCAGCGTGGTAAAGGGATAATCAGCGATCTTAGGCCGAGCCGCGGAGATGCGCGAGATCAGCGTCGATTTCCCCACATTCGGATATCCCACCAGGCCGACATCCGCGAGCAGTTTCAACTCCAGCCGGAAGGTCCGTTCTACTCCCGGCCGGCCATCTTCGTGCTCACGCGGTGCTTGATGGGTCGAAGTGGCAAAGCGGGCATTTCCCCGCCCGCCTCGCCCACCCTGGGCAATAACGACCCGTTCATCCGGTCGGGAGAAATCGTAGACTTTGTCGTCCGTGTCAGCGTCGTAGACAATAGTCCCTACTGGGACTTTCAGAAGAACGTCGACACCTTCGCGTCCCGTTCGGTTGGAACCTTCTCCGTGCCGCCCGCGCTGGGCCTTGTACTCTGGATTAAAACGGAAATGCACCAACGTGTTGTGACGTTCGCTCGATTCCATGATGACGTCGCCACCCTTGCCGCCGTCCCCACCCGACGGACCTCCACGTGGAACAAACTTCTCCCGCCGGAAGGCCACGCAGCCATTGCCACCGTCACCAGCCTTGACTCGAATTGTGGCTTCATCGATGAACACTTGAATAGACCGTGTGGGGACGGGCGCTCTCGCTCGGCAGAAATAGGAGCGCGCAAAAAAGCCTCGACCCAAGCCGAGGCTGCTGGCCGCGCTTCAAGCTCGCCGCGGCCTCTCTAACTTTATGACGGCGTCTACTTCGCTGCCAGCGGCTCGATCATCACGAATTTGCCCATTGAGCCCTTGTCCATGAACTTGATGCGCCCGCTGATCTTGGCGAAGAGCGTGTCGTCTTTGCCACGGCCGACGTTGAGTCCTGGCTTCACCCTCGTGCCCCTCTGGCGCACGATGATGGTGCCGCCCGGGACCACTTGTCCGCCAAAAGCCTTAAAGCCCAGCCGTTGCGCATTCGAATCGCGCCCATTTCGTGAAGTGCCTTGTCCTTTTTTATGTGCCATAAATAACTCTCTCTGTCATCCCGAGCGGAGTTCTTGTCCCCGCGAAGCGAAGACAAGACGCCAGTCGAGGGACCCTGTGTTTGACTCTTATTTCTTCTTTTTCGGCGCGGCCTTCTTGGCCGCGGGCTTCTTTGCTGCAACCTTCTTCGCTGGATGCGCTTTCGCCACTTTGGCTTCGGCCTTTGGCGCTTCTTCTACTACCGCAGCTTTCACCGGCTTCGGCTTGGCTTCCTTTTTCTGAAGGTCGGGCGCCTTGAAACTCTGCCCGTCGAAAGCGATCTCGGTGATGCGCACCGCCGTGTACCCCTGGCGATGCCCGCGCAGCTTCTTGTACTGCTTTTTGCGCTTATAGTGGAAGACAAGGATCTTCGCGCCGCGTCCCTGTTCCACAATCTCGCCGACAACCCGTGCTTCCGATTGGGGCCGTCCGATCTGGCCAGGCTCTCCCGAGACCGCCAGCACATCGCTGAACTCAATCTTCCCATTGGTGCCGTTGCCCTGGTTTTCCAGCCGAATCACATCGCCGGGCGCCACCCGGTATTGCTTTCCACCGGCGCGGATGACCGCATACATACTCATGCCTCCGTCCAATCAAATCCCCGCGGCATAATGCCGCAGCGCTGAATATTGTGCTTGCTGCTTTCCGCGTCGGCGCTCTCAGCAACGATGGCGGGCGGCTCCAGAACGGAGCTGCGAGTACAGGCAAACCCATCTATCTTAGCGTGTGGCCTGGAAAAGCGTCAAACCGCGCTGAGAATTTCTGAACAGCGGCATGGAGAGCCGCGCGTCCGGCGAAGCTGCCACGCGAGATCCCTCGCTCCGCCTGAAAAACGGCTGCGCTCGCGATGACGCCACTGAGGTAATACCGGCGGTGTAGTCCTTTGTGATTTTTCTATTCCTGTGCGACAATCTTTCGCCGGATCGGAGGAAACCCAATGCCGAAGCGCCTTTTGACGCTTTTGATCTGCGTCCTCGCCCTCAGTCTTTCAAGCTTTGCCACATCCAAGAAGCCCGCCAAGAAAGCAGCGTCCAGTGGCCCGCTTCCTGACAAAGCCTACCTGCAGAAAATATGGGACGGTTGGAGCACTCTTGACCCCTCGAAAGTGGCCGAGTTCTATGCTCAGGGGCAGCACATCTTTTTTGACATCGCACCCGTCAAGTACGAGAGTTGGGATGAATATGACAAGGGAGTACGCAACGTTCTCGCAGGTTATAAGAGCGCCAAGTTCGACGTGAATGATGATGCCCAAATTCACGCCGCAGGAGAATATGCCTGGGGCACGGCAACGTTGAAGTCGGACATGACACAGAAGTCAGGCAAGCGCGAGTTAGCCACCTTCCGCTGGACCGTTGTCTTTGAAAAGCAGGACGGAAAATGGCTCATCGTGCATGAGCACGTGTCCGTGCCTTCACAGTAATTCCTGGCTCATTGCAGGCCGGACTCACTCGCAGATAGCAAAGGCCCGCACCGGAAACGACGTTCCCCCGCGGACCGCGGGCGGCGCGGCAAAGAATCGGAAGTTTCGCCCGATGAGCTGCTCGAGACCCCGGAGATGCTCGACGATTGGAATACCGGCTGCCAGCAGCACAGTGTGGGCCGGCCGCGACGCGATCGTTCATATTGTCGATGTTGGCACAATCGATTCCGACCATCGCCGCTCCCGAATTGACCAGATGTTCACAAGCCGCGCCCGTCAGATAAGGCCCGGAGCGGAAATAGCCATCCGAACGCCAGCGCCGCGACCATCCCGTATGCACCAGGACAGCCTTTCCCCGCAGCGCAATTCCGGAAAAAATTCGCTCTTCGATCGCTCCTTCTTCCGGAGCATCCACTAACACTCCGGCCAGATCGACGAGCCGATCCAGGGACACGTCAGCGAGGTCGGCGCCATTTGGATAGCGATGAAAAGGAGCATCCACATAGGTGCCGGTGTTGCCAGCAAACTCATATGTGGCAATTTGGAAACTCGTTCCCGGCGAATAGTGAGTATGTTTTCCGGCATCACCATGTGCCAGGAACGTATGAAACTGCGGCACCGGCAGACCCGGATACGCCGGCATATCCGGCTCCAGCCGGTGGCTCAGATCGACGATCATGCCAGGTTAGACGATATAACAGACCGAATGCTGCAGCAGGCGTTATGTCCCGGTCGCGGTTCGCGGTTCTGAGGAAAAACGGTCGCGGACCTGGTTGCCGAAATCGTGCACCTTGTCCGCCAGGTTGCCGCGTGTTTCCTCTCCGCTGGCTGGCGCGAGCAGCATTCCCACGCCCACACCGACTCCAACTCCCGCCACGAAGGCGAATGCCTGGCTCAATACAGAATGATCCTCGCCTCGAATTATGTCCGAAGCACGGCTCACGCGATCGGATGCCACCTCGTAACGGTCGCGCGCTTTGTCCCGCAGGTCTTGTGCCCGGTCCTTCAAGTCGTCGACGACGCTGTCCGAAACCCGATCGCGCAAGGGGTCGAGCAGCAACACGCCGGCGCCCAGCAGAAGATTCAGCAGATTCTTTTTAGTACGCATTCTCATGGTGATTTCTCCCTACGAGTAGACTCGTCGTTATGCAGATGCTGAAAAGCGGCATAGCGTTGGCGACGGTGGAGAAAGTCGTGAGGCTGCAGCGCAAAGCCTGTTCCTAGGCGTGAGCTATTGATTCCACCTGACTCTGTATGGCCTGCCTACTGAATCAGCGTCCCTCCGTTCACCGGCTCTTCTTCGGGCACAATCACTACCGCTGCTGCCACGCGGTCTCCGGGCTCCAGGTTCAGTAGGCGGACGCCCTGGGCAGCGCGTCCCGATTCGCGGATGGTCTTTGAATCCATGCGGATGATTTTGCCGTACTGGCTGATGAGCATGACCTCGGAGTTTTCGTCCACCTGGGCGATGCCCACGACTTTACCGTTTCGTTCGGTGGTCTTTACATTGATTACGCCCGAGCCGCCACGTCCTTGCAGGCGGTATTCGTCGGCCGCGGTGCGCTTGCCGTATCCATTTTCGGTAACGGAAAGGATCAGCGTGCCTTTTTTGCCGACGTCTACAACTTCGGAGGTTGGAACACCCTCGGCAGGAATCTCAGCTTCGATCGCGGGGACTTTCCCTGCAGGCGCCGCGATCGCGCCACCATTGGTCTTTGGTTTGGGAGTTGTCGCCATGCCAACCAGGTAGTCGCCCTTTTCCATGCGGATGCCCCAGACACCGTATGCCTGGCGGCCCATGGGGCGTACGTCTTCCTCGTCGAAGCGGATGGCTTGGCCTTCGTGGGTGGCGAGGAAGACGATCTGCTGTCCGTCGGTGATGCGGACCGCGACCAGTTCGTCGCCCTTCTCGATGCTGATGGCATAAATGCCGTTTGCGCGCACGTGGCAAAAATCCTTGAGCTCGGTCTTCTTGACCAGGCCATTGCGCGTGGCAAAGAAGATGTACTTGCCCACCTCTTCGAGGTTGCGGACCGCCACCATGGTGCGCACCGTCTCGCCGGGCTGTAAGCCAACCAGATTGCCCACGTGCTTGCCTTTTCCCGCGGCGCTGATGTCGGGAATCTCATACACCTTGAGCCAGTACACGCGGCCGGTGTTAGTGAAGATGAGAATGTAGGCGTGCGTAGAGGCGATGAACAGATGCTCAACAAAGTCCTCGTCACGCGTCTTCATGCCGGTGCGGCCCGTGCCTCCGCGACGCTGCATGCGGTAGGTGGAGATCGGGGTGCGCTTCATGTAACCGCCGTGGCTGACCGTGACTGCGACCTGCTCGTCAGCGATCAGGTCTTCCAGATGGATTTCCGCGGCCTCGTCTTCAATCACGGTGCGGCGCTCATCGCCGTACAGTTTCTTGACCTCTTCAAGTTCTTTCACGATCACTCCGCGCAGTTTCTTTTCCGAGCCGAGAATGGACTCGTATTCGGTAATGTTTTCGCGGGTGAGATTCAATTCCTTGGTGATTTCATCGATCGAGAGCTTGGTCAGGCGATGCAGTTGCAATTCAAGGATCGCGTCCGCCTGAATACTGGTGAACGGCTTTTCCGGATTGAGCTTGGGTGCGCGTCCAGTGGTGTTGATGTCGATTTTCTTGCCTGCAAAGAAAACCACCAGATTTTCGCGCGCCTCCGCGCGGTTGGAGCTCGCACGGATGATGATAATGACATTGTCCAGGTGATCAAGCGCAGTCAGATAACCTTCGAGGATGTGCTCGCGGTCCTTCGCCTTTTGCAGTAAGTAAGCTGTACGGCGGCGGACCACATCGACGCGGTGATCGATGAAGTGTTTGATGGCCTGGATCAGCCCCATCTCCTTGGGCTGCCCATTCACCACGGCCAGGAAGATCATGCTGAAACCTTCCTGCATCGAGGTGTGCTTGAAGAGCTGATTGAGCACGATCTGGGGCTCGCCGCCGCGCTTAAGTTCGATCACAATGCGCATGCCTTCGCGGTCGCTCTCATCGCGAATGTCGGAAATGTCGTCGATAACCTTGTCGTTGACCAGTTGCGCGATGCGTTCGATCAGGCGGGATTTGTTCACTTGATAGGGAATTTCAGTGACCACGATAGCCTGACGATCTTTGTTGAAGGTTTCGATTCCCGCCTTGGCGCGCATCATGAAGCGTCCCCGGCCGGTTTTGTAAGCCTCGAGGATGCCTGCTTTGCCGTGGATAATTCCGTAGGTCGGAAAGTCTGGACCCTTCACAATTTTCAGAATCTCAGGCAATGGCGCGACGGGATTGTTCACCAGCGTAATCGTGGCGTCGACGATCTCCGTCAGATTGTGCGGCGGAATTTTCGTTGCCATCCCCACTGCGATCCCGTCCGACCCATTCACCAGCAAATTTGGAATACGGGTAGGCAGAACGTCGGGCTCAGTTTCGTTGCCGTCGTAGTTCGGGCGGAAGTCAACGGTTTCCTTGTCCAGGTCCTCCAGCAAAGCACCGGCCACGCGCGTGAGGCGTGCTTCGGTGTATCGGTCGGCTGCAGGCGGGTCTCCGTCCACCGAGCCGAAGTTCCCCTGACCATCCACCAGTGGATAACGCATGGCGAACGGCTGCGCCAGTCGCACTAGGGCATCGTAAACCGCCAGGTTGCCGTGCGGATGGTATTTGCCCATGGTCTCACCGACGATTCGCGCACACTTGCGGGTAGCCCGGTTGAAAGCCAGGCCCATCTGCTGCATTGTGTACAGAATGCGCCGGTGCACTGGCTTCAAGCCGTCACGCACGTCAGGCAGCGCGCGCCCAATAATCACCGACATCGAATAGTCGAGATACGACCGCCGCATCTCCTCTTCAATGTTGACCGGTTGAATGCTCAGCGCGCCGGGACCACCACCGTCCCCTGCGGGCGGAGGAGTTAGG